>JAYVQU010000020.1:0-77620 GCA_043776875.1 Actinomycetes bacterium
ATCTAGTTGAGGCCCAAGGCGGGCGAATCTGGTATGAAAGTGTGCCAGGTCAAGGCTCCACCTTCACTTATACAATTCCTATAAGTGGGGTTAGTGCAAAAACAGTGGCACCGTTTCGGGTTCTCGTGATCGAAGATGATCCTGATATGGCCTCATTGATTCAATCAACCCTAAGCACCGATCCCCGATTGGAATACATCGGTCAGAGTGCCAACGCGATTGAAGGGATTGCGCTGGCGCTAAAATTACGTCCGGTGCTGGTAATTCTTGACCATCAAATTGAGGGTGAGATCATGGGATTACAAGCAGCACCCTTGATCAAATCTGTTTGCCCCGACGCCCGGATCATACTTTTTAGCTCGCAGAAGCTATCAGTTGAAGCCAGCAAAGAAGCAGCGATTGATTTGTTTCTGCCGAAGCGGGATTTAGCAAGACTTACTGCTGCTGCACAACAGGTGCTGGGATTGCCACCTTTGCTTTAGTTTTATTGTTGACCGCGATGATCAATCATTGAGTTTCCTTTCAACAACCTTTACCATTTCGCGAATGAAAACTGGTCGGGCCGACTGATGCGGAGATCACCCCTACCTTCTACGTAGTGGCCCGAACCACAGTCCCTGACCTTCCCGAGCTCCTCTTAAAGGTTCTGTCTTACATAGGTACTGAGAGACGATATCCAACGCCTCGGACCGAAATCACCACATCCGGACCGCCAGCTTTGCGTATTTTCACACGAAGCCGCGAAGCATGGGTATCTAAAGCATGATCTAGCCCGAAATTCTGAGCCGCACCGATGACCGGCGCCAACTGATCTCGGGTAAAAACCTGCCGCGGGTGCTCAATTAAGAGCTTAAGTAGCTCGAACTCGGTGACCGTCAACGAAACGATTACCGAGTTGACCCGAACTTCTCTAGCCAATACATCCATTTTGATCGAACCCCAAGCCAGGTCGTTCTGCCCCTGGGATTCAACTGAGGCCTCTTCTTGGACGGGTTTATAAGCGGCCCGTCGCAATTGGGCAGCCACACGAAGGGTGATGATCCGACCAGATACCGGTTTGGTTACGTAATCATCTGCCCCGGCAGCCAAGCACATTGCCTCGTCAATCTCCTCTGTATGCGAAGTGAGCATAATGATGGGAACATTCGAACTCTGGCGCAGCCGGCGACAAACTTCTAACCCATCAGGCTGACCCAGGCCCAAATCCAAAATGATTACCGCTGGTTCAGAGTGAGTACAGATTGACAGCGCAGTATCGCCATCGGGCGCCTCTATCACACTATATCCCTCTGCTTCCAAGCTGGCTCGGATGAATACCCGGACATCCTCGTCATCATCTACCACCAAAATACTGTTATCACTCAAGGTCCACTCCCTTCATCGCACTCCCTGGCATCGCACTTCCTGGCATCGCACTTCCTGGCATCGCACTTTCTGGCATCGCACTTCGCAACAAGTTGAGAAGTTCATTACGTCGCCGCAATACCTCAGTACTTTCAAGTTGTGGATCTGTTGCCAACCACTTGGAAAAGGTTCGCGCTTGGCCTCCCTCTTCCACAAATGAATAAAGCAAGAGTGCGCCGGCAATCTTATGCGAAACTGTCTGCAATTGATTGATCGAAGCAACTTCAACTGCTGCAATCGCTCGTTCTAGAACGCCAGTGCGGCGTTCTAGAACGAGCGATTGCACTACGGGTAATTCCATCCCCGTATTTTGCCTTGGGCTGGCCATTTTCGCTAGCGGTGAAGCGTTGCGATTATTGGCATTAACCATTGCAGTAACTCGCTCCACTAGCACCTTTGCTTGAAACGGTTTTGCTAGAAACTCGGTTGCGCCAACTGTTGTGTAAGTTTTGAAATCAGGTTTCTCTATCATGGCGCTCAGCAGAATAACCGGAATCTGCCGCACCCTTGCTTCCGAGTTACTTCTAATCTGCCTGAGCACTTCCAGTCCAGAGGTATCGGGCAACATAAGATCAAGCAAGATCAGATCCGGTTGTCGCTGCTCGATTTGGATTAGCGCGCTACTGCCATCTGATGCGCCAAAGAGTTGAAACTCGCCGCCGAGAATGTGGGTAATCAGCTCTCTAATATCCTCATCATCATCGACCACCAGAATCAAGAAGGTCGCTCGGTTGTTGGTGGGATCTTTCACTCCTTGGGTCATAATTTCCCCTGGTACCCCTGTCCTTTCAAGCAACACAGAATAAGTTGTAAAAATCGCGCGCCTTCATGAAGCAATCTGTAGTGCCTAAACTCTAACGCTTAATCGCAAGAGAATTGCTGACTACTCTGCAAATTTATTGCTCACAAAAGCCTTGCAGAAGTTTGGCCGGAGGGTCTAGCTACCTGGAAGCAGGCAGGTCCACTCCGAAGAATCTAGTAGCCGACACCCCAATTCGCTACTGAGGCAAATACTTCTTAGCCTTTCCGTCTCGCGCAAAGGCTAATAGTGTCAACCCGAATTCATTTGCGAGATCGATGGCTAATGAGGTGGGTGCGCTGACCCCGACCAGCGCGGAAACCCCTGCGGCAATTGCTTTCTGAACGATCTCATATCCAACTCGGCTAGAAACAACGAGTGTCCATTGAGATAGCGGAAGATCGCCTGCCATAAGAGCAGCACCAATAACTTTGTCGACTGCGTTGTGGCGACCAACATCTTCGCGTGACCAGATTGCTTTTCCCGCTGGGTTGACTAATACCGCAGCATGAAGACCACCAGTCTGGGCGAAAATATGCTGTCGGCCACGTAAATGCTCAGGCGCGCCAGCTAATTCTTGCAGCGAGAAAGAGGTGGGCACAACTCTTTTAATACCGCGCTTATGAAGATCGGCTATGTTGGTGGAGCCACAAACCCCACAAGCCGAGGACATAATAAATCTGCGGCGAAGCGAGCCGATCGCCTGCGGTGTATCCCCAGTTACCTCGGCAATGACCACATTCGCCCGTTGCCTGGGTGTGAGCGACTTATCCCCACAAATCTTTACCGTCAGCAGATCACTTGTTTCTCGAAGAAAACCTTCTCCCCAGAGGAACCCGGCTGCAAGCTCTAAGTCCGCCCCTGGTGTGCGCATCGTGATTCCGAGTTGTTCCTCATGGGATCCGCGCTTTACCCGAATTTCGAGGGGCTCTTCAACAACGACGCTATCTGAGGTCGTGAAATCGGAACCACTCTTTTGTGCCCTTACCTTTGCAATGGCAGATGGCACATTGTCATCCTCGGACATGGCGATAGAACTCAATCTCCTCTGGTGGCAGTGGTGGTTTTCCAAGGATTAGATCTGCAGCTTTTTCGGCAACCATCATCACTGGTGCGTAAATATTACCATTTGTAAGGTACGGGAATACCGAAGCATCTACCACTCGGAGACCTTCCACGCCATGAACCCTCATACTCTCGGGATCAACAACGGACATTTCATCGGTGCCCATCTTTGCGGTACACGAGGGGTGTAACGCAGTTTCACCATCATTGCGAACCCAGTTCAAAATCTCCTCATCTGTTGAAACTGATGCACCTGGAGAAGTTTCACCACCATTGAATGGATCCATCGCGTTTTGTGTCAAAATATTTCGCGCAACATGGACTGCTTCAACCCATTCGCGGCGATCCTGATCTGTCGATAAGTAATTAAAACGAAGGGCAGGTTTTTCAAATGGATCTGCGCTTTTGATTTTAATTGTGCCACGCGCATCTGAGTACATTGGGCCAACATGGAGTTGATAGCCGTGCCCACCTTTTGAACCAGTTCCGTCATAGCGAACCGCAAGAGGTAAAAAGTGAAACATTAGATTGGGATATTCAACCTCTTCGTTACTGCGCGTGAATCCACCTGCCTCAAAGTGGTTAGTAGCACCCGGACCATTTCGAAAAAATAACCATCTTGCACCAATAAATGGTCGGCGCCAAAGTTTTAAAGATGGCTGTTGTGATACGGGTTGCTTGCATGAATGTTGAATGTAGACCTCTAAGTGATCCTGTAAATTTGAACCAACGCCAGTTAAGTGATGGACCGATTTAATCCCCAATTTTTCTAATTCACCTGCATTCCCTATTCCAGATAATTGCAAAATTTGTGGCGTATTTATTGCACCACCGCAGAGAATTACTTCACTCGAAAAAATGATCTGCTTTTTACCTTTGATGATTACTTCTACTCCAACCGCTCTTTTGCCTTCGAAAACTACTTTAGTAACCATCGCACCCGTCTTTATAGTTAAATTCTTACGGTTCTTTACTGGATAAAGATAAGCCCGTGCAGCACTTAATCGACGACCACGATAAATATTGCGATCAAAGGCGGCAAAACCTTCTTGTTTATAGCCATTCACATCATCGGTGCGCGAATAGCCAGCTTGCTCACTCGCTTTAAAAAACGCAGCAAAGAGTGGGCCTTTGATCGGGCCACGTTCTAATTTCAGCGGTCCGAAACCACCACGAAAAAGATTTTTCGGATCAGCTAAACAATTCTCCATCAGCTTAAAATATGGAAGACAGTGAGCATAATCCCAATTTTGCATTCCTTTATCTCTTGACCAACGCTCGTAATCTAATGGGTTGCCGCGTTGCCAAATCATGCCATTGATAGAACTTGAACCTCCTAAAACTTTTCCGCGCGCATGATAAATCTTGCGATCGTTCATAAATGGTTCAGGTTCTGATTCGTACTTCCAATCGTAGAATCTACTTCCGATCGGGAAAGCCAACGCTGCTGGCATATGAATAAATACATCCCACTTAAAATCACGGCGCCCGGCTTCTAGCACCAAAACACTATTTTTTTCGTCAGCACTTATTCGGTTAGCCAGCGCGCTTCCTGCCGACCCACCACCAACGATTATGTATTCATATTTCTTCACCAGGCAATCCTAGCGACAGAAAAGCGCCCCGTTCGATAGATTTTCCAATCAAACGGGGCGCTACTTTTAAAAGTATTACTTACCTAGCCAGGCCTTTACCTTAGCTGGATTAGCATCAATCCATTTCTGCGCCGCAACAGCAGCATCCATGCCACCTTCAATATCGGCAGCAACTGAGTTCTGATCTGAATTTGTCCATGAGAAGTTCTTGACCAAGGTTGCAAATGGAGAACCTGACTCCATCAGCTTAGTTGTTGCAAGTTTCATCAAAGGCAATGATGGATAATCTGTCAATCCAGTTGCTTTTGCAGCGTCAGACCAGTCATTTGCTGGGAAATTGACCCGGGACTTCATCAATCCTGGATATTTTACGAAGAGAATATTTGGTTCCCACCAATAGAAAATCGCAGGAGTCTTATTAGTTTCTGCTTTATTAATTACATCTACTAGGGCGGCTTCTGATCCTGCTGAAATTGCCTTGTAATTCAATTTATTTGCAGCAATCATTTTCTCGCCAATTGTTGTATACCCTGGAGGACCTTCATACCAAGCCCCCTTGCCGCCAGAATCTGCAGTCTTGAACAGAGTTGCATATTTATTAAGATTCTTTGAATCAATAATGTCTGGATACTTTTCTACCATCCATGAAGCAACATACATGCCAATTACACCAGTGTTTCCATCTGTGCCAACTTCTTGAATTGCACCGCGATCAGCCCATTCTTTCCAACGGCCACCACCCCAGTCCTCAATTACCAAGTCGACTGAACCTGCTTCCATAGCGTCATAAGTAACGCCTGCTTCTTCCAGAGTTGTCTGAGTAATTTCGCAGCCCAATTCTTTCTTTGCAATCTCTGCAACAACTTGAGCCGATGCGGTGTAACCAACCCAAGCATGCATTGCAATTCCCCACTTACCGCAATCACCTGATGCCACTTCCGTGCTCTTAGTGGCACTTGAACTACAAGCCGATAGAATTAGGGCAAGTGATGCAGCAAGGGCTACAGCAACTTTACGTTTACCAATACTTTGTCTCATTTATTCCCCTTAGGCAAAAAATTATTTGGTTAATTCTAGGTCGCAATGCGTGGGGAAGGAAGAGCTAAAACCCAAATAATTACGGTGTAGTTGCCACTTATGCTCTGCGTGCACCCGCTTGCGCAATGCGATCAATCATCACCCCAAGCAAAAGGATGGCCAGCCCTGCCACAAGTCCTTTGCCTTGTAATTCAGGCTTAGAGCCACCAACAATTACCAGATAGCCAAGGCCACCTGCTCCAACAAAGCCACCAATGACAATAACGGCTAGCACATAGATCATCCCTTGATTTGCTGCTAGCAAAAGCGCCTTTTTCGCCGCGGGAATTTGTACTTTAAAAATGATTTGCATTGTTGTTGATCCGGCTGCAGTTGTCGCCTCAACAAGAGCTACCGGAACTGACCTAATGCCTTCACCAACAATTTTTACAACGATTGGTATCGCATAAATAATTCCCGTTGCAATCGCGGTAAAGCGAGTTGGACCAAAAAAGCCTAGCATCGGAATTAGATATACAAATGCCGGTAGAGTTTGTCCAGCGTCTAGAAAAGGTTTCAAGAAGTTATCTGCTCGCTCACTTCTGCCAATCCAAATACCCAAAATGATTCCAATTGACATTGTTAAAATCGTTGCAACTATTGTTTGAGTCAGCGTCACCATTGCAGCATGCCAAACGCCAGATAGGACAATTAATAACATTAAAGTGGCAGAAAAAAACGCAATCCGTGCGCCACCAATTAGGAAAGCAATAATTGCCACCATCATAATAGTTAGAAACCATGGAGATTCGGCGAGTAGACTCTCTAGCGGATTCAAAATTGCAATAGAAATTAAATTTTTAAATGTGACGGTAAAAATAAAAAAATTTGTGGTAATCCATTCAATCGCTTTATTTGAACCGCTTGCGATACTTTCTGACAAATTAATTTTTGTTGGCCAGATAGCTGCCCACAAAAAAGTACGCGATGCCCATATTGCAAGAATCGCGACTAAGCCCACCACGACCTGCTTAATGCGTTTTTGTTTAACCTCTTTGGCCGAGCGCGGGATGAAACTCAACGCAACTTTGGCAGCAGCACTTGTGCTTCGATCTAATAAAATCGCCACAAATACAACTGCGAGTCCAGCAACCAAACCTTCGCCAACATTTCTTATAATTAAAGCTTCTATCACTGGTTTCCCAAGCCCAGGGGCGCCGATCAGAGCTGCGATAACAACGAATGAGAGCGCGGCCATAACGGTCTGATTGATGCCTAAAACAATCATCTGCTTCGCCATCGGCAATTGGACCTTGGTAAGCAACTGTTTAGTTGTCGAACCCATGGAGTTTGCCGCTTCAATTGGGGAAGGGCTTAGATTTCTAATAGCGTGAGATGTGATTCGGATAGAGATTGGAATGCTGTAAACCATAGTTGCAATCGTCGCTGATGCTGTTCCAATAAGAAAGAAAAGTGCAAGGGGGGCTAAATAAACAAGGGTTGGCAAAATCTGTGCCAAGTCTAAAAAAGGGGTTAATATTCTTAAAACACGGTTGGATAACCCGGCCCAAATTCCCAATGGAATCCCAATTGCCAGAGACAAGATAACAGCTGAAATTGTCATTGCTAACGTGTCCATAGTGAAACTCCACATCCCAAGCGCCCCACATGCAAGCAGTAGTGAAGTTGCAAGAAGAGATGTGCGCCAATTGCTTGTTACATAAACGAGAAAAGCAACAAAGGCAACAAAACCCAACCATCCAATTACAGGTATTAACGAATTTGGCGCAGGAATTGCAATCAAAGTTCTAATTGTTTCAACAAAACCATTTATAAATACTCGTATCGGATTAAAGAAGTAAATAAATACAGCGCTCTTAGTGCGATTACCCCTAATTGAAGCTGCTGCGTCGCCAAAACTCTGAGTAACGAGAGTATTTTGATACAACGGTATTTCTAAAGTCCCGAATCCCTGGAAAATGCGCGATAACGCAACCCAGACAATGATCAAAAATAAAAAAATTTGATACTTCTTGACCGTAAACTTGTCAAGAAAGCCCAAAAGCATTTATGCGACTCCAGAAATCAATCGCAGAACATCTTCACTGGAGACTAGCCCTAGTGCTTTACCTTTATCGGTTACACGAACTGGTCGCATCTGATCGACAATAAGTGCGCAAGCATCACGGATAATCGTGTCGGCAGCCAGTTCTGGGCCATCAAGTATTTCGCCCGGCTTTGGCGGCCTAGCTAAATAGCGAAGGGTTAATACATGCGATTTTGCGATATCCCGGACAAAATCTGCAACATATTCATCAGCAGGGGTTGCTACTAATTCCTCAGGTGTCCCAATTTGCACGAGGGCTCCATCGCGCATGATCGCAATACGGTCGCCTACTTTTACCGCCTCGGCTAAATCATGGGTAATAAAGACCATGGTTTTCCCTAGTTCATGATGCAGGCGAATTACTTCGGCCTGCATATCGCGGCGAATAAGTGGATCGAGTGCGCTAAAAGGTTCATCTAAAAACATAATTTCAGGATCTACTGCTAGCGCCCGCGCCAGGCCAACCCGCTGCTGCATTCCGCCCGAAAGTTGTTCTGGATATGCGTTGGCATATCCCTGCAAACCAACGAGTTCGATTACCTCAATTGCACGGGCATAACGTTTGTCTTTCTTTATTCCATTTATTTCAAGGCTATAAGCAATATTGTCAATGACTTTTCGGTGCGGCAATAAGCCAAAGTGTTGGAAAACCATAGAAAACTTTGTCTTGCGCAGCTCACGCAATCTCTTACTATCGGCCTTTAGAATATCTTCGTTACCAAAAAATAAATTTCCAGATGTTGGCTCAATTAGTCGAGTCATGCAACGCACAAGAGTTGATTTTCCAGAACCAGATAAGCCCATGACTACGAAAACTTCGCCAGGGGTGACATCAAATGAAACACCCCGAACCGCAATTGTGTTTCCAGTTTTTGCATGTAAATCGGAGCGTGAGAGTTTGGAATCTTGGCTCCCGATAATTTTGTCCCCGTTGGGTCCAAAAATTTTCCAGAGATTGTGCACAGAAATCATGGGTGCTGTCGTCGTCATAGACTTGCCCCTCGTTTTGCCCTCACCTTATTTATTGACCGCTCCTATCAATAAACCAGCCTGAACGACCTGGCTCAGTATTGGTCCATATGTGCTTAACTTCAAGGTATTCCTGCAACCCACTTTCGCCTAGTTCGCGTCCGATTCCGGATGCTTTAAAGCCACCCCACTCGGCTTGCGGACGATATGGGCCGTAATCATTAATCCAGACTGTCCCAAGACGAAGTCCGGCCGCAACTTTATTCGCGATTATTGGATCGTTGCACCAAACGGCGCCGGCTAAGCCATAAATACTTTCATTTCCTAATCGAATAGCCTCTTCAAAAGTATCAAATACCTCCACCGTCATGATCGGCCCAAAAGACTCTTCTTGGACGCAATACATGCTGGATTTGCAGCCAGCTAACACAGTCGGCTGGAAATACCAGCCATTTTTGAGATCTTCGCGAAGATCCTGGCGGCCACCTGTCAACAATTTCGCGCCATCTCTTTTGGAGCGAGCCAGGTATTGCTCAATTTTTGCTAAATGCGCCTTACTGATCAGCGGTCCAGTTTCAGCCAGCTCATCATCTGGTCCGCCCAAGTGAATCTGCTCTGCCCGGGCAACGATGGCCCGGACCACCTCATCGTGAATGGATCGTTCTACCAGCAAGCGAGTACCAGCCGAACAAACCTGGCCAGAATGTAGAAAAGCGGCGGTTACGGCGTTATCGATGGCGGCCTCACGATCTGAATCTGCGAAAATAATATTGGGGTTCTTACCGCCGAGTTCCAGCGCCACCTTCTTCACTGTTTGCGCAGCGCTGGCCATGATTGCTTTACCTGTTGCAAGACCACCGGTAAATGAAACAAGATCCACTCGCGAGTCTTGGGTAAGCGGAGCGCCAACAATTGCTCCTGCGCCAAGAACCAGGTTAGCGACCCCCGGAGGAGTACCTGCCTCCTCCAGCAACTTCATCAAATGTATCGCCGTCTGGGGAGTGAGTTCGCTTGGTTTAACAATGAAACTGCATCCAGCAACCAACGCGGGAGCGACCTTCCAAGAAATCTGCAAGAGCGGATAGTTCCATGGACCTATCAGCGCGCATACGCCAACTGGCTCATGAGTTATCCGACTAGAAACCGTCCGGATGCCAACATCGAGTATTCGATCGTGCAAGGCCTTTCCAATTGTGGCAAAGTGTCGGAAGGTTGCTGCAATATCTACCATGTCATATCTGGCCTCAACCATCCGCTTTGCGGTATCGGCGCTTTCCAGGTGCGCCAGCAACTCAGCATCCCGGTCGATCAAATCAGCGACCCGTGAAACCAGATCGCATCGCTCTTTCATCGACCATGAGGCAAAAACTCCGGAATCAAAAGCGGATCGAGCTGATGCGATGGCAGCTAGCGAGTCCAGCGAAGTTGCCTCTGAAACTTCCGCGACCAAAGCGCCATTGTGAGGACTTTTAATTTCGCGAACCGCACCATCTGAAGCACTACGCCACCTACCATCGATGTAAAGCGAAGTAACTCCCATTGGTTTAATCCAGTTCGCTCTTTCGCTTGCTCACAAAATCGGTCAGCCCAGCAAGAATCGATGCGTCCATTTCAGGTTTCTCGTAATCGGCTAATTTCTTCTTCCAAATTTCCTCTGCTCGCATACGAGTATCTTTAGCACCCAATCTGGTCCATCGCTCGTAGTTATCGCTATTAGTAAGGAACGGGCGATAGAAGCAATCGCGGAAGCGATCCATGGTATGGGCTGCCCCTAAAAAGTGACCACCATGTCCAACCTCTACATGAGCGTCAAAGGCGAGAGATCCTTCGTTAAACTCCAGCGGTGTGAATTCAGCCATCAGGCTCTGAAGAATTTCGATATCAACAACAAACTTGTCATATGAAGAAACCAAACCTCCTTCCAGCCAGCCAGCGGTGTGCATGACCCAGTTGGTACCCGATAGGAATGTTGGCATCATCGTCATCATCGTCTGATATGCGGATTGGGCATCTACGCTTTGTGATGAGTTAAGTCCCCCGCCACCGCGAAATGGCAGATTGAAACTGCGCGCAATCTGCCCAGTGCAGAGCAGGCCGATGCCAGATTCAGGTGTTCCAAATTGCGGGGAACCTGATTGCATATCAATATTCGAAAGGAAAGAGCCAAAGACGACCGGCGTGCCAGGATTAATTACTTGTGCCAGGGCAATGCCAGTTAACGCTTCGGCGATCTGTTGTGCCAATGTTGCGGGAATCGTTACTGGACTCATTGCGCCCATCAAAAGAAAGGGCGTAGGTACCACTGGTTGACCAGCCAAGGCATACTCACGGAGCGAGTCCAACATACGATCATCCCAACGCAATGGAGAGTTGCAGTTGACAAGTGAGATCAGTGCAGGTGTGTCGATAATCGCCTGCCTGCCACCATGCAAGATTTCTGCAATTCGAATAACATCTTTTGCATTTTCGGCGGTAACAACATTTCCCATGAAAAATTTGTCGGTTAAGGTAGCCGCAGCAAATGCCATATCCAGGTGTCGTGAATCTAGCGAGAGATCATTTGGCTCACAAACAACGCCGCCAACGCTATCGAGGGCGTCAAAAGATTGCGCTAACTTGCAAAAGTTTTCAAAATCCTGAAAGGAGCCATCTCGCCGAACATCCCCTTCTCTGACAAAGGGAGGACCGTAAACGCCACCAAAGACCATGGAGTCACCGCCTATGTGAACACTGTTCTTTGGATTGCGAGCCCGCAGATCAAACTCGCGCGGGGCCTTTGCCACCTGCGCCAGAATCCAATCAGGGTCGAACTTAACATTCTCGCCCGAAACCTCCTGCCCAGCTTCGCGCAACATATCCACCGCCCACGGACTCATAAACTCAACGCCAATTTCAGAGACGATTCGTCTCCAACCCTTTGTCAGGGTTGCCATCGATTCTTGACTCAAAATCTCATAGCGTGGCATCTTGTTTTGAAACATGTAGCACCTCCCGGTTGCAAAGACTGGCCAAGTAAATATACGCCTAACCTATTGACTAGCTATACCTATTAAGAATACGCTAGGAATATGGAACAGACGTTCCATATTATGGAACCTTTCGCGGTACGCTTTTTACCTGCTACTAAGCGAAGATGAAGGGGGATCTCGGATGACAAAATCAGAGCTCTCCTCGGGCACGCAAGCCGTTGATCGTGCCAGCGCACTTCTAATAAGTATTTTAGTAGCAACAGATCCGCCGCTCCTTGGCGAACTTGCCCGCGCTCATGATCTACCCAAAAGTACCACCTCGCGTTTACTGACCGCCCTAGAACGCCAGGGATTTATTCAGCGCGATCGAAGTGGTGCTTTTTTTGCTGGACATATTTTGACCTCGTTTGCTCGGGAACAAAATCAGGATTCGGCGCTAGTTGCTCGCATGCGACCGGTGCTTGAAGCACTTGCCCAAAAGACCGGCGAGACGGCAAATTTAGCCATCCGTGGAAATGGATTTGTTAATCTGATTGATCAAGTCGATGGCCACTACTTGCTGGGTGCAACCAATTGGGTTGGCAAGCAAGTTCCATATCATGCCTCGGCGCTAGGCAAGATTTTGTTGGCCTACTCAGTTGTTCCACTTCCAACACTTCGCCTGGAACGGCGAACAGCGATGACAATTACCTCGAGGGCGGCGCTGCTAAAAGAGCTAGAGCAGGTTCGTCGGGTTGGTTATGCAACTATTGTCGATGAACTTGAAACTGGCCTGGTGGCTATCTCAGCTCCGATTCGCGAGCTCGATGGTCGCGTGATCGGTGCCATTTCAATTTCCGGCCCATCGCCGCGTTTAAACCGCAGCAACATGCAAAAGGTAGCGAAGGTAATTATTTCTGAGATCGAAGAAGAACAGAACAAGGCACGGCGGCGTACCACCACAAATGGTTCATCAGCAAAAGTAACCTCACCTAACAAAACATCTTTGCCAAAGTTACGAAAGGTCGGCGCAGCATGACACATGAGGAAATCATCAAAGCTCTCTTCGATGAAACAATGGTTGGAAACGCTCCCGCGGTACTCGAACTTACTGAACGTGGCCTGGCAGCGGGCATGACACCTAGCGAAATCCTTTTCGAGGCCCTCATCCCTTCGCTGGAAGAGGTAGGCGCGCGTTTTGAACGTGGAGATTATTTTGTGCCAGAGATGCTGATTGCGGGTAAGGCCATGTCAGGTGCGCTCAACATCTTGCGCCCACTTCTTGCCGAAACTGGCGCGGAAACTGTTGGAACATTCTTAATGGGTACAGTCAAGGGCGATGTCCATGATATCGGTAAGAACTTAGTCAACATCATGCTGGAAGGGGCTGGATTTAGAGTCATTGATATCGGCGTTCAGGTTTCCCCCGAGAAATTTATCGCCTCCATCATTGAGCATGATCCAGATATCGTCGGAATGTCAGCTTTTCTTACAACAACAATGCCAATGTTCAAAGTCAACATTCACGAAATTACTAAGGCCGGCCTGCGCGAGCAGGTCATCATCATGGTCGGCGGTGCACCCGTGACGCAAGAGTATGCCGATGTTGTCGGCGCTGATGGTTTCGCATCGGATGCCTCAACTGCGGTGCGAGTTGCCAAAGAGTTAATGCGGAAGAAGCGCGCCCTCGTTAATGCCTAATTTTGTTACTTTGAAGATTCTTCCATTTGTCGAACACGCCATAAAAAAGCCGGTTTGGGATTGCAGGATGTGTGGGCAATGCGTCCTTCACGCAACCGGCATGACCTGTCCAATGACCTGTCCCAAGACGCTACGTAACGGACCATGTGGTGGTGTTCGAGAAAATGGAGGTTGTGAAGTGGTGCCAGAGATGAAATGCATCTGGGTTGATGCATATGAGAAGAAGGAGTCCTTGCCGCTCCCCCAATCTTGGCGCGATCACTTCAACGAGCTTCGTCCTCCAGTAAATATGCAACTCGAAGGAACATCATCTTGGATCAACCTTGTGACAAAGCGTGATCAACAGCTTCCGCTGGGCTGGAAAGCGCGCCACGATGAGCAAGCAAGATTGGTCGAACCCTAATGTCTGGCCTGCGCGATATTCTAGAAGGCTCCGCTGGCTTTATTTTTACCGCCGAATTCCCCACGATTGATGGCGGTGGCATGGCTCAGGTTGAACGGCATGCCGAGCGTCTTGCTCGATGGTTTACCGCAGTAAATGCAACTGACAACACATCAGCTCATGCGCATGCTTCCAATGTTGCGGTAGCAATCGCGATGAAGTTGCACGGACTCGAACCCATAATGCAGATCGTTTGTCGCGACAAGAATCGGCTCGCCATTGAGGCCGATATGGCTGGCGCAAATCTTCACGGCATTGAGAATATTTCGCTGCTCACTGGCGATGACGTTTCTGCTGGCGATGAGCCAGAAAGTCGCCGAGTCTTTGATCTTGATGGACCACAGGCAATAAATGTCGCAGCAATTCTAAATGGCGGAAGTTACTTATCTGGACGCAAGTTTGATCCACCGGCCAACTTCTATATTGGCGCAGTAGAGAATCCTTTTGCCCCGCCATACGATTACCGGATTGAACGAAGCTTGAAAAAATATTCGGCTGGAGCGCGCTATCTCCAATTGCAGATCGGTTACCAGCCAGAACTCCTAAAGCGTTTCTGCGAAGGTGTGAGTTCAACCGTGCCAGGAGTGCACCTTATTCCAAGTGTCGCCCTACTTAAAGGAGCGAAATCTCTGCGTTTCATGGACGAGAAGGTTCCGGGAATCAGTATTCCAGCGCAGGTGATTGAACAAGTTGAGAAATCTAAAGACCAATCCGAGGCTGCTTACCAATTGGCGTTGCATCAGTGCCAGCAGGCAATCTCACTTCCGGGTGTACGAGGATTGCACCTCACTGATTTCCGCCACGACGATTCACTCGAACGTTTAATGTCAGATCTAGGCCAAGTTCCAAACCACCAGCGCGTAGCAAGTAAATAGGAGCAGACTAAATGCATACAACCATCACATCAGCGACTAAAACAGTCACGATCGGTCACGATCAGCCGTTCTGCATTATTGGTGAGCGAATCAATCCGACCGGTCGAAAGAAATTTCAGGAGCAACTGCGCGCCGGAGATCTCTCGGGCATAGCCATCGATGTAGCGACACAGATCGCCGGTGGAGCAGATCTGCTTGATGTAAATATGGGAGTTCCGCTTACTGATGAACCCGCACTCTTAGCGGCTGCAATCAAAATGATCCAGCGCATTACCGATATGCCGATCTGCATTGACTCTTCGATTATCGAAGCGCTGCAAGCCGGGCTGGAAGCCTATGAGGGTAAAGCGCTGGTGAACAGCATGACCGGTGAGGATGACCGCATGGAGTTGATCTTGCCCTTAATCAAGAAACACGGAGCCGCGATCATCGCACTACCAAATGATGAGACCGGCATTCCAGCCACAGCTCAAGAGCGAATGGTCATTACTGAAAAAATCGTTCGCACGGTAGAAAAATACGGAATTCCTTTAGAAAATTTGGTGATTGATCCCTTGGCCATGACAGTTGGTGCCGATCCGGAAGCGGTTAAAATTACCCTGGAAACTATTTACTTAATCCGGGAAAAGTGGGGGCTGAATATGACGCTCGGGGCCTCAAATATTTCTTTTGGACTCCCTAATCGCCACGCTCTTAACTCTGCTTTCTTGCCCGCAGCCATGTCACATGGGCTAACCAGCGCAGTTATGGATGCACGAACTCCACAAATTGTTGCGTCGGTTCGAGCAACTGATCTGCTCCTCGGTCTTGATCCATGGGGTAGCAAGTGGATCACCAGTTTTCGGGAACAAGCCAAGAAAGCACAGGCGTAGCCCATCACCCATAAGCCGCAGGAGCCACAGGAGGTTTTGCCCGTTTCCACGCATGAGGGAGTGGGTCGCATCAAGTTGATCTTTCGCATCCTGGAAAAAGATGGCAGCGCTGCTAGCGAACGCGCAGTCTCGGTTCCACCTGGAGTGAGTGCATTTGATGCCGCATCATGGAACGGGGTGGCGATAGATTCAACCTGTGGCGGTTATGGAACTTGCAAGAAATGCCGGGTGAAAGTTACCGCCGGAAATATCGAACCCTCCAAATTGGATTTTCGAGCTTTCACGGGAAGTGAAATCGCTGATGGCTGGCGACTAGCCTGCCTTGCCAGAACCACGCATGATGCCGCAATTGATGTTCCAGCTCTGACCACCCGCCCGAAGGCAGCCACTGTTGGCGTTGGCCGTCAAGTTATTCTGCGCCCAGCAGTTCAAAAGCGTTATGTCGAACTCGCCGAACCTTCATTGCATGATCAGCGCACAGATATTGTGCGACTCTTCGATGCAATCGATGATATCGAAGCCCACGTTTCGCTCGCGGCAATGAGAAATTTGCCGACAGTTTTACGCTCCGCTAATTTCAAGGTCACCGCAGTATTTGTTGATCAAGAACTAATCGAGATCGAACCAGGAGATACCACCGCTATTCGTTTTGCGATTGCATATGATTTGGGTACAACGACAGTTGTTGCAACACTGCTTGACCTCAACACTGGTGCTCCGCTATCGGTGAAATCAATGCTGAATAAGCAACAGCCTTTTGGCGCAGATGTCATTACCCGCATTAGCGCAACGATGCTGGATCCCGCTGCGCTCCCTCGATTACGTGAACTGGCCCAACAAACGCTCGCCGAATTAACCGCTGAGGTCTGCGCGGAGGCCGGAATAAACCCGCACCACGTATATGAAATCGCGATCGCTGGAAATGCCACGATGACACAACTCCTGCTTGGCATTGATCCAGAACCCCTTGGCGTTGCTCCATTTATTATGGCCAGCGCAAACTTTCCAGATGTCGCAGCAACTGAGACCGGTGTTGAGATCCACCCTCGAGCAAAGGCCATCATCATGCCTTCGCTCGGCGCCTACGTAGGTGGCGATATTATTGCTGGTGCACTTGCTTCGGGCATGGATCGGGATAAGCGGCTGCGCCTATTTATCGATGTCGGTACCAACTGTGAAATTATTTTGGGCAATGGCGAAAAGATTCTTGCTACCGCAGCTCCAGCTGGTCCAGCCTTTGAAGCCGCCTCGATTAAGTGCGGTGTCCGCGCAGCCTCTGGTGCGATTGAAACGGTAAAAATCATTGATGGCGATATTGTTATCGGAACTATTGAGGAGACCACTGCGGTTGGCATCTGTGGTTCTGGGTTGGTCGATGCCTGTGCCTGTCTAGTGCAACTTGGCCTCTTGGATCACTCTGGACGTTTCGTAAGCGATGAGGCGGCCAAGGAGATCTCCCCGATTCTGCACTCGCGTCTAGTTACCCGGGAAGGTGAGCGGGTATTTGTTCTGGCCTGGAACGCCGAGGTTGGCGACGCGCTTGACTCCATTTTTTTGACCCAACGAGATGTTCGAGAGCTGCAGTTTGCTAAGGCCGCGATCGCTACCGGCTGGGCTTTACTTCTGGATGAGTTCGGAGTCGCCGAGAGTGAGATTCAACAAGTGCTGCTCGCCGGATCATTTGGTTCTTATCTCTCGCCGGCATCTGCGATAAAGATTGGGCTGGTCCCCAAGTTATCGGTTATGCGCATTATTTCGGCTGGAAATGTAGCCGGAGAGGGAGCCAAAATGGTTCTACTCTCAGCCCAAGAGCGCAATGGAGCCAATGCGCTTTTGCAAGAAATTGATTACATTGAACTATCGGATCGGGCAGATTTCAATGATCGATTTGTCGAACGACTCTCCTTTCCGGTTTAAGGTTTTTAAGATGAGCACCGGAATCGTTGCATGTGGCGCCATTGCAACCCATATTGAATCAATAAAACTTGCCTACGATTTAGAATTCACCATCTATCCATTACCACCATTGCTGCATAACCAACCCGCTAAAATTGCTAGCGAAGTGGATGCCCTTTTAACCGCTCTCACAGGAGTGCACGAGAAGTTCGTCGTTGCATATGCTGACTGCGGCACTTACGGTGCACTTGATGAACTGCTGCAACGGCGCGGGATCAAACGGCTAGGTGGCAACCATTGCTACGATATTTTTGCCGGTCAGAGCGAGATCACAAAAATAATGGACTCTGATCCTGGCACCTACTTTCTAACTGACTTCTTAGCTAACTCTTTCCATCGCAGTGTCATTGTGGAGTTAGGGCTGGATCAGCGCCCCGATCTGCGTGATGATTACTTTCGACATTACAATCGAATGATCTGGCTGGCACAAAAGCCAACCCCAGAATTAGAGATTGCCGCGCGCGCGGCCGCAACTCTGATTTCGCTTCCACTTGAAATACGAATCGTAGGTGAATCAGGATTAGCGAAGGAGTTGCTCAAATTACTGAACTGAATCGAGCTCCATCGCTTTTAGAACTGTCGGTAACAACTTCGCACGATCAACCTCGTGGTGAAGACGCCGACGCATTTCTGGCGTCCAGAACTGCACAATATGGTGGGCAATTTCAATTTCGGGAGCACCACCTGCTGGAATGTTGATCGCGATTTGATTAGCCATCCTGATGATTGAATCGATCTCCGCGTCACCATGGATCTGCGCTTCGGCAATCGGCATCGGCTCATGTGAACTTGGAGAAATTTCGACCGCAGTCACTTTATATTCGGGGCAGTTAGTTGCCCAATCTGAATATTCGGTTGTAATAACATTCGCTCCACTTTCTGGGAAGTGAAAAGTTGTGTAAACAACACCAGCAGGAACTGTTTCAGTGATGTGCGCCTTTAACACTGTTTCACCCGCGCGGGAAGAGAGTTTGACCCACGATCCCTCTTTTATGCCACGCAATTGCGCATCTGATTCATGAATATCGAGAATATCCTCACTATGCCAACGCACATTCTCTGTTCTTCGTGTTTGCGCACCTACGTTGTACTGACTCAAGACTCGACCTGTTGTCAAAAGCAGTGGGAACCTACGTGAAGCGCGTTCATCTGTTGGAACGTACACAGTCTTCATGAATTTACCTTCACCACGCACAAACTTATCTACATGCATGATCTGAGTACCATCTGGCGCATCATCGTTACATGGCCACTGCAAACTACCCATTTGATCAAGGCGGGCAAAAGAAAGGTTGGCGAAGGTTGGGGTTGTTGCTGCAATCTCATCCATGATTTCAGAGGCCTGGTCATACTGCATCGGGTAACCCATTGCGGTCGCAAGGTCACAAGTAACTTCCCATTCGCTCTTGCCAGTTCGCGAATCCATAACCGGACGCACGCGATTGATCCGGCGTTCGGCATTTGTAAAGGTGCCATCCTTTTCCAGAAAGGAGGTGCCAGGCAAGAAGACGTGCGCAAATTTGGCGGTCTCGTTAAGAAAGAGATCCTGCACAATCACCATCTCCATTGCCCGCAAAGATGCCTGCACATGCGTCGTATTAGGATCTGATTGAGCGATATCTTCACCTTGAATGTATAAACCAAGAAATTTCCCCGCTAGCGCTGCATCGAACATATTTGGTATACGTAATCCAGGCTCGGCGTTGAGGGTAACTCCCCATTTACTATTGAATATCTCTCGAACATCAGCTCTTGAGATATGGCGATAACCAGGAAGTTCATGTGGAAATGAACCCATGTCGCATGAACCCTGAACATTGTTCTGACCTCGAAGTGGATTCACCCCAACTCCTTGACGTCCAATATTTCCAGTGGCCATCGCTAAGTTTGCAATTCCTATCACCATTGTCGAACCTTGGCTATGTTCAGTCACTCCAAGGCCATAATAAATTGCGCCATTGGGAGCGTTCGCAAAGAGCCGAGCCGCGGCACGAATTTCATTTGCCGAAACTCGAGTAAGAGGTTCGAGAAACTCTGGGCTATTTTCTGGCAATCTAATAAAAGCTTCCCAATCCGCAAAGGATTGTAGGTCGCATCGGGCATTAACAAATTCGCGATCAATCAGCTCTTCCGTGGCGATGACATGTGCCATTGCATTAATAACCGCCACATTTGTTCCTGGCAATAGTTGCAGATGATGTTGGGCCTGCACGCGAGCCGATCGAACCGTTTCGGTTACCCGCGGATCAACAACAATTAATTTCGAACCCCGTCGAATTGCTTGTTTCATGCGGGAAGCAAATACCGGATGGGCCACCGCTGGATTGGCACCAATAACCATAATGACATCGGCAAATTCCACTGATTCAAAATCTTGGGTGCCAGCCGATGTCCCGAAAGTTTTTCCTAATCCATACCCAGTTGGTGAGTGGCACACCCGAGCACATGTATCTATGTTGTTGTTTCCAAAAGCGGTTCGGATCATTTTCTGAACAACAAAGACTTCCTCATTGGTACAACGAGAGGAGGAAATTCCACCAATTGAGTCTGGCCCATGCGCGCTTTGAATGCGCTTTAATCCAGCTGCGGCAAATGAAATTGCCTCAACCCAAGAGACCTCACGCCATTCATCTGTGATCTTCGCTCTAATCATCGGCTTGGTGATGCGATCGGTGTGAGTTGCGTATCCCCACGCGAACCGTCCTTTGACACAGGAATGTCCGGCATTAGCGCCACCATCTTTGTAAGGAACCATCCGAACGAGTTGATCTCCCCGCATTTCTGCTTTAAATGAACAGCCAACTCCACAATATGCACATGTGGTGATAACAGAACGGGTCGGAGCGCCAATTGTGAGGAGCGTCTTTTCAGTCAGTGCACCAGTAGGGCAAGCCTGCACACAGGCGCCGCACGAGACGCATTCACTTTCCAGAAATGAAGTTCCAGATGATGAAACGCGCGCTTCGAAGCCGCGGTTCTCGATGGTGAGAGCAAAAGTTCCTTGCACTTCATCGCATGCTCGAACACATCGATTACAGACAATGCACTCAGTTGAGTCGAAAGTGAAATAAGGATTTGACTCATCTTTGGCTAAAGCTAAGTGGGTACGTCCTTCATACCGAACTTCTTTAAGACCTAACCTTTGCGCCATGCCATGCATTTCGCACTCATCACCGGTCGCGCAATTTTCTGGGTGGTCCGACATGTACAACTCCATCACCCCCTGCCGCAATTTCGCAAGACGTGGCGTAGTTGTAAGAACCTTCATGCCCGCTGCAACTGGAGTTGTGCAGGAAGATGGAGTTCCTTTGCGACCACCAATTTCGACTAGACAGAGGCGGCAGGAACCGAAAGCTTTTAAAGAATCGGTAGAACATAGTTTTGGTATATCAATATTAGCCAGCGCGCTGGCACGCAAGATGGATGTACCCTCGGGCACTTCAATTGTCTTGCCATCGATCTCTAGCGTGAGAACTCTGGTCGCCTTGCTAGCTGGTGTGCCAAAATCGGTTTCAATAATTAACGTCATCGCACCGGCTCCTTCGCTCCTTGAAAATCTTGCGGAAAGTTCGCCATGGCACTGCGTACTGGAAGGGGTGTCAGCCCGCCCATGGCGCAGAGCGAACCATCACTCATCACCTCACACAAATCTAAAAGTAGCGCTTTATTACCGGTTACATCAACCCCTTCAATAATCTTTGCGATTGTCTCAGCGCCTCGAGTGGATCCGACTCGACAAGGCGTGCACTTTCCGCACGACTCGAGTGCGCAGAACTCCATGGCAAACTTGGCTTGCTTGGCCAAGTTAACGCTCTCATCGAAGAAGACAACACCGCCGTGTCCAAGCATTCCTCCTGCGCCAATGAGTGAGTCATAATCCATCGCAACGTTAAATAGCGAGGAATCAAAATAGGCACCGAGGGGGCCACCTATTTGGACCGCATAAACTGGTTTACCGCTCCGAGTTCCACCGCCATATTGATCGATCAGTTCATTGAGCGAGATGCCGAAGCCGGTTTCTACTATCCCGCCGCGCAAGACATTGCCTGCGAGTTGGAAAACTTGAGTACCAAGGGAGCTACCCACCCCACGCGCAGCATAGGCAGGCGCCCCATCGGCCATTATTGCCGGAACACTTGCCAGAGTTAAAACATTATTGATCACAGTTGGCTGGCCAAAGAGACCTGCAATTGCTGGAAGTGGGGGCTTGGCTCGCACCACCCCACGCTTTCCTTCAATGCTTTCTAGCATCGCAGTTTCTTCGCCACAAATGTAAGACCCGCCGCCTTCGCGCAGCTCGATGTTAAATGCGCGGCCACTTCCAAGAATACTTGGACCTAAAAGAGCTTGACTTCTGGCAATATCAATCGCCTTTGACATCGTTGAAATTGCTGCTGGATACTCGGAGCGGATATACACAAATCCGGCGTCCGCACCAACTGCGATTGCGGCAATTATCATCCCCTCGATCAGGGTAAATGGATCTGCCTCCATCAGAATTCGATCCGCAAAGGTGCCACTATCGCCTTCGTCGGCGTTACAACAAATATATTTCCGATCACTTGTCTCCAGCGCCACAGTTCGCCACTTTATGCCCGCAGGAAATCCAGCTCCGCCACGACCGCGCAGACCAGATTCGGTAATCTGAGAAATAATCTCCTCCCCCGTCAGAGAAAGTGCGGTTCGCAATCCTTTGAGTCCGCCATTGGCTTCATAATCGCTAAGAGATAGCGGATCAATAACTCCGACACGTGCATATGTCACGCGGTCCTGCCTGGCAAGCCATTCAATCTCATCCGTCTTACCTAGTGCTAACGAATGTGCACCGCCCTGAAGAAAGTTTGCCGCAAAAAGTGAGGCAACATCATCAGCGCCAACCGGGCCATATGCAATGCGTCCTGCTGGAGTTTGAACTTCAAGAAGTGGCTCAAGCCATAAAGCTCCACGAGATCCATTTCGCACAATGGAAATTTCGATACCTGCCAACTTGGCATTTGCTAAAACTCGAGCCGCCACCTCATCTGCGCCAACTGAAACTGCGGCGCTGTCGCCCGGAATAAATATGGTAATACTCATTGCAACTGCGCAACAATCTTGGCTAGGTCAGCCTTACCCAGTAGTTTGCCATTAACAGTTGCGGCCGGACCAAGGGCGCAGTTACCGAAGCAGTAACAGGATTTGATCTCCACCTCATGAGCTTGGGCATCAGCTTGGGCATCAGCTTTGACAAGAAAGTAGTTCTCAGCGGCTGCAATCAACTCACGAGCCCCTACTGCTTGGCAGGCCTCGGCGGCGCAAATCTGCACCAAGTTCTTTGGCGGCGGTGTCATTCGAAGATCGTGATAGAAAGTCAAGACACCATGCACATCCGCACGTGAGACATTGAATTCATTTGCAATGATTGCAACAGCCTCGGGGTGCACATATCCGAAGTACCTCTGAACGCCTTGCAGGGCAATCAAAACCGGACCAGGGTCAGCAATAAAGGTGTGTGCAATTTCTTGCGCCTTCGCTTTTGACCAGGCTGGAAAAATCACTTAAAAAAGTCCAATAACTTTGCCATCGATGTAATCCATTCGCTCCGATGAAGGAATTTTAGGTAGTCCAGGCATAGTCATTATCTCACCGCAGACCATGACGATGAACTCCGCCCCGGCCGAGAGTCGCACCTCTCGAATATTGAGCGAGTGACCCTTAGGCGCACCTCGAAGGCTTGGATCGGTTGAAAATGAGTACTGCGTTTTCCCAATACAGATTGGGAAGTGCCCGTATCCATTGGCTTGAAGTTCGGCAATCTTTGCTCGAATCTTTGAATCTGCGGTCACTTCTGAGGCGCCGTAGATCTTGGTCGCGACCGCAGTTACCTTCTCCCAAAGCGTTGCCTCATCTGGATAGACGAAGGTCATCTGCTTAGGCTCTTTTGCTAGCTCAACTACCGCATGAGCAAGTGCGATCGCACCCTTGCCGCCATCTGCCCAGTGGGTTGCTAAAACAATTTTCACCCCAAGCGCCTCAACCCTTTTTGTTAAGAGTTCAACCTCTGCCTCCGTGTCGCTGGTGAAATGATTGATGCCAACAACGATTGGCAGATTGTAAACGCTTCGAATGTTGCGAATATGGCGTTCCAGGTTAACCATACCCAAATCGAGCGCACTCAGATTCTCTTCGGTAATGCGCTTGAGATCGGCTCCGCCATGATATTTCAACGCTCGAATCGTTGCTACTAGCACAACTGCTGATGGAACTAGCCCACCTACTCGACATTTAATATCAACAAATTTCTCCGCCCCTAAATCAGCGCCAAAGCCAGCCTCGGTCACCACGTATTCAGCGATCTTGAGCGCAGAGGTTGTGGCAATAAGTGAGTTGCAACCATGAGCGATGTTGGCAAATGGGCCACCATGGATGATGGCCGGAGTACTTTCTAAACTCTGCACTAAGTTCGGTTGGAAGGCATCTTTGAGAATAACCGTCATCGCACCTTGCGCATTAAGGTCACTGGCTAGAACTGGTTTTTTTTCGCGGGTGTAGGCAACGACGATCTTTCCGATCCGTTCCTTTAGATCTTCGATACTCAACGCCAGACAGAAAATGGCCATAATCTCTGAGGCAACAACAATGTCGAAACCATCTTGACGCGGCATGCCGTTTCCGACGCCACCAAGTGATTGCACAATCTCTCGAAGGGCGCGGTCGTTCATATCCACAACACGTTTCCAAGTTATCCGACGCAGGTCGATGCCTAATTCATTGCCGTGATGAATATGATTGTCCAACAGCGCGGCGAGTAAATTATTTGCCAACGCGATTGCATTGAAGTCGCCGGTGAAGTGAAGATTAATATCCTCCATCGGAACAACTTGTGCATATCCACCACCTGCTGCCCCGCCCTTCATTCCAAAGACTGGGCCTAGCGATGGTTCCCGCAAACAAATGATGGCCTCCTTACCAATGTGCCGAAGTGCATCGCCTAGCCCAACAGTTGTCGTTGTCTTGCCTTCACCCGCAGGAGTAGGACTGATAGCGGTGACAAGAATGAGTTTGCTATCTTCGCGCTTGGGCAATGAATCAAGATACTTAAGCGAAATCTTTGCCTTGTAATGTCCGTATTGCTCAAGATGAGCAGCAGCTATCCCGAGTGCCTTGCCAATTTCGACAATCGGTTTCAGTGTGGCCTTTTGTGCGATTTCAATATCCGACATTTTATGCCTTTGCCTCTCGAATTGCGCTAGTTAGTGCAGGAAGGATTTGATGCAGGTCACCGATGATTGCGTAATCGGCATACTTTAATATTGGTGCCTCTGGATCGGTATTAACTACGACGATTGTTTTACTGTTCTTCATCCCTGCTATGTGTTGCATGGCACCGGAAATTCCAGCAGCAATGTAGAGATCTGGGGCAACTTTTGTGCCAGTCTGTCCGACCTGCTCTTCATGTGGACGCCAGCCAGAACTTGTCACAACACGTGAACACCCCACTGTGCCACCAAGAAGTGTGGCCAGTTCTTCAAGTTTGCTAAAACCTTCGGCGCCGCCAACTCCCCGACCGCCGGAAACAATCACTCTTGCATCTGCGAGCGTGATTCCGCCCGCAATCAAATCGCCAGTATCGCGACTGAGAACGCGTACCAAAGAATCCCCAGTTTGAAGTTGTGGCACAAATTCGAGAACCGTAGCTGGTGATCCTGCTATGGAAAGGCCTTCACAGGAGAGAGCCACAACTGTGGCAATTAAGAGATCAGCGAAAATATGCGCATCCTCTATTAAATTACCGGCCCATCGGGCACGCAAAACTTGATGCGGTATACCAGGAGTTGCACTCAATGAAATGGATAGGCACTCCGCAGCCATCGGTAGATCAAGAAAAGCTGCTAGGTGTGCCAGCTGTTCATTTCCGCGCGAACTGCCAGCGGCTAGGACGGCAATTGGCGCTAACTTCTCAACCAAATCCTTTAGCGCTCGGCCAGAAGCCATTGGCGTGTAATCGGTGATCTCTGAATGAGTAGCAACATGCAGGCGATCGACACCATATTCGCCAGCAATTGTCGCAAGGCCGGCGCCATCGGCACCGACAACTACGCCTTCAACAACATGACCGAGGGCGCGTGCAAAACTTATCGCCCGCAATGAGAGTTGATCAATCTCACCGCGATCATGATCTAAAAGTACCAAGATCATTAGATGACTCCAATCTTTTTCAAAATATCAACAAGTGCCGGAACCGCTTCCGTACCATTGCCTAAAATTTCTGCGCCTTTTGTTTTGGAGGGTGCAACACTGAGACTGAGTTTTTCCAATTTGGGGATACGCGGTTCCGCCTTTTTTCGATCGACAATTTTCTTTCGTGCTTGCATTCGCCCTGGCATGGATGGGTATCTGGGAATATTTAATCCATCGCGCACTGTGACTACCGCCGGCAATGGAGCTTGATAAAGTTCACGCCCCGCGGGGACAATGCGTTGGCAATGAGCGATTCCATTTTCGATCCTCATTGCCTTTACATTTGTCACAATCGGATGGCCGAGGG
Source organism: Actinomycetes bacterium (assembly GCA_043776875.1). Classification (GTDB taxonomy): domain Bacteria; phylum Actinomycetota; class Actinomycetes; order Nanopelagicales; family Nanopelagicaceae; genus Planktophila. Next base: position 26,278 of record JAYVQU010000020.1, read on the forward strand.
CATGGGCAACGCGAATGTGGATCTGATACCCAGCGCTATCTGCTGACTCAGCTCCGAAGATAATGAGATCAAATTTGGTTTCATCTGCGTTAATTGCATCTACTAATGCGGCGGCGGTACCTTGTGGATCCCACTCTTGGCCATCGGTCTCAAGCAAAATTGCACGGGTAGCACCAATGGCCAATTGTGTTCGCAACTGCTCCTCGGCATCGGTTGGGCCGAGCATAAGCAGGGTGAGCGTTCCACCCATCTGTTCTACTAATTGAACACCAGCCTCAACTGCATTCTCTTCATGTGGACTAATGCCAAATCCAAGGTGCTTGGTCTCGATCTCCTTTGCATCTGGAGTCAAAATAAGTTCTCCACCTGCAAGTGGGACCCGTTTGAGGCAGACCAGTACATCCATTAGGCAAGGATCCGTTGGTTAGTTGCATCAAAGAGCGGGGTTGTACCAACCTCGGCGATAGTGCATGGATATTGCTCGCCCAGATACTCCACCAGGAATTTTCCACCAACGAGCGCAAGATCAATTGGAATGTATGACATTAAAATGTGCTTACCCAGGGAGGGCGCAGAACCGGCACTAGTGACATAAGAACGCCGTCCGTGAGCGTCGATCACTGGATTTCCAGCAACCGAGAGAATTGGCTCTTTGCCGAGCATGTACCGCTTCTCGCCGGTGGATGAGGTGTGATCATCAACGGTAAGCGAGACCAGCATACTCACCGGTTTTTCCGCGCGATGTTTGATGTGTGAAGCTTTGCCGATAAAATCCTGTTCTTTCAACTTTGGGGTTTGCATTCCTGCTTCAACGACATTGTATTCAGTTTCTAGTTCGCCGCCATAGGCGCGATAACTTTTCTCAAGTCGACCCGTGGTTGCATAAACGCCAATTCCAGCAGGAATCATGTCGAACGGTTTACCTGATGCCATAAGTTCATCCCACAATTTCGCTCCTTGCTCGATCGGAAGGTAGAACTCCCACCCAAGATCACCGACATATGAAATTCGAGAGGCCAACACACGAAGAGTTCCAATTTCGATAACTTTGCAAGTACTGAACTTAAATGTATCATTCGACATATCCGATGTTGTGATGCCTTGAATAATTTCTCGAGCTTTCGGACCCCACACTCCGATGGTGGTGAAGGCAGATGTTAGATCTGTGATTTGCGCAGAACCGTCTTCAGGAAGTTGATCACTAAACCATTTTTTGTCAGCCATGCCGTGTGCGCCACCAGTAACAACTCGGAAATGATTTTGGGTCAATCGCATGATGGTCAAGTCTGAAATAAAACCACCGTTGTGTGAAAGTACTGGCGTGTAAACAACTCTGCCAATGGCGACATCCATCTGACGAAGAACTAACTTTTGCAGAACTGAAAGGGAGGAGGGTCCGGTGATGTCAAAGATGGCAAAGGCACTCAAGTCAACCATGCCCGCAGTTTCCCGCAGTTGAAGATGTTCAGCGTTAATGATTGGTGACCACCATCTGGATTCCCACTCGGCGGTACGGGGCATGATCCGCTCACCGAACTTTTCGACGAGCGCAATATTTGATTCATACCAGAATGGGCGCTCCCATCCGGCAGTCTCGTAAAAGACCGCTCCTAAATCCTTTTCCCGTTGGTAAAATGGTGAGAGTCGCACATTTCTATTACTTGACCATTGCTCATTTGGATGAACAATTCCGTAGGTTTTATTAAAACCTTCGCCACAGCGTGCCTTCACATGATAAGTGCTCTTCTGATGTTCGTGAAAGCGAGCAATGTTTGAAGAGTGCAGGTCAATTTCAGACTCCCCATGAACCATCCACTCAGCAACCGCTTTTCCCGTTCCTGGTCCTTCTTTCACCCAGACTGCAGCAACTGACCATAACCCTTTAACTTCCGGAGTCTCTCCCAGAATCGGCATCCCATCGGGGGTGAGTGAAAGTAATCCGTTAATAGCGTACTTTTCGCGGATGTTTTCATCGCCGATGATCGAAGGCATTAGTTCATATGCGTGCTCATCTTGAGTATCAAAATCTGCTTGCGTAAATGCAAACTCTGTGGGGGAAAGAGTTGCAATTGCATTTGCTGGAATATCTTGTGGCGAGTAGAGAATTGGTCGGTGAGCATACGATCCAATTTCTAGACCGGTACCGTGTTGGCGTTCGTACATATTGGTATCCATATCGCGCACGATCGGCCACTCAATATCGCCCTTAGTAGCAGCAAAAAATGGGACCGGCCCAATGTCTTTCATCTGATGCACTGCTGGGGTCAGCGGAATATGAGCCCCTGCCATAGCCGCCAACTTCGGGCTCCAGCAACCGGTAGCAATGACGACATATTCAGCTTCAATCTCACCTTGGTCAGTTTGCACACCTTTAATGCGTCCATTCTCCACATTCATTCCAATGACTTCAACGTTGGCAAAACTCTGGAGCGCACCCATTGCAATTGCATCTTCTCGCATCAGAGTTCCACAACGCACCGAATCCACAACGCCAACCGTCGGTGCGTAGTAACCACCTAAAATAATCGTCTCATCAATGTATGGAACTAATTCTTTAACTTCGGCGGCGGTGATTACTCGACCACCTTCAACACCCCACGCTTTAGCAGAACCGATCCGCCGATGCAGCTCTTGCATCCGCTCTGGTGTACGCGCGACTTCAATACCTCCACATTCAGTAAAAGTTCCGCGCGCTTTGTACTGCTCCATGCTGGAAGCAGTGATCGCCGTCATCTCTTTCGAGTGGTCGGTTGGAAAAATAAAATTTGATGCGTGTCCGGTAGAGCCACCCGGGTTTGGAAGTGGTCCCTTGTCGATTTGAACGATCTCTTTCCATCCAAGTCGGGCTAAGTGGTACACCATCGAATTTCCAACAATGCCGGCACCGATTACAACCGCCTTTGCTTTGCTTGGTAACACCTTCATCGCTTCCTCATTTTCATATCAAGTGGTGGTTTTTAGAAATTCTTGCTGATAGTTTTTTCGAACCCTTCAACATGAGCTCGCATCGCCGCACTGGCAGCCGAGACATTCCCGTCTCGGATAGCTTCGAGCAGGGTTCGGTGCTCAATGATTGCTTGGGAAAGGCCGTCAACCTGATCCAAGGCCATAAACCAGATGCGCAAGGCGTGGGCGTAATACTGATCCAAAGTCGTGGCCAGGAATTCGTTATGAGTAGCTGCATATATATGGTGGTGAATCCGCTGATCAAGTTGGATTAGCGAGACCATATTGGGGTTACCTTGAATCTGATCAATTTCCTGGATCAAGGAAACGGTAATGGCCCGATCTTTCACAGTAGAACGTAACGCGGCCAGTTCGGCAGCCTTGATCTCAAGCACCGCTCGAACCTCCGAAAGGGCAGAAAGGTTTTTTACATCAATTCGAGCAACAAAAACACCTCTTCGAGGATAAACATCAACTAATTTCTCATTTGCCAACAGGCGAAGCGCCTCTCGAATCGGGGTGCGGCCCAGCTTGAGGTTGGTCATCAGCTCGGCCTCCGAAACTGGGGAACCAGGCTCGAGTTCTAGGGTGATGATCTTGGATCGAATGATGGAGTACGCCTCCTCGGCCAGCGAATCTGCCGAAAGGGTAGACCGATTGAGAATCGCATTCGGGGTGATGGAGTTCATGTAGGCGATCGTATATCAGTTGTATACAGATTCATAGGCTTGTCGGGCGGTAGCTGTTGCCGTTGTTGCGGTTCCAAAGCAGCGGCCAGCGCTGGAAACAGCGTTCGGACGAATCTATTTTGTAAAACGTTCCCTTGAAAGATTGAAGCGCGTTCGGACAAAAACTGAATTAGGAGAAGGTTGGGTGACGAGTATTGAGCAAACGACACTCGATCTAACCCGCCGGCGTACGTTGGTAGATGGGATGGAAGCAGTCGTCGACGAAGCTTTGAGCGAAATAGCAGTTCGTTGCGATATTAGGAAAATGAGATCAATCGCGGAAAACCAGAATATGAAATCCACCATGATCCAAATAATGAAAATGGTAAAAGATGCTTGACGAAAAAGAAGCAGAAGATCTTCGGAGAAGATTCGGTGTACCTCGCTCGCAAGTAAACCGTGATCATGCAATCAGTCACGTGCTCTTCGCACTTCAAAATCTAAAAAGCAATTATGTATTTTTTGGAGGCACTGGATTAGCACGAACGCACCTCACATCCTTACGTCTCTCGGAAGATACTGACCTGTACTCCAGCAATAGAAAGGTAAAATAAGGGGATGTTAAATGGCTCCGTTTCCAAAAACTAACCGAAAACTATTCACCTTCATTCTTTCACTTATCGTCGGCGGGACTACCGCGGGGTTGTGGTTGAACGCGCATCCTGGTGATATACCGACCCGATCAACCATGTCATTGAGTACACCAGTTGGATACTTGACATTCAGCGATTTGCTTACGGCAACGGATGCCACATTGCAGGTGACTGTCACTTCCTCACCACTGCAGTATCTTGATTTTGGCAAAGACGGATCATCGCGCGTTAAGAGCCTACCTAACTCATAAGAATGACAAGCCGGTGCCGGATTATCCCGACACTCTCTTCCCTTGAAAATTGAATTAGGTGGCGGTGAGGTCTTCTCCGATATCAATTTTCAATTGCACCAGGTATTTGCACGAGTGAAGCTTGGCGCTAGACAAAAAATTTAAATTAAATCGGAGGGAACCAATTGAAAATTTTAGCTAGTTTTTTTCTAAAAATAGATTCGAAATTACAAAATCTAAACCCCAAATTCACAATCCCGCTTGGTGCGCTGGCAGGGTTTTTGATCGGAATTATTGCTAGATTATGGATGCATTGGATCTCTACTGACCCAGAGTTCTCGTGGAGTGGTTCTATATTTATAGTAATCGCCTTAACACTTTTCTTCACCGTACACTCCATCGTTTTCTTTGCAGTGCGTAAAGGTTGGTCTAGCAGATCCATCTTGTTCATACGCATAGGCGCAATAGTTTTTTCCTTACCTATCTTTGGCGGCGCTGGCTCAATCATGCTACCCACCGTTGTGGCTGGATCACTTGCCATCTGGCGCAAAAGTTTGCCGAAGTGGCTTCGAATCCTTTTCGGAATTTCCAGCTTTGTGATTCCCGGGAGCATTGTTAAAGACATTGGCAATGACTTTGGCTGGGGGGTAGCTACCCTAGGTCGAGTTTTACTTTTCATCTTTATTTACGGTGCAGTTATCGCAATGACTCGAAGTACCGTTGTTAAGTCACCGGGAGCAAAGCAAATGAGTCGGCAGTGCTGTCGGTTTAGTTGAGTTCATGCAGCAATCTCACTAGAATCAAAGTATGGTAGAAAAAATGGTTACCAAGAAAATACTTATTTTCGCTCTTGTCATTATTCTCTCGGGGTGTGCAACCAAATCTGAAACCAATTCATTACCAACGGGAGCAGCCCCTGCTTATGCCATTGGCGACACCGGTCCGGCAGGAGGAAAAATATTTATCACGCCAACAACTCCTGGAAACTCGACCGGTAAGTATTTTGAAGCCGCGCCCACTGATCTAAGTACTGAATTGGCATGGTGCTCAGATATCACTAATTTATTGGGGGCTAGCGGAACAATAATTGGCACCGGCGCCCTAAATACCACCAATATGTTAATAACCTGCACATCCGGGGCCGCCTTTTCTGCTGATGGCTACGCAACGACTAATAACTCAAAAACATACTCCGATTGGTTCCTACCTGCTAAAGCTGAACTTGATCAACTGTTTAAAAACAAAAAAACTATTGGTGGTTTTACTAACAGCAGCTACTGGAGTTCCTCTGAGGACTCCGCGGGCGGCGCGTGGTGCCAGTACTTTCGGCTCAGCCTCCAGTACGACGATGTCAAGGAGGGCCTCAACTTCGTTCGTCCGGTCCGAGCTTTTAGTTAATTCAGCTATTTTTAATCTGCCTCAGGTTTTCCCATTCAGCAACGCGGTTTGTAGCACTGAGTAAGGCGCTACTCACGCAATGATCTACGCACTCTTACGAACTGTCGAATTATGATCACGAGCACCAAAATAGCAATAGTGGAAAGTACCTTCACGAGAACTTTGCCGACCCCTGCCAATTGCTTTTCAGGAGTAGGAAGGTGCGGCGTGACCGCTCCGGAAATAGTAGTTTCGGCATACCCCACTGCCGGAAAATCTTGCGGATCAAAGTAATACTCTGCGGTTAAAGTCACTACACCATTTTCTGCTGCCAAATACTCCGCGTGAGCGACTCCAGTCGAATCTGTTTTTTCCGTTGCAAATAAAATTCGATTATCTCCCTTTGCAAACATCGGAGTGCTGATATAGAAATCAATTGGTACATCTACTACTGGTTGCCCATCAGCGCTCGCAGCTGCGGCTACAGATAGAGCCGGGCCAGTGGAGGTGAAGGTCAGAATAACCAATGAATTTTCGGCGGTCGGTACCGCGTATGAGCGATCTGCCTGACCCATGCTAAGTCCGACGATTGCCAGAACCAGCAGCACTCCGGCGGCGCCACTCCTTCGCACTTTTCGCACTTTTCGTGATGGAGCGCGCTCAATCGAAGGTTCGAATCTTTCCGAACCGAGTTCCTGCATCTCGTAAATTGAAAATAATGGTACAAAACGAAAGAGCAGCATTAGCAGCAGCGGAATTGCCGCGACCCCCGCGACTGTGGTCGAAATTGAAACCCAGGTAAATTGAAAGAGGTGTCCGAATGACATCGTCAAACGGTCATATCCCGATCCTTCGACAATCATCAACATCCGCTTAATCCACATAGAAATGGCTATCAATACTGAAGCGATTACCATTCCTGAGATATTACGAGTTGGCCGAATTGCAACGAGAGCTATTGGCAGAATTATTCCTATGCCAATGAAGAGCCAAAACCAAACCGCCATTTTCCCAACTAACATGCTATAAATAATGTTGCTGGCATCATGTTCACCAACATAAGCACTAGGTAAAATGTCGGCAAAGGTTAGATAGGCATAGACGATACCCAAGGTAGCCATGATTAATCCGAGTCGCACAAAGTGCCGGGTCTCAATGTAGTTTTCCAGGCGATAGCCTTTGCGAAAAGCGGCAACGACAATGATGACTATCGCTGTGCCCGAATACAACGCTGCAATCACGAAATATGGAGCCCAGATACTCTCATGCCAGCCGGGCCGACTGGTCAGTGAAAATGCCCATGAAAGAACTGAGTGAACCGAAACTGCAAGCGGAATAATCAGAATCGACATTGCCAAGAGCGCCTTATGTAGCGTTTCCCGCTGCTTTAGCGAACCGACCCACCCCTTTGAGAGAGCGTTGTAGAACCAACGTTTGCCCTTACTTAACTCCGCGGAGTTTGTTGCGTTGAGAATCGCGAAATCGGGTATCAATGGAAGCAGGAAGAAGATCACCGTTGCAAATGCATAAGTTGATATTGCAATCGCGTCCCAAAAAACCGGAGAACGAGGATTACCGCTTAAAATTAAATTGAGCAAACGCTCCGGCCGAGCAACGTGAGGGACGAGGAAGGCCGCGCCGATTACCACCGTGACTAAAGCCATTCCTTCAGCCATTCGCACAAGTGGCCCACGCCAGTTTGCGCCGGTTAAAAGTAGAATCGCTGACACAACCGCTCCCCCGTAGGAGAATCCTATGAAAGTCACAACATTTGCCATATCGATAGCCCAGAACGATCTATTTGTAAACCCAGCAGCGCCCATTCCTTCCTTAATTTGAACGGTCCACGCAAAAATTCCTAGTAGGACCAGAGCAGATAACGCCGCAATCACAGTCCAAAACTTAACACTTGACTTTCGTAGCGAACGCATCGAGGTTTCCACAATCTCCGAGAGACCGATTGAACTCGCTTCGACACTCACTTGATAACGCCATCTTCTGGACCACCCAGAGGTTGGCCCTCCTTCAAAATGTAGAAAGTTCGCGGACTTGTTCCGAGTTCTTCCTTGAAACGCACTGCATTATTTTTCTTTAAGAAGGTAGAGAGTCGAACTGTTACTTGACCATTTACTGCTACATCTGTGATGAGATCACCAATGTAATGGACACCGTTTGGACACGCCTCAACGCATGCTGGTAACTCTTTAGAGTACGGAATTCGAGCGGCGCAGAGTACGCACTTACCGACGGTGCCGATTTGATTAGTTGGAAACTCTGGTGAGTTAAGCGCAGGTGTTGGCATCTTGTTAGCCGGAATAGATTTTTCCCAGTTGAAGTACCTAGCTTCATATGGACAAGCGGCCATACAGGCTCTGGAACCAATACAAATATCTTGATCGGTAAGGGTAATGCCCTCGGCAGTTTTAAATGTTGCACTTACTGGACATACCGCAACGCAAGGTGGGTTTTCACACATTTGACAAGGAACCGGCTGGAAGTGTTCTTTACCATCCTCACTTTTCCATGAGAGAACTCTCATCCATGTCTGATCAGCTGGCAATCCGTAACGAGTCTGGCAGCCAGCTGTACACAAACGCAAGCCCACACACTTTCTTAAATCAACGATCCGGCACCATTGGTGCTCAGCGCTGGTTAACCCCGCTGCTGCATTGGCTTCCTCGCTGTACTTAATCAAACCAAGCGCCGAACCCGCAGTTGCAACTCCAGCTACACCAAGCGAGAGCAGGAGATTTCGTCTCGAGAGATTTCCTTGCTCAACATCAGACTCCGTTAACGGAGAGAGACCGAGGTCGCCTTGCGGCCCAATCGTTAAGCGTTTAATGGCCTTACTGATTCCTTGCATTTGTTGCTCCTCTTACTTCTTGATTGGGCCGAGTCGAAATGTGAGTAACTGTTTAGCAACAGTAGGGTTGGTGGAATGTTTGGCATTAAATGCGGCTGTGCTATCGGTACCGCACAGTGATGTAATAATTCCAGCTCCGCCCGGATGAGCGTTTATCCAACGGGTCAGGTCATAGACCCAACCGTTGATCGCGGTCCAACAACTAGCGGCTCTGTTATTTGCCGCCACCTGTTGCATGGTGTAACCACCTGTTGCTGGTGTTGCAGGTGCACTCGCACTCGGTGCGGGGGCTGTACCAGGGTTTGAAGCTGAAATCGCTACTCCTTCATTCCAGACCAACCTGGTACCTGATTGAACGCAGGTGAATTTCATGCCTACATAGGTAGCGGTAGCTCCGGCTTTAACACATTTCCCACCTGCTTTAGGTGTTGCGGCATTAACCGGAGGAGCAACTGATCCAAGTGGTAATACAGTGATTCTCGCCTTCATTGCCTCCATGCCAGGTGAGGAGTCAGTGAGCGTAAAGGTACCTGCTTGGGTTGGGATCAAATACAGGAGAGTCGTGATGGCGGGTGCTAGGGCAGAAGGCCTCAGCGTGCCCCCAGTGTTCCAACCATTGTCGCCCGTGACTTTCCAGATAGCTGCGGCGTTGATGAACTCCATCATTTCGTAAGAGTGCTGGGTGTAGCTCAAGTTGGAAATGGTGATGGTAGCCGGGGCGCCAACTTCGAGGATGGTCTCCTCTGGCTTGAAGGCGCTGCCAACATCAGTGTCTTCCATGGTGATCGTGACCGCCCTTGCCTTGGCATCCCAAGTTGGAATTGCTGCGGCAACCAGCTGGGCAGCTCCAACAGGTATGCCGGCCGTGCTGATATTGGCAATTACTGGAACTGGCTGCACTGGGATAGAACCGGTTACTACGACCGTGCCGGCCATGCCAATAACTGAAACGCCATTTTCGTCAACTCCGGTCATGTTAAAAGTGCCAGGGATGATCGGAACTATGAATAGGTCGACATTTTTACCAGCGGCAACAAAAATCTCCTTTGAGAGAAGCGGTTTGAGCTGGGTACCAGATTCGGTCTGGTAGACCGCAGATGCCCGAAAGAGATCGGCCATCCCAACGCCTAGCGCAACTTTGTCGCTGTTTGATATCGCGATTCGGTACGGCAAACCCGCGACGAGGGTGACAGCGTTTGGGGTGAACGCTTTGCCACCGAGATTTAAGACTGGTGCGGCGGCAGTCTCCCAATTTACGCCGTCGGTGAATTCATTAGGATTGGAAATCCACTTGTCCACCGCAAATCCTGTGCCGGGATCTACCGTATCGGTAATTATATCAACCGGCGCGACACTCTGGGTGGAGGAGATGAATTTCCAGGCGGCAAACCCTGCAAGAGTGGTACTGGCCAAGGCAACAATGGCAATCATGGCGATAATGCGCTTGCGGCCTCTCTTCTTCTCAGCCGCAAATACCACAGCAGGTCTGACCCTCTCAGCCGCAAAGACCACAGCAGGTGCAACCTTCTCAGCTGCAAATACCACAGCAGGTGCGACCGACTCGGTCGGTGTAGCCACAGGTGCAACCTTCTCAGCTGCAAATACCACAGCAGGTGCGACCGCCTCGGTCGGTGTAGCCACAGGTGTAGCTACAGGTGTAGCTACAGGTGTAGCTACAGGTGCGACCTTCTCGGTCAACCCATCCCAGATCATCTGCCGAATCGCAACCCGTCGGTAATGCGTTGTCTCGGTCGTTTCGATCGCGAATGGGGCATCCTTGGACAAATCATAGAGCCACTTATTTAAACGCTCCGATTGACGGGTGTTAATCTCTCCCATGCCGCTGCCACGGCCGACCGCGATCAGGTAGGAAAGGCTCCAGCGCGTGATCCCCAACTCAAGCATCAGTTGGTAGATCGCAGGGAGGTCGGAGAGTGTCTCGGCGGTGACAAGTGTGTTCACCTGAAGTGGTAGGTCGTGAGCTTTGGCCCAGCCAGCGGCCCGAACTGTGTATTCGAATCTGCCCGGAATGCCGATAAACGAGTCGTGGCGCTCTGCGTTGGATCCGTCGAAGCTAAGTGAGACTGCCTGAATCCCATCCAGCATCGGTGCTGACCAAGGACGAGTTAGCGCCTCTGGATCATTGGGCAGTTGATTCATTTGGTACCTCCATGTTGGTCTTGGCCGCGCTTGGTCGCGCCGCCGAGTAAATAGCAAGTAAATAGTTTGGTGCACTGGCGGGCCAGAAGTAACTGCGCCTGCTCTGTAAAGAAGATCACGGTCATAACTCAAACAACTCTCGGGCCGCCCGGTCAAGGCTCTCGTTATCCTCTCGCCTGAGCACCGACCTCGGTGCGTGCAGGATTCCGGCCATAAGTCGGTGACTCATCTGGTCGATGAACGCCCAGTCCACCTCGGAGATCTCTGGAAGTCGCCGAGCAAGCCACTTCAGTTCGTTCCCTCTTCGCTGCTCGGCCGCATCCGTTAACCTCTGGATGGTCGGGAGGGCGAAGCGGGCGCGGAGCCACCGGCAGTACTCTCGCCCAGATTCGGTTACAAGTTGCTCAAGCCGGTTGCGTAGCTCCTCCGGCAACTGGATCTGCGGCCCCCAGGCAAGGTCATCGATGGAGAGAAACCGATCACCTAGCTGCGCTTGTAGCGCGCCCGAGACCGCCGATGGCGATGATAAGTCGACCACAATCGAGCTACCCTGCGCCAGCTGATGGGAATCAAGTACACCTAAATCCCACATGCCAGAGAGCGCAACAACCACACCCGCAACTGGCGGAAGGGTGCCATCAACGGCGCAGACCAGCGCCTCACCGTTGACATCGCGGGCAAGCGAGGCTGCTCGCCCTGGGGTCCTGCTGGTGACGATCACCTGCGCCCCGCGTTGAGTTGCGGCCTTGGCGGTGAGCCGACCCATGCTGCCCGCGCCAACAACAAGGATTGGCTGGTTCTTGAGTGTTGCGACCCTTCTTTCAATCTCGTTCAACGCTGCATCACCAAGTGAGCGGTGCTCCCCGGCGAACCAGGCGTGGGCCTGACGTCCAGCACTGAGTGCAATTTGGAATAGCCGGTCCAGTCCTGGGTCGAGCGGGAGTGCCGACCGACGAGCGATAAAAGCTTCGCGGACCTGATGAAGCACCTGGTCTTCACCGATTACGGCGCTTTCTAGGCCGCAGGCAACACTGATTAGGTGTCTGGCCGCGTCGGCATCTTCAAGTCGGAGCCCCATTGGCGGCAAATTTGGGAGTTTTTCCTCACCAAAAGCTTCGACAGCGACATATAACTCAACCCGGTGGCAGGTGCGCAGGACGAGGACTGCTTGATTCCCCTCAAGTGCAGCGCACTCTGCCGCGAATGTTTCACGCAGAGCGCTAGGGACCCCACGTGCATGTGCGATCAGGGCCAGCAGAGTTGGCCCGGTCGCTAGCTCTGATTGCGAAAGGGCAGGGGAAATCAAGGGCAAGCTCATCACAGCTCCCTCTTTGCTGCAGCCATTTCGCTCCCGTAACTGCTCATAAGAGCGACAAGTAGCTGGTCGAAACCTTGGGTTGCACTCAAAAGTAGATCAGTAGCCTCAAGCGTATCCAGGCTATGACGACGGGCCAATTGGGTGAGTTCGCCGATGAAGAGGGCTCGGAATCGAAGGAAACTCTCAATGGTCTCACCGATTTCGGCAGATCCGCAGGCGGCAATCCGGCCGAACTCAGAAATCGCGCTCAGGCCATCGTGCAAGGCACGCCGGCGATCAGGCGGATTTGGTGCATCAATGAACTCCAGCAAGGAGATGGTGATTCGGCGACCGTGGTGGCGCAGCGGAGCTAACTCCTCCTCGCTGAGCCCGGCGAGCCAGTTCAACCCGCGGCAGGCTTGCTCCAAGTGGCGACGGTAGATGTGGGTCATGTGCTCGGGTGTCGCGCCGAGTCGCGCGAGCGTAGGTCTGGCCCGACGGGCGGAGGGCAACAAATCCAGGATGGTCGAGCGGGCGAACCGACGGTGCCCGCCTGGGGTGGTGAAGGCTTGAACATCTCCGGTCACACTCCAACGGCGCAGCGTGGCAGGGGCGACGCCAATTAGCGCACATGCTTCCTTAACGCTCAACCACTCCTCCACCGCATCTGAAGGTGGTACCCGCGAGACCTTCATAATCTGCGCCTAATACTCTTCAAATTTTCCGCCCCACTCTGTAAGACAGGTTGCTTGTGACAGTAAGCTCTCATCGGCTGGTCTGCGCTATCTCGGCGCTCATCCGGTCAGGGCTCATGCTTCCGATAATGATTGACCGGATTACCCCACTCCGGTCAATGAAGAAGTGGGTTGGGATTGCGTTGACCCGGTAGGCCGCTGCGATGCCGGTTTCCGAATCCGCCACTATCGGGAAGGTCAATCCGATCCGGTTGGCATACTCCAGCACGGTCGAGGCGTCCTCGCGGATGAAGACACCTAATACAACGAAGCCGCCAGCCTTGTTCGCTAGATACGCAGCCTCGATATCCGGAAACTCTGCCTGGCAGGCCGCGCACCAAGATGCGCCAAAAGTTAGCCAGATCCCTTCTCCCTGGTAAGAGCTGATCGAGAGCTCCTTGCCAGCCACGGTCGTCGCTACAAAATCCGGCGCCGGAGCGCCGATCTTGGGCGCAATCCCGTCACTGGTGACCAGGAGTTTTACCGCTTGGACACCAGGGGCGCTGGCCTTCGGGCGACCGATGAGATAACTCCCGCCCATCACGAGTGCGGTGGTAATGAGTAGGACAAGCAGGGTGCCGGTCCGGCTATCGCGGATGCGCGCGCGCCAATCTTTCGGCGCTTCACTCGGCGTTACCAAATTCATTTGCATTTCTCCTTTCCTCGTTGTGCGTGCCTTACTTGCTGTAAATTCTCGCTCTTTACCTATTTACTTGACTCAGGCGTAACTGTGCAGGCCACCAAAGAAGAGGTTGCCGAAGAAGGTTAAAAGCACACAGGCGAAGCCGGCCACCAATAGCCAGGCGGCGCGCCGTCCGCGCCAGCCGTGGGTGACTCTGGCGTGCAGGTAGGCGCCGTATACGAACCAGGTGAGCAACGAGGCGGTCTCCTTGGGGTCCCAACTCCAGTAGGTGCCCCAGGCGATTTGCGCCCAAGCAGCGCCTAGGACAACGACCAGGGTAAGAAGTGGGAATCCGATAATGACCGCGCGGTAACCAATCTCGTCCAGCAGGGCAGGCTTGGGCAAGCCAGGCTTTCCCGCTGCTGGTTGGTAGAGATGAAGCGTGGCCGCTGCGAAGGAGACTGCAAAGGCTCCATAAGCAAAGATCGCCACGACGACGTGAACGGTCAGAAGGAAGCTGCTCTGTAGCGCAGGAACCAACGGCCTCACCGCCGCCCCGATTGTCACTGCATAGAAAATGAAGGCTGAGGCAATTGGCAGGGTCAACAGAGCCAGGGTACGCGCGTGATAGCGGTGCTCAAAGTAGATGTACATCAGAACAATGCCCCAGGCAAAAGCGAGCGCGAATTCGTACTGGTTTGAGAAGGGTCCGTGGCCGGTCACAAACGCCCTTAAAACCAGAGCGGTAGTGAGGAATACCAGGGAGAGCCGGGTGAAGTAGGTAGCGTAGCGAACTAGCGCGCTGGGCAGTGGTACAGCTCCCGATGCTGCCGGAGTTATGGGCGATACGCCGTCGTTTCCACTCTTGGCTGATACGCGATGGGCGGGTTGTCCGAGGGTCAAAACCGCGATGTAGCAGCCTAGCGCCAGGATGAGCAGTATGAGACTGGCGGTGACACTGTATTGAGAGTACTTGAGCATTGTTGCGCCCTACCTTTCAGTTGTGCTTTGGGTAATGCCAGGCGGAGTGCCGGCGAGTTGGATTTCGGTTATCAATCCATGGAATTGTGGCTCGAACATTGGGTCCCGCCGCATGGTCGAGCCAAGGAGAATCTGACTGCCGCCCGGTCTCTGGCGTACCCGCACCCACACTCGACGGTGTGGGAAGAAGAAGACGAGGATGAGACCCAGAACCAACAGCGTGGAGCCCACCCAGATATAGATCGCACCTGGATCCCGGGCCACGATCAGCCCAGTGAACTGGCGGGTGCGTTCAAAGGTGTACTCAAGACCAGCGATAGTTGTGGGCCTGCCTTGAGATATGACTTGGGTGGTGAAGGGGCCATTTTCCTGACCGCTCTGGTGGATCTCCAGTTGCACCTGTCCCGCCTTGATTTCCGGGTCAGGCTTACCAGAGGCAGCGCTAACTACGTAGACGCCCAACCCTTTGTTCTCCATATTGAACTGACCAATGGTGTGGCTCCTGTCCTTGGAACTCCATACCAGGGGTACAGCTTGATCGAAGATGGTCCAGCCGGTGCCATCCTTGACCGAAATCATAGCTGCGACCCCAAAGAAGGCTTGGTAGACGGAGAAGCCACCCCAATTCATCGGATGGTTGACCCGAACCGTCTTTGCGGCAACTTGTGTGCCGTTCTTGTACAGAATCAGTTCACTTGCATAATCCTTAGGTGAACCCTCCGGGTAGTAGGCATCTGCGAAGGACTTTGCTTCAATTGAAAGTCCGGTCTCGCCACCAACGGCCACCCGTGAACCCACTGTTACTGCGACCTGAGTGTCCTTAAATCCAGTTGTAGCGGTGATGAACACGCCCAGGACAATGATCACAAAACTGATATGGGCAATGGCGGTGCCGAAAGGTCCCCAACGGAACCGATCGGCGTAGAGGTTGAGGGCTTCATCGGTCGGCTCGGAGATCGTCCGGAAGCGGTGCGAGGCAAAGACCTGTCGTACCTGCTCCAATGACCGCTCCGACTCCATGGGAAGAACAATCTCGGCTCTTAACGGGGCATGAATGAAGAAGGATTCACCCATGTGAGTTCGTGGGTGGAAGGCTACTTTCCACAGCCGCGGCACTCGGTTGATCGTGCAGGCAAGAATACTGGTCGTCAAAAGGATGGAGATTGCTCTAAACCAGAAGGAGGTGAAGATGGAGAAGAAACCCAGGAGATCCAGTACAGGTGTCCAGCCGCCGACCTTTGGACGCGCCGTGAAGTTGAGCCACTCTGAGTAGGCCTCCGGGCTTTTGGTTATCCCTGCGGGTGCTTGTACCAGGAGCGTGCCGATTAGCGATAGTACCCCCAGCCCAAGCATTAGAAAAAGTCCGGTACGCATCGAAATGAAGAAAAGCCAGACCCGGTGCGCGGCATCTGAGGCAGAGACCGAGACCTCGCCATCAAGAACATCCAGACCATCAAGTAGTTCGTCGGGAGCGAACTCAGGAGGGGGTGTGTGGAGATCGGTTTTACTCATGTGAACTTCTTTCCCTCAGAAAGTGAGCGTAGGTAGGGCGTTGGATAGCCAGAGACCAATATTGGGTAGGTAACTGGAGAGTTTGACAAAGAGGTTGGTGAACATCAAGAAGCCGACCAAAATGAGCATCGCCCCGCTAACTAGGGAGAGTGTGGTCTCGTGCTTGCCGAACCAGACCAGTTGCTGGCTCAGCTTGCTAGCTCCGACCGCGACCAGGATGAATGGGATGCCTAGCCCAAGTGAGTATGCGATCAGAAGAACTGTGCCCTGCATCAGGCTTGAGTTCAATGAGGCCAGACCGATGATGCCACCGAGGATGGGTCCGATACACGGGGTCCAGCCGACGCCAAAGGCCACACCGAAAAGGGTTGATCGGCCAAAACTTGGGGCCAAGAGCGTGACGGTACCGTCACCGGAGTCTGTACTTCCAACCAACCGCCCAGTTGGCACCTGGAGCTGTCGATAAAGAGCGGAGATGCGGATGAGTCCGGCGACATGCAGACCCATGATGATGAGTACGGCGCCGCCAACTTGTCGCAGGATCCCGATGTAATCCCGCAAGGCATATCCAATCAGCCCAACCGATGCCCAAAGTGCGACAAATACGACGGAGAAGCCAAGAACGAAAGCAAGTGACTGGCGGAAGGCGACTCGTCGTGCCGAAGGTGAGTTAGCAGGCGTCGTGCCAACCAAGTAAGTAACATATACCGGGATGAGCGCAAGGTGGCAAGGCGAGGCGAAGGAGACGATTCCGGCGAGGAAGGCGACGACGACGCTGAGAACGGTCATGGTGCTATTTCGAAGTTGGTGAAACCGACGGGCTGGGGGATGGATCCGCTAATCCCGCTAGGTGCGTTGCAACCGACTTTGCAACGCTGGAGTTGGGGTCGATCGCAATCACCTTGTTCCACTCAGCGATTGCCTTAGCTTTATCTGGTGGGTCCTGGGTTAGGTAAAGGAAACCAAGGTTGTAGTGCCCCTCCGCCACGTTGGGATAGAGCGCGACCGCTTTGAGCCAGAGCTTCTTTGCCACAGCTAAATTACCCTGGTTGAACTCTGCTGCGCCTAGCGCAAGGAGTGCCAACTGGTCTTTTGGATCGATATTGAGGATCTTCTGCTTCCAAATTGCGGCGCTCTCATAATCGCCAGCGGCAAAGTAAATACTACCGAGTTCTCGGAGGGAGGCGATATCTTTGGGGTTGGTACTGATTTTCTCCATCAACCCAGCGAGTTTCACCGGATCGACTGGGACCGTGCTTGGTTCGGCCGGCGCGCTCGTGTTAGTCGGGGTACCGGTGATGTCAGGGACACCGGAATCACCGCCCAGAGTGTAGACACCAAAGATGATAGCTCCGGCAATAACCGGTATGCCCACCCGATACATCAGGCGCCGCCTTGATTTGAGCGCAGCTGGCGAGAGCGTGGCGGCCGGTGCGGCGGGCTGGGAAATCTGGGTTGCGGCCGGTGCGGCGGGCTGGGAAATCTGGGTTGGAGCCTCGGCGACCGTTGCGGCCGAAATCATTGCCGCAGTCAGAGCTTCTGCCGGCCCGGACAGGAGTGCATACGCCTGCCCAATCTCCCGCAGCTGAGCCGCGGCCCAACTCTGTGCCTGGTGCGGTGCTAGATCAAGTAGTTCGAGTAGCCCATTATAGGCTGTCTCGATCTCCAGATCACTAGCACTGGCGGTTAGCCCGAGCTGAGCCAGGAGTCCATTCCGGAACTCAGTCGCGTTAGCACCCTCGGGCCCTTGATGAAGCTCCATAATCTCTCCCATCCCATTCGCACCCAGATAGGAGTGCGTATCTCTTGCAACTAGTATCTATTTGAGCGATTTGGTTAACAATCCACCGAGTGATACATCTTGGGTAGAGAGAGCTTGTGTACCTCCGCTAGCGACGGGCACCGGTATCTATAGCTCTGACTCCCATGGCGAGCCGGTCGGCGGCAGCAAAACAAGGGATTAGTGGCTCCTACCGTGGCAGATGTGAGTACAGGAAAAGTTACCGGGTCCAGTTGATGAATACTGGAGGAGTCCCTTATTTGGCTGCACATTTGGGGAGACGTTAAACAGGGCGCGTCCGGGGATTATCTGCGGCGGGACCTTATAGGTCGTTGAGTGGATGCGGAAGTGGCACTCGGCGCAGATCGCATTTCCCCCGTTTGCAGTAGCATCGTCGATGTTCTGGCCACCCGTATTCGTACCGGTCCGCGTGTTGGTGTGACCGTAGTGTTTGCCCCAGTTGGTCGTGCCACTCGCGGAGGTGAACGGATCGGTGGAGTGGCACATGAAGCAGAGTTCGAACTCGGCGGCATTAAACGCCTCGCCAACAGGCTTGAGTAGGCGGTTCCGGTAGGGCGCCCGCAGCAAACCAGAGTTCGCAGAAGCGTGCACTGGCAGACTCCCGAGGGCCGATAGCGGGGACTTGGTAGAGTTGACGTGACAGTTGGAGCAACGAATCACGCTGTTGACCGTAAAGGTGAACTTCCGGTAAATCGATGGACCCGAGAGACTGGCCGCCATAGCGGTCGATGTGTTCTTTCCTGGCCCCTCGATCGGATGATACGAGGGGTTGGCCGGGTTAAACTCCACCCCTTTATCTAGATAGAACCGGGAAGCCGGGAAGCCGGTATTACTCGGCAAGGTCGTGAAGCCGGAGTGGCACTTGAAGCAGAGCTGGTACTCCCGAGTTATCGGGTTGGCGCCCCCAGGCAGGAAGGTGTAGGTGGGTGCGGTGTTGGCAGCTCCGTTGACAACCGAGACACCGGAGACCCCCGCGAGCCGCCCGGAGGCGCTCACCCCAGTTGTAGTCGAAGTACTATCCGTCGCGTTCGCCTTATGCGAGTCATGGCAATCGCTACACTCGCTGTGCCGATTGCTCACCCCGCCAAACTCGTTAATGCTCCCTCGTGTGTGCACGGTCAGGGCAAGAGCATCATGGCGATAAATCAAACGGCTTGCCGGCACGTTCTGGGGCACCGCCGTGTACTGGGAGAGAACGTTGGTAGTTGCGCCCGTGCCATCATGGCAGGTAAAGCAGAGATTGCTCTGGGATGGGAGGCTTTTCAAAAGGTTCTTGTTCTTGCCGGTATGAACCCGGTGACAACTGGCGCACTGGTCGGCGACGTTTGTGTAGGGAGTATCGGGACCACCGTGGGGGGCGACCGCCTGCGCATCGGTTGCCAGAAAACGCAGCGCCAAGAAGAAGATCGCCAATGAGAGGCCAGATAATATGAAGGCGCCGAGCAGGAAGGAGTGGCGCTCGGGTCCCCTGCTCATTGGTCTCATTTTTATCGGCTTATCGCGTCAGCACCCTCGGGTACTGGATGAAGATCCATAATCTTTCCCCTCCCATTCGCGCTCAAATATGACCGCGTACGCCTAGTAGGCTACTACCTAGTATCTAGTATCTATTTGAGCGATTTGGCGCACAATCCACCGAGTGATACATCTTGGGTAGATACCGCCTTTCCCAGGGGCGCGCATGACTTAGCTCTGTGGCGACCGAAGCCTCGGTCACCACAGAGCTAAGCTCAATTGCTACCTAACTACCTAAGGTGGCACATTTGGCAGGTGCCGCGGCTGTCAATCCGGAGTAGTTTGCTGTTGCCAGCTATTGTTCCGGTAGCGGGGCCGATTGCGAGGCCGTCCGGGGTGAGGACACCGACGGATCTGGTTCCCATAGCCGCGTTAGAGCCATGCGAAACGTGACACTGAATGCAGGTCGGTGTAGCTGTCGCAGTTGCGTCGGTCCTGTGGCGGTAGGTGTAGACCGCCTCGCCTGCTAGTGGGGTACTACCAGATCCGGTGGGAGCCAGGTAGCGGGTGTGGCAAGTGGAGCACCACGCTGACACATTAGTGATGAAATTCGCTGCGTTGCCGGCGACATCATCGACCTTCCAATAGTTCGCGGTGGTGTAGGTCTTGGTGGCCACATCAAGGATCGGCGTAGAGTTGCCGCCGGAGCCGTTCGGGATCGGCCTTAGGATTCGGAAGTTACCGTTGCCGTGCGGGTCGTGGCAGGTAGTGCAGCGTAACGCGATAGCGGTATCGGCACCGCCGGCGGCGCCGTTACCCCAGGTTTTGAGGCTGGTGCCGTCCATCGAGTGGGTTGAGGTCACAACCGCCGCAGCAGCCAGCACCGGCACTGTGCCAGGGGTACCTGCCTGCAAAGTGGGCGTGGTTTGTTGACCAGTCGGAGCAGCCGAGTTAATACGCGCATTTTCGAACCCGCCGCCTCGAAGTGGCCCGGAGAGCGTTACTCTAGTGGAATCAGAATAGCCGAGGCCATCTCGTACATTGAGTGCAGAACCGGTCGCGGTCGCGCCGTGACAGGTGTAGCACAACGCCGGCTGGGCATCCATGGTGAGCGCGACCGCCTTAGCGGTGTGTAGCCGGTGACAACCCGCGCAACTGTCTGTTAGAGCGACCGTGCCCCTTATATGCGGACCGTTGTCGGCCATCGCGGCAGGGGCGCTAAACATGAACCAAGCCGCGGCGAAGAAGAAGAGTAACGCTAAGCGTTTCATAATAATCAACAAACCTTTCTTAGGTAGTTTGAATGTGGGAAGAAAAATTTCTCGCACCACCCCCACGGGTGGCGGCGCAAACTCAGTAGATCTCATCTCATCTCTCATTGCATATCTCATCTCATCTCTCATTTCAGTAGCTCCAAACTTGTAGTCGGTTGTTCTCCCGGTCGGTTATGTATATTCGGGAACGAGAGTCGGTGGTAAGCCCATTCGGGAAGGCAAAGGCGCCGTCTAGCTGGCCTTCCTCCCCAAAGGATCCAATGTATTTGGGCAAGGAGGAGTTCCCGACCTCAAGCTGGTACACCTTGATTAGGTGAGCGGCGGTGTCCGAGATGTAGAGCCGGTTGTCGCTGTCGATCGACATACCACGCGGCATACCGAGATCTCCCGCTCCGACGCCTCGGTTGATCGTAACCACAAGTTTGCCGTCGAGATCAAAACTCACTACCCGCCCGTTGTTGCTGTCGCCAACGTAGGTTTTGCCGGCGGAGTCGATGGCAATTCCATTCGGGAAGGTGAGCCTGTTATTGGTTTCAAGGGTGCGGGTCAGGGTGCGGGAACGATTGAAGACTAGGATTCGGTGGGCTTGGCCGCTTACATCCGAGACATACAAGTTGCCCTTTTTATCGAAGGCTAGGCCTAGCGGCTGCCAACCTCCACCTAGATTGCCAATTGGAGTGAATCTGCCCACATATGCGCCCTGAGCAGAGTAGATATAGATGGCCTGAGTGGGGCGATCACTGACATAGACATCGCCGGTCAACGGGTCAACCGCAACATAGACGGGTACATGCATCGAGCCGGTCGACTTCGGCGGCGCAAGCATGCCAATCTTGGCGCCGGAGCGGTCAAAAATCTGCACCAGTTTAGTTCCACCGCTTTCGGTGACGTAGATGCGATCACCAGCGGGGTTGACTGCCACACCCATCGGGCGAGTTGCCCCGTAGAAACTGGCCACATAATGCGGCAACTTCGCCTGGAAGAGACCAGGAAGTTGGGTAAGCGGCTTCCCGGTCACTAGATACCAAGCAGAGGCGACCGTTAAAACCAGCAGGATCGGTGTGAGGATCAGCAGCGCAATCCGCTTCCGGGCAATTCTGCCCGCCGTCTTTAGCAGGGCATCGGTGGCAGAACTATCCTCATCGGTGACAGAGTTGAGATTTAGCGTTTTCATTTCAGCCGGTCCCTTCTGCGCCAAGCCGGGAAAGGCTGGTGCGGGCGTTAAAGTTTTTCGAGTCAGTACTGAGGACCCGCTTGTACCAGCGGATCGCATCCGCACGATCAGATCTTGCTTCGGCGATCATCCCGAGTCCGAGCATCGCATCGATCGCGACCGGTCCCGCAATCAGGGCCTGAAGCCGGCGCTTTGCCTCGGCTGGCCTATTCTGGCAGAACTGCGCCATCGCACCGGCGTACTCGGCTTCGGGTAAACGTTTAAGGGTTGCGTATACCTTGGTGAGTTCGGCGTAGGGCTCACACCAACCAGTCGGAACGAAATAGGTGGCCCGCCGTAGCGCGCCAACTGCCAGCTCAGGCGCCCCCGCCTTCAGATTGGCAATGCCCAAGAGGTACCAAGCATCTGCATCACTTGCCTCAATCTTGACCGCAGCCTCCAGTTTTGTCACCGCCTCGCTCGCCTGACCCTGCTGCAAAGCAATTGAGCCAAGGAGAAAGTATGCCTGCGCGAGTTGCGGGTCGTTACTGGCGAACTCGCCAACCGCGGCTGTGCCAGTAATCTTGGTGAATGACGCTGCCGCCGCCTTGAGGTCGCCTTTAACTAGTAGGACATTGCCCCGTCCAAGCAGCGCCGCACGATTTGTCGGACTTACCCGCAGCAGCTCCTGGTACTGTTTTAGCGCGCCCTCCAGTTGGTTTGCCGACTGGTAGGCCTGCGCGAGTTGGAGCCGAACTCCGAAGTCAGCTGGATGCTTTCGCACAGCTTGCTCGGCAGTTTGAACCTGCCGATCAATTAGCGAAGAGCCACCAGCAATGTGCTGCTCCTGGTAGTAGATGGTTCCAAAAACCGGGATTCCGATGGCAAGTATCAACGCTCCAACCCAGAGTAGGCGGTTTAATCTCCGCTCTGAGATGGAAGTGATCCATCGACCCGGCTTCATAGTTACTCCAGTTCATGCTTGTGGAGGCGGTTACCTCGATGACATCTTCTCCTGCCAGGCAAGGAAATTCCATCCACCACTGGGTAGATATTCGGTATAGGAGCTTTCGGCGATAGCTGCCAACCGATCAGGCTCCCCAACGCTCGCACCTGAGTACCCTGTTTGCAGGGTGATACTTTCAAGTCAAGGGGTCTAGCTGGAGGCAGTGTTTGTGTCGCTGCCAACTAGGACGGAGGCAAGGATCATTTTGAGTTCATCGGCGCCTAAGGAGACCGGCAGGCCCGGGCTAATGACTTTGCTCACATCAATTAGTAGAGCGTGTGGAGCCAGGGTACTTAGCTCCACCTGCTGGAGTAAGCCTGTTGACTCGAAAATTACCACCGCTGGGTCGCAGGCCAATGCCGATTCAACCGCTTCCAGGTCAAGGGCTGGCATGACCGCCGCCTCGACACCACTTTCGGCCAAGATGTAGCTGGCGATCCCCTCACCCAGCAGGGCATGCTCATAGAGGATCACAACTGGGCGGCCCGTCCGATTCATAACACTCCACTCCTGCTGGAGCGCTTGTGTTCTCCATCACTTGAACCATACCCGAGTTGCGAGCCGCTCGACCATCCCCCGACCGATACAATTTCTAGCAGGACAACCCTCTACCTCTACCTTTACCTTTAACTCTAGTTACCGCTCGCTCCCCGCTTTTTCTTTCGCAATCAGCCCTCACCTAATTACTTACGCTTCGGTGGTACGCCGTCCCAGGCCTTGGTTGCACGCCGTCCCAGGCCTTGGCGGACTATGTAGGCCGCGGCCTGAATCCGGTTCTCCAGCTGAAGTTTCTCTAGCGCGTTGTGGACATGATTTTTCACAGTTCCCTCGGTGATGAAGAGCAACTTGCCAATCTCTTTGTTGCTCAGGCCCTCTGCCACCAGTTGCAGGATCTCGAGTTCGCGGCGCGTGACCGAGGGCATACGTGACTCTGCTGCGGAGGAGTTGCGCTTGGTGGCTCCACCGCGAATCTCTGCCAGCAGGCGCCCCGCGATAGCTGGCGAAAGTGGTGTCTCGTTTCGCATGACTGATCGGATCAGATCGTAAAGCTCATTAGGTCGCAGATCCTTCAACAGGTAACCGTGGGCCCCAAAACGGATCGCATCGAAAACATGATCATCGGATTCAGATACGGTAAGAATGACGATTTTGATGAAGGGCAGTTGCTCCCGAATCAGGCGGGTTGCTTCAACCCCGTCCATCACCGGCATCTCGACATCCATGATGATGAGATCTGGGACCAGTTCGTGCGCCTGCTCAATGGCAGCTAACCCGTTCTCGGCTTCGCCTACCACAACCATATCCTCTTGCCCAGCAATCAACGCTGCGATCGCTCCACGAAAGAGTGATTGATCATCAACTAGCAGGATGCGAATCGGCTCATTGGTCAACATTATTCACCTCGATCGAAGTTGGCCTTGGCTGGGATCGCTCCGAGACGGTTGCGGTAACTCGGGTTCCGCGCCCAGGCGCTGAATCGATGGTAAGGCTACCGTTGAGCAACCCCATCCGTTCCCGCATGGTAAAAACTCCAAACCCATCGCGGTTGAAGATCGAGCCACCCGGGTCAAAGCCGTTACCGTCATCCTCGACCACAAAACTCGTCGCGCCCGAGGACTCGGTGATCCGAACGATTGCCGACCCCGCTCCCGAGTGTTTGCGGATGTTGGTCAGAGCCTCCTGGATAACCCGGATCACTTGCACCTCGGTTCGTGGCGACAGGGCCCACTCGTGGTCGAACTCACTCTCCAATGAGGTTTTGATCCCACACTGCTGACTGTACTTGGCCAGGTAGGCGCGCAGACTTTCCAGCAGCCCCCGCTCAGTTCGGCTCGACTCCCGCAGACCGAGGATCGACTCTCGGACATCGTGGTAGGCATCCTCACTGATATCGGCCAACTGAGAGACCTCGGCTGCGATCTCTGGTACCCCTTTCACCTCTTCGCGCGAGCCCAGCGCCCGCAACCGCAGATGGGTCACGCCGAGAACCTGTGCCAAGCTGTCATGCATTTCGCGGGCGATCCGCTCGCGCTCGGCAAGGATCGCGCCTTGGCGCTCGTGCTCCCGTCCCTGGAAGTTTGTCAGGGTGATCGCGGCAAGATTGGCAAGGGCAGTGAGAAACTCTTGGTCCCTTGCTTTGAAAGGGAGATCGGCGCGCTTGGCGACCCACAAATCTCCGAATGCTCCAACCGGACCAGGAATGGAGAAGGTAAGGCTGGATTTCCACTGCGGCGAGGACCGGTCCGGACAGATGAGATGGTCTGTGTGGATGTTGCCGAGCTGGTCGGCCTCGGAACCACTCAACTCTATGCCGCCTCCCTTGAACCTGCGCCGATCAAGTCGAAAGGAGCGGGATGCCTCCTCGTTGAGGCACAGGATCGCCTCATCAATGCCCACGAGTTTACGCGCATGCCCAACTACGGCAGCCAGAATGTCGGCGGGAGCGCCCTGGTTGGAAATCTGCAGCAGGATGTCGTGGAAAGCGTCACCTTCGTGGTTTCTGCGCTCAAGGTCGATAATGAGCTGGGCGAACTGGATCGCACAGGCCAACTGATGTCCAATGTTCGCAAGCGTGTTCAAGCCAAGGCCCTCGCTCTCGCTGGCACCGGCGGGTAGGTGCAACTGCATCCGGCCGAGCAGCGCCGTGCCGGTGGAGAGCGGGATCTCAACTAGCTCTGCGGCAGTACCACCAAGTTCAGCTGGGAGTGGGGAGCTCTTTCGAGCGCCCGCGCGTAGCTGATAGGTTCGGTCATCGCCGTTATGCGGTGGAACCTGCGAGGCGAAAATGGTGATTGAGACTTCGGTCGCCGCACTCGATGCCAGGAGACTCTCGAGCGCCACATCGATGATCCGGTCCACACCGAGCTCACCCCGCACCGCATTCGACACAGCGTCTCGAGCCGCCAACTCCCGGTTCTGCTTGAGCACTTGTCGCTGAGCGCGATCGATGAACCGGAACATTATGAAACTGAAGGAGGAGATAGCCAGAATTGTGAGGAGAAGGAAGATGAGGTGGTAAAGGTTCCACGCCGCATCCATCCCGGCGACGGCGAAACGAAGGAGTTCCAAGCAGAGGATGAAGAGGATCGGTAGGGCGACACCGATTACCTTGAGACGGCGATAATTAACCCACTCGCGCGCAGCCTTGCCTGCGCCAGGCGTGGGCTCGCGCTCCGATTCAGGCTTCACATCAGAGCTCATGCCGTCGCCGGACACAAATGCCACCTCTTCCCAGAACCCTTAGCAGATGTTCAATCGCTCATCGGGCAACTCTAAATTAAATGATAGCAGCCGAGGCCGGTAAGGATCGGTCATCGATCAACTCCCTGAGTTAACCCGCAATTACCGCAAGAAATTTCGCGATTTTAAGTCAATTGAGTTGGAGTTACGGCAATCTAGCTTGAATGCCATAAACTCAGCGGGACGAGGCGGTAGCTCAGTTGGTTAGAGCCCCAAACTCATAATTTGGTCGTCGTCGGTTCGAGTCCGACCCGCCTCACGCAAATTTTTTCCAAACTGCACGATCTCTTAATATCAAGAAATGAGCAGATGACAATGGTGATTAAGAAGTGGACCGCTCGAGATAGTGCAAAGTGCATTATCAAGCCTTCCGATTTGGATCATAAGTACAGTCGCGGCGTTTTAGGTGTGATCACCGGTTCGGCAAAGTTTCCAGGTGCTGCCGTCCTTACTACAGCGGCTGCATCTGCCACCGGTGTCGGCATGATTCGTTTTCATACTTCATCCGGTTTGGCACATTTAGTCTTGCACTCGACGCCATCTGTGGTCGTACAGCCAGGAAAAGTTAACGCATGGTTGGTGGGTAGCGGAATTGATGCCAGAAAAAATTCCGAAATCACAACCTGGCTACGTCATCGCTGGTATAAATTATTAAAGTTGCAATCTGTACCTACCATCTTAGATGCGGGTGCGCTTCATTTGGCAGGATCGCTTGCGCAACCAACACTAATTACCCCCCACTCTGGTGAACTTTCAAAACTGTTAACTGTTCGAGGTATTTTGGTCACACCTGAAGCTATTGAAGGAGATCCTAAGAAGTGGATCCAGGTTGCCACCGAGAGTTTAGGCGTTACGGTTTTGCTTAAAGGCGCTGTTACCTATGTTGCAAATGAGTCAACGCTAATTCAATTGCCAGTTGCAACACCGTGGCTAGCGACAGCAGGAACAGGAGATGTGCTTGCTGGAATAATTGGGGCACTTGCTGCTACTAACACAGTTGAAATTCTAAATGATTACAACCACTTAGCATTTGTTGGCGCAACGGGTGCATTCATTCATGCGCGTGCCGCCGAGAAGGCAGCTCTTGGCGGACCAATCAACGCCGAAAAATTAATTAATTTAATTCCAGATGTAATCGCACAACTTCTCAAGCGCTAAACATATCGGGGAATCCCTACGTAGTGCTATCACTCAAAGTAAGCGGATGATTCTAGGAGTTGAGTATTACTTAGCGTAACTTTGCTCTGTGAGTGATCGCGTACTTATAGTTATGGATCAACCCTTTGAAATGTCAGCCATAAGTGCTGCGCTCAAATTGCACGGCGTAAATGTAGTTGGTGAAGCTGGCAAAAGATCTAGCGCAATTTCCTTACAGCGAAGTTTGCAACCAAATGTGCTCTTAATAGATATGCGTTTTTCAGATGAACGCTCAGTTGCCATTGCAAAAGATATTCGCAAAGTAAATCCCACTATCGGCGTTGTGCTGCTTGTGCCATGCGCTGATCTTCGCTTACTTGGCGAAATTAATACTGAAATTCCAATTGGCACAAAGGTGGTCCTTAAAAAATCGATCAACAATATTGCAGCCCTATGTGATGTCATTTCGCAATCGCGACTACAAGTGAAAGATTCCCCGGTGATGTGGGTCAATGGCAACCTTGCACTCAGTGGGAAAGCGTTAGAAACTTTAATGTCTAAATTGACCAACATTCAAATCCAGACCTTACGCCTTGTGGCCGATGGCTTAACGAATGCTGAGATTAGCCGGATCAGATTTGTAAGTGAAAAATCGGTCGAGCAGATCGTTTCTCGAATCTCACAAGTACTGAATGTCCAGCCAGATCGCGGTAAAAATATGCGGGTGCAACTAGTTGGTGAGTACTTTAGAGGGATTGGCGCGCCTAGGCATTAACCCTGGCTAACTTTGCGGATTCGCAAGTAATCTTCGGCCTTATGGAGCTCGATCAAATTCGAATGCGGTGGAATCAGGTGCTGGATGCACTCGAATCTAGAAACCGTATTGCCTGGATTGCTTACTTCGACGCCCGTCTGAGTTCTTATCACAATGGAGTGCTTACCTTAGATTTTTCAGATAGCCGAAAGTTTCCCACATCACATGAATACGAGCAGACTCGTCCTAATTTGAAAGCGGATTTGATTTGCGTTATTGACGAAGTGCTTGGCTTACAAGTTCAGATTGAAGAACGATGAAGTTCAAATCTTTTTCGGTTGCAATAGCGATTTTTCTTAGTGTATTTATTGTGCCAAGCGCAATCGCAGTTGCATCCACGCTCTCAATGTCGATTCGACAAACGCCCAGTGCCTCCGAAACCCGCTTAACTTTGTATGGAACGCTCAAACCAAATCGATCTGGAACTACTGTCAAGATTCAAGTGGATACAAGTGGTAAATGGAGCACAACAAAATTCTCCACAAAGGTTACAACGGTTGGGACTTGGAGAGTTACTGCGCTGGCTACATCCCTGGAAGCAAAGGTTCGATTTCGGGCGATTGCGGTTGTTAATGGAAAGAGTTTGTACTCCCCTATTCGCACAATTGAGATTAAACAGCAGCCGGAGATCGTGAACTCCGACCCGGCACTATTTATAGATTTGTTAGGTCCTGGTGGGCGAATACATGGCGCTGATATCAGCAGATGGCAGCATCCCAATGGCGAACTAATCGACTTTGTAAAGATGTACAACGCTGGACTTAGGTTTGTATTTATCAAAGCCTCTGACACACGTGATAAAGCTGACCAGTTAGCGATCAAGTACGCAGCAATGGATCACAACGCAGCACAAGCCGCTGGCATTTACACAGGTTTTTATCACTATGCAGTTTTGCCAGATGTGACTACACCGGAAGATATTGCCAAAGATGCACTTGCCCAAGCGCAAAAAGTTGTCTGGCGACTTGCTTCGATGGGTGGATATGGCGAAAAAGATTTGCCGTATGCGCTAGACCTGGAAAATAAATGCGTTCGCTACTCTTCATCAGGTGCTTGTCAGAAATACGCCACCCGAAGTGAGGTTACTTTGTGGGCTATCACATTTCTGGCATCTTTAAAGGAAAAAACTGGCCGTACCCCGATTTTATATTCATATGGTAATTTTCTGGAAGGCGCTATGGACCGTTCGCCAGAGTTAGCCCAATACCCTTTATGGTTAGCGCGCTACTCACTGGATCCGGCCAATCCAATTAACCAACCTGGCGTAAAGACCAGCGGGTGTTATGTGCATTCCTGGACGGGTGCAAATTGCGATTCACAATGGACCCTTTGGCAGTACACATCCTGCGGTATCGCACCCAAATACGGTGTTCCAGGCAATCGGCTGGACTTAAATGTCTTCCGCGGGACGCCATTTTCATTCTTAGAACTTGCAACGGGCGCCTGGGCGCCTACATTACTTGATGTAATGCCAACTCAAGAGTTCTCCGCCATGGAGTTAATTGAACAAACTGCAACAACGACAAATAAATTAGTTACCTTCAAAGTAAGTGTGACCCGCCCAAATGGTGCTCCTGTTGTTACCGGCGGGGTTAAGTTTATTTTTGATAGCTCGACCCTGCCTTTGCTAAAGCCAACTCAAAGTTTTGTGCGCGAAACTAGTGGGGTTTGGCGACTGGCAATTAAAAATGTGCCGGCAGGCAGTTACCTCGGAAGAGTTTTGTACCAAGATATTTCCGGAACACATGCTGATTCCACTTTTCCAGTAAGTTTCATAGTGGCTCAGGGACCAACACCATCACCTAAACCAACACCAACTATTACGAAGGAGCCAACAACTGATGGGTGTCGCGGCCAGATTAAGAATTAATTTCAAGTAGTTGATCAAGTGCAACCAACTCGCGCTCAACTAACTCTTCATAAGCTGCGATGGATTCCCTTTTCGCTTTGGCGCTCCAGCCAAGAACCGGGCCAATAAGTGCGGCAACCGCATCGGCTAAATGCACTCCGTGATTGTGAGCTTCAAAGGCCAGGCGAGTTCGACGCGAGATAACATCATCAACTGAACGTGCACCTTCGTGGGATGCGGCATAAACAATTTCGGCCTTTAGGTACGGCAACTCTTCAGCTAACTGCTTGGCAAGTTTTGGATCTGCTGCAATCAATTCCAAGAGTTCGCTAATAAGTGAGCCGTAACGACTGAGCAGATGGGTAATTGTTTCAATACTCAAACCAGATTCTTGGGAAATCCGCTCCTTTTGTTGTTCCAGTGCAAAGTAACCATCAGCACCAACTAGCGGGAGTTTGTCAGTGACCGAATCCTTGGTCAATCTTCGAAGTTCAATTACCGCGCGATCAATTACATCTTTACCCATCACTCGGTAGGTCGTGTACTTGCCACCAGCAATTGATACAAAACCTGGTGCCGGGCGATCAACAGTATGTTCACGCGAGAGTTTGGTAGTTGTTCCACTTTTATTATTTGCAACTAACGGACGAAGGCCGGCATAGACACCAATGATCTCCTGCGCATTTAACTTAGGCTCTAATACCCGGTTGGCTTGATCAAGGATGTATTGCACATCTTCTCGGGATGCAAATGGTTCGGCTTTATCACCTTCATAGGCAGTATCAGTAGTACCAACAATCCACTTATCTCCCCATGGAATTATGAACAGTACTGAGACCGAAGTCTTCACAATAATTCCGGCATCTGATCTGATTGCAGATCCCGGCAAAACGATATGCGCACCTTTGCTCATTGTTACCACATAACCGGGGGTTAATTCAAAGTTGGCATGCAGTTCATCGCTCCAGATTCCAGCACACATAACGGTAGCGCCAGCTTTAATTGCTATCTTCTTGCCCGACTCTAGGTCAATCGCATTTACCCCGACCACTTTTTTGCCATTTCGAATAAGTGATTGGGCCGAAACTCGGGTTGCAATAATCGCACCGTGCCGGGCAGCGGTGCGCGCAACAGACATAGTATGTCGGGCATCATCTACCTGCGCATCGAAATACTTTATTGCCCCAGTAACCAGGTCTTGTCGAAGTGATGGCGCAATCTCGTGGATCTTTTTTTGGCTCAAGTGCTTATGCCACGGGAGCGCGCGTTGAAAACCGCGAAGTGCATCGTATAAAGCAAGACCGGCACCTACATAGGTTCGTTCCTTAAATTTTTCAGTAAGCGGAAATAGAAAACCAACTGGTTTAACTAGGTGGGGGCACAAGGTAGAAACCATGAGTTCGCGTTCATGCAGTGCTTCTCTTACCAACTTAAAATTATATTGTTCTAGATAACGTAATCCGCCATGTATTAATTTACTAGAGCGACTAGATGTGCCAGCTGCAATATCTTGCGACTCAATCAGTGCGACTTTGAGTCCACGAGCTGCTGCATCAAGCGCGGCTCCGACTCCGGTTACTCCCCCACCGATCACCAGGATGTCGAACTCTTCCTTGGCTAATTGCAAGATGGCAGCGTCGCGCTGGTCTGGACTTAGTTGGGACAAGAACATAAGCGTTGCATCTCCATAACGAGTGAGTACGCTAAGCCTAACTTACGGCGAGAGGTTTTTTCCATCGTGGCATACATCGGCAGTTTAGATCAAGGAACTAGTAGCACTAGATTTATGATCTTCAATCATGCCGGACAAGTTGTTGGACAACACCAATTAGAACATCGCCAGATTCTGCCGCAAGCAGGTTGGGTGGAACATGATGCGGCTGAGATTTGGGAGCGAGTCCAAGAGGTAATTACGGGAGCACTCAAGCAAGCCAGTATTTTAGGCTCGGATTTAGCCGCAATTGGCCTTACCAATCAGAGAGAGACCACAGTCGTTTGGGATGTGGAGAGTGGACGTCCACTAGCTAATGCAATTGTGTGGCAGGACGTTCGGAGCTTAGATTTTCTGGCCACCTTATCCGATGAACAATGCGCCGTAATTCGCCATAAAACCGGCCTCACCATTGCACCGTACTTTTCAGCAAGCAAAATGAATTGGCTGCTTAATCAGGTGCCAGCGGCAAAGTTGGCCAATGCTCGCTTTGGCACCATTGATTCATGGCTACTATGGAATTTGTCCGGCGGTATCGGCGGCGGTCTCCATGCAACTGATGTCACAAATGCCAGTCGGACATTACTGATGAACTTAGAAACACTTGATTGGGATGATGAACTGCTTTCGATTTTTGACATCTCCCGCGCAGCTTTGCCACAAATCAAATCATCATCACAACTTTATGCAATGACAGATCCGCATGGTCCCTTTGGAGCTGCGATTCCTATTGCCGGTATTTTGGGAGATCAGCAAGCAGCAATGGTTGGCCAAGTTTGTTTTGAACGTGGCCAATCTAAAACCACTTATGGCACTGGAAATTTTGCCCTGCTAAACACTGGAACCCAAATTGTTCGTTCTAAAAATGGATTGCTGACAACGGTTTGTTTCAAGTTAGGTGATCAGCCAGCACAGTATGCGCTAGAAGGCTCGGTGGCGGTTACTGGTTCGGCAATTCAGTGGCTGCGCGATCAATTAGGAATTATTACCCAGGCCGCGGAAACTGAGACGCTGGCTTCATCAGTTGCCGACACGGCAGGTGTTTACTTTGTGCCCGCCTTTTCCGGTTTATTCGCACCTTATTGGCGCACTGATGCACGTGGTGTAATTGTTGGACTTACTCGGGCAGCGACCAAAGCCCACCTGGCACGTGCCGCGCTGGAAGCTATCTGCTACCAAACCCGCGATGTAATGGATGCGATGGTTGCCGATAGTGGCGTCCCCATGAAAGAGATGCGAGTAGATGGTGGAATCACCGCTAATTCCTTGTGCATGCAGATGCAAGCAGATGTGATGGGAATCGACATCATTCGGCCATTGATTGGCGAAACAACTGCGTTAGGTGCGGCTTACGCGGCAGGTTTAGCGGTTGGATTTTGGTCTTCAACTGATGAATTGCGAAAGCAATGGCAACAATCTCGGCGTTGGTCACCAACAACTAATGAAGCGACTCGTGCCCAAGGTTATGCCGGATGGAAAAAGGCGGTTGCCCGAACTTTAAATTGGGTTGATTAAACTCTTTTAATTTCAATTAAAAATGCATTTGCGGGCGCCAGGATTGGGGCGCTGACCCCGATTTCCGCTAGTGCCGATCCCGACATGGTGATTCCATTCATCCATTCGGGTGGGGAAATCAACATGAAACGTGGCTGGCCAGCTGGGAAAACAGCCTGAACCCGGTAACTCTCATTTTCGGCAAGACCTGGAAATTTAAGTGGTGCCGGAAATATTGCTACGGTTGGCGTTAATTGCACATAAGCAAATATTGCCTGTGATTGATCATGGGCCATAACTCCATGCAGATAAGCATTTGCTTCTGGATACTCAACTCGAATTACTTTTCCAGAATGCAGATGTGAGCGATTCTCCTTGTAGTACTGGGCCCATGTTGCCAGCTGCTTTCGTTCGATATCGCTGGCCTCAGTAATATCCCATTCCACCCCAGCATGTCCAAAGAGGGCGGTAACTGCCCGCATGGAAAGCTCAAGGGTGCGGCCAGTTTGATGACCATGAGTCGGACCAATATGAGTACCAAGTAATTCCGGCGGAATAACTTGCGCGGTCCAGCGCTGAATCCGTTGCCGCTCTAGCGCATCATTGTTATCACTAGTCCAAAAACGATCCACTAAATCAATTACGCCAAGGTCAATCCGGGCACCACCTGATGCACATGATTCAATTTCAACTCCGGGATGTCGCTGCTTTAATTCGGCAAACAAGGTATAAATAGCCAGCGTTTGCCGATGTACACCCGCATGTCCCAAATGACCGGCATCTACTAAAACCCGATTGTGATCCCATTTGATGTAAGCAATATTGTGGGCGGCAAGTACCGCCGATGTCTGTTCCAACACATGGTTGTAAGCACCTGCTTGGCCAAGGTCTAACACCAACTGGTGTCGCCACAGTGGTGGCACCCGACCGCCTTCCTGCAAAATCCATTCTGGGTGGGCCCGATAGAGATCTGAATCAGGGTTGACCATCTCGCCCTCAAACCACAAACCAAACTCAATACCTTTTCCATTGATGTACTTAATTATTGGTGCCAATCCATTTGGCCAAACCGCTGGATCAATCACCCAATCGCCCAGGCCAGCTCGATCATCCCGGCGAGCGTGGAACCAGCCATCATCTAGCACGACCCGCTCAATTCCAATTTCAGCTGCAACATCTATCAACGCTTTAATCTTTTCTTCATTGTGGTCAAAGTAAAGGGCTTCCCACATGTTAAGTGTTAGCGGGCGTGGCCGCTTTGGATGCACCGCCCGTGCGCGCAGATGTGAATGATAAGCCGCGCTCAAGCCATCTAAGCCAGTAGCAGAGTAAGCGCTGATGAGTACTGGAGCCTGGTAACTTTCACCAGCAGCTAAAACAACTTCGCCCGGAAGCAAGAGTTCACCAGCCCCAATTGATTGGGAACCATCAAAAAGTTTTTCAACTAAGTAATGTGAATTTCCGCTCCAGGCGATACTTGTTGCCCAGGCACTCCCTGATTGAAAAGAGGTCTGCGGAGTAAGAGCAATGGCTGCGATGGAAAAATTATGCCCACTGCGACCTTCCCGAGTTTCCCGAACCCAGGTACCGATTGCGATTTCTCGTCGCTGTGGATTTCGCTCGTTGGACCAGCGTCCGGCAAAATCCAAAGTTTGAGTAGCCGCGCTTGCTAACGGTAGCCAATGAATATACTCATTCAAAATATAATCAGAATCTCCAATATTTTTTACAATAGCATTTTGCGTCAGGACGCCAAATGAATCTAATTCAAAAGTTATTACAACTTCTAGCTCTGCTTGAAAATCTCGAAATGTGACGGCGACATGACTGTTGAGGTGATGAAAATCTGTTACTTCAAACTTGGTTGACCAGGCTTTTCCATTGCGATGTCCAGCTAAAGTTGGACGACCCAAAAAACCACGAGCACTTTCCCGCATAACACCTGGAAACTGTGGAACATCCCAAGAACTATTTGCAATCGATGGCGTAATTGCGCTTTGCACGGATGCCACATTTGGAGGTAGCGGGGCACCCCAGTGTTGAATCACTAAGGCGGTATTTACCACCTCCAGCAGTAGCGCCGATGATGGAGCGCTCAATAGTGCCGATTGCTTACTCACAAAGGTAGAGTAGCCACACTATGGGTGAGAGTAAAAAACTAGGTGCTGGTGTCATTCGAAATGATCGGCAAATGGCTGATGGCCGAAGTATTCGTTATTACGACTCTTTAGGGCAAGCTCGAACGGTAATTGATGCACGCTCTCATGAGGATCAGCCAGATATTGGCGAACTGCGGCTAGATCCGTTAGTCAATGAATGGGTAGTAATGGCGGCCCATCGCCAAGGTCGAATCTTTTTACCACCAAAAGAATTGTGCCCTTTGTGTCCAACCACAGGTGAACTTTTGACAGAAATTCCGGAATCTGATTTTGAGGTAGTTGTTTTCGACAATCGCTCGCCATCCTTACGTCCGCCGGCTGGCGATTGGGCGTTACCAGATTTGGTGGGGCCCGATACCGATTTAGCCACCGCCGCTGGAAAATGTGAAGTAATTTGCTTTACCGCAGCGCACGGAAATGCTTTTAAAGATTTAACCCCGCAAAGAGTGCGGGTGCTGCTGGAAGCCTGGATTGATCGCACCGCAGAGCTTTCGCAAGAATCTTTCATTGAACACATCGCGCCTTTTGAAAATCGGGGCGAAGAAATTGGTGTGACCTTGTCCCATCCTCATGGTCAGATCTATGCCTACTCATATCTGCCGCCCCGGGTTGAGAAAATGTTGGCCGCGGCAATTAAGTACCAGAAACAAACTGGCAAGATTTTATTTGATGAGGTTGTTGCCCGTGAGATTCGTGACAAGGAACGGATCATTGCCCGCAACGATCGCTGGCTTGCCTATGTTCCATATGCAGCTCGCTACCCATTTGAAATTCACATTGCGCCACTAAATCCCGTTGCCGATTTAACCGGACTCACCGATGCCGACCGGGAGCACTTCCCGGCCATTGCCTTAGAAGTTACCCGTCGCCTAGATGGCGTCTTTGGGATAGAGATGGCATATATCGCGGCCTGGCACCAAGCACCAGTGCGAGTTGGCCGAGAGCTATTGCGGCTGCATTGGCAGATCACAAGTGTTCGAAGAGCACCCGGTAAGTTGAAGTACTTAGCTGGTTCTGAGTCGGCA
The DNA here is from genome assembly GCA_043776875.1 of Actinomycetes bacterium. Taxonomy (GTDB): domain Bacteria; phylum Actinomycetota; class Actinomycetes; order Nanopelagicales; family Nanopelagicaceae; genus Planktophila. The sequence continues at coordinate 62,439 of JAYVQU010000020.1, forward strand.
ATGGGCGCATTCATTATGGATCTGCGTCCTGAGCAATCTGCCGCGCAGCTTCGGGAAGTGATTTTGTAATGCGGGTATTAGTAACTGGCGGTACCGGTTACATCGGTGCGACCGCGGTCGAGATTTTGAGTTCAAAAGGATATGAAATTTCGATCCTGGATGATTGCAGTACTGGGCATGCCGATACCGCACCACCAGGTGCGCGCTTCATTCAGGGTTCATTACTTAATCCAGCCGAAGTTGCAACTGCGCTGCGCGATTGTGCTGCAGTGATGCACTTTGCCGGAAAATCACTCGTGGGTGAATCAGTTGAAAAACCTGATCTCTATCATTTAGTAAATGTCGATGGTTCGCGCATTCTACTTGATGAAATGCGCAAGCAATCGATCGCAAAGCTAGTCTTCTCCTCCTCTGCCGCAACCTACGGTGAGCCAAAGGTGGTTCCAATTCTGGAAACTTCCGAAACTAATCCGACCAATCCCTACGGTGCAACAAAACTGGCGATTGATCAGATGATTACCGCCGAAGCCAAGGCGCACAATCTCGCGGCAGCATCGCTGCGCTATTTCAATGTTGCTGGTGCCCTGAAAGCGAACCGAGGTTGGCTGGCCGAACGCCATCAACCAGAGACTCACTTAATTCCAAATGTTTTGCGAAGTACCGAACAAGATCCGGTAAAGATTTTCGGTACTGACTGGCCTACCCATGATGGAACATGCATTCGTGATTATGTGCATGTGATCGATCTAATAGCAGCGCATATTAAAGCGTTAGATTCATTAACAGTAACTGGGCATGAAATCTATAACTTAGGAAGTGGCTCTGGTTACTCAGTACGGGAAGTTGTGGCGGCCGCAAGTGCGGCAGTTGGTCACCAGATTCCATTTGTCGATTCACCACCTCGCGCGGGAGATCCAGCAGTACTAATTGCCGATATTTCAAAAGCAAAGCAACAACTGAATTGGGAACCAACTCGTGATATCAATGCGATGGTTTCAGATACGCTAAAATCTCTGGTTCAATAATGAGTTTAATAGCTAGAAAATTTCTGGAAACATTTGGTGAGGAAGCAGATTTAATCGCCGCCGCCCCTGGGCGAGTCAATTTAATCGGCGAACATATCGATTACAGCCAAGGCTTTGTGCTGCCATTTGCGATTAAAGATCGAACCTTTGCCGCGATTCGAAAGCGGGATGATGCCATTGTTCAAATCGCATCGGCGCAGCGCCGAAACAAGATTGTCAAAGTAAATATCAAAGATATTAAACCCGGCCTAAAGGGTGAATGGGAGCGTTACCCGCTTGGAGTTTTGTGGGCGCTGGGCCTGAACTCTGGTGTGGATTTGCTGATCGATGGCCAGGTACCGCTGGGTGCCGGACTCTCCTCATCTGCCGCCCTGGAATGCTGCGTTGCCACCGCCGTTAATCATCGCTTTGATTTAGGTTTTGATCTGGAAACGCTAGCTCGGCTTACTCAAAGGGCAGAGAATGAATATGTTGGTGTGCCGTGCGGAATCATGGATCAATCAGTCTCGCTAATGGCAACTGCTGGCTTCGCACTTTTATTGGATTGCCGAGATCTGTCTACCCAAAACATTCCATTTGATGTTGCAGCTAGTGGCCTGGAATTGTTGATAATTGATACCCAGGCCCACCATGCTTTAACCGATGGTGGATATGCAGAGCGCCGGGCATCTTGTGATTTAGTTGTTGCAAAGTTAAAGCTTGGATCGTTGCGGGATTTGAGTATGGAACAACTGGATGCTCACAAAGATCAGATTTCAGAGGTTGAGTACCTGCGCGCCCGCCATGCTGTTACCGAAATGAAGCGGGTCTTAGCTTGTGTCGAAGCACTTAGTTCAAAGGATTTTAAAGAAGTGGGAAGGCTGCTCAATGCATCTCATGCCTCGCTTCGAGATGATTACACCGTTTCCTGTCCCGAATTAAATGTGGCAGTTAACGCAGCTAACCTGGCCGGTGCCTTAGGTTCTAGAATGGTTGGTGGCGGCTTTGGTGGAAGCGCCATTGCCTTAATCGAAGCCAGCAAAACCCGGGAAACCATCGATGCCATCGAGAAAGTATTTTCGATCAGAAAATTTAAAGCACCACGATTTTTTACATCGCTGCCAAGTCAAGGCGCAGAGGTTATTTTTCGCAAAACCTTTTAAAGCCTTTTGCTTACAGTGGGTTAATTGAAATTACTTCAACGCCGCCGATTGCATCCAACACATTTAAGAGATCAGTTGGATCACTGCCTGGAATTGCAACGGTGATCTCATCGTAACCACGCCCTGCTTCTGACTTTACAACTGCGAGCGCTCGAATATCGCCACCGGCGGCACCAATTGCTGATGCTAAAAGTCCAAGTGAACCTGGGCGATCTGGAATTGCGACATTAAGTTGAAATAGGGCCATGGCTAAATAATACCCTGACCATATTTCAACCACATTACATTGATGTGAGCAATTGCTAATTAAGCCAGTACCACCCAGGTACCTGAGACTGCCACCTTTACACTGGGCAAAGCAGTGATTGCCGGCCCGGAAACAACTTGACCTGCTTTGAATGGATCAAAACTTGAGTTGTGCAGCGGACAAATCAGCAACTTGCGGGGTGGGAAGTAGGCAACCAATCCCCCTTGGTGGGTGCAAACTCTTTGGTAGGCAAAGACTCCCTTTTTAGTTCGAAAAAGTAGCGCCGGTGCGCCATTGGGCAGCTGAAAAGAATATGTACCGCCGACCTTTACCTTGGCCAATTTAACAATGTTCTTGCTTGCCGCGCTTGCCGCTGATGTAAAACCAAAGATAGAGGTAACCGCACTGGCAACTGCCAGCCCTAGCGTTGACCTACGATTTAGCTTCATGCTCCCTGACTTGGATTCGAACCAAGAACCTGTCGATTAACAGTCGACTGCTCTGCCGTTGAGCTATCAGGGATTAAAAGGGTGAGAGCGAACTCTAGCGCACCCAAGCGTGAGCGCTCAAACTGATAATTACCTGGTTGCCTGGGTCAGAGGCTGCCTAACGCTAAATCGTGCAGTGATCTTCGGGCGCTTTCTAGCGCCACCAATTGGGCAAAAGCGGCGTTGTAGGCAATCTCATTTTCCACCGGGTTCAGCCGCTGCAGGGATGATTTTAATTCGGCGATTGAGCGGGAAATAGCAACCTCACGTAACCTGGCAACAATACTTACAACATAGTTGGCAGTTGCATCTCCATCAGCGCGAATCGGTTCAACGCTGAGTTCGGTAAATAGCGCCCTTATGTTTTCATCGGCGATTACTTCGGGAGCCAATTTTTCCTGTGCGTCAATTTCTTTGCGCATTGCAATATATGCCGGGTGGGTAAATCCAGCAACCTCAATCGAGCTCCATAAATCCCCGGTAAATAAAGTTGCCTCTTGCAACCTTGCTTTCAGAACTTCCCGCTCCAGTATTAAACTAGCCTCATTTGGATCTGGCCGGAAAGTAGATTGCATCGGTAATTCAGCTTCCACCTTTTGATTGCGTGGAACTGTTTTTACTCCTTGGGCAACTGCACGCGTTACCAGCTCAACTTCTACACCAAGCCAACCGGCAAGTAAGCGGGTGTACTCCGGACGCAGCGACTTGTCTCTGATTTGGGCCACCAAAGGCGCAGCCGCATTTAAGCCATTAACTCGTCCCTCGGCCGTCTCTAACTTGTGGTGGCGTAACTCAGCCCTAATCGCAAACTCAAATAATGGAATCCGACGCGCGATCAGATCACGTAGCGCTAGATCCCCTTTTTCTTGGCGAAGTTCACATGGATCTAAACCATCAGGTTCAACTGCTACAAAAGTCTGGGTCACGAATTTTTGGTCTTCACTAAATGCGCGCAGCGCCGCTTTTTGCCCGGCAGCATCCCCATCAAAAGTGAAGATTACTTCACCGCGGAATGCATCATCATCCATTAGCAAACGACGCAGAATTCGAATGTGTTCGGCGCCAAATGCGGTGCCACATGTTGCAACCGCGGTGGTAATCCCGGCTAGATGGGCTGCCATTACATCGGTATAACCCTCAACAATGACCGCTTGCCGCCTTTTTGCGATCTCTTTCTTTGCTACATCTAATCCATATAGCACCTGACTTTTTTTATAGATTGGCGTCTCCGGGGTATTTAAATACTTAGGAGTTTGATCTTCGGTTTCGCTAGCTAATTTTCGGGCACCAAAGCCAACCACATCCCCAGAAATGTCTTTGATCGGCCAGGTTAGTCGATTGCGAAAACGATCAATTGGACCGCGCTGACCCAGCTTCGATAATCCAGCTAATTCAAGTTCAGCAAATGTGTACCCCAGTGCGCGCAGATGCTTGGTCAAGCCATCCCATTCATCCGGTGCATAACCAACACCAAACTGCTCGCAAGCGGCCTGATCGAATCCGCGCTTGGTCAACAGCTCCCGGCCATGCGTTGCACTGGCAGAAGTATTGAGTTGGTCTTGATAAAACTTTGCGGCCGCTGCATTTGCGCTAATTAATCTCCCGCGCGCACCGGATGTGACCGCTGGGCCAGCCGAATTTTCTTCATAACGCAATGTGTAACCAATGCGATCGGCCAGCCGTTCAATTGTTTCGGCAAAAGTCAGATGATCAATTTTCATTAAGAAAGCAATGACATCACCACCGCTTTGGCAACCAAAACAATGAAAGTACCCTTTACTTGGTGTTACATGAAATGAAGGCGACTTTTCATCGTGGAAAGGACAAAGCCCTTTCTTTTGGCCACCGCCGGCACTCTTTAAGGCAACGTAATCGGCCACCACTTCATCGATCGGTGCCCGGTCGCGAATGTAGGCAACATCCTCTTCCCGAATACGTCCGCTCATGGCCACACCCTACCGATTAGCAGGCACAGTTTAACGATTGGATGTTAGGCGCGCATGTAAGGCATAAGCACCCGGATCAGTGAGCGCGGCAACTTGGTCAATAATCACCCGCATTTTGGCTATTTCATCACTTGCTTCATTCCAAGACTTCTGAAAAAAGGAATCTAACTGATGTGGGTGCTTCAATAACATATCAACTAGGTCACCAATGATTACTTGTTGTTTTGCATATCGCTCTTGGGAATGAGCGGCATTAATTAAATAGTGCCCGGCAACCGCTTTTAAGAAATCAACTTCAATCCTTTGCTCACGGGGAATTTCAAGATCAGCACTGTATCTAGCAAGCTGGCCCGCTCCATGAACCCGACGAGTTTCTACTTCAGCAGCCAAAACAAAACGTCCAATAAGTTGACTAGTTGAATCCTTCAACCGGGCCAAGCTGCGCGCACTGCCATCGTAATAATGCGGCCACGCCGAAAGTGCGGACAAACGTGAGTGTGCAGCCAGCGCTTCTTGCTCGGTGGCATCACTGCTGTATTCATTACTCATTACCGGGTATAAATCTGAAAAATCTTTTTCAAAGTTCTTCACCGAAACTTGCCCAGCAAAGATGGCATCCTCCAGATCGTGCACAGAGTAAGCGCAATCATCGGACCAATCCATGATTTGCGCTTCGATACATTTTTTCCCGGCAGGTGCACCTTGGCGCATCCAATTGAAGATTTCAACATCATCGTCGTAAACACCAAACTTGCGCGGATTACTACTTCGTGGCCAGGGATACTTTGTCGCACCATCTAGACAAGCACGAGTTAAATTAAGACCGACGCTATTGCCATCGGCGTCAATAGTTTTTGCCTCTAACCGAACAAGCAAACGAAAGCTCTGCGCATTGCCTTCAAAGCCGCCAAAATTCTCGGCAATTTCGGCAAGTGCTTCTTCCCCATTATGTCCAAATGGTGGATGACCTAAATCGTGCGACAAGCAGGCGGTGTCCTGTAAATCTGGATCTGCACCTAATGATTCACCTAATTCGCGGCCAATCTGGGCACACTCAAGTGAATGCGAAAGCCGGGTGCGTTGAAAATCATTTTCCCAAGGCACCGCGACTTGAGTTTTGGCCGCTAACCGGCGAAGCGCGGCGGAGTGAATTACCCGGGCACGATCACGCATGAATTCGGTGCGGCCAGTTCGCTTTGCCGGTTCATCCAAGAATCGCGCTTGATCAAAGGTGCTATAACTCACGGCATAATCTTAGTAATAATGTCAGTCCCAGGTAAGCGATCACTTACCTCTATGCCGCGGCGGCCTAGCGTTAGATAAACCAAATATGCAGCTGCTTCGCGAAGCAAGTATTTATAACCAATGCTTTCTAATGCATTTGGCCCAGTTGTTACGGGCGAACAGGTACTTACGACACCTTGGTCATTGGCCATGGTCATCGCTCTTTTGCAGTGAAATGCATCAGTAACAATGATGACATCACTGACATATCTTTTTTTCATTAATTCTGCATACGCTTTTGTGCTACTTAACGTATCTCGACCTTGCTCAACTGCAGTAATTTTTCCAGCTGGTACCCCATTATTGCGAAGCCAGTATTTACCAGCTGCCGCCTCCGTAGTTCGATCCCCCGGGGCACCAGCACCAACGGTAATAATTGCGGGGGCATAACCAAGATCATAAATTCGCTTGGCTTCAACTAGTCGAGCCGCCAGTGCTTCCCCTGGTTTTCCATTTAGTTGGGCCGCACCAAGTACGACAATGACATCGCCTTGACGAACTACTGGATTCTTTGCCGCTCGCCAAACTTGCGAAATACCAAAAGCAGGTGCAATCAATGCCAGCAATAGGATTACCGTGATTGTTCGACGAATCCATCTGAAAATAAACATTTAACCGCCGGAAAAAGCATCCTCTAGTTCAACATGAACTAGCTCATCTGGATCATTGAGCCAACCATCTGGCAATGTTGGCTGACGTCCGTGACTTGTTCGACCACGAGGTTTATCGCCAATCTCAGTTGGATATGGCTGGTCTGCTAACTGATCCAACAGATTTCGCATCTCTTGTAATGTTGAAACCATCCCCAGGTGATGGCGAATTTCCCGCGGAACTCGAAAACCTTTTAAATACCAGGCCATGTGCTTGCGGATATCACGCATTCCGCGATCCTCCGACGCTAAGTACTCAACAATTAAATTAGCGTGCCGAAACATAATTTCCCGTACTTCATGCAACGTTGGCGTAATTTGCTTAGCTTCCCCGGTTAATGCCGATACCAATTCGGCAAAAAGCCATGGTCTACCTAAACACCCGCGCCCAACAACAACTCCGGCACATCCGCTTTGGGCAATCATCGAAAGCGCATCCGCACCGGACCAAATATCACCATTGCCTAAAACCGGCACCCCAGTTGGCTTTAAGTGCGCTACCAGCCGGGCGATGGCCGACCAATCGGCTTTGCCTTCATACATTTGGGCAGCGGTACGTGCATGCAACGCCACCCAGGCCACACCTAAATCAGCGGCAGATTTGGCAGCTTCCAGGTAAGTCTCATGGTCACTATCGATTCCGATTCGCATTTTTACGGTAACTGGAATTCCATATGGTTTCGCCGCTACTACCGCTGCTTGCACAATATTGCTAAAAAGTTTGCGCTTGTAGGGAAGTGCTGCGCCGCCACCTTTGCGGGTTACCTTTGGCACCGGGCAACCAAAGTTCATATCAATATGATCGACTAGATTTTCTTTTCCGAGCATAGTTACCGCGGCCCGCATCGTTGTTGGATCAACACTGTACAACTGCACCGAACGTGGCCACTCATCTTTTCCTGGAACAATCATCCGCAATGTTTCGGGACGTCGTTCAATTAATGCCCGTGCAGTTACCATTTCCGAAACAAACAAACCAGCTCCTTGTTCCCGGCACAAAGTTCTAAATGGCGCATTAGTAATTCCAGCCATAGGCGCTAGCACAACCGGTGGATCAACAAAGTGATCACCGGTTGCCAGTGGCAGTAAAAGCGGTTTTAACACCCTAGTAAACGCGGTGCTAACCATGCTTGGACCTGATCTAGGCCGATGCGCTCTTGCGCCATTGTGTCCCGATCGCGAATTGTCACTGCCCGGTCTTCAAGTGTTTGGAAATCAATTGTGATGCAGTACGGAGTTCCAATTTCATCTTGCCGGCGATAACGTCGGCCAATTGCCCCGGCATCATCAAAATCAATACTCCAATTCTTACGAAGTTGGGCGGCTAGCTCACGAGCTATCGGAGACAGATCTGCGTTGCGCGAAAGTGGCAGTACCGCTGCCTTAATTGGCGCTAGGCGATGATCTAACTTTAGTACCGCCCGCTTTTCCAGTTCGCCCTTGCTGTTTGGGGCTTCATCTTCGGTGAATGCATCCATCAGGAAGGTAAGGGCGCAGCGGTCAACTCCTGCTGCTGGTTCGATTACAAATGGTGTCCATCGCTCTCCTTTTTCCTGATCGAAGTAAGAGAGATCCTTACCTGATGCCAGCGAGTGCGCCTTTAAGTCAAAATCGGTCCGGTTTGCAATGCCTTCTAGTTCGCCCCATTCAGTACCGGCGAATTCAAACTTGTATTCAATATCAGCGGTGCGTTTTGAATAATGCGACAATTTTTCGCTTGGGTGGTCATAGACTCGTAAGCGATCTGGGTTAATACCAAGATCGACATACCATGCAAGCCGGGTATCGATCCAGTATTGATGCCACTCTTCGTCGGTTCCAGGTACTACAAAAAACTCCATCTCCATCTGCTCAAATTCGCGGGTGCGGAAAATAAAGTTTCCCGGCGTAATTTCATTACGAAAAGATTTACCAATTTGACCGATCCCAAATGGAGGTTTTTTTCGGGAAGTAGTCATTACCTGATCAAAGTTAATAAAAATTCCTTGCGCGGTTTCTGGACGTAAATATGCTAGACCTGATTCATCTTCGACTGGTCCAAGGAAAGTCTTTAACAATCCACTGAACTGTTTCACGGTTGTGAACGCACCCTTGTTTCCACAAGCTGGACAGTTAATTTCGGTTAGTGACTCCGGCTTTTTCTTATGCTTGGTTTCATACCCTGCTTCCAGATGATCGGCCCGGTAGCGCTTATGACAGGAAGTGCACTCTGTTAGCGGATCGCTAAATGTCGCAACATGACCTGATGCCTCCCAAACCTCTTTTGCTAAAATAACACATGAGTCCAAACCAACCACATCTTCTCGTCCCATGACCATGGAGTTCCACCATTGCCGCTTTACATTGTTTTTTAGTTCCACACCCAGTGGGCCATAATCCCAGGAAGCGCGCAGGCCTCCGTAAATTTCAGATGATGGGTAGACAAAACCACGACGCTTTGCCAGTCCGACAATATTTTCTAAACGATCCGTTGCCATTTATCTCCTCATCCGGCGAATATAAGAGCCGAGGAAAGATAGCTTGCCCGGCTGGCTGTCGGCGGTCAGCAACATGTGTTACTTCCGTAGGATAATTTTACTCTGAGAATGGCCGCTCATATGCACCAGGCTCAGCAATTGCTTGTGCCAAAATCGGAGTTGCATTCAGCTTCACATTATTATTACTCAAGGCTCGGCGATATGAGCCGACATTTTCCCAACGGGTCACCAGTGACCAGAGCGTTACCTCATCCAGGTTTTGCCCAAACTCACCATCGATAAAACCTGGACAGAGCGCGAAAGCTGCAAGAACGGCGACTAAGGAGGTTTCAAAATGGGCAGCTTCAGCTAGCGGCAACTGAAAACGGGCGATTGCGAGCATAGGTTGAGCGTAGCGCCTTAAAAAAATAGAAATCTATCTGAAAATGAAAATCATTTTCATTTGTGCTAAAGTGGGCCTATGAATATGGCGATCGGGCTGGCCGCAATCACCGCACTTGCAACTTCGGCGGGAGGTTTTCTGGCCATCCGCTCCCGAGATCGGCTGCACCTGGTGCTCGGTCTTTCCGCCGGCCTGCTGCTTGGTCTAGTTGCCTTTGACCTACTTCCGGAGGTCTTTGAACTCAATACCCAAACTTTTGGAAATGTTCGGGTCGTTGCCATCGCCTTTGTGCTTGGATTCTTAGCCCTTCACTTTGCCGAACAGTTATTCGGTTCCCATGAACCAGCCGAATCCGACTATGGGCACGATCATGAACACTCGCTCAATATTGCCGGAACCCTTGGTGCGGTGGCAATGGCCGGACATGTATTTCTTGATGGGCTAGCCCTCGGTCTGGCATTTAAAGTTAGTAACGCTTTTGGTTTTGCGGTATTCATAGCAATTTTAGCGCATGCCTTTAGCGATGGGCTTAATACCGTCTCGTTATTAATTAAATCAGGACACTGGAGTAAACAGGCAATTTATCTGCTTGGTCTTGATGCGCTGATGCGAATAAGTGGCGCCGCTTTAGGAACTTATCTAGTTATCAGTGATCCAGTTCTGGCAATCTATCTTGCCACTTTTGCTGGCTTTGTGATCTACCTTGCGACATCGCATATTTTACCGGAAGCACATTCCAGGCATCCATCGCGCCTGACGATGTTAGCAACGATTACTGGTGTCGTGGCCATGTGGCTAATCGTTGGAAATATTGGTGAGTAGATCTAATCCCCGAGTTTTAAGTACGCTCGAGCGGGCCGGCGGATTTGCTAGTGCGCAAGAAGTTTACCAACTCATGCAACGTGAAGGCGAGAAGATTGGTCTTACAACGGTCTATCGATCTTTACAAAGCCTAGTTAATGACAAAATTGTGGATGTTTTACGCAGAGATGATGGGGAAGCTATTTATCGTCTTTGCGGTGAAACCCACCATCATCACTTGGTCTGCAAAAATTGCGGCGATACCATTGAAATCGGAGGTGGCGCAATTGAAAAATGGGCAAAATCCATGGCTGCCGAGCATGGCTTCAAAGATGTGGGACATACCGCTGAAATATTTGGCCTGTGCTCAAAGTGCTAAGCCGCAAATCTTAAACGCCGCCGAATCTACGATCTCTAGCCGAATACTGCTCGATCGCTTTCCATAATGTCTTTCTAGTTACATCTGGCCACAACACATCCAGGAAGACTAACTCAGCGTAAACACTCTGCCATGGCAAGAAATTGCTGGTGCGCTGCTCTCCAGATGATCTCAAAAAAAGATCAACATCGCTCATCTTGGGTTGATCAAGATACTTAGCAAAAACTTTTTCGGTTATTGCATCAGCTTTTACTTTGCCACGCTTTACATCGCGTGCAAGTTCGGCAGCGGCATCCACAATTTCAGAACGGCCACCGTAATTAACGCACATATTCAAAGTTAAGGTTTTATTTTTATTGGTTAACTCTTCCGCCGCTTGTAATTCCTTGATAACACTGCTCCACAATCGCTTGGGACGACCAACCCAACGAATCCGCACATCCATTTCATGCATTTGATCCCGGCGGCGGCTAATGACTTCGCGGTTGAATCCCATTAAGAACTTAACTTCTTCCGGAGACCTGCGCCAGTTTTCGGTTGAAAATGCATAGGCGCTGATCTCTTTCACACCAAATTCGATTGCACCTTCAACCACATCAAAAAGTGCGGCCTCCCCTGCTTCATGTCCGGCCGAGCGTGGCAACCCGCGTTGGTTTGCCCAACGACCATTGCCATCCATCACGATCGCTACATGATGCGGAATTTTAATGCTCATACTCGCTCCACCATTGGCAATGAACGCAAGCCGCGTTCTAGGTGCCACTGTAAATATGCCGCGATCAAACCACTAGCCTCGCGCCGGTAGCGTTGATCACTGGCTGCTGCCCTCCCCCAATCACTGCTAAGTAGCGCCCCCATAAGTTCTAAAGTTTCCGGCGCCGGCGTCGCGCAGGCAGATGGTCGACAATTAGCACACACCGACCCACCACCGACTAAGGAAAAGTATCGGTGCGGCCCTTCCTTTTCACAACGGGAACAAATCGTCATCGATGGTGCATAACCTGCAACCGCTAAGGAACGCAAGAGAAAAGCATCCAATATAAGTAGCGGCGCATAGCGATTTTCGGCCAAAGCTTTCATGCCGCCAACTACTAACAGAAACTCTTGCATAGCGGGTTCATTTTCCTGTGAGGTAAATCTTTCAGCCGCTTCCAGTATTGCGGCGGCAACGGTCCAACGTTGATAATCATCAGTAAGTGCTTCACCATAATTCATAATCGCTTCAACTTGGGTGACGGTGTCAAAGGTTTTACCGGTATATAACTGAATATCAACATGGCTGCCTGGTTCTAGCCTGGCGCCGAACTTTGACTTCGTCCGGCGAACACCCTTTGCTACCGCGCGAATTCGCCCATGCTCGCGGGTAAGCATGGTGATGATTCGATCTGCCTCACCAAGTTTTTGGGTGCGCAGCACAATCGCCTGATCCCGATACAAACTCATACCGGCAAAGGTAGTGCGTACAGTTAGCGAATTGCGCGATTTATCGCAGAAACGACCGCTTTAAGTGCCGTGGTTGTGGTGTTTGGATCTATTCCGACGCCCCAGAACTCATTGCCATCAATTGCACACTCCAGGTATGACGCAGCTGATGCATCGCCACCTGCAGCTAATGCGTGCTCGAAGTAATCTAAGACTCGAACATCAACGCCGTAATCTTGCAAAATATTGCAGAAGGCGGCAATTGGTCCATTTCCTTGACCTTTAAGTTCATGTAGTTCGCCGCGATCTGTCAAACTCACCGTTAGCTGAACATCTTCACCCAAGGTAGAACTTTGAGCAAGACCTTTTAGTCGGAATCGACCCCATGGCGCTGACTCAGTTGGTAAATACTCATCTTCAAAAATGTTCCAAAGATCATGAGCATCAACTTCGCCACCTTCGGAATCAGTTTTTGCTTGCACCACCTTTGAAAATTCAATCTGCAAACGACGAGGCAAATCGAGTTGATGTTCATTCTTCATCAAGTAAGCAACGCCACCTTTACCTGATTGGGAATTGACACGAATGACCGCCTCATATGATCGGCCAACATCCAAAGGATCAATTGGCAAGTATGGAACCGCCCATGTGAAATCGCGGACCGCTTTGCCTGCTGCCTTTGCATCACGTTCTAGTTGGTCAAAGCCTTTCTTGATGGCATCTTGGTGTGACCCGGAAAATGCCGTATAGACAAGATCGCCACCATAGGGATGACGCTCAGGTACTCGAAGTTGGTTGGCATACTCAACGGTGCGACGAATTGCATCGATATTTGAGAAATCAATGTGTGGGTCGATGCCGTGTGAAACCAAGTTCATGCCAAGGGTAACTAGACAAACATTTCCGGTGCGCTCACCATTTCCAAATAATGTTCCTTCGATGCGATCAGCCCCGGCCAAGAATCCAAGTTCGGCAGCGGCGACACCGGTTCCTCGATCATTGTGCGGATGAAGTGAGACGATCACGTTCTCCCGATTTTCTAGGTTGCGACACATCCACTCAATTGAATCTGCATAAACATTTGGCGTTGTCATTTCCACCGTTGCTGGCAGGTTCATGATTGTCTTCCATTGCGGTGTTGGCTGCCAAACCCGGTTTACTGCATTACATACTTCGACCGCGAACTCGAGTTCGGTACCGGTGTATGACTCCGGTGAATACTCAAAAGAGATCTTAGTCTCTGGCACTGTTGCCACTAAATCTAGGCAAATCTGGGCCGCATCAGTTGCGATCTTTTTAATGCCCGCTTTATCCAGACCAAAGACAACCCGCCTTTGCAAAACTGAAGTTGAGTTGTAAAGGTGAATGATCGCTTGCTTTGCACCCTTCACCGCTTCAAAGGTGCGATGGATTAGTGGCTCTCGGGCTTGCGTTAAAACTTGGATGATTACATCTTCCGGAATTAAATTCTCATCAATAATTTTGCGGACAAAATCAAAATCGGTCTGACTAGCACTTGGAAAACCAACCTCAATCTCTTTGTAACCCATGGAAATGAGCAACTTAAACATAGCAAGTTTGCGCGGCGTATCCATGGGATCAATCAGAGCTTGGTTGCCATCGCGCAGGTCAACCGATGACCACTTTGGTGCTTTTGTCATTTTCTGGTTTGGCCAGGTGCGATCGACTAAATCAATTGGATGAAATGGAGAATAACGATGCACCGGCATCTTGGAAGGTATTTGCTTCGGGAAATTCATTTACTGCTCCTTAAATTTTCGGTCGGGTTTTGTCAGCTTTACCGGATGCGACAAACCCCGCAGCGAGGGGACCGGTTACTTGGCCCTGCCACGGCAGCTAAGGAGGAGACTGCGCATTTTCATGTGGTAAGGGTAACCCGAGAATTAAAGGACTGGCAAATAACGATCTAGTTCAAAAGCAGTGACTTGCCGGCTGTAATCCAGCCATTCAGCTCGCTTGTTGCGCAATACATACTCAAAAACATGCTCGCCTAAGGTTTCGCTAACCAATTCACTCTTTTCCATGGCAATAATCGCTTCATTCAGATTTGACGGCAGGCCAACTGCATCTTTTGAATCACTCAGAATGTAATTTTCTTCAACCCCCTTTAAGCCAGCTGCCAACATGACGGCATAGGCTAAGTAGGGGTTGCACGCGGTATCGGGTGAGCGAAATTCGATTCGGGTTGAATTTTCCTTCTTTGGTTTGTACATAGGAACGCGAACCAAAGCACTGCGATCACCTTGTCGCCAATTAGCAAATGCCGGCGCTTCTCCCCCACCATGTAAACGCTTGTATGAATTAACCCACTGATTTGTAATCGCAGTGATTTCGGGTGCATGTTTAAGCAATCCCGCTATGAAGGAGCGACCAACGGCGGAGAGATTAAATTCGGCGTTGGCATCATAAAAAGCATTCACTTCACCCTTAAATAAGGAAACATGGGTATGCATTCCACTTCCTGGGTGATCGGTAAAGGGCTTAGGCATAAATGAGGCATGGCAGCCTAGATCTAACGCAACCTCTTTAATGACATGGCGAAAAGTCATGATGTTATCTGCAGTAGTTAAGGCATCGGCATACCGAAGGTCAATTTCTTGTTGACCGGGTGCACCTTCATGATGGGAAAATTCAACACTGATGCCCATCGCTTCCAGCAAAGTAATTGCTTGCCGACGAAAGTCATGTCCCACAACCGCTGGCGTATGATCGAAGTAGCCGCCTTGATCTACCGGCACTGGCGCAACCCCTACTTCAGGTCGATTCTTAAAAAGGAAAAATTCAATTTCCGGATGCGTGTAACAGGTGTACCCAAGTTTTGCGCACTTTTCTAGGGTGCGACGTAAAACATTGCGTGGATCCGCCGGGGAGGCAGAACCATCCGGCATTGCAATATCGCAGAACATTCGGGCCGCACC
>JAYVQU010000021.1:0-31526 GCA_043776875.1 Actinomycetes bacterium
CGCCACATGCCCAGTGCCGGTCGCTACATCGAGAACAGTTCGTCCGGGTCGAAGGTCCACCGCCTCGCAAAGGATGTCGCCAAGTGGTGGCGTTAGCCATGCGATCTTGCTGTAGTCCCCGGAACTCCATATCGTCTGTTGCTTCTGCTTAATCTCCGCCAGTGTGGGCATATTCTTCTCCCTAAAGGTAAAGCGCACCATCACCTCGCGCTTGCTGCGATGCTACACCTGGAGATCGTCGCTAACAAGAGTTCAGATATTCGTAACGAAGAGCTTTTCGCTGGCTTTCACTGAGAATTCATTGGAGCGAAGTTGAATCGGTGTAATGCTTTGCGTGAGGCAATGCCAACGAATCCCGACAGCGTCATGGACAGGTTGAGTTCTTTCAAGGCGCCGGGTGAATCCTTTTGGGCCATGTTGCGTCGGCCCCGAAAATCTTCGAAGCACCGCTAAGGATTTCTACTTCAAGTTCAAGTTCTTCCGATCCGTCTCTTTGCTCGGGCGAGTTCAGCGCTCTCTCGCGAAGTCAGAGCCGAAATCTCTCCTTGGTGCCAACAGAATTAAATTTTCTTACCGCTTAGTGCCATGGGGTAGGTCACAGGATCAGCCACTGCTATAGCACTCCGCTTCCTCGTAATATTTACCCGAAGGAAATTGGATTATCTCAAACACCTTGGGGATTCCTTCAACACCTTTAGGAGGGTGTGAACTATGACATCTTTAATCGTAAAAGGAATCGTTTTTAGAAATCAGACCCTCGATTACATTGACAATAAACTTACTGCAATCAAATCCAATGAAAGTGGAGCAACTGCAGTTGAATATGCTCTAATCATTGGTTTAATTGCAATTGTTATCATTGGAGCAGTTACGCTGCTAGGTACATCTATTTCAGATTTATTTAGTCGTGCTCGATGCGCTGTAGTCGGTGGCGTTTGGACCGAAGCTACTACAACTTGTAGCAAGTAATAATCAAAGCGAAAAATTAGCTTCCTTTAAGCGCCCATGGCGTGGAGGCCACCATCGACATGGATGATTTCAGCGGTGGTCTTCGGGAACCAGTCTGAAAGTAGCGCGACCGTAGCTTGCGCAGCAGGGATGGGATCGGTGCAATCCCACTCCAGTGGTGAGCGCTCATTCCATACCTTCTCAAATACTTCAAAACCTGGAATTGATTTAGCAGCCATGGTGCGAATCGGACCGGCGGCAACGAGGTTGATGCGGATATTTTCTGCTCCAAGATCGCGGGCTAGATATCTGGAGGTTGACTCCAGCGCCGCCTTGGCAACGCCCATCCAATCGTACTTGGGCCATGCCACCGCAGCATCGAAGTCGAGGCCGACAACAGAGCCGCCACCTTTAAAGAGTGGGCGGGCAGCCATGGTTAAGGATTTTAATGAGAATGCTGATACTTGAATTGCCGTTGCGACATCTTCCCAGTTGGTATTTAGAAAATTTCCGCCAAGGGCTGCTTCCGGGGCAAAACCAATCGAATGAACGACTCCATCAAGGTGTGGCACATGTTCACGAACGCGATCTGCCAGGGCGTTGAGATCTTCTTGGTTAGTTACATCCAACTCGATAACAGGAGCAGTATGAGGCAAGCGAGCTGATATGCGAGTTGTAAGGTTCTTAACTCGTCCGTAGCTTGAAAGAATAACGGTGGCGCCTTCTTCTTGCGCAATTTTGGCAATGTGAAATGCAATCGAACTATCTGTTAGAACGCCAGTTACCAAAACCTTTTTGCCGTCGAGAATTCCCACTTAGTGCCCCATTCCTAATCCACCGTCGACCGGTATTAATGCGCCAGAGATATAACTTGCTTGTGATGAAGCAATAAATCTGACAACCTCAGCTACTTCTTGCGCTGTGCAAAAACGACCTAATGGAATTGAAGCTGCAATCTCATTACGACGCTTTTCTTCCAGCGTTGCGGTCATATCGGTTTCGACAAAACCAGGAGCAATGACATTTGCCGTTATTGCGCGAGAGCCAAGTTCGCGCGCAAAGGAACGTGCCATACCCACTAAGCCAGATTTTGAAGAAGCATAGTTCACTTGTCCAGCAGAGCCAAGGGCACCAACTACTGAACCAACAAAAATCAAACGACCTTTTTTTAATTTAAGCAAACCCCTAGTTGCCCGACGTGCAACCCTAAAGGCACCAGTTAAATTAGCGTCTATCACTGATTCAAAATCGGCATCACTCATCCTAATGACTAAACCATCTTTGGTGATGCCCGCATTTGCAACAATGATTTCCGGGATGCCCCACTTTTCTTCAATTTCCGAAAAACCAGCATCCACGCTTTCGGTACTGGTGACATCCATTTGTACCGATTTAAATCCTTGCGGTGCCACTCCACTTCGATAGCTCACCACAACATCATGACCGGCCGCCTGCAAAGAGTGAGCGATAGCTAAGCCAATTCCGCGATTTCCACCCGTTACCAGCGCTATCGAACTCATGTGCAAAACCTAGTGGCTACCTTTGAGTAAACAAAAGCAGCGAGAGTTCATGGCGCGCACTACTCTTATCACATGGCCAAAGAAGAGCAGATTTATCAGATCACTAGCGCGCCATCGGCGTTAACTCGTGATCAAGCTGGTCGGCAAAAGCGTTATTTCATCTCCATGATGATTCGTACTGCATGTTTTATTTTGACCGTCATTTTACCGAGCCCATATCGATGGGTGGCGCTTGTGGGTGCGGTAACTCTGCCCTACTTCGCTGTGGTAATTGCTAATGCTGGCCGAGAAACCGCTACCCGTGGTGGCGATGTTGTAGCAGACAAGCCGCTGGCCCTAGATTAATTGCTGGCCTTGGATTAATTAATTGTGTCGACCCAGGTAAGGACCAAAGAGCCTTGGGCACTTTTCAAATCTTTGATTGCATTGGCGCTGATCATCTTGTGTATCTGGGCTGCGCAGTGGCAGTATCAACGTGGGGTTGACCGACATGCGCGTAATACCGTTATTGCAGAGCGAATTTCAAAACCAGCAATTGCGTTATCGGAGGTAGAAAATGATCCAGCCTCCTCTGAATGGCGAGCAGTCAGGGCCAGCGGAACCTTTGCTGCCGAAGAGCAGATTCTTTTGCGCAATAGATATTGGGAAGGTAAGTATGGCTTTGAAGTGCTTACGCTCTTCAACACAACAGATGGAATGCGATTTTGGGTTGATCGAGGTTGGGTGCAAGCCGGTGCTACCGCACTCACCGCTCCGGTTGTAACACTGGTTCCGCAAGGCCAGGTAACAATTACAGGTCGGTTGCGGTTGGACTCTTCCCTGCCGCGCGGTTCCTTTTTTGCACTTCCTGGAAAAGGGGAAGATCTGATTAGAAAGCTCAATGTGCAATCACAACTAGAAACTGCAAATTTTTATATTGATCTGCTAAGTGGATCCGAACCTTCCTTAACCCCGGCGGTCACGGCGCAGTTGCCCGAACTCAGCGATGGCCCGCACATGGCTTATGCCCTGCAGTGGCTATTTTTCGGCGGTCTAATAATTTATGGGCGAATTTTAATTCGCCGGACCCGTTAAATCTTGCCGGTTGTATAACTCCGAATACAAACCACCTTTGACGATTAACTCCTCGTGCTTTCCGCGCTCGACGATTTCACCCTTTGCTAAAACCAAAATTTGATCTGCGTCCCGGACCGTACTCAATCGATGCGCAATTACAATGCTGGTTCGACCTTTAAGTGCGGTTTGTAGCGCTAGATGTACCAACGCTTCATTTTCGGAATCTAAATGCGCAGTAGCCTCATCCAAAATAACTATTGCGGGCGACTTCAATAAAAGTCTGGCAATGGCAAGTCGCTGTTTTTCACCCCCGGAAAGACGATGGCCACGCTCTCCTACCATTGTGTCTAAACCATTCGGCAACGAGCTAATCAGTTTCCAAATTTGCGCCGCTTCACATGCTGCTTGCATTTCTTGCGGCGTTGCATCCTGCTTTGCATATCGAAGATTCTCGGCAATACTTTCGTGAAATAGATGGGCATCTTGCATCACAACGCCAATAGATTGGCGCAGTGATTCCAAGGTGAGATCTCTAATGTCATGACCATCAATTTCGATCGAACCATTTGTGACATCGTAGAGTCTGGGGAGCAACGCACTAATAGTCGTCTTACCCGCACCTGAAGGACCAATTAACGCGGTAGTACTCCCCGCTGCTGCCACAAAGGAAAGGTTGCGAAGAACTTGACCGCTTTCGACCGTTTCCGCTTTTGCCACCGATTCCAGTGATGCCAACGAAATCTCTTCAGCTCGTGGGTATGAAAAATCCACATTTTTAAACTCAATCCGCGGTTCCTTCATTACCAGTTTTATTGCCTCGGCTCGATCCTTAACCATGGGTTCAAGATCTAAAACCTCGAAGACACGTTCAAAGGAGACTAGCGATGTCATGACATCGATTCGCACATTTGAGAGCGCGGTTAAAGGTCCATACAAACGTGCTAACAACGCTGTGATTGCTAATAAAGTTCCGACCGTCAATCCCCCGCTAATTGCTAGATGGCCACCGATGCCGTATGCAAAAGCAGTAGCCACGGCGGCTACGCTGGTTAATGCAATGAAGAACAAACGATTGAGCATTGCCATCTTGATTCCGATATCAGCAACCAGGCGGGCACGACTTTTAAAATTATTGTGTTCTCGATTCGGTTCTCCGTACAAGGCAACTAGCATCGCACCTGATACATTGAAACGTTCCGTCATATTGCTAGACATTTCCGCATTTACCTTAAATGACTCACGTGTCAACGCTTGCAAACGTCGACCTACCCACTTTGTCGGAAACAAGAAAAGCGGCAATAGAAGTAGCGAAAAGATAGTTATCTGCCAGGAAAGAATCAGCATGGTCACACCAACTAGTATCAGACTCACCACGTTGCTTACCACGCCAGAAAGGGTTGCCGTGAAGGCTTGTTGGGCTCCAATCACATCGGAATTAATGCGCGATATTAAGGCACCCGTCTGGGTACGGGTAAAGAAAGCAATTGATTGTTTTTGCACATGAGCAAAAACTAAAGATCGAAGATCATAGATCAGACCTTCGCCAATACGAGAAGAAAAATATCGACCTAACATATTAAATGCGGCATCAGCTATAGCTATTAAGCCAACCAGCAACGCCAGCTTGGTAACTACTGCGCCATCCTTTGGAATCACGCCATCATCAATCAGGCGCTTTAGCAGCAATGGCGTGGCCACAACTAGCGATGCATCAACAACCACTGTTGCCAGAAAAAAAATGATACTTCTGCGGTATGGCCTAGCGAATGAAAAAATTCGCTTTACCGTACCAGCCTTTAATTTCTGCGCTTTAACTGATGGATCTGCAGTCATTGAACGATGGGTTCTTCGCGCTGCCGCCATAGACACTGCTAGACCGTAAAACCTAGCGCGCGCAGCTGATCTCTCCCGTCATCACTAATTTTGTCTGGACCCCAAGGTGGCATCCAAACCCAGTTAATTTTCACATCAGTTGTCATGCCAGCTAGCGCGGCCCGAGTTTGGTCTTCAATCACATCTTGTAATGGACAGGCCGCAGATGTCAGGGTCATATTTAAAATTGCAATGTTGGCCTCATCGACCATAACATCGTAGATCAGACCTAAGTCGACTACATTGATGCCGAGTTCGGGATCAACTACATCCTTCATCGCCTCAGTCACATCATCAACGCTCGTTGCCATTTTAAACTCCCTCTGTTGTGGTGGTAATTCTAACCGCTGCATCCCGAAAGGCCATCCACCCGAGCAGCGCACATTTGATGCGGGCCGGAAATTTTGAGACCCCAGCAAATGCAACGGCATCCTCGAGCACCTCCGGATTTCCGGTTTTGCTGCCCTTGCTGTGCATCAGCTCAACAAATTCAGTGACAATTGCATCAGCACCAGAGATGCTTTTGTTGAGTAAAAGATCGCTAACTATTGAAACACTTGCCTGCGAGATAGCACAGCCAACGCCATCCCAAGTAATGCGCTTTACTACCCCAGCTTCGGCGATCAAATTTAGAGTGATTTCATCACCACAACTTGGATTTATATGATGAACCTGCGCCGAATAGGTGGGCGACAAACCTTTATTAAGTGGGTGCTTGTAGTGATCCAGAATTACTTCCTGATAGAGGCTATCGAGTTCCATTAACCAAAATACCTCTGTGCGCCAACGATTGCTTTTACCAAGAGATCACACTCTGTTTCATCGTTGTAGAGATATAGCGAAGCACGAGTAGTTGCTGGGACCCCTAGTTTGCGAGTTAGCGGCCAGGCACAGTGGTGGCCGGTGCGAACTGCTATCCCTTGGCTATCCAAATATTGACCTAAATCATGCGGGTGGATTTCTCCAACCGTAAATGAAATGGCCGAACCACGAGCTTGCATGTTCTTTGGTCCGACAATTTTTAACAATGGTACTTCCTGTAACTTTTCCAGAAAGTACTCTGTTATAGCCAGTTCATGTTGCTCAATATTGTCCATGCCAATAGCAGATAGATAATCTAAAGCAGCCCCTAAACCGACGGCTTGTGCCATATTGGGCACTCCGGCCTCAAACCTTTTCGGTGCAATCGCCCAGGTCGCAGCGGTCATCGTCACATTTTCGATCATCGAACCGCCGTAGAGAAATGGCGGCAGTTGCTCAAATTGCGAACTCCAAAGAACACCTACTCCGGTAGGACCAACCGCCTTGTGTCCAGAAAATGCCAGAAAATCAACGCCAAGTTTGGTTACATCAATACTCATATGCGGGGCAGACTGACAAGCATCTAGAACGACAACTGCGCCTACTTCATGGGCACGCTTAACGATTTCAGGCAAAGGATTAATTGTTCCCAACACATTAGATTGATGGGTAATTGCGACAACTTTTGTTTCTGCGGTAATAATCTGATTGATATTGGAAAGATCCAAGCGTCCATCGGGGGTGACCTCAAACCACGCGAGTTGGGCACCTGTTCGAGCGGCCAATTGTTGCCAAGGAATCAAATTCGAATGATGTTCCATTTCCGAAACAACAATTCGATCTTTTGAAGTTAGCGCAAACCTAGATCCTGGTTCGGAATTGCCCATCGCGTAAGCAACTAAGTTAAGCGCCTCTGTCGCGCTTTTAGTAAAGACAATTTCCTCATCCTTGGCCCCCAGAAATGCGGCAACTTTTGCCCGCGCACCTTCATAGGCATCAGTAGCTTCCTCTGCTAATTCATGAGCACCTCGATGCACGGCAGCGTTATGGAACTTGTAGAAATTACTCTCAGCCTCAATTACTGCTAATGGTTTTTGACTTGTAGCTCCGCTATCCAAATAGACCAGTTTTTTACCGTCGCGAATAGTACGTTCAAAGATTGGAAAATCCTTGCGTATGTTTGCGACGCTAAGCGACATGTGTTACCTACTTGCTCACATAATCTGCATAACCATTTGCTTCCAGCTTCTCCGCCAGCTCTGGGCCACCTTGTTCAACAATGCGGCCATTTGCAAATACATGTACAAAATCTGGGTGAATGTAACGCAGAATACGTGTGTAGTGAGTAATTAAAATCACCCCAAGATTATTGGCAGCCTTGGCACGGTTGACGCCTTCGGAGACAATGCGAAGGGCATCCACGTCCAGTCCAGAATCAGTTTCATCTAAGATTGCTATCTTTGGCTTTAAAAGTTCCAACTGCATAATTTCATGGCGCTTCTTTTCGCCGCCAGAAAAACCTTCATTAACGTTACGAGAAGCAAAGGCAGGATCCATGTTGAGTGCCTGCATCGCCTCCTTTACCTCGCCAACCCAGGTACGAAGTTTTGGCGCCTCCCCGCGAAGTGCGGTAGCTGCAGTTCGTAAAAAGTTAGAAACTGAAACGCCAGGTACTTCCACCGGATACTGCATGGCCAAGAACAGTCCAGCCTTGGCCCGCTCATCCACCGTCATTGCAAGAACATCTGCACCATCAAGTCTCACCGACCCGCCGGTGATTGTGTACTTAGGGTGTCCGGCAATTGAGTAAGCCAGCGTCGATTTTCCGGAGCCGTTGGGCCCCATGATGGCGTGAGTTTCACCAGAGTTAATTGTGAGGTCGACACCCTTAAGAATTTCGACTCTGCCATTGTCAGTAACAACAGCTACTTGGAGGTCGTGGATTTCTAGTGTGCTCATAATCTTGGCTCTTCTCTCGTTGCTAAATCTCGACCGTGACGGAGTTTCCGTCGATTGTTACTGGATACGTTTCAAGTGCAATGTTGGCAGGCAAGGTCAAGGCTTGGCCCGTGCGCAAATCAAATTCTGATCCATGGAGCCAACATTCGATTTTAAATCCAGTTACATCACCTTCAGACAAAGAAGCCTCCGCATGGGTGCAGGTATCTGAAACTGCAAACACCTCATCGTCAACTCGCACAACACAGATACCCTTTCCGTCCTTTTCGATTCGCACTGGCTTGCCTGGCTGAATTTGAGTTAGTTCAAGATCAGCCATTGTGGGCGGCCCTTTCTAGTTCATCATCAATGCGGTTCATGATGCGATCCTGAATAACTTGATCCCCAATTTCGGAGATTATTTCATTGAAGAATCCACGAACGACTAAACGTCTAGCATCGTGCATTTGAATTCCGCGTGACATTAAATAAAATAGTTGCTCATCATCAAAGCGACCAGTTGTGCTTGCGTGTCCGGCGCCGATTATTTCGCCAGTTTCGATTTCTAGGTTTGGCACCGAGTCGGCACGTGCACCATCGCTGAGTAATAGATTTCGGTTAAGCTCGTAGGTGTCAGTTCCTTGCGCTGCAGCTCGAATCAGAACATCTCCGATCCACACCGTGTGTGCATCTTTGCCGGCTAATGCACCCTTGTAATTCACATTTGACTTCGCATGTGGGACCGCATGATCAATGTGTATCCGGTGTTCAAAGAACTGACCTGCGGTCGCAAAATAAACTCCAAGCAAATCCGCTGATGCACCTGGAGCTATAAATTCTACAGTTGGCAAGATTCGGACTACATCTCCCCCGACGGTGACAGTAATTGATTTAAAGGTGGCATCTTTGTCAATAATGACGTGATGACATGCGGTGTATATCGATTTAGATTCAAACTCCTGCAAGGTTACAAACTTTAAGTTTGAACCAGCTGCCAGTGAAATTTCTAGATCTTCAGCCAAAATAGTATCGGTGGTGTTTTCAATAATCACAGTTGCTACCGCATGCGCGCCAAGTGAAATTCGCACTCTTGCGAACTCGACTGTATCCAGTGCGCCAGTTGATCGACCCAAGAAAATTGGCTCAGAAAGTTCAGTGTTCGAACTAATTGAAAGATGTGAAACCGCAGTTGCCGTCCCACGTATTCGTTCAATGATCACATCATCAGTTGGCGCAAGTGGCGCTAAGTTTTCCCGAATAAAGCTCACTCCGGTAGGAAGCGCACCTTTAGCTATAAGGGAGGCGCGATCTGCCACTACCGCCGTGCCGTCGTGCAATCCGCGTAAACGTTTAAGTGGTGTAAAACGCCATGCCTCTTCTCGCCCAGTTGGGATTAGGTAATTGGTAGTTAAAAGCGACATTAACCGACAGCACCTTCCATCTGGAGCTCAATTAAACGATTTAGTTCCAGCGCATACTCCATCGGAAGTTCGCGCGCAATTGGTTCGATAAAGCCACGCACGATCATCGCCATCGCTTCATCTACATTGAGACCGCGAGACATGAGGTAAAACAATTGATCATCGCTCACCTTAGAAACCGTTGCTTCGTGACCCATAGAGACATCATCTTCGCGAATATCTACATAAGGATAAGTATCAGACCTAGAAATTGTGTCCACTAAAAGCGCATCGCATTTAACGGTACTTTTAGAATGATGCGCGCCTTCTTGAATCTGCACCAGACCCCGGTAGGAAGTGCGGCCACCATTTCGTGCTACCGATTTAGAGATAACCGAAGAAGATGTATATGGCGCAGCATGAACCATTTTTGCGCCAGAATCTTGGTGCTGACCTTCGCCAGCAAAAGCAAGCGACAAAGTTTCACCCTTTGCGTGTGGACCCATCAAGAAGATCGCAGGGTATTTCATGGTTACCTTTGAGCCGATGTTTCCATCCACCCACTCCATAGTTGCACCCTCTGCGCACGTTGCTCGCTTTGTAACTAAGTTATAGACGTTGTTGGACCAGTTTTGAATTGTGGTGTAGCGAACCCGGGCACCCTTCTTGACAATAATTTCAACTACTGCTGAGTGCAGTGAATCTGATTTGTAAATTGGAGCTGTACAACCTTCTACATAATGAATATATGAATCTTCATCAGCAATGATCAATGTTCTTTCAAACTGGCCCATATTTTCAGTGTTGATACGAAAGTATGCTTGTAATGGAATTTCAACATGGACTCCCTTTGGCACATAGATAAAAGAGCCGCCAGACCAAACCGAAGTATTAAGGGCGGCAAACTTGTTATCACCAACAGGAATGACGGTACCGAAGTACTCTTTAAATAGTTCTGGGTGTTGCTTTAATGCACTATCCGTATCAAGAAATATAACTCCTTGTGCGGCCAAGTCTTCGCGAATCGAGTGATAGACAACCTCAGACTCGTATTGCGCTGCCACACCAGATACTAGCCGTTGTTTTTCAGCTTCCGGGATACCCAAACGATCGTAGGTATTCTTGATTTCATCTGGAAGATCGTCCCAAGTAGCCGCTTGCTTTTCGGTTGAGCGAACGAAGTATTTAATGGTGTCAAAGAAAATTCCGGAAAGATCAGACCCCCAGGTAGGCATTGGCTTCTTATAAAATAGCGATAAGCCCTTTAGACGTAGATCTAGCATCCATTGCGGTTCTGACTTTTTTGATGAGATGTCACGGACTACATCTTCACTAAGTCCGCGCTTGGCGTTTTCGCCCGCATCGCTCTTATCTGACCAACCATATTCATAGTTGCCAAGACCTTCGAGTTCTGGGTGTGCTGTAGTCATGCAAGGACCCTTCTTGTAGTTGTTGTAGTTGTTGTACTTTGAACTGTCGGAATAAATGTGGTGCAAACTCCATCACCATGCGCGATTGTTGCAAGACGCTGAACATGCGTCCCAAGTATTTTTGAAAATACCGCAGTCTCGGCTTCGCACAGTTGTGGAAATTCGGCCGCAACATGTGCAATCGGGCAATGATGCTGACACAATTCCAGGCCGATTGCTTTCGAATGAACACTGGCTGCATAACCTTGGTCGGTAAGAAAGGCAGCCAGTGCGTCAACTTTGTTTGCACTAGTTGTAATCGCGTCGGTAGCTTTGCGTTCTATGTCATCGGCACGAGATTGCGCAAATGCATTAACCATATGCTCACCGGATTGAGCCGAGATAAATTTCAAAGCTGCAACGGCCAGGTCATCGTAGGAATGTTCAAACTTTTCCCGCCCGTTATCTGACATGACAAATACTTTTGAAGGGCGCCCTCGGCCACGAATTGCAGCCGAGCGCGGTTCACGCGCCTCTAAAACTCCATCAGCAACCAGCAGATCTAGGTGACGTCGGATGCCAGCCGGCGTCAGCGCTAATCGTTGCCCAAGTAGCACTGCCGTTGATGGACCATTTTCTAAAATTGAGCGCGCAACCAAATCCCGGGTGCGGGTATCTTCACCGGCCGGATTAACTCCACTCATTTTCACAACAGTATTGTGTCGTAATTCGACACCAATTGCCACTTGGGAGGCGCGGCGGCGCTAGGTCAATAGGCTTAGCCCATGTCCGCATCCCGCTTTAGCGCTGCCCGGATTTTGGCTCCAGCCAGCGGTTTGCTGCTTTTCTTACAGGCCGCCCTGGTTGTCACTGGCGGCGCGGTTCGTTTAACTGGATCCGGGCTGGGGTGTCCTACCTGGCCAGAGTGCACCCCCGGCTCATACATCCCAGTCCCGCACCAGGCCGAGCCCCTGTTCAATGTCTGGATTGAGTTTGCAAATCGCTTACTAACCTTCGTACTTGTCATTGCCGCTCTGATAATAATCGTTGCGGTTTTAAAGAGCGGCCGAAAAGATCTTCGTGCTTTGGCTATTGGCCAATTTTTTGGAATTCTTGCGCAAGGCGTGCTTGGCGGAATTACCGTCCTCACCGATCTCAATCCAATTCCAGTTGCTGGCCACCTTTTGCTCTCTATGGTTTTAATAGCTGGGGCAACTTCATTACATGCCCGCAGATTCGCACCAGCAATGAAAATTGAAGTACCAGTTTTAACTCGACGCTTAGCGCTGGCACATGTTGCAACAACATATTTAGTCCTTGTTCTTGGAACTGTTGTGACCGGCTCTGGTCCGCATGCAGGTGATGCCCAAGCTAAACGTTTTGATTTTGATATCCAAACCGTTGCGACGCTGCACGCTGATGTCGTGATATTTCTTTTTGGAATTACCCTTGCTTTCTACCTTGCTGCCGGAACATCCGATGTAACTAAGAAAAAATTGCGAACTTTTACAATTATTGCACTGGCTCAAGGAGCCATCGGATATGTGCAATATTTAACTGGTGTGCCTGCACTCCTCGTCGGTGCACACCTTTTTGGAGCGGCAATTTTATGGATTTCTGCTTGGCGAGTTTGGTTATCTATAAAAACAAAGAATGGATAAAAGATGAGCGCACTATCCGGATGGTCCGAGCTAGATGATAAAGCGGTGGCATACGCAAGAGCCTTGGCCGCTGATGCAGTTCAAAAGGTTGGCAATGGTCATCCCGGGACTGCGATGTCATTGGCACCAGTTGCTTACTCGCTTTTTCAACTTCACCTAGTGCATGATCCTAGTGATCCACATTGGATTGGTCGCGATCGATTTATCCTCTCATGCGGCCATTCATCATTGACTTTGTATATTCAACTTTTCTTGAGTGGCTATGGCTTAGCGATGAAGGATCTAGAAAGTTTTAGAACATGGGGCTCGCTGACTCCAGGCCATCCCGAATTTGGACATACTGCAGGTGTTGAAATGACAACCGGCCCGTTGGGTCAAGGCATTGCCGGCGCGGTGGGGATGGCGATGGCTGCACGTTATGAACGTGGCTTGTTGGATCCGGCGGCACCGGCGGGTACATCAATTTTTGATCACAGTATCTGGGTAATTTGTTCAGATGGAGATTTACAGGAAGGAGTCAGTGCGGAAGCATCCTCACTTGCCGGAACTCAGGAGCTTGGCAATCTGAACTTAATTTATGATGACAACCAAATTTCTATTGAAGGTGACACCCACAACGCATTCACCGAAGATGTCTCCGCGCGATATCTGGCTTATGGTTGGCAGGTAATTGAGGTTGCTACGCTCTCAGATGGCAATGTAGATCTGGTTGCACTCAATGCCGCCATGGTTGCAGCTAAGGTAGAAAATACCAAGCCAACTTTGATTCGGATGAAATCAGTTATTGCTTGGCCAGCACCTAGCGCACAAGGCACCGCCAGTTCCCACGGTTCGGCCCTTGGTGTGGATGAAATTAGGGCGACCAAACTCGCGCTCGGATTGAACCCAGATGAACAATTTGCAATGCCGGCCGAAGTTTTGGCACACGCCCGTCAAGTTAAAACGCGCGCTGCCGCGGTCCGTGCGCAGTGGAATTCCAATTTTGAATTTTGGAAATCGGCAAACCCAGACCAGGCAGTTCTGCTGGAGCGCTTGCGCACTCGCTCGCTACCGCCAGGATGGGATTCCGAGATTCCAGTTTTCCCAGCTGGAAAGGATGTAGCTACCCGGGCGGCATCAGGTGATGTTATTAATGCAATTGCCGCAAAGTTGCCAGAATTTTGGGGAGGATCGGCGGATTTAGCTGGCTCAAACAACACCAGCATAAAAGGCGGTGGTTCGTTTTTACCGGCAACCAGTGCCATCGCTGATGCAGATCCGTATGGGCGAATAATTCACTTTGGAATTCGCGAACATGCCATGGGTGCAATTCTAAACGGAATCACACTTCATGGATTAACCCGTTGCTTCGGTGGAACATTTGCAGTCTTTAGCGATTACATGCGCCCAGCTGTTCGATTGGCGGCGCTGATGAATATTCCAACAATTTTCGTGTGGAGCCATGACTCAATTGGACTAGGTGAAGATGGCCCCACCCACCAACCGATCGAGCACTTTGCCGCCCTTCGTGCGATTCCGGGTTTAGATGTAATTCGCCCAGGTGATGCGAATGAGGTCGCCGAGGCGTGGAAGGTAATTCTTACTCGTGGTCGAACCAGTGGAATTTTGCTATCGCGTCAGAATTTGCCAGTTGTTGATCGCTCGGTGTGCGCGCCCGCAATTGGTGTGGCCAAAGGCGCATATGTATTAAAGGATGCCGTTGCGCCTAAGGCAATTTTAATTGCAACCGGATCAGAGGTTTCCTTGGCACTTGCTGCGCAAACCGAGTTGGCCACTGAAGGTATAAATGTACGAGTAGTTAGCGCCCCATGCCTGGAATGGTTTGTCGAACAGGATCAAGCTTATAAAGATTCCGTGCTTTCGCCTGGGCTATTAAAGGTCAGTATCGAAGTTGGCATCGCCCAAGGCTGGCGCGAACTTATAGGCGATAGCGGAATCGCAATTTCACTAGAACATTACGGGGCATCTGCCGATTCCAAGCGCTTATTCCAGGAGTTTGGATTTAGTGTTGAAAATGTTGTTGCACAAGTTAAGCAGGCGTTGCCATGATCACGCGGCAACTCTCCCAAATTGGTACCTCGATTTGGTTAGATGATTTATCACGAGCCAAGATCACCGGTTCTGATTCCCATTCCTTACCTTTCCGCATTTCGCACGACGGTGTAGTTGGGGTAACTACTAATCCAAGTATTTTTAGTGCAGCGATTAGTGGGGGCGCCGAATACGCTGGTGATATTGTCGCCATGAAAGGTTGGGCGGTCGATGAAGTTGTTCAAAAATTAACTACCGATGATGTCCGGGCGGCGTGTGATCTATTTGCAGCAATTTTTGAAGCTAGTAATGGAGTTGATGGCCGGGTTAGCATTGAAGTAAATCCGCACCTTGCTTATGACACTGAAGGCACTATCACTGCCGGTAAGAATTTGTGGGCGCTGATCAATCGACCAAATGTCATGATCAAAGTTCCGGCAACTATCGAAGGTTTGCCTGCGATTACCGCGCTAATCGCTTTAGGAATTAGCGTCAATGTCACATTGATATTTTCCATCAAGCGCTATGGGCAAGTTATCGATGCCTACACAAAAGGCATCGAAAAGTGTCAAGACCCGGCTCAAGTTCAATCAGTGGCATCCTTTTTCGTAAGTCGGATCGATGCAGCCATTGACGCTTTATTAAAAAAAGATGGATCTGGGCCAGCATTACAATTACTTGGTAAAGCTGCGATTGCAAACGCCCACCTTGCTTATCAATTATTTGAAGAAAAATTTAGCACAGCGCGTTGGACAACCCTTGAAACCAAGGGAGCCCATAAACAGCGACCTTTGTGGGCATCTACCGGAGTTAAAGATCCGACCTACCCTGATACCCAGTATGTCGTTGAGCTGGTCGCACCCGATACCGTCAACACCATGCCGCAAGCAACCCTAGATGCGTTGCTAGACCATGGCCTTTTCGGTGGCGACACCGTTACCGGCAATTATCGAAATGCCATCGAAGTACTTAAGGGCTTATCGTCATTAGGCATTTCACTAGATCAGGTCACAACCGATCTCGAGATCGAGGGCGTTAAGAAGTTTGCGCAAGCATGGGATGAACTACTGACAAATGTAAAGGCAGCGCTATAAAAATGATCACAGTCAGTGGCACCGCAATTTCAAAAATAGATCGTTCATCGGCTCAGTACCTGGCTCTTATCTCAGCTCATGAGCGACTAGCTAAAAAAGATCCAACTATTTGGGGTTCATCTGCGCAAACTGAAGCTGCTACTCGACTTAATTGGATTGATCTGCCTGAAACTTCCCGGGAATTATTGCCGCAGTTAGATGCGCTATCGGCTAAGCACCGCGATAAAAACAATATAATTTTATGTGGAATGGGTGGATCATCCCTGGGCCCGGAAGTAATTGCGCAAAGTTATGGAAAATCACTTTTCGTTTTAGATTCAACAGATCCTGATTATGTTGCCCATGCCTTGAACTCTGACCTAGCCAAAACCGTTCTTATTGTTAGTTCGAAGTCGGGTGCAACAATTGAAACCAGCGCGCAAAGTGCGTTGTTTCAAGGCGCTTTCAAAGATGCCGGATTAAATCCAGCAGAACACATGATCTTTGTTACCGACCCGGGCTCACCATTAGATAAGCAGGCACGCGTAAATGGATTTAGGGTATTAAACGCGGACCCACATGTAGGTGGTCGCTTTAGCGTTCTCAGCGCTTTTGGTCTAGTACCTGCAGCCCTGATCGGGGTAGATGTTTCAGTGTTACTGGATAACGCAAGTGATACCAAGCGGGCATTCCTGGCTAAGCCAGAGTTAGTGTGTGACATTGCATTTGTAATCTCATACCTGGCCGGTCAATATGTCGCATTCAATGATGCGGATAGCCAAATGCCAGGTTTAAGTGATTGGATCGAACAATTGCTGGCCGAATCAACTGGAAAGAATCAGGTCGGGCGGTTGCCGGTCGTTGCTGAAAGTAGTGGTGCTGGCAGTGAAGGCAATGCACTCAAGGTTGCATTTGCAGGAACTGCAGATTTAGTGGTAGCAGGTGATCTGGCTTCCCAGTTCATTATCTGGGAATGGGTCACCGCTTTGATTGGAGTAGCGCTAGAAATAAATCCCTTTAATCAACCCAATGTCACCGAAGCAAAAGCGCAAACATCAGCTCTTTTGCAGGAATGGAAAGGGGTGTTGCCCACATTTACCCCCGATTCGACTGCAGGTTCGATCCAGATTTTTGGCATTGGCACCAATGTAATTGATGCACTTCGTAATTTAATTTCGGCCATACCCGCAGATGGTTACATTGCAGTGATGGCATACCTCGATCGCAAAGATGATCTCAAGATCAGCCAATTGCGTTCAATTCTTGCCAGTAAATCTAACCGTCCCGTTACCTTTGGTTGGGGCCCGCGTTTTCTTCACTCAACTGGACAGTTTCATAAAGGTGGGCAACAAAATGGGCTCTTCTTACAAATAACTGGAGTTGTTAAAAAAGAGATCGCAATCCCAGGTCAAAACTATGGATTTAAAACCCTGATTGACGCCCAAGCAGTTGGTGATGGCAAGGCCCTTGCCTCAAGAAAATACCGACTACTTCGATTTAACTTAACAAATCGGGCAGTGGGTATTAATGAATTACTAGCGGCTGCGCAGGCGATTTAATCCTCGTCGTCTCCACGTAGTTTGCGCAGAGCCTCATTAAGCAGTCTTTCACCTTCGGCATCAGTGCGACGCTCTTTCACATATGCCAGGTGTGTCTTATATGGTTCATTCTTTACCGGGCTCGGCGGATTGTTGCGATCGCGCCCGGCTGGGTAACCACACTTTGGGCAATCCCATTCAGCTGGAATCACAACCGTTTCTTCTACCGCAAATGATGGACGAACTTCATGGCCATTTGCACACCAATATGAAACATAAGCACGTGCGATTGAATCACCGCGCTCTGCCTCGCCCATTGGGCCGGCGCCAACCCGACTTCCGCGAATTGCACTTGCCATAGTTTTCCCCTTCAATGCTTAATAAAAATCACTTACTTAAAAAGAATTCCAATAATCAGTTACTTAAGTACGAGCGAGAGTGCCACAACCAGGGCAAACCAGAATCCGCCCGCAACAATGGTGATGCGATCAAGGTTTCGCTCTACAACTGATGAGCCGCCGTAGTTTGAAGAGATTCCGCCACCGAATAGATCCGATAGGCCACTTCCCTTACCTTTGTGAAGTAGTACCAAAATGATCATGAGTACACTGATAATAATCAGTGCGATTGAGAGAGCTAGTTTCACTTTTCTTAAACTCCTAGTTCGTAGGGGGTAAGGATACCCGCCCGATGGGGGTAATGCTTACTCGATCACCACGTAGAACTTGGCGATCTTGGCCAACTGCTCCGGATCTAGGCTGGCACCGCCGATCAAAGCCCCGTCAATATCAGATTTTTTCATGATCTCGACAATATTTGAAGGCTTTACCGAACCACCATACAAGATACGCATATTGGCGGCGATCTCTGGTGAACCAATACTTTCAATCTCCTCCCGGATAGCTGCACAAACCTCCTGCGCATCCTCCGGGGTTGCGGTTTTGCCAGTTCCAATCGCCCACACTGGTTCATAAGCTATAACAATATGCTTCAGCTCTGGTTTGGTAAATCCAGCCAGCCCGGCACGAACCTGGCGGATCACAAAACTTACCTGTGTTCCCGCTTCTCGAATCGCGAGCTCTTCGCCAACGCAAAAGATTGGGATTAGTTCATTTGCCAGGGCTGCTTTCAGCTTGCGATTAATAAGTGCATCTGATTCGCCATGGATGGCACGGCGCTCTGAGTGACCAACTACAACGTAAGTACACCCGAGCTTTTTCAACATGGAACCAGCGATGTCTCCAGTAAATGCACCACTGAGATCAGGTGAAAGATCCTGTGCCCCATATTGAAGTCGCAAACGATCGCCATCGACCAATGTCTGAATCGAGCGAATATCGGTAAATGGCGGAATAATGGCCACATCGACTGCGTCATAATCCTTATCATCGAGTCCATAAACCAGCTTTTGCGCAACTGCAATTGCTTCCAGATGATTCAAGTTCATCTTCCAATTACCAGCCATGAACGGTTTACGCATTGCTATCTCCCTTGTTGATTTAAATCTTAACTAAATTAATTCTAGTGCTTTCAAGCCAGGAAGTTCCTTGCCCTCTAAATATTCAAGTGCTGCCCCACCACCGGTTGAAATATAACCAAACTGTGAATCGGCAAAGCCCAATGCCCGTACCGCTGCTGCAGAATCGCCACCACCAACAACGGAAATTCCAGAAACTTGGGTGAGCGCTTGCGCAACTACCTTTGTGCCAGCAGCAAAGTTAGCAAACTCAAATACACCCATAGGACCGTTCCAGAAAACAGTTTTGCACTTAATGATTTCGGCCGCAAAGGCGGCAGCTGACACTGGGCCAATATCTAGCCCCATCTGATCTGCTGGAATTGAATCAACCGAAACCAAGGTAGGTGTGGCATCGGCTGAAAATGACGGCGCAACAACAATGTCAGTTGGCAGCAGCAGCTTAACTCCATTTTTTTCCGCAGTTGCAATTAACCCCTTCACAACAGCAAGCATCTCATCTTCGACAAGAGAGGTTCCAATCTCTTTGCCTTGGGCTTTTAGGAAGGTAAATACCATTCCCCCACCTATAGCTAAAAGATCAATTTTGCCAAGCAAGTTTTCGATCACACGCAGTTTGTCGGAAACCTTAGCCCCGCCCAGAACTACTCCGTAAGGACGGACTGGATTTTGGGTAAGTTTTTTTAATACTTCGACTTCAGCGGTGACAAGTGCTCCGGCGGCATGAGGAAGAAGTTTCGGAAGATCAAAAACTGATGCGTGCTGGCGGTGCACTGCACCAAAACCATCGCCAACATAAAAGTCGGCTAGTTTGGCTAGTTTGGTGGCGAAGGCGGTCCGCTCTGATTCCTCCTTACTAGTTTCAGCTGCGGAAAAACGTATGTTTTCCAATAACAGAATTTCTCCCGCTTTCAAAGCTTGCGCAGCTTGCGTTACCGAATCACTTATTAAACCATTTTCGCCGATGAATTTAATTTCACGACCCAGCAACTCTGCTAGCCGCTTTGCAACTGGCGCAAGTGAAAGTTCAGGTTTTACTTCACCTTTCGGGCGACCAAGGTGGGCCGCGATAATAATTGCTGCACCTTTTTCGAGCAAAAGTTGAATAGTTGGTAAGGAGGCTTTTATGCGTCCATCATCTTTAATGAGCCCATCTTTGATGGGAACATTTAGATCACAACGAAGAAAAACTCGCTTACCTGTTAGCTCAAAAGTTGAAAGCTCTGCCATTACAGCGTTTTACCAACGTAATCGATCAAGTCAACTAGCCGGTTTGAGTAACCCCATTCATTGTCATACCAACCAACGATCTTCACTTGGTTGCCAATTACCTTAGTTAAACCGGAATCAAAAATACAGGAGGCGGGATCGGTCACAATATCTGATGAAACAATTGGATCCTCGGTGTAGGAAAGGAAACCCTTAAGTGGTCCATCTGCAGCCGCCTTCATGGCAGCGTTGATTTCGGCAACAGTTACTTCCTTTGCAAGTTCAACTGTTAGATCTGTGGCCGATCCTGTTGGAAGTGGAACTCGCATCGCGTAGCCATCAAGCTTGCCCTTAAGCTCTGGCATCACTAACGAGATCGCCTTTGCCGCACCAGTAGATGTTGGAATCATATTTATGGCAGCTGCGCGAGCGCGACGAAGATCCTTGTGCGGAAAGTCCAGGATGGGCTGATCATTTGTATAGGCGTGAATAGTTGTCATGAACCCTTTAACAATTCCCCAGTTATCCTGGAGCACCTTTGCCATTGGTGCCAAGCAGTTTGTGGTACATGAAGCATTTGAAATGATGTGGTGCTTGGCGCCATCGTAATCAGTGTGGTTAACACCCATAACGATTGTAATGTCTTCATCAGTTGCTGGCGCCGAGATGATTACCTTCTTGGCACCGGCGGTGATGTGCTTTTGCGCATCGGCCGCTTTGGTGAAGATACCGGTTGATTCAAGTACAAGATCAGCCTTAACGCTGGCCCAAGGCAAGTTGGCTGGATCGCGCTCTGAGAAAACTGCGATTCTCTTTCCGGCAACGGTGATTGAGTCATCGGTGTAGCTAACCTCCAGCCCTAGCCGACCCAAGATTGAGTCGTACTTGAGCAAGTGCGCCAGCGTCTGATTAGGAGTTAGGTCATTAATTGCGACAATATTGATATTTGGGTTGGTCAGGCTGGCCCGAAAGAAGTTGCGCCCGATGCGTCCAAAACCATTGATTCCGACATTGATCATAAAACTGTCCTTGCTGTTAGTGGGGCTGCCGCCCTTGAGGTGCTCTTAGTTGAACTACCCTGCCAGATGAAAAAGCCCAGTTATTGGTGGTTAGTAGAGCTGCCACAACACTGGGGTCTTGCTGCTAAGCCTATCAGTGCAAAAGGGTGAACTGCCGGCCCTATTGGGTAGTTAGTTCAGTAAATCTGGTGACAATCCGCTTTCGGTATCAGGGATTCCCAGTTCGGCGGCACGTTTATCAGCCATCGCAAGTAGCCTACGGATACGTCCGGCAATGGCATCCTTTGTCATTGGCGGGGTAGCAAGTGAACCCAGCTCTTCCAGGGAGGCCTGACCATGATTGATCCGCAACTCCCCCGCCTCCTTCAAATGTTCTGGAATTGTCGGCCCTAGGATCTCCATTGCCCGCTGCACTCTGGCAGCGGCGGCGACCGCTGCCCGAGCAGAGCGTCGCAGATTTGCATCATCAAAGTTAGCCAGTCGGTTGGCCGTTGCCCTTACCTCGCGCCGCATTCGGCGCTCCTCCCAGGCCATCACACTTTCATGGGCGCCTAAGCGGGTGAGAAGAACTCCGATGGCATCTCCATCACGAATTACTACCCGATCTACTCCCCGAACTTCGCGTGCCTTTGCCACGATTCCGAGTCGGCGCGCGGCTCCAACTAGGGCAAGGGCGGCCTCTGGTCCGGGACATGTGATTTCTAGTGAGGAGGAGCGCCCGGGTTCAGTCAAAGAACCGTGGGCAATAAAGGCACCGCGCCAAGCCGCCTCCGAATCGCAAATTGCCGCTGATACAACCTGCGGAGGTAGCCCGCGAACTGGTCGACCATTTGCATCTACTAAACCAGTTTGCCGCGCAAGGGCATCGCCCTCATTTATTACGCGAACAACATAACGAGCTCCTTTGCGCAATCCACTTGAAGACAACACTGCTAGATCAGAATTGTGTCCATAGATATCGGAGATGTCCTTGCGCAATCTGCGCGCGCTCTGGGAAGTATCAAGTTCAACTTCGATCACAATCTTTCCAGCCACTAGGTGAAGGCCACCTGCGAAGCGAAGCAGTGAGGAAACTTCGGCTTTGCGACAACATGGTTTGGTGATAGAAAGTCGGGAGAGTTCATCTTTAACTGATGCTGTCATTGCCATGGGGTTATCCAACCATCAACTGCGAAAGAATGTGGCCCAAATGAAGAGCCAATTTATCGCCATCATGATGAACACTTCCTGGGGCTTTGCGGAGATCGGCCACAACAATCGCGCCACCTAAGGTAGCTGCCGCCTCATCAAGTGCTTGTCTATTGCGAGCAACTGATTGGTCGACCAGGCAGTAATCCACTCGCATACCCGGTGCATAACGATGAAAGAAGGCAAGATGCTGCTCTGGGGTTGATCCGGCGAACTCTTCACCCAGTGAATGCGGGGATGCATCTAAGTTTAGGATCAATACCTTTTTTGCCGTTGTTTTTTGCAACGCCGAAAGTTGAGCGGGTACTAAAAGATGTGGAATCACACTAGAAAACCAAGAACCAGGTCCCATGATGATCCAATCAGCAGCTGCAATTGCAGCCAAAGCTTCAGATCTGGCTTCGGGGTTGTCCGGAATAATTCGCAGGGATTCAATCATTCCTTTTGCGGTTGCGACCTCTTTTTGTCCGCGAACAACAATGCGACCAGTAGATGTGTTAAAGGTTGCTTCAATATCTAAGGCAACTGCAGCCATTGGCAAGACCCGGCCGACAACTCGCAATAATTCTCCGACTCGATCTAGCGCGCAAACCGGATCATCACCAGCGCTCCACATTGATGCTAGCAACAAATTTCCCATGGCATGTCCATTTAACGCGCCATCGCTGACAAATCTATGTTGCATGATCTTGGCCCAAGTACGGCCCCATTCATCATCAGCACACAGCGCAGCAAGTGCCATTCTTAAATCTCCTGGCGGAAATATTGGAAACTCTTGCCGTAAGCGCCCACTTGATCCACCGTTGTCGGCAACGGTAACTATTGCGGTTATATCTTGTCTTGCGTTTCGCAATGCGGTCAAGGTCACCGCTAAGCCATGTCCCCCACCCAGTGCAACTACCTTAGCCAAGTTTATTCCCGGCCAACATCACGGTGAGTTGGATGTGCTGAGACTTCATCGCCAATTGTATTGAGCTGTTTTGCAATCTCTTGTGTGATCGCAACGCTTCGATGTTTTCCACCGGTACACCCAACTGCGATCGTCACAAACTTTTTTCCTTCGCGCATGTAACCAGCCATCATTGAGTTAATTAAATGAACATAATTGTGAACAAAGTCGGCAACACCCTCGTAGCCAAGAACTTTCTGGCTGACCTGCTGAGTTAAACCTGTAAGTGGACGCAACTCTGGAACCCAATGTGGATTGGGGATGAATCTGCAATCCAAGACCAGAT
This sequence comes from Actinomycetes bacterium, assembly GCA_043776875.1. GTDB lineage: Bacteria > Actinomycetota > Actinomycetes > Nanopelagicales > Nanopelagicaceae > Planktophila. The sequence goes on from JAYVQU010000021.1 coordinate 23,376, forward strand.
CGGCATCAACTGGAATTCCGTACTTATATCCGAATGAGAGAACATTGATTCTAATACCATGCAATTTACCTGAACCAAATATGTCGCCAATGCGTTTTTCCAATTGATGAACATTCAAGTTCGTGGTATCAATAACCACATCGGCCTGCGAACGCACTTCTTCTAACTTTGTGCGCTCCCGTGCTATTCCATCAACGATTCGATCCTGTGCCTGCAATGGATGAGGTCTCCGAGTAGATTCAAAACGCTGAACCAATGCTTGATCGGTAGCATCAAGAAAAACTAATCGGTATTCAGAATTATTTTTTTTCAAATCGGCTAACGCATGCGCTAGCTCATCAAAGAACTCTCCCCCACGAACATCTACTACAACTGCAAGCTCTTTACTTTCCGGGCCGGTTCCCATAATTACTAATGCCGGAAGCAATGATGGTGGCAGGTTATCAACGACATACCAACCAAGATCTTCTAGTGCATGCGCAACTGTTGATCTGCCAGCACCAGACATCCCAGTCAGTATCAGGGTCTCAGGCGAACTCATGCCTTAATTATCGCTGATTTCTCCGGTTTCGGGGTTAATTTTTTGGGAGGTAATGATAAATAAATGTGCTTCGACTATTGATGCGATCTTTAACCCAATGCCAGGAGTTGCCGCAATCTCGGCAACTGTAGCTTTGCGAATAGCAGCCACCGAACCAAAGCGCTGTAAGAGCGCGTTTCTTCGCGCCGAGCCAAGCCGGGGAACCTCATCCAAAATTGATTCCAACATCACCTTGGAACGGCGCGAGCGGTGGAAAGAAATGGCAAAGCGATGTGCTTCATCTCGTATTCGCTGTAACAAAAAAAGAGCTTCGCTATTGCGAGGCAGAATTAATGGGTCACTTGTACCTGGTAGCCATACCTCTTCGAGTCGTTTTGCCAAACCACACAATGCGATGTCATCAATCCCCAGCTCAGTTAGCGCCCGTAGGGCTGCATTTACTTGAGGTGCGCCACCATCAACAACTATTAATTGCGGAGGATAAGCAAATTTGCTGGGCTTGCCCCCTAACTCCGCCACCTCAGCTTCATTAACTTGGCGATCATCCAGCAATCGCTTGAGCCGCCTAGAAATAACTTGGTGCATCGCGCGGGTATCATCGAAACCCGCATCGGTATTAATAATAAATCTGCGGTACTCACTCTTCTTGGCCATGCCATCTTCAAAAACGACCATAGAGGCCACAACAGATGTGCTAGAGATATTTGAAATATCAAAACACTCAATTCGCAAAGGAGTTTGCTGCAGATCTAGCGCCACTTCAATCTGCGTCAAAGCCTTTCCACTTACCCCAGCATCGGTGGCGCGCTTACTTAGATATTGAATTAATGAGTACTGAGCGTTGCGCTTAACGGTTTGCAGCAACTCAGCCTTTTCACCTCGCTGCGGAACCTTGATGCTAACTGGCGCTCCTCGAATTACCGACAGCCATTTTTCTAGGGCATCGGCATCGGCCGGTAGTTCGTTGAGCAAAATCTCCGCTGGAATATCGGTTGCGGCGGCTTGCCCGTAGATGGAGGAAAACAACGAGGCAATTTCATCATCGCCTTCTAGCGTCTTGGATTGATCAACTATCCATGATCTGGAACCTTTGATCGAGCCAGAACGTACGATAAAGATTGAGCCGGCTGCGTGAGCGCCATCATGATGAATCGCAATTAGGTCAGCGGTAAGGTTTTCTGGCAAAGTCGCATCAGTGCTCTCTTGCGCCCGTTCAATCGCTCCAATTGAGTCCCGAATTTTGCTAGCTCGTTCAAACTCTTCGTTTTCGGCGGCTTGCTCCATCTCCTTTCGCAATGTTGGAACGATGTCGGCATTGGCATCGCTCATAAAGTGGACTAGGCGTTCGGCTAAAGCTTTATGATCGGCTTTACTGATCCAATTAACACAAGGGGCGGCGCACTTTCCGATATCTCCAAGTAAACATTGGCGCTTGCTCTTTCGGGCGCGTTCGAAATTTCCAGATGTGCAGGAGCGAATTGGAAAGAGTTTCAAAATGACATCAAAGGTATTGCGTAAGGCCCATGTGTGCGCGAAGGGTCCAAAGTATGTGATGCCTGGTTGCTTGGATTTACGGGTGATGAAGATGCGTGGATACTCATCCGCAAGTGCGACGGCAAGGTAAGGGTAGGACTTATCATCCTTAAATTGAACGTTGTAATGCGGGTTGTACTGCTTAATCCAGGAAAACTCTAACTGAAGTGCCTCAACTTCGCTGGCTACAATAGTCCAATCAACTCGAACTGCTTCCCGAACCATGCGATCGGTTTTAGTGGCAAGATTTGCTAGAAAGTATGTACTCAATCGTTGCTTGAGATTTTTTGCCTTACCGACATAAATTACTTTGTCAGAATCGTTATAGAAGCGATAGACCCCTGGGTGTTCCGGAATTATGCTTGGACGGTAACTTTGTGGATCTGCCATCTGGTTACTTCTTTACTGGCGCTTTTCTATTTGTTTTCAAAATCTCGCCTAAATATTCTCCGGTGTAACTTTCTTTCACCTTTGCCACATCCTCTGGTGTACCTTCTGCCACAACCATTCCACCTTTAAATCCACCCTCTGGTCCCATATCAATTACCCAGTCCGAACACTTAATTACATCCAGGTTGTGCTCGATTACAACTACCGTGTTTCCGGTATCAACTAGCCGGCTTAGTACACCAAGGAGTTTGTTCACATCTTCAAAGTGCAAGCCAGTTGTTGGTTCATCAAGAACATAAATAGTGCGGCCGGTCGAGCGCCGTTGCAATTCGGTAGAAAGTTTAACGCGCTGTGCCTCGCCACCCGAAAGCGTTGGTGCTGATTGTCCTAATCGAACGTAACCTAATCCGACCTCATTTAACGTCTTTAAATATCGAGCAATCGCTGGCACCGATTCGAAGAAGCCATGGGCTTCTTCGATCGACATATTAAGCACTTGCGCAATGGTCTTTCCCTTGTAATGAACTTCCAGGGTTTCTCGGTTGTAACGCGCACCATGGCAGATTTCGCACGGAACATAGACATCGGGTAAGAAGTTCATTGCAATTGTTATTGTGCCATCACCAGAACAGTTTTCGCAGCGCCCACCTTTAACATTAAATGAGAATCTACCTTGTTGGTATCCGCGAATTTTTGCTTCACTCGTTTCAGCAAATAAAGCGCGGATCTTATCGAATACACCTGTGTAAGTTGCTGGGTTGGAGCGAGGTGTGCGACCGATCGGAGATTGATCCACATGGACAACCTTGTCCAATAATTCAATTCCGGTAACGGTGCGATGTCGCCCCGGCACCAATCTTGCTCCATTTAGCTTGTTGGCAAGGGTTGTATACAAAATATCATTAACTAGCGTTGACTTTCCAGAACCGCTGACGCCAGTAACGCAAACAAAGACTCCTAACGGAAACGCGACTTCAATCTCCTTCAAGTTGTTGGCTTTAGCGCCCTTGACAACTAGTTTTCGCTTGGGATCTATCGCTCGGCGTTGTTTTGGAATTTCAATTGATTTACGTCCGGATAGATAGGCACCTGTAATTGATTCTTTGGATTTAATCAAATCCTCGTAGCTACCAGATACAACAATTTCGCCACCATGTTCACCGGCGCCTGGACCAATATCTACTATCCAATCCGCTGTGCGAATTGTCTCCTCATCATGTTCGACGACGATTAGAGTGTTACCTAAGTCGCGTAATTTGGTTAGCGTTTCGATCAAACGTCTATTATCACGTTGATGTAAACCAATTGAAGGCTCATCAAGAACATATAAGACACCAACCAAGCCGCTTCCTATTTGGGTAGCAAGGCGAATGCGCTGAGCTTCACCGCCAGAAAGTGAGCCAGCTGGCCGAGCTAATGATAAATATTCAAGTCCGACATCGAGCAAAAAACCAAGACGGGCATTTATCTCTTTCATGACCCGTTCGGCAATTTGGGCTTCTCGTTTATTTAATTTAATCTGCCTTAAAAATAATGCACAATCGGCGATTGAAAGTTCACATATCTGTGAGATATTTTTCCCGCCAATCGTTACCGCCAAAACTTCCGGCTTGAGTCGGGCACCGTTGCAACTTTCGCAGGCGATTTCCCGCATATAAGCCTCGTACTTACCTCGGCTGTAATCACTGTCAGTCTCGCCGTGGCGGCGATGGATAAATGGCACCACACCTTCAAAACCAGTTGTGTAGTTACGGGTACCATAGCGGCCCTTGTATTTCATTTTTATCTCATACTCATAACCATTTAGTATTGCCTCACGCGCCTTCATGGTGATCTTCTTCCATGGCGTATCTAAGGAAAACGGAAGGTCCTTCGCCAGCGCTTCAAGCAAACGCAAGAAATAATCAGATGACTGGCCACCCGACCAAGGAGTGATGGCGCCATCATTAATTGAAATCGAATCATCTGGAATGATGAGCTCGCCATCGACCTCTAATTTTGTACCAATTCCGGAACACTCGGCGCATGCACCAAAGGGTGAGTTGAAGGAAAATGAACGCGGCTCCAACTCTTCAAACGAAAGTTCACAATTATGGCAGGCCAAGTGTTCGCTATAGGTTCGCTCCTTGTCATCGCCTTTCGCATCTACAAAATCAAGAATGACAACTCCGGAGGCGAGTCGAAGCGCGGTTTCGATGGAATCGGTCAAACGTGTTTTACTTTCAGGTTTCGCGGTTAAGCGATCGATCACAACTTCGATACTGTGCTTTTCTTGTTTCTTCAATTTTGGTGCATCAGATAATTGAAAAACTTCGCCATCAACACGTGCCCTGGAATACCCTTGGGTCACTAAGTCATTAAATAGTTCAACAAACTCACCCTTACGCGCACGAACAATGGGTGCTAAAACCTGAAACTTTGTCACTGAGGGCAACTCGAGGATTTGATCCACAATTTGTTGAGGTGATTGACGCGTTACAGCTTTGCCACACTTTGGACAGTGTGGACGACCGGCGCGGGCAAATAGCAAACGGAGATAGTCATATACCTCTGTGATGGTTCCAACCGTCGAACGTGGATTGCGGTTAGTAGATTTCTGATCAATGGAGACCGCTGGCGATAAGCCTTCAATGAAATCCACATCAGGCTTATCCATTTGGCCCAAGAATTGCCTGGCATAGGCTGATAAGGATTCAACATAGCGTCGCTGACCTTCAGCAAAGATTGTGTCGAAGGCTAACGAAGATTTACCTGAGCCCGACAACCCCGTGAAAACAATCAAGGCTTCCCGCGGCAGTTCAATTGACACATTCTTTAGGTTGTGTTCACGAGCACCACGAACAACTAATTTATCGATGCTCACCTTAAACTCCAGCCTCTTCCATCATTCGCAGCTCTTTCTTTAAAATCTTAATCTCATCACGCAAACGAGCGGCTACCTCAAATTGAAGCTGCGATGCTGCATTTCGCATCTGTTCGGTGAGTGAGCCTATCAATGCAATCAACTCTTTACGCGGTAATGAAATGGAGGACTTATCATATAAGCCAACGGCTGATGCAACTTTTTTGGCGGCAGATTTCTCATGCGCCAATAATTCTTCTGTGTCGGCGCTCTCTCGATTAATCAGATCAGTAATATCAGCAATTTTTTTGCGAAGTGGCTGCGGATCAACGCCGCGTTCAAAGTTATAGGCCACCTGCTTGGCTCGGCGTCGGTTAGTTTCATCAATGGCCTTTGCCATGGAAGCGGTAATGTTGTCGGCATACATATGAACCTCACCCGAAACATTTCGCGCTGCACGTCCAATAGTTTGAATCAAGGAGGTTGCAGAACGTAAAAAACCCTCCTTATCGGCATCTAAAATTGCAACTAAAGAAACTTCAGGTAAATCCAAACCTTCGCGAAGCAAGTTGATACCGATCAAAACATCGTACTCACCAGTGCGAAGTTCTCGCAGTAGCTCCACTCGGCGCAAAGTGTCAACTTCCGAGTGCAAGTATCTGACATTGACACCCTTTTCTTGAAGATAATCTGTTAAATCTTCCGACATCTTTTTGGTTAAAGTAGTAACAAGGACCCGCTCATTGCGTTGGACTCGAAGGCTAATTTCATGCAAAAGGTCATCTATCTGACCCTTAATCGGCTTAATAACTATTTGCGGATCGACTAAGCCAGTTGGACGAATTACTTGCTCCACCACATCGCCATCGACCTTTGCCATTTCATACTTACCTGGTGTGGCTGAAAGATAAAGCCTTTGACCAGTTCGCGCTAAGAATTCTGGGAACTTCAAAGGTCGATTATCGAGTGCACTAGGTAGCCGGAAACCATGCTCAACTAAGGTGCGCTTACGCGAGGCATCACCTTCAAACATAGCTCCAAGTTGGGGGACAGACACATGGCTTTCATCGATAACTACCAAAAAATCCTCTGGAAAATAATCCAATAAACAGTGTGGCGCAGATCCAGCAGGGCGATCATCTAAATGTCGGGAATAGTTCTCGATTCCACTACAGAATCCAATTTGCTCCATCATTTCAATATCAAAAGTTGTGCGCATGCGAAGACGTTGTGCCTCAAGCAACTTTCCCTGTTTCTCAAAAAGGTTAAGCTGTACTTGTAGCTCATCCTGGATATCACCAATAGCACGTTTCATAGTTTCCGGGCCGGCGGCATAGTGCGTTGCCGGGAAGATGAAAATCTCTTGCTCTTCTCGGATGATCTCCCCCGTGAGTGGGTGCAAGGTACTCAGCCTTTCTATCTCATCACCAAACATCTCGATCCGGATTGCCAGTTCTTCATACATGGGAATTATCTCGATGGTGTCACCACGAACCCGAAAAGTTCCACGTTCAAATGCCATGTCATTGCGCTTGTACTGGACATCGACAAATCTGCGCAGCAAGGCGTTGCGCTCTGTTACCTGCCCGACTCGTAGGCGTACCATGCGATCTACATACTCTTGTGGTGTTCCAAGACCATAAATACATGAAACAGTTGCAACGACGATTACATCGCGACGTGTCAATAATGAATTTGTTGCGGAATGACGAAGGCGCTCCACCTCTTCATTTACCGATGAATCCTTTTCAATGAAGGTATCTGTTTGTGGAACATAGGCTTCTGGCTGGTAATAGTCATAGTATGAAACAAAGTACTCAACCGCGTTGTTGGGCAAGAGCTCTCTAAATTCATTTGCCAGTTGGGCAGCCAAAGTCTTATTAGGTGCCAACACAAGAGTAGGGCGTTGTAACTTTTCAATGAGCCAGGCTGTTGTTGCCGATTTTCCAGTACCTGTAGCACCGAGCAAAACCACATCCTGCTCGCCCGCAAGAATACGACGAGTGATTTCGGCAATGGCTTCGGGCTGATCGCCAGCTGGCACATACTCGCTTATTACTTGAAAGGGCTCGATCCTGCGTTGCAGATCAGATATCGGACGCATTTACTAAGCCTACTTACTAATTATCGTGGATGCTATCCCAGATATTTTCAACCTGGCGCAGCAGCTCATCCTGCGTGCCATTATTTTCGATCAGGAAGTCGGCCACCTCTTCCCGTTGTTCTCTTGTAGCCTGTGATGCAATGCGCAGATCAATTTCAGATAAATGCAGACCTCTGGCACGCAATCTTTCGACCCGCTTTTCGTACTCTGATTCTACGGTTATTACCTTATCAAAACGTTTTTGGGAATTGGTTTCAATCAATAACGGAATCTCATATATGAGAGTTTCATCATTTTTTAAAGATACGACAGCTTCTTCAAACTCTTCTCGGACAAAGGGATGAATTATTTTTTCTAGTTTGAGTTTTGCACTGCTATCTTTGAATATCAATTCTGCTAGCACTTTTCGATCGATATCACCGTTCAAAAGAATAGAATCACCAAAGGTTGCAATGACTTCATCAAAACCAGCGGAGCCCCGCTCGATAGCTGCTCGAGCTAGTTGATCTGCGTCGATTACCAATGCACCAAGTTCGGCAAAGAACTGAGCTACAAGTGATTTCCCGCAACCAATTCCACCGGTTAAGCCAATAACGCGCATATTGAAATCGTACTGGGTGCAACAAAAAAGGCCCGGCATAAGTGAACTGAACCCCATAAGTTGGAGTTCTAATTAAGAGTCGGGGCAATGTTAGCAAGGGACTGAGTTCGGTAGTCAACCGGGCTCAGTCCCTTTAACTT
>JAYVQU010000022.1:0-134820 GCA_043776875.1 Actinomycetes bacterium
ATCAGGAAAGATGGCAGTACTATTCCGATCTCGCTGACCGTATCTCCAATTTATGATGAGAACGGCGCTGTTATCGGGTCATCGGCTAGCGCCCGTGATATCACGCAAGAGAAGCAGATCGCCCTTAACTTGATCGAGATCAACCTCGCGAACCTCAAATTGGAGGAAATCAATAAGGAGATAATCGCTGAGGACCTCGACCGTGCGACCAAGGTGCAGCGTGGGCTATTGCCCAAAGAACTTGTGAACCTTCCCGGTTTCCAGGCCGCGGGGGCTTGTGTGCCAACTCAAAGTGTGGGTGGCGACTTCTATGACTGGTATCCAATAGTAGGAGGAGCAACATTCACACTCGCTGATGTCATGGGTAAAGGCGTCGGAGCGGCCATCATCGCCGCAACGGTACGGGCGGTCTTGCGTGCGGATTCAAAAAATAATCACATCAGCGCTGCGCTAACCGAGACCGCGGCAATACTTAAAGAAGATCTTGATGTGGCGGGCACTTTCGTCACCCTTTTCCACGCCCGCCTTAACACAGAGACCGGAACCTTGGACTACATCGATGCCGGACACGGACTCGCGATCATCGTACGTGCGGACGGGCGAACCGATCGATTGTTTAGCGCCAGTCTTCCACTGGGCTTGGGTATCGATGAGTCATGGGAAGAACAGACCGTAACTCTGGAGCTCGGTGACACACTAGTCGCGGTCAGCGATGGCGTGCTCGATCTCTTCGACGGAACATTAGCAAGTCTGGAGGAAGTGGCAAAGGTAGCCCGAACCTCGGCAAGCGCGCAGGCCATAGTCGACACCCTGATCGCCACCGCAACAGCTGCAACCGCTCCCGACGATGTCACCATACTTGTCCTACGCCGATCCTAGTAAGAGGTAAGGAGAGCGACAGAACTTTAGATTATTAGCCGAAGCTAAATCAGTGATCTCTGGAAGTACACCCTTGATATTATCCCCCTGATGGAGTAATAATTATTCATGGAACTTTCTTCCGACCAGCTCCGGGTAGGTGCCCTTGCAGCTATCGGCAATACTCCGATGGTGGAGCTCACTAAGATCGGGAAATCCTCAGGTGCGCGTGTGGTGCTCAAACTCGAGTCGGCCAATCCAACCGGATCTATGAAAGATCGGATGGCTGTTGAGGTGATCCAATCAGCGGTTCGAGCTGGCAAATTGAAGCCGGGTGGCACGGTGGTGGAATACACCGCAGGCACCACTGGAATCTCCTTGGCTTTTGTCTGCGCCGTCCTTGACTACCAGTTACATGTAGTTTTCTCGGACGCCTTCAGCGAAGAGAAGCGGCGCACCATGCGTGCATTCGGTGCACAGATCACCGATGAGCCCAGTGATCATGGTCGCATCAGCGAGGAGCTGATTAAACGCTTGATTTCGCGCGCAGCCAAGATCAGCCAACAACCCGACCACTGGTGGGCAGATCAACTTAATAATCATGATGCGATCCGTGGTTATTTCCATTTAGGCGATGAAATCTGGAGCCAATCTGGTGGTCGCGTGAATGCATTTGTGATGACGGTCGGTACCGCACATGCAATTCATGGTGTCGCGCAGGCGTTGCAAAAACACGATGCGAATATCAGGATTATCGCAGTAGAGCCAGCGGAGTCTGCGGTGCTATCTGGTCATCCAACGGGTTCCCATCGAATTGAGGGAATTGGCATTGGATTCATTCCGCCGCTTTGGAACCCGAAGTTGGTGGATGAGATTCAAACAGTTAGTAGTGATGCTGCCAAACACATGGCTCGGCGGCTAGCACGGGAGGAGGGAATTTTTGCAGGCACCTCTACTGGTGCAAATGTGGCTGTCGCTTTAAAGATTGCAGCCCAACTCCCTAGCGATGCGACAGTAGTGACCCTTGCAGTTGACTCTGGTCTGCGCTACTTGAGTACTGAACTTTTTAAATAAGCAAATTTATTAGGCAATAGGACAATAGGAGAGGTTCTTATGGATCTGGAAGCGCTCCGGCTAATTGTCTATCGCGTATTCGCGGCAACTGGCCATCCGCCTACCTTCCAACAAATGCAGGACGAGTTTGTCGATGGCGATTGGATCCGCGCTGGGCTGCGCGAGTTAGCACAAGGCAAACTGCTGGTGCTAGGCGCGCAGGATCAGATTCTCATGGCCCATCCCTTCAGTTCTGTGCCGTTGGGCTTTTCAGTGATGGGCGAAGACAGGTTGTGGTGGGGCGGATGTGCGTGGGATTCCTTCGCACTACCTCATTTGTTGGAGGTTGAACACCCTATGCTGGTCAGTACTCGCTGCCCCAATTGTTCTTCGCCGCACTCTTGGAATGTTGGCCGACTCGTACCGCCGACTGGCGATCAGGTCGCGCACTTTCTAGTTCCAGTATCGCGGCAATGGGAGGACATCATCCATGCTTGTGACAGTCAGCGGATCTTCTGCTCCGAAGATTGTGTTGCATCCTGGCTGGCAACCAATAAATTACCCCGTGGTTATGTTCTGAGCTTAGAGACAGTTTGGCAGCTCGCCTCTCATTGGTATGACGGACGGCTCGATTATGGCTATCAGCGCAGGGGAGCCGCGGAGGCGGCCCAGTACTTCCGTAGCGTCGGATTGGATGGCCCCTTCTGGGGGTTGTAAAACAAGGAGAAAGGGCGCCCGATTACTCGGGCGCCCTTTCTCCTTTAACTTACTTGTTTAACCAACTTTCTTGATCCGACCATCTACTGCTGGTACCTGAGTAACCTTTCCAGCGGCCAGATCAGCCTTTAGTGCATCTACAAATACATCAAGTAGTGCACCCTTAACTTTTGCTTGTGCGGGTGAGAAGACACCAAGATATCCATCGCCACCGTAGATCAAGAAGTCCAGTGTTGTCAGTGTGTACTCCTTTGCATCCTTTGCAATTGCGGTGCCATCTAGTTTTGTAACTTCAACAATACGACTTCCAATTGGCTTGGATGCATCAAATGAGTACTTGAAACCGGAAACATGTGGGAAGCGACCATCTCCTGGATAGTTACCGCCGACTCCGTTTTCAAGTGCCTTCCAAAGATTTGCACCAGTAACAACTGTCGTTGCCAGCTGATTTCCAAATGGGAAGACGGTAAAGGCATCACCGAGTGTTACATCAAGTGGACCTGTACCTGTGCGAACCAGAGCTGTATTTGCCGGAACATAATTCTTTGCCGGGAATGTGTCTCGGATACCGCCACCATTTTGAATTGCAAAATCAGTCTTGTACTTTGCCCGCATCAGATCGGCAATGTAACTACCCATTGCAGTTTCACCTGAGCGCTCCACCGCTGGTGTCCCACCACGGGGGAATACGCCAGAAACTTGACCGATCTTTACATCTAGCTTTGCAGATAGTTGATCCTTGTACTTCTTAACGAGTGCAGCACCGGTTGCATCTGCAGTCGTTACCGTACTAACAACACCAGTGTTAATTGTTGGAGCTGCCGCCTTTAATACATGCTGAAGTGATGTTCCAACAACTTTGCCATTACGGATACAAATCTGGGAACGTGTGTACTCAACACCTGAGTTGCGGACCTCACCAAGAAGTGTTGGTGCAGCGGTACGAGTTGATCCACGGATCAATGTTGAGAAAGTCTGGTGGCTGTGACCACCGTAGACAACGGCTGCACCTTTGATCTGTGCTGCAAGCGTGTTGTATAGCCCCTTTGCAACACCATCTGAGTTCTCAGTCCAACCTTGGTGAATTAGCACAACCACAATATCGGCGCCGGCTGCCTTTGCATCGACAATGGATTTGTTGATTCCGGTAACGCCAGGATCGATCTGAATTGTCTTATTTGCACCAGCTGCATCCTTGTAATCAAGGTTTCCTGGGAAGACTTGTTCAATTGTCTCTGCCGTATTTGCACCAACTATGCCGACCTTTACGCCGCCACGATCAATGATTGTGTACGCCATTGCTGCCTTATCGCCAGATTTTAACACTGTAAGTGCTCCATCACTATAGTTAGAAACAACCCATTTGAAATCTGATGCGTTAATTACCTTTCTCACGTGCGCAAGGTTCCGGTCATGTTCATGGTTACCGAAAGTAGAAACATCAAGCTTCATTAAGTTCAAAGATTCAATTGTTGGAAGCTCTTCAAACTCAGTTGAAATTGGTGGAGCAGCGCCGATGTTGTCACCTGATGACAGTGCAATTGTTGCAGCAGATGCTTTGCGATCTGCATCCCAGTTGCTCATTAACAATGATGTACCAAATGATGAACCGGTTTCAATGGCACCGTGCAAGTCACTGAGTTGAAGTAGTTGCACATTCTTATTTTGTGACGAGGCAACGGTTGCTAATTGCACTGCGGTGTGACTTTTGTTAGATGCCGCTGGCTTTGAAAAACCGTAAGCATTTACAGCTTGCACAACCGGAGTGCCTGCTGGCTGTCCTTCGACAACTGGCATTGTTACAACATTGTGGTTGTTAACTGGTACGAAAATTGGGCATGAACCGGCACCAGCAGAGACAACATAACCAGTTACACCCGGGTTTACATCTTCTGCAGGTGTCCACTTAACAACGACGCCTTTAGCGCCAAGATAAGAGGTGACTTTTGTTGGAGCGTTTGGCAGTGAATATGTCGCTGCCTGCGCAGATGGGGTTAGTAGTGAAACTAGTAGTGATGTAGTTAGGGCTAAAGCACCCCAATTAAAAATCTTTCGAGAAAACAGGGTTTTGTTCATAATCGAATCTAAGCAGAAGCAGAAGCAGAAGCAGAATTCACCTAGTCGAACGGAAGGTTACGACTCGCGGGAAAGAGCAAAAATCCCGCACCTACCCTCATAGCCGGTGCTGGTTTTTTATTCCAACCTGCCTAAATAGCTGTAAATCTGCTGCTGAGGCAACTTCTTTTCCGGTTAGAAATACTGTGCCTGCAAAGGTAGCCTAAGAATATGTACTCAATGCGACGAAGAGGGTTGCTAGCGACTTTGGTAGCCGCCATTCTTGCCCCAATCAGCTCCACTTTTGCCACTCATGCTCCGCCAACAAAGTGCCTAAAGGTTGGACAAACCACCGTTTTTGCAGGCAAGAAGTTCACCTGCGTTCGGGTAAAGGTCAAAGGCAAGTATAAATTGGCTTGGAATAAAGGTGTCCCGATCCCAGTTACCCAAACCGCTAAACCTTCTCCTACTCCTTCTTCAACCCAATCCGCTAAACCTTCTCCTTCTCCTTCTCCTACTTCAACCCAATCCCCCATGGCGCCGAAGAATCTTGGCACTACCCTTGCCGATTCTTCATCACTAGCCATTGGTGAAACGAAGTTTTACGCAGCGAAAAATCGATCTGGGATGTCCGTCACCTACATTGTTTATCGATCGAAAAATGGCGTAGTTGTCATGAATGATGTTTGTACACATCAAGGTTGCGCAGTTAAATTAAAGAGTGAAGGACTCTTGTGTCCTTGCCATAACTCGCTCTTTAATGCTACTTCAGGAGAAGTGGAACGTGGTCCAGCAACTCAATCTTTACAGCGATTTGAAGCAATTGAAGAAAATGGAAAGATAATAGTTGTCGATTAACTAAGGGCGCTCAACGATTCCACTTAACTGTAGTAACTCTGCGCGAGATACCGATTTTCTGCGTGGCTTCCCATGCGGCTCACCAGCTGCAACTTCAGCTTCATTAATTCTTTGCCAATGTTCTTGCGTAACAACAACTTGATGGGTCAGTAACTCTGAAATATCGCCAGCGTTCTTCGGCTCAGCAAGATCTGAAACTAATAACTCCATAACGCCGGCCGCATCTGACTTATTAGTGCCAATTACTCCTGATGGCCCACGTTTTGCCCACCCGACAACATAGAGATTTTCCGCTACCCGGCCGTCGTTATTGACTACCTTGCCGTTTTCATATGGAACCCCATCAATACCTTCGGCTTGATAGCCAATTGCGGTGATCACTAGCCCACACTTGATGCTTACATCACCATTGGGGGTAGAAAATACAACCCCTTCAACCTGATCTGTGCCAATGATTTGCTTTGGTGTATGTTGAAAGAGAAACTCCATGGTGCGCCCATGGGATTTTGGCTCTGCCGCTGCAATTAATAGCATCGCATCAAGATTACTCTTTACATTCTTTTCTGGAGCATCACCCGCGCGCGCAATTGCTGCATCAATATCGCTCTTTTTCAGCAAAACATCGGTATGTTCCAACTTCGGAAGCTCACGAAGTTCCGGTGATGTAAAAGCGGCATGCTCTGGCCCACGGCGAGCGCTGACATAGACCTTGCGAATATTGCTCTTCTTAAACGCATCAATTGCATGGTCTGCGGTGTCGGTTGGATCAAGTTCACTTGGCGCTAGCGCCAACATGCGGGCGACATCCATAGCAACATTGCCAGCGCCAATTACTACAGCGGTGTCGGCATCCAGTGGAGTATCTACCCCTTCAAAATCTGGATGCGCGTTGTACCAAGGTACGAAAACTGCCGCAGATAATGATCCTCGAAGATCCTCGCCGGGGATCCCTAACTTTTTCCCCAATGAAGAACCGGTCGCAATAATTACCGCGTCATACTTTACTTCTAGTTGTGCAACAGTTATGTCGCTACCAATTTCAACATTTGCGAATAATCGAAAGTTCTCGGCTGCCGCGATTTTTTCAAATACTTTGGAAACTGTTTTAATTTTTGGATGATCTGGTGCTACTCCACTTCGCACCAACCCCCACGGAGTCGGCAAGCGTTCAATCATGTCGATCTCAAAAGATCTATTTTCATCAGCTAAATTGTTAAGTGCCTGGGCAGCAAAATAACCTGCAGGTCCGGCACCCACGATTGCTACTTTAAATTTTGGCAACAAGGCTCCTTTTTAGGTTATTCGATTGGTCGAGCGTAGTTCAACCCATTCCGAGAGCGAGAATTTGCTTAGCTTTCGTCGGATTTCAGTTAATTCTCCTCCCATTTAGAACTCTGACCATCCTCATTCTGAGCCTAAATCTGGTCAAGTTCTAAAACTCTTGCCTTTTTTGAGCGTGATGTCAATGCGTGATCGAAACACTGCTCACCTTGGGCTATTGCCAGGATGAAATATTGGTGGCTATACTTTTTAACGTTCAAATTTTTGGACAAAAATCAGCAAAGGGGAATACTTTGTTAAGTCGTAAATCTCTCGGTGCAGGAGTGGCAGCGCTTGCACTCCTCGTTCCATTGGCTGTGCCTGCAAACGCTGCGCCAGTTACAGTTGTAAGTTTGGCAACGTGGGGTTCTTCTCCTGCGGAAACCCAAGCTCTTAATGATGCCATTGCAACTTTCGAGGCGCGTAACCCTACGATCGATGTGCAACAAGTAGTGCATACTGACCATAGCGCGCAGATGATTGCAAAATTTGCTGCACGTACACCTCCAGATGTTTTCTATTTGGATGCTGGCGTAGCACAAGATTGGGCAGCACAAGGAATTCTGCAAGACTTGAGTCCTTATATTGCCGCTTCTAGTTTCGACACTAAGCCTTTCAACAAGAGCTACCTTGCGCCATTTAAAGTCGGCTCTGCTCAGTATGGATTACCAAAAGATGCAAACCCACTAGTACTTGAAGGAAATAAAACCCTAATGGCCAAAGCAGGTATCAAAATGTTGCCGACTACAACTATGGAATTTGATACCGCAGCAAAACTACTTATGAAGAAGAACATAACTCCAATGTGTGTTGACGCAGATATCAACCGCCTTGGTGCTTACTTCTATTCTTTCGGTGGAAAAATTGCCTCTGGGAATACTTCGCAAATGAACCATCCTGGCACAAGAGCAGCTCTTACTTGGGCGCTAACGAACTTCAAGACTGGTGCCTTCCGAACTCCTGCGCAACTTTCCGCAGGTTGGGCTGGCGAAGCATTTGGTAAGGGTCTTTGTGCATTCACTATGGAAGGCGCGTGGCTAGATCCATACCTTCGCGATTCTTTCCCAGCTGTTTATTCAACAATGGTTAAGGGACAACTTCCTTCTGCCAAGAAGGCTGGCAGTCTTGCATTCACTGCGGCCTATGCAATCGGAAAAGATTCAGCAAACAAGGAAGCAGCCTGGACCTTTATTCAGTACATGACAAGTGCAAGAGGTATGGGTATTTGGACATCTTATGGTGTTGCTATTCCTTCACGTTCTGATGTGGCGACACCTCTTGGATACGATGTAAATGGTCTAGCTGCTAAAGCAAAAACAACAGTAACTACGCCATCATTTGTGGGTTGGTCAAAGGTTGTTGACGCATTTAACAATGAAGCGAAGAAGCAAATTCAGGATAAGAATTTCAATGTTTCTTCAGCAGTGTCTTCAATTATAAGTAAGACCTCTGCAGCTTTCCCTAAGTAATAAATAACCGCAAAATGTGAGTTGGCTCGCTATCTAGGGATGTGGGTAGCGGGCCAATCACAATTTACCTAAGGTCGGAGAGTGATGAGTACTTATCTAACGCGTTCGAACTCAAATCATTTAGCTGAAAAACGATCTTTAAGACGTAAAGAAGCCTTTATTGGATGGGGATTCATCGCAGTTCCGATGGCGCTACTGTTATTTTTCAATTTCGGTGTCTTTATCTATGCAATTTATATCTCAACCCAAGACTGGGGGATTTTAGGATCTAGAGGTGGAATTGGAATTGATAATTATACGAGAGCTTTTCAAGATCCAATCTTTCTGAAAGCGGTACGTAACTCACTTCTCTATGCTGCAATCGTTGTTCCGTTACAAACCGCCTTAGGTTTATTTCTTGCCCTGCTTGTCAACGCAAAGGTTCGTGGTGCAAAATTCTTTCGGGCCACCTTCTACTTTCCTTCGATTGCAAGTAGTGCTGCGATTACAACACTCTTTATTTTTCTAATGGCTCCGGATGGTCTGTTCAATAGATTTCTTTCACTACTAGGTATAAATGTCGATAACCTCTTTAACAGTGGGGCGTGGTTGTCAGATTCTAGAACCGCTTTATATTCAATAATCGGGTTAAATGCCTGGACTACAAGCGGAACTATGATGCTTTTTTACCTAGCAAATTTGCAAACAATCGATGGCTCCTTTGTGGAGGCTGCCAGCATTGATGGTGCTTCTAAAAGACAAATCTTTTGGTTCATTACTATGCCACTGCTTAAACCCGCTCACTTTTTCGTCATTACCTCCGGCATGATTGGCGCGGTACAACTCTACGATCAAGCCATTCTTGCCGGTGGTGCAGATGGCAGCCCGGATTATTCACTTATGACCATGGTTTTATACATATATAACTTGAGCTTTAGGCAGCTTCAATTTGGATATGCATCAGCAATTGGTGTGCTGCTTTTTATCATTATTTTTGCGGTAACACTTATTCAACGAAAGATATTTGGTTCTAGAGCATGGTCGGCGGAGGATTAAATGAAAACTAATAGTAAATTGCGCGTCAGACTTCTTTTTTTGGCCATGTTGGCTTACTCATTATTTTCATTTATCCCCTTTTTATGGTCGATGAGCACATCCGTAAAACCGCAAAGTGAGGTTTTTCAGGACTCACTAATTCCGAAGGACTTAAATTTCGATGCTTACGTGACTGTGTTCACAAAGATTCAACCAAACTTCTTCACTCTCTTTGCAAACTCATTGTTTGTGGCGACAGTCGTTGTAATTATTCAAACTTCACTTGCTGCAATAGCGGGGTATGCCTTTGCCCGTTTGAAATTTCCGGGTCGCGATATTTTGTTTTATATTGTGCTTGGAACAATGATGATCCCCGATCAATTACGTTTGGTGCCAATTTATCAAATCCTGGTCAAGTTCGGTCTTATTACTGATAAACCAATTAACTATGCCGGAATCTTTCTGATCAAAGCGGTGAGTGCCGCAAGTATATTTTTGATGAGACAATATTTTTTAACCTTGCCGAAAGAGCTAGAGGACGCCGCTCGGATCGATGGATGTGGACCTTTCCGAATTTTCTCTCGTATCATGTTACCAAATGCTAAACCAGTAATTGCCACGGTGGTAATTCTTACTTTTCAAGGGAATTGGAATGACTTATTTTGGCCATCAATTATTTTGCAAACTCCTAATCACTGGACACTGCCATTCGGAATTATGCAGTTTAAAGGGCAGTTCTCAACAGATTGGCCGCCCATCATGGCACTTGTAGTTCTCTCTACGCTACCGGTACTACTGCTTTATGTCTTTTGTCAGAAGTACATTATCAATATGCAACTCTCTTCATCTATTAAAGGATGATTAATTCAAATATGAGCGACATTAGGGATGGGGAAAAGGTTAAGGATGATTAATTCAAATTTGAGCGACATTAAGGTTGGGGAAAATGTTGTTGCATCTACCTTAGTTTTTCAGCCCAACGACCCTGTGTTCAATCCGAAAACTCGGCCCAAGCTGGAAGATGCAATTAATTTGGTAATCGGGCAACAGCTTGGTTATGAAATTCCTTTTGCATCCGTCTCTCTAGATATTCATAAAAATTTACCAGAACAGAATCTGTTCAGATGTCTTTTTGGCCGTGATGCGCTTTTAGTTTCAGATTTACTTTCGTCGCATCGACCACAGCTTCTGACTAGTGTTGTTAAAGCTCTTGGTTCGGTTCAAGGTGTTCGTGAAGTGCCGCAAAGCGAAGAGGAGTTTGGGCGAATCGCTCATGAAGTGCGTGAGCCTACAGATCTGCGCGCTTTATATCTTATGGAAAATGGCAAGTGGTCGTTTCCTTATTACGGCGCAGTGGATGCAACATTAATTTGGATAAACTCGGTAGCACGGATTTCAAGAAGCAATCCGGATTTCTTAAGGACGGTTGTTGCAGGTGAAGAGATTGGTGTACGAGTAATAGCTGCAGCGAAATGGATGATTAAGCGATTAACTACGCCATCAGGGTTAATAGAAAGTAACAGATCCAATCCGATGGGAATAGAAAACCAAGTTTGGAAAGATTCCGGGGATTCGTATATGCATTCCGATGGCACCCTTGCTCGCGGGGATTCAACTGCTTCCATTGAAACTGTTGCTGAAACCTTTGATGCACTTGTAAGCGCTGCACAAATTCAGGATATATACCCTTCGCCGCTATGGCCTCTGAGTTCACCAGAATTTTTGGCAAAAGCTAATGAACTACGTGAGCTGCTGTTTCAACACATGTGGTTGGGCGATCGATTTGCTTTAGGCACCGAACGCAATGCAAATGGAGATCAAGTCGCTCTAGATTCTCAAGCCAGTAACCAAGCGCGGCTTTTAGACTCGCTGATCTTGGATGGTCCAGATTTTAATTCATATAGAGAAGTGATCGCCAATGCGCTAATGGATTCCGGTTTACTTGGTGCTACCGGTTTGAGAACCCTTTCTGCAAAACATATTTCCTATCGCGCTGGTGGGTATCACACAGGATCTGCCTGGCCGATGGATGGGGTCTTTGCCGCCAGAGGATTACTGCGCCAGGGTTTTAAGGCAGAAGCCCGCGAAATCTCCACCCGGATTAAGAATTCGATCGAGTCAATTGGTGGGTACCCGGAGTTCTTCCGTGGTGATTATCCAAAGCATGGAGCTATCTCCGACTCGATTGTCGATGTAGTTTCGGACAAATTCAAAAATAGCGAGCAAATGAATCGGGTAAATCAACCTCCTCAAATAATTCAAGGCTGGACCGTTGGTGCTTATGCTTGGCTCTCCCTACAAGAAGGCTTAGAAAATGGCACGAAGAGATAAACCTGTTTCAATTGCAGAGGTCGCTGAGAAATCTGGCGTATCCCTTCAGACTGTTTCAAATGTGCTCAATTTTCCAGAGCGCGTCCGCCCTGCCACACGTGAAAGAGTATTGGCTGCGGTTAAGTCCCTAGACTACACCCCCAATTTGGCCGCGCGCCGTTTGCGATCTGCTCGAGCATCTTCAATTGCAGTTCGATTAGATACAAACGCTGTCACAGAAGATGAGCAACGTGGTCTTTACTCGGGCTTTATTCAGAACGAATTTGTTTATCAATTAACTAAAGCTGCCCAAAATCGTGGCATAAAAGTTATTACTTATACTGCAGGTGATCAAAATGAAGAGATTGAAAAATTGCGCTTCTTGTTGAATTCACAAGATGCAGATGGATTAATTCTTACCTCTACCACAGGTAACGATCCTCGACTCACATTACTGAACGAGAAGAAGGTACCGTTCATAACATTTGGTCGTCCTTGGGGGGTAACTAATTTATATTCCACTAAGAAACCATGGGTTGATGTTGATGGTGCTTTCGGTACATCATTGGCAACTCGCAAATTTTGGGAAGAAGGTTATAGACACATTGGATTTGTCGGATGGAAATATAAAGCTAATCATGAAGCGGATGCACAAAGTGTGGGTCAAGATCGCTACAACGGTTGGCTAAAAGCAGTTGCTGATTTAGATAAGACGAAAAAGAATTTGAGTGGAAAAAATTTTTCTGCTCTAGGAGATGAATCGGTAAGCAGTGGTCGTGCGTTGGCTGTGGAGTTATTGAAAAAATTTCCAAAAGTTGATGCCGTAGTTTGCGCTAGCGATACTCTTGCCCTTGGCGTGCTTTTTGAGTCTGCCCGACTTAGAAAAAATCCTCTCGTTGTCTCTGGTTTTGATAATTCTCCGGTGTCAAAGGAGTTTGAATTCTCTAGTTTGGACCAAAATTTACAAATGGTCGCCAAAAATTCAATTGAAATCCTTATGGGTGAGTCTGGAAATCAAATCCGTCATGTAGATTTTGCAAATGAATCAACAAAAGCGCATGTTCTATTACGTCCAGTCTTGATTCATAGATAGTTAAGTATCGCTTGCGGAGACGAGGAGATTTGAACTCCTGAAGGGTTTAACCCCTTACCTCGTTAGCAGTGAGGCGCACTCGACCGGGCTATGCGACATCTCCTTGTACACGAAAAGTTTACCGCAATCTCTGGTCGAAAACCGTTAAAAAGGTTGTTACGAGTTTATAGTTCGAGTACCTAATTGTGAGGTAAGAACTGAATGGTCTATCGAGACAGTTTCGCCGGCACTGCCCTTTAATTGTAGGTTATAAAATGTATTCGGTTCCATCAATAAAGTAATTGTTGTTAAGGTGTTTTTCGAAATCGTGATTCCGGTGGTAGTTCCGCTCGCACACACACCAGCCGACGAAAAAAGCACACCGACATCGCACCTCTGTAAAGAAGTGAGGCTGCCCGTCATTGTTATTGTCATCCTGAAGGCAGGAGTTGAAATTGATCCATTGTTCTGAATAAAGAAATTCTTAGCTGTATTCTTCGCTATTGCTAGTGAGAGTGGATTGCCTATCGACGGGTTGGTAAAAGTTTGAGTTGCGCTTCCATATATGCGTACAGTGCCAGTTTCCAATGAAAGTGTAGAACTAACGGCACTTGCACTTATTGCTGCTTCGGCTGAGGAAAGCTGAATGGGTGCCATTAGTACGACACCCATTACAGCGGTGAAGAGAGCGCGCGATAATTTGCTCACTCTCTTCACCTCCTCTTTCTATTCTAAGTAACTTATTCGGATATAACCTAATTGGATATAACTTAATCGGTTATAACCTAATTAGCTATTGGTTGTAACGCCTGTACGTTGTGATTGAGCGAAAGTCCATGTCAGAGTGGTAGAAAGATTTTGGATTGTTCCCGATGGTAACGCTCCGTTTAGCACGTTTTCATTTTGGTCTGGGAGCGTAACTGATATCTTAAGGTTGGATGCGAACCCGGCAGTATTTGTCAGAGTTAACGCCTGTGGTGTGGCCATTGCCAGTGCAGACTTTGAGGTCATTACTGCAACTGTAGTACCATTGCACGCGCCTGCGTTGGTCCATGCAACAGTACAACTATTGACTACTACTTGCAATCCCTTTGTTCCATCTGTTGTTAATAAAGTAGCGCCGGTTCCCGCTAGTCCAAGTGTCGGTGTGATCGCATCGAGGGTTCCACTATTTGTTAGCGTGACATATCGATTGATCGTATCGCCTGGAGCCATTGCAGTAATCGCGGTTACGAAACCGCCGGTAATTCCAGAAACTGTAGATGCAGCTTGTTCTAATTTCAATGTTCCAGTAGTTACTGATCCACCGGTTGTGTTTGTAGCACTAGCAGTCAAAGCCGCAAATACGGAGGATGAAACTATGGCAGTTCCTCCTACCGCGGCGGTTGCTACGATTGCTACCTTAAGTACAATACTTCCGGCTCCCTTGTTGAGTGCCATTCCGATTATGTTTTTCATTTTTTTATCTCTCTTCTTTCGCTAGGTTTTTTTCCATTTCAATACTCTTGAGATGGTCGATTAGGTTTCTATAGTGTTCACTTGTGGTTCGCTCATCCGAGTACAACTCTTTATAAACTCGCTCACCTTCAAAATTGGTTTTGATTTTCTTTCTAAAAAGTAGGAAGAAAATGCCTAAAACATTAGATGTCACTAAAAAGATAGTCGCAGTTTGGCGACCTTGAAATGAGGTGAGGTAAATCATTGGGCGCCCGATCAAGGGGAGGACAAAGAATTCCTTCGAAACTTGGCCCATTGGCGAAATCAGATAAGGATCTTGGTCAATACTTGGGTTGGCGTCACCTTTGGTCAGAATTCTTAGTACAGAATTAGCAGTTCTAATTTCTACAATTCTGTGAGCATAGAAAGTTCCGGTGACTTGATTGTTAACTGTAATTATGTCGCCGACTCTTAAAGTGGATGCTTTCACAACTTTTGTGAGAAACAGGTCACCTGTATTTGCTGCTGGATGCATACTTCCTGACAAAATAGGGGAAAATCCGATTCCGGCTTGACTGTGTAAAAGTGATGGAGCCGCGATCAGCCCGACAGTAAAGACCCAAATTGCTACTTTCCCCATTGCTTTCCCTTTTGCGCTCGCCTTGGGACGAGAAGGCGCCATAACTGGCTTATTCTCAACAACTATTGTCATAAACGGAACATATAGCGGCTTCCTTACGGGAACCTGACAGTGAATTGACTATCTCCCTACATAATTCCTCGAATCTTGAGTATCTGGGCTATTCGAATAAAGTACCCGTTATTATTGAGTTTCTTAGAGAAATGTGGGTCCAAATTGAATCTCGTTCAAAAACAAATTCTGGTTGTCGATGATAACCAAGATATCCGTGCGCTCATAATAAGAATGCTCGAAGGTGAAGATTATAATGTCGTAACTGCAAAAGATGGGAAAGAAGCACTGGATATTATTGAGTCACAGTATTTTGATTTAATTCTTTTAGATGTGATGATGCCAGGTAAATCGGGAATCGAAGTGCTAGCTGAAATTCGTTCCTCCAAAGATTCTAGAATTAAAAATTGTCCAGTTGTAATGATTACCGCCAAATCTATGATTGATGATGTTGACGCCGCCTTAACTGCTGGAGCAACTTCTTACATTGTTAAACCATTTCGCGCAGAAGCAATTAAGCAAAGGATTGAATCCGCACTAGAAGTTAAAAGAGGCGGGGATTAGTTATGAAGAAAATTTTCAAATTAATGTCGCTCACGTTGCCACTCTTCTTTTTTTTCTCTTTACTGACTGGCGCAACCGCAATTGCATCAAGTTACTCCAATCCATACGGTCCAACGGCCGTAGATCCTGCGCCTCCTAACACAATTATTTTAAAGCTGAGTAAAGGTTCAAAATCTATTAACTTTTCTTTAGCGCAATTAAAAACTATGAAGAGTTCGACTTTGACCATTTATGAGCCGTTTGTAAAAAAGAAGCAAAGCTTTAGCGTAGTTCTCCTTTCTGATTTATTTATGATGGTCGGGATAGTTGGTAATGACAAGGTTACGACCCTTGCCTTAAATGATTACATCTACGCTGACACTGCTAAGAAATTTGTATCTGCGTCGGCTTATCTAGCTATTGCAAGGGATGGTCGTAATATTCCATACGATCAAGGTGGGCCAATTAGAATTATTTACCCAAATAAAAGTGAGTGGGCCAAATACTTCGATTCATGGAATTGGTCGCTGAAGGAAATCACGGTTAACTAAGTTGATTAAGTATGGGATTACGGCTTAATATGATTATCCGCCCACGAATGCCGCTTGGACAAAAAGTACTTAGTGGATTGATAGTAGTTACCCTATTGACCATTGCTACTTCTTTTCATTCTTTTAACCGCTCTGCTGTCAATGACTTGAATGTACGAATTTCTGGCAAAAGTCCGAGGGCTGGAATCACCATTACAGTAAGAGAGCAAATGGTTTTTCTGAATCAACTTGAACAATGGTCTGTGGGTTTGAAGACACGAAGAGATGTACAAATTGCCAGAGGAATTTTGGTGCAAAGATTATCTGTCGTAAATGCGGATGGTTTGACAGTTGGTGAGCTAGTCAGTCCGGAGTTCTTAATGGCATTAAAAGACTCGGATGCAATTCTTGCCTCAACTGTTCCAGGTTTCTTGCCGGTAGAGTTGCAAAGCAGTGTTCAAGCGAAAATTAGACCGATAGCGGATCAAATAATTCGCGAAACTAGGGCATTAATAAATCGGTTCCAGACTCTTAGCAACTCTTATAATCTAAAAAGATTGAACTCGACAAATGAGCGGCAGCAAGTAATGCTCTCACTACTCTTTCTACTACTAGTGTTACTTATCGGTTTTGTTGTCTCGAATTGGCGGAGTACTTACTCTTTTTTTCATGAGAAAGAAGTAATTATCCAGCGTGAAACCGAGAAACTAAATAGTTTAATTGAAGAAATATCACTTTCTGAATCCACTATAGAAAATCTTCGAGAATTAAGTGAAACCAAGACAGCCTTTATCGCGAGCGTAAATCATGAGTTGCGAACGCCACTTAGTTCGATAATTGGATATGTTGAAATTATTAGAGATATCACTGATAAGAGGCCTGAATTAGGAATAACTGAATACTTAGAAATTGTAGATCGAAATGCGAATATATTACTCGAACTAGTTAACGGCATTCTCACCCTCTCTAAACTTGATTCCAATAAGGCCCCCTTGCCCAATAGCCGAGTCGATATTGGTCAGGTTATAGCAACCGCCATCTCTGTTCTCAGGCCAGAGTGCAAGAAATCTAATATTGATATTTATTTCTCGATCGCTAGTAATATGGATTTCTTTATTCAAGGCGATGAGGGGCAACTCAATAGGGTATTTCTTAATCTATTATCAAATTCGATTAAATTTAGCGAAGTCAATTCCCATATTGAAATTGAAGTGGATAGATTAAACTACGAAGATGCTTTTAGTTTCGTAAGGATTGTCATTCGAGATCACGGAATAGGTATTCCGGCTAGGGACATTGATCGACTTTTTATGCGTTTCTATCGTGCAACTAATGCAGTGGAAAAACAGTTCTCTGGCACGGGTTTGGGGTTGGCTATTGTTGAGCAAATAGTCCAAATTCACGGTGGGAACCTTCGGGTTGAATCGGTAGAGGGAGAAGGAACTACAATTATTCTTGAATTTCCGTTGTACTTATCTCAAGCCGAAAAGTTGGTTATCGATCGCCGATATGGAGTTCTCGCTAGGGCGATTACCTCCTTAGAGAATGCATCTAGGCAAGATCTTTTCCATGTGACTCATGACATTGGCGGATCTATAGGTTTTTACACCTTCGAAGAAGAGTCGAGACTGATTTTAGATTTTTCACAGTGGCTCAACTCCGGAATTGTCCTTAATCCAATTAAAGTTGAAAGTCAACGGCAGGAAATTCTTACTACGCTCAGATCACGGCTAGAATCCTTGCTAGAAAGGGAGGTTGATGAGTAAAGAGAAAATTCTCGTTATTGATGATCATCCGGATGTTCGGATATTTGTGAAGACCTGCCTTGAGGAAGAGGGGTTCGCTACGGTAGAGGCGGCTAACGGGCGCGAAGCGCTTCGACTATTTAAAGAGGCAAGCCCAGCACTATTGATTTTAGATGTCTCCATAGGTCAACCAGATGGTTTTGAAGTTTGTCGAGAGATTCGAAAAACATCTAATGTCCCCATAATTATGTTGACATCACATGATCAGGAACTTGATGAAGTAATGTGTTTAGCAGCTGGTGCCGATGACTACATCACTAAGCCCGTTTCAGCTCAGATTCTGAAGCTACGTGTTAACACTCAATTGCGCCACAGTTCTGCACGTGCTGAGCCTCTTCCCATGAAAATAGTAATTGGGAGTTTAGGGCTTGATATAAATAACCGTGAGTTCACAATTGAAGGAGTTCCGGTACCCCTTACGCGAACCGAATTTGATTTTCTCGAATTGCTAATGACCAAACCAAAACATGTTCATACCCGCGAACAGGTAATTGAAGCCATCGGCGGTTCAGCGCTCTATTCAAGTGATTCCTTACTGGATACGCACGCATCTCGCTTACGAACAAAAATTAAGTCTGCGGGTGGTCCGCGCGCAATTCATGCAGTCCGTGGAGTCGGTTATCGGCTCTTTGAATAGTCTCGCTTTTCGTTAACGAAATTGAGCGGAGACGAGGAGATTTGAACTCCTGAAGGGTTTAACCCCTACCTCGTCAGCAGTGAGGCGCACTCGACCGGGCTGTAAGTCCATTCCTTGTACCCTGCTCTCCCACATCGGCTATCTACTTAAATCATTTTTGATAACTCTTTAACCGACTCACCTACCCAAAATTCTGAAAATTGTTTTGATCTCTCACTATTACCTGCTAATTTGGCGGTTGATTGATAGATCAAATAATCTGGAAAGTTTGCGAAAAAATCGATTTCACCTGCGATGAGCGCACTTCTTACTCCATGAAATTGAGAAAGCTTAATCAATTCTCCAGTTATTTTTCCCATAAATGACTGTTCGTCAAACCTGCCTTCGGCCGTTATTACAAGATCTGCTTTTTTGATTTTTTCTTCGATCTCAAATTTCTTCATGAACCAACTTGCACCCGCTATCAATTCAGTTTCAAATATGCTCATAAGGGCAAACGCTGTTCCGCCCGCTGCGCCACTTCCGGGAATCAAAGAACAGTCTTTGTCTGACTCTCCTTTAATTAGTTCTGCCCATTTGATCATGGCATCTTCGGAGTTATTCATTTCCGATGTTCTCAATCCTTTTTGTTTACCAAAGACATTTACAGATCCATTTTCCCCAATCAACGGATTTTCAACATCAGCGAGTACTTGAATTTGGACTTCATCCTTAAGGTGCATAATAGAACTCAAATCTAGCCTTTCTATGGTGTGCAGTCCTCTGAGGGTTGGGGGAACGAGATCCCCTTTAGAGTCAAAACCTTTAGCACCAAACGCCGATAAGAGACCAAAACCCCCATCAATGCTTGCACTTCCGCCGATCGCAATAATTATTTTTTTTGCGCCACGATCTATTGCCGCTAGCATCGCCTCTCCTAATCCAAAAGTACTTGAATCAAAAGGATTTATTTTTTCCTTAGGAACTCCAGCTATTCCACATATAGATGCAAGCTCTATAAATGCTTCATTCTCCTTCATCCCGAACTTAGAGTTCTCAGATACTCCTAGTGCGTTTTGACATCTTATAAAAACTGTCTCATATTCTTCCTTTAAAACAATTTCCAATGAGCCATCGCCGCCATCTGCTAATGGAATTGATTCTATTTTGAACAAGGGAAATATTTCTCTTAAAGTGACTTCAATTATTTTCGCGACATTCTGCGCAGACATAGTGCCTTTGAACTTATCGGGTAAAATTAGTACCGAATAATTTTTATTTTTCAGCATTCTAGAGTATTCAATGGCTATGAGTTCTTTACTTTTAAAATTAAATCTGCAGTTACCCAAACTTCATCCGCACTATTTACAATCTTTGCAGCAGCAGATACATAATCTGCATCTGAAATACCCGAGCCAAGGCCTGCTCCGGATTCACAAATTACAACATGACCAGCTCTCGTAAATTTATGCACGCCAGATGGTGTTGCTGCAGCTCGAAATTCATTGTTCTTGACCTCTTTGGGAATACCGACAATCACCGCTTTACCTTTCAGTCGTAATAAAACAAAGATTCGACTTTGAACATTACATCAATATAATCTTAATGAGAATTCAATGCTGCTTCAAGAAAAATCAATTTGTGCGCACTCCGAAATTTTGCGAATGTGTGAGGCAATTACGAAAATATGTGCGGAGACGAGGAGATTTGAACTCCTGAAGGGTTTAACCCCTTACCTCGTTAGCAGTGAGGCGCACTCGACCGGGCTATGCGACGTCTCCAAGTACTAAAGTAGTTTAACGCTCTTTGCCGATAAATCTCTACTTCGTTATTGAGTTCGCGCCTTTAAAGCGCAACTAACCCAGGACATATTGGCTTTGGGCCACCATTTGTATTTCCATATCTATGGTGCGTAATTGCAACTGATTGTTCTTGTAACCAACGCGGAGCTTCGATATCACCACGTTGAGCAATTGGACGAAGGTCTACCGATATTCCTTCCCTCAATAGTTCAAGCGTAGGTGCCAAAGAAGCGGCTAACCATCGCACTCGAGCGTAGTCACCATTTATTTTTTTAATTGAGTTTGTAATTTCAATTCGAGCACCTACAAGTTCGGTGATTTGTTGCAGCAAAGTAATTTCTGATTGCGGTGTTGCTTCATCTATAACAACAAGGATTGGTTTCGCGTAGCGACGATAGCGTTGATAATTTTTTTCAACTATTAGGTTAGATCTATCTATGGATTGCGATCCAATTGCGATCCACCATGATTTAGCGCTGATAATTGCGGCTTCAACATCGACTACACCTGGCCAATTACGTAACGTGTTTAAATAATTTAATCCACCAGCTTTTGCATTCGGACCAACCGAAGATTTCTTCCATCCACCAAAGGGTTGCCGATTAACAATTGCACCAGTGATTCCACGGTTGACATACAGGTTTCCGGCTTCAACGCTATGGATCCAATGTTCACATTCAGTTTCATCTAAGGATTGAATTCCAGCGGTTAATCCGAACTCGGTTTCATTTTGCCAAGCAATCGCGGTTTCAAAATTTGGCGCCTCAATTACTGCCAGTACGGGACCAAACCATTCGTTGTGATGCGACCAAGAACCCGCCTTTACGCCAATCTTCACCCCAGGTCGCCATTGCAATCCGGCAATATCTAATTGTTTAGGTTCTACTAGCCACGATTCGCCGGCATCTAGTTGAGTGAGCGCACGAGTTAGTGCACCTTCAGATTGTCTAATTATTGGGCCAACTGTTGTTGATAAGTCCCAACCCGCGCCAACAAAAAGAGATTCGACCGCATCCTTAAGTTGGCGTTTAAAGGCAGGGTTGTTATAAACATGGGTATCAACAATCGCTACCGATGCCGCAGAACATTTCTGTCCAGCGTGCCCGAAAGCTGATTGCACGAGATCCTTTACCGCTGCATCAATGTCAGCGCATGCGCTAATTAGTATTGCGTTTTTACCGCTGGTTTCCGCCAGCAAGTTCATTTCGGGCCGCCAGGAAGTAAATAAGGCGGCGGTAGCAAATGATCCAGTCAGAATTACTCCGTTAATTTCTGGGTGCGAGACTAGATATTTTCCGCTCTCATCATCTAGCATAGGTAAAAATTGCAATACATCTCTTGGAACCCCTCCTGCCCACAAGTGAGAAACAATCTCCCAGGCAGTCGCGACCGTTTCTGGGGCTGGTTTCAAAATTACGGCATTGCCGGCAGCTAGTGCCGCACAGATTCCTCCCATTGGAATTGCATATGGGAAATTCCAGGTTGGAACAATAAGGATTGTGCCAAGTGGAGTTGAATTATCAAAATTTTGGGCGTTGGCTGCATAGAAACGCGCGAAATCGATGGCTTCACTTACCTCTGGGTCGGCTTCAGCAACCGTTTTTCCAGCATCGCGCGCCATGATCGCGATAGTCGTTGCCATATTTGATTGCATGACCGCGGCGGCTTTGAACAAAATTGTCGCGCGCTCTGTCACGGTCAATTTGTTCCATCCAGCTTGCGCAGATTTTGCAGACTGGATTGCGGTGTCGACATCTTTGGTATCACCTACGCAATAGTGATACCAAACTTTGTTGTTGTCAGATGGATCAGCGCCTTCTTCTTCGCTACTGGTGAACTTCTCAATACCACCTATGACAAGTGGAAATTTCACATCCTTTTCATGGCGGATAGCGGTAAATGCTTGCGAGATTGCCGCGATAAATTTTGAATCGGTTGGGTCGACATTTGGTTCATTAAAGAATTGAAGTGGAAGATGCGCAGCTGGTGCGACATGGCGAAGTGAAGAGGTTGTGATGGAGTGGCGCTCCTGTACTGAATTCAAAAATCGCGCCTGTTGTTCGGCAAACTGAGTTGGATTTTTGGAAATGTCAAAGGCTGCCTTCAAGTAATTCTCATCCGATGTATTTTCATCCAGACGTCTTACCAAATATGCAACAGCAGCTGCGAAATCATCGCTACCTGTTACTGGTGCATACAATAAAACTGGTTGGCCGGATCGAGTAATAGCCAGCGCTTCGGCATTGGCCATTCCTTCCAACATTTCAATATCTATGTGATCAAGAATGCCACGCGATTTCCCAATTTCTAGCGCCCAGGTAAGGTGAAATAGATTGTGAGAAGCGATCCCAATTCGCACAGCTTTGGAATGTTGGGGGCGAAGCGCGGTATCAAGTAAGCGCGCATAGGAGGCGTCAACATCTGACTTAGAGCGATATGGCGCAGAGTTCCAGCCATGAAGTTCTGCTTCAGCCCGTTCCATGGCTAGGTTTGCCCCTTTCACCAAACGAACTTTGATGCTGGCACCAGTTTTGGCAAATCTTGACTGTGACCACTGCACTAAATCTGCGAAAAAACTGTGGCATTCAGGAAGATATGCCTGCAAAACAATGCCGGCGTTGAACGATGCAAACTCAACTTCCGATAACACTTTCTTAAATGCCGCAACCGTTATCGGCAGGTCCCGATACTCTTCCATATCTAAATTAACAAAACATCCATTTTTTTGCGCTGCCCGAAATAGCACTCGCATTTTTTCTGAAACACGATTTACCGATCCATCAAAATCAATTATTGCTAATTGTGCAACGATGGATGAAAGTTTTACCGAGACGTAGTTGACTTCCTCTCTACTCATCATTTCCAGGATTGCATCAAATCGAAGTGAGGCTTCGTGATCTCCCAATACTGCTTCTCCTAAGACGTTGATGTTTAAGGAAATACCGATTTCTTTACGCGCTGCCAAATGTTTTGCAAGTTTTTCTCTTTCCGAAGTTAGAATTAGATCTCTCGAAAGTGTACGGACGCGTTGGTGCACAATCTTTATTGCCGTGTTTGGAAGTACATATGAGATTAGACCAAGTATTTTTAATCCGATTCCATCAATTGGACCAAAGCCTTTAATTGATGCCTGGTGCGCTGCTCTGCGAAAAATACGTGAGGCTGGCTTATCCGCTGTGATTCGCATGACTTCATCAGTCATTGTGATTGTTGCTTCAATTGCTGAGGGATCGCGCATTAGTCGAGCGATCCGTTTGCGACTAGCTTTTTCGTGTTGATCGCGAGCGCTCTCTGCTTCATCCATTAACTGGCGTACCCGGATTATTGATTGGGTGGTCAATCCGTCAATTCCCGCGTCGGTCTGGATGGTTGAATGCATATCGCTATTAAATCCTAGATTTGTCCGGGTTGGCTGCTAAATAACCAGCAAACTTTTCTGCGATTTCGTTCTTCCCCAGTTCTACACCTCGCCTTTTCAAAAATTGAAGGATATTTATTGATCATTATTTGCTTACTAAATCAAAATTAAATAGGTAATTCTCATGCATCTACTCCGGTGTAGTGATGGGAAATTGTGGCGAAAGCTTGATCCAAAATGGCAATTCCGGCGAGTACATCTTCCTTAGAAATATTGCAAGGTGGAACAACATGCATTCGATTGAAGTTCGCGAATGGGAAAACACCTAATTTCTTAGTGGCAGCAATCAGCTCATTCATCGCCGGACTTGATGCACCGTACGGCGCTAATGGCTCGCGAGTTGTGCGATCACTTACCAAGTCCAGTGCCCAGAAGACTCCAACGCCTCGAACCTCTCCAATTACTTTGTGTTTATTAGCTAATTCACGAAGTGCTGGACCAATAACCTGCTCACCTAATTCGTGCGCATGTTCAACCATTTGTTCCTCCGCCATTACTTCAAGGGTGGCAACGGCGGCCGCGCAGGCCAGTGGATGGCCAGAGTAGGTAAGTCCACCCGGAAATACTCTTTGATCAAATGTGGCTGCGATTGCATCAGCGATGATGACTCCACCAAGTGGTACATATCCAGAGTTCACGCCCTTTGCAAAGACAATCAAGTCAGGTGCTGCGGACGAGTGTTGGTAGGCAAACCATTTGCCAGTGCGGCCAAAGCCCGACATTACTTCATCAGCAATCCACATAATTCCGTACTTATCACACAGCGCACGAACGCCTTCCAAATACCCAATAGGTGGAATAAGTACGCCCGCGGTTCCAACCACCGATTCAATAAGAATCGCAGCAATTGTATTTGGGCCTTCAAATTTAATTACCTCTTCTAAATGTTCAAGGGCGCGCGCACATTCCTCTTCTTCGCTCTTGGCCCAAAATGCGGTGCGGTAAAGATATGGACCAAAGAAATGCACATGGCCAAAGGCAAATTCATTTGGCCAACGGCGTGGATCGCCGGTTGCTGCAATCGCAGAGGTGGTGTTGCCGTGGTAGGAGCGATAGAAGGAAAAAATTTTATGACGACCCGTATGTACCCGTGCCATGCGAATTGCATTTTCCACACCATCTGCGCCGCCATTAGTGAAAAAGACCTTGTTTAGATGTGATTCAGTTCTATCAGTAATTAGCTTAGCCGCTCTGCCGCGCGCTTCATTTGCGTGCTGCGGCGCAACCGCTGTCAGCAACTCCGCCTGATCTTGAATCGCTTGCACCACTTTCGGATGTTGGAATCCGATGTTTGTGAAAACGAGCTGTGATGAGAAGTCCAAATACTTATTGCCATCGAAATCCCAGAAGTAAGAGCCTTTCCCGCTCTGCACTGGCAGCGGGGAAATCTGTCCTTGGGCTGACCAAGAGTGAAAAACATGAGCTCGATCGAGGTCAAACACTTCTTTTCCGCGGGCTGGATCTGGTTGATTCATAACCCCATACTACCTACGGTAACTAATTCAAACTTCGGGTTTAGGCTATTGCCGTGAGTGGAAGAGTAGTTAAAGCACAGCGGCGAAATATCCAACAGGTATGACTCAAACCAAAATCGCCATTGTTGGCGCGGGTTGGCGAGCTGAATTCTTTTTACGGTTGGCCTTTCTGATGCCCGATCGCTTTGAAGTCGTTGGTTGGGTGGTACGCGATCCAACAAGGGCGGCCAATTTTCCGGTGACGAGTTACTCTTCGGTCATCGAATTGCTGGCGCACCAGAAACCTGATTTTGTAGTCAGTGCAGTTACGGCAACTGCTACTCCAGAGATTCTTGGCCAATTAGTTGCTGCCGGGGTTCCGGTACTTTCCGAAACGCCGCCAGCGATGGATCTAGCAGCGCTGCGCAAGTTGTGGGAAGTGGTCGGCGAAAAAAGTCTAGTGCAGGTTGCCGAACAATATATGCGCCTACCAATGCACGCAGCTCGATTAACGGTGACCGATCGGGGTGAAATAGGTCAGGTGACATCAGTCCAAATCTCATCGACGCACGGGTATCACGCAGTTTCGATGATGCGGACCTTTTTACACGCTGGTTTTGGGCCGGCCCAAGTTCAAAGCACTAGCTTTGCGGCGCCGCTGATTGACCCGCTGAGACGAGATTCCTGGAACGAAGATCTCACTCCAAAAACTGCTCTTACGGTATTGGCAACAATCGATTTTGGCGATAATAAATCTGGCCTTTACGACTTCACCGATAATCAATGGCATAACCAGTTACGCCATCGACGCATCGTTGTTCGTGGCATTAAAGGTGAAATCGTTGATAATGAATGCATCCGGCTGGCGGAACCCACTGCAATAACTAAATCTCAATTTAATAGATACCAAGTAGGTCACGACTTAAATCTTGATGGTCATGACACCGAACACGTTTCTTTCGACGGAGCGGTCGTGTATCGAAATCCTTTTTTTGGTCTGCGCTTAATGGATGAAGAAATCGCTATCGCTACCATGATGATAGAAATGGCGGACTGGGTTAAAGAAGAAGGTGCAGCACCTTATCCACTTGCCCAGGCTTGCCAAGATCATTTGATTTCACTTGCAATCGATGAATCTGTTGCTAAAGGTGCAATAATTTCAACAGGGATTGAAGCATGGGCTAAAGCAACAGGCTTATCGGCCAAAAAGTGAGTCCGTAAAAGCATTTGAGAATTTTGAATTGGGGTCAAACTTGCTTACCTCATCCAGATAGTTTAGGAATGTTTCTCGAGGCAAGCTTGGATAAACTACGTGCGCGACGTTGAAAGTTGGTTTTATTTTCAGGTCAAAAGTATTTACAATTTCATACTGTCCAAAACTTGTTACTGCTGCATGAAATGGGTTGGGTGGGCAATTGGAGCCTTTATTCTGAGCTATTACCGCCATGCAATTAACTGCGACATACTTTAAATTTTTGATGACAGTTTGAAGTATGCACTATTCCATTTGAGTTCACGTTCAAAACTGCGGCTAGTAGTTTCGCTATCAATTGATAGAAGTTCCACGCCTGCAATACGTGCGAAATCATCGAGAGTTTCACGTGAGACGGCAGTAGTAAGTACGGTGTGGTGCGAACCGCCGGCATTGATCCAACACTCGGCTGAAACTGGCAAGGATGGCGCTGGTTTCCAAATAGCGCGAGCAACTGGAAGTTTGGGGAGGGGGGCATCCGCATTCACAACTTCTACTTCATTTAAAACGATTCTGAATCGATCTCCCATATCCATTAAACTTACGACTCTGCCCATGGCTGGGGTGGCCGTAAAGACCATACGAACTGGATCTTCGCGATCTCCAATTCCAAGTGGATGAATTTCAAGCTGTGGCGTTGCTGTAGTAATTGTTGGACAAACTTCAAGCATGTGGGCGCCAAGGACTTTCGCTTCACCTGGTCCAAAATGGTAGGTGTAATCCTCCATAAAAGATGTGCCACCTTGTAGGCCAACATCCATACTCTTGATGATTCGAAGAAGTGCTGAAGTTTTCCAGTCGCCTTCACCACCAAAGCCATAGCCTGTAGCCATCATTCTCTGCACTGCTAGTCCAGGTAATTGCTTCAAGCCACCAAGGTCTTCGAAGTTTGTTGTAAATGCGGTAAACCCACCAACCTTTAGAAAATTGCTAAGCCCAGCTTCTATTTGTGCCGCATACCGTAAGGATTCATGACGTACCCCACCTTTGCGAAGCTCTGAGACTACCTCATACATTGATTCGTATTCGTCGACAATAGAATCAACATCCCTTAACGATGCAGAATTCACTGCTTCAACCAATGTATTGACACCATATGCTTCAATGGACATCCCAAATCGCATTTGAGCGCTGGTCTTATCTCCGTCAGTTACAGCAACGCTTCTCATATTGTCGCCAAATCTTGCCATCTTGAGATGTTGTGACGAATGCCAGCCAATAGTTGCTCGAATCCAGTCTGCAATTCGTGAGATTGCTTGTGGATCGCTTGCATGGCCGACGACAATTTTACGGGGATTGTTGAGTCTTGCGTGAATGTGACCGTATTCGCGATCACCGTGAGCTGCTTGATTCAAATTCATAAAATCCATATCGAGTGAATCCCACGGTAGCGAAGAATTTGCCTGGGTATGAAAGTGCAATAGTGGCTTCTGCAAAGCTGTTAGACCTGCAATCCACATTTTTGCTGGAGAGAAAGTATGCATCCAGGTGATAACGCCAAAACAATTATCGTTACTGGATGCCTCAAGGCAGACGCGGCGAATTTCGTCAGGGTCTAATAAAATAGGTTTCCATACAATCTTGAGTGGTGTGCTGGGATTCTTATCAATCAGATCAGCGACTATCTTCGATTGTTCGGCAACAGTTTGAAGAGTTTCTGGACCATAAAGTGATTGACTGCCCGTTAAGAACCATATTTCAGCTGACTTTGAGGTTGTAAGTGTCATTGTTTTTCTCCATTTGTTTGGCCGTAAACGTTCTGATACCTGTCAT
The DNA here is from genome assembly GCA_043776875.1 of Actinomycetes bacterium. Classification (GTDB taxonomy): domain Bacteria; phylum Actinomycetota; class Actinomycetes; order Nanopelagicales; family Nanopelagicaceae; genus Planktophila. The sequence goes on from JAYVQU010000022.1 coordinate 28,048, forward strand.
ACAAACGGTCTATGTCAGGCTGTGAAATTCTCTGAATCGGTCCCAAAGTTTTAGCAATCCATACGGTTTTTGCGGCATCTTCACACATTACTGCCGCTTTGACTGCAGCACGAGCAGATTTTCCAATTGTAAAAACGCCATGATTTTTCATAATCACAGCTGAAGATCTACTTTTTGAAAGTGTTTCAACGATACCTTTTCCAATGTCGTCATTACCTATCAATGCAAATGGCCCTACCGGAATATCTCCACCAAATTCATCGGCCATTGCGGTAAGTACACACGGAATTTCCAAATGCGCTGCCGCCCAAGCACTCGCATAGTTTGAGTGTGTGTGGACAACTCCATTGATGTTTGAAAGGTGTTTGTACACATAAGCATGAGCTTGGGTATCACTAGATGGATCAAGATTTCCTTCTAGGGTATTTCCATCAAGATCACACACCACCATTTGTTCTGGTTTTAAATCTTCATACTTGACTCCACTTGGCTTAATAATAAAACTATTTCCATCTTCAAGCCGTTGAGATACATTCCCGGAGGTCCATTGAACTAAGTTAAATCGTTGCAAATCAATATTTAGATCGCAAATCTCACGGCGCACTTCTGCTGATGCTTTCATTTACCCTCCTTTAATGCTCTATCGCGAATACTTCGCAATGAATGCATAGTGGTGCCTTCTCCAAAAGCATCATAAAGTTTCTCATAATGTTTGTAGAGTTCGTCATAGACCATAGATTCATGTTTGCGTGGAGTAAAGGCATCGCGTTTTAATCGACCCATTACATGTGCCGCTGCCTGAATATTATCGTAAGAACCCGCCGCAACGGCGGCGTGAATGGCCGAGCCCAAAGCTGGGCCTTGCTCAGAATTGATTACATGGATTGGTCGATTTAATACATCTGCATAAATCTGCATAACAAAGCTATTTTTAATTAGACCGCCGGCAGCAATAAAATCAATAACTGGTACACCACTCTTATCAAAAGTTTCCACAATCTTTCGGGCACCAAATGCGGTAGATTCTACGAGTGCCTGGTAGATATCTTCAGGTTTAGTTGCAAGAGTCATTCCTATGATTAAACCTGAGAGATGATGGTCGACAAGTGTTGATCTGTTACCGCTCTCCCAATCGAGGGCAACTAATCCATGGGAGCCAACGGGGGTTTTGTTTGCAAGATCTGACAGATAATCGTGAATATTTAATCCAGCTTTCTTCGCCAAACTTTCATATTTAGAAGAAGAGAAATTATTCGCAAACCAACTAAAAATATCACCAACTCCAGATTGTCCGGCTTCGTAACCGAGTTTCCCAGGAACAATTCCACCCTCAACAACTCCACACATACCAGGCACAACAGCTAAGTGATCTGAAACCATAACGTGACATGTTGATGTACCCATGATGGCAACCATTTGACCTGAGTTCACTGCATTAGCTGCAGCGGCGGTCACATGTGCATCAACATTTCCAACCGCAACTGCTATCCCTTGATTTAGCCCCGTCAACTTTGCAGCTTCAGAACTAAGAACTCCAGCCTTATCCCCCAATTGTGCAAGCGGATATTTAATCAATCGATCTACAAAATCTATAAATTTTGGATTCAATGCGGCTAAATAATCTTGATTTGGGTAAACCCCATCTTGATAAATTTCTTTGTAACCGGCTGTACAAATATTCTTTGTGTAGCTCCCCGTTAGCACCCAAATGATCCAATCAGCTGCCTCTACAAAATGGTCCATAGTTTGATATATCTCTGGATCTTCTTCAAGAATTTGTAAGCCTTTTGCAAATGCCCATTCAGATGAGATCTTTCCGCCGTACCGGTCTATCCACGGTTCTTTTCTTAAATGCGCAAGCTCTGTTATTCGATCAGCTTGATTCTGCGCAGCATGGTGCTTCCATAATTTCACGTAAGCATGTGGGCGATTCTCGAATCCAGAGATTTCATTAATTGGAGTTCCGTCTGCTTTTACTGGAATCATCGTGCAAGCAGTAAAATCAGTTGCAATTCCTATGACATCATCTGCCGAAATACCGCTTGATTTCAAAACTGCTGGGATAGTCATTGAAAGGACGTCACGATAATCTTGAGGAACCTGTAAAGCCCAGTCTGGTGGGAGTTTTACCGCTCCACCAGGCAATGTCTGCTCAAGGACGGCATGTTTGTACTCGTGTACAGCGCTAGATATCTCTAACCCATCTGAAACTCGCACGAGAAGTGAGCGTCCCGAAAGAGTGCCGTAATCGACTCCTATTACATATTTATCATGTGAAGACATAGGTTTTTAGACTCTTTACTCGGTTGGCTCTACAGCGAAATTTAACACTTGCCAAGAGGCAGGAGCTAACTTAACTGATGCAATATTTCCCTCTACTGAGGCTGATTTTTCGAATGAAGGCTCCACCTTACTTGGATGCTTTGCATTATTGGTTGCCATTAGGTCATTACTTGCCATAGTAACTTGATCGAGTAGTTTCACATTTCTAAAACCAGAGAGAAGAATTGAAGTCTCAAGAGTTTCTGTCAGTGAGCGGTTGACTGCAAAAACTGCCAATTGATTGCTCTTTTCATCAAATGTAGTGATTGCATCAATTGACTGAACATTACCAAAGCGCACTGACTTGATAGCTGGCGAATCAACACGTGTAACTAGTGTTTTACCACGACCAAATCTCGATGTATATGCGAATGGGAAGAAAGTTGTCTGACGCCAAGCTGGTTGATCTGCTTCGGCACGTATTGGTGCAATTACATTGACCAATTGAGCTATGCATGCCATCTTCACGCGATCACTTCTACGAAGAATACTTATCAATAAATTGCCTAGAACTACTGCATCTTTAAATGTGTACTCATCCTCTATGACTCGCTGTTCAGGCAACCACTCTTTTGGCCGTTCCATTGCCTGAAACTTAGAAAGATTCCAAACGTTCCATTCATCGAGTGAGAGAGTAATTGTCTTATCGCTTCGATTTTTTGCCTTTACGGCATCAGCCACATTGCAAACTTCGTTGATCATATAATCTAAATCAGTTGAGATAATCATAAATTCTTGAGTATCACCAAGATCTTCGTAATAAGTGTGAAGTGAGATATGGTCAACAAGTTCATAAGTATTTTCAAGCACCGTCTGTTCCCAATCACCAAAAGTTGGCATTGAACGATTCGAACTTCCACAAACTACAAGTTGCAAATCTTCGCCAATCTGACGCATACCGCGAGCGACATCTGCTGCTACCTTGGCATACTCCTTTGCATCTTTATGACCGAGCTGCCAAGGACCATCCATTTCATTTCCAAGACACCAAACCTTGATGTCGTATGGCGCTTTACGGCCGTTAGCTACACGATATTGAGCCCATTTTGAAGGCGCATCAACATTTGTGTACTCAATAAGATCTAGTGCTTCCTTGAGTCCGTTTGTACCCAAGTTCACAGCCATCATCGGTTCAATATCGGTTTTATCTGACCACAACATAAACTCATCAAGACCAAATTGATTTGTCTCAAGACCATGCCAGGCTAAATCTAAACGAGCTGGACGTTCAGATTTTGGCCCAACTCCATCCTTCCAGTCATATCCGGATAGAAAGTTCCCACCCGGATATCTAACCATCGTGACACCAAGCTCCTTTACCAGTTCTATAACATCTTTGCGAAAACCGTTTTCGTCGGAATATGGAGATCCGGGTTCATAAATTCCTCCATAGATGCAACGTCCCATATGCTCAGCAAAAGATCCATAAACTCGTGGATCAATCTCTGAAATTTCAAAGTGGCGATCTACAATAATTTTTGATTTCAATATAGTCTCCAACTCGGTCCATTTTTACCATGAATAACTACTCCTTCACCGCACCAGCAGACAAACCATTCTCCCAATATCTCTGTAAAAGAAGAAATGCAAACAGTAATGGAATAATCGAAACTAATGAAGCTGTTATTAGAACTACTTGAAGACTGCCATCAGATCCACCTCCGCCTCCATTTGCTCGTCCATTCCAAATTGCGAGTCCTACAGTTATAGGCTGTAATTCGGTTTTACTCAGCATGATTAGTGGAAGTAGATAGTTATTCCATACACCAACAATTGATAATAGAAGAACTGTCACAAACCCGGGTACGAGTAGCCTAAATGAAATATCCCGAAAAATTCGAAATTCTGATGCGCCATCAATTCTTGCAGCCTCTATCAGAGTTTGTGGGATAGCAGTTTCAGAGTAAACCTTCATTAAATATACACCGAGCGGACTAACCAGAGATGGAAGAATAATCGCCCATATGGTATTGACGAGTTGTAACTTTGCAAAAAGAAGATAGGTTGGAATAGCCAACGCAGTGGAGGGAACCATTATCGAAGAAAGAGTAATTGTAAATAATAGTTTGTTGCCGGGAAAACGATATTTTGCAAATCCGTATCCTGTTATTGTCGAGACAATCGCAGCACCCATAGCACCACAAAAGGAATAAACAAATGAATTTCGCATCCAAGTTAGAAAAATTCCATTATCTAATTGGAAAACAGCTTTAAGATTATCTATAAAAACAAATGGTTCGGTAAACCAAAGACCAAAACTTGTATATAGACCAGTAGTTTCTTTTGTGCTTGAGATTACTAACCAAATCAGGGGAATAATAAAATAACCCGCTAAACAAAGCATAATAATTGTTAAAAAATTACTTTTTTTGTTGAAATGTTTAGTTATTGTCTTATTTTGTTTTTTTATCATTTACTGTTCCTTGTACTAAAAAATGCCACGATAGCTGAAACACAAAAAATAATAAAGCCTAAAAGGAAAGAAATTGCAGCAGCATAATTTATATCTTGTGATACGAATGCTAAAGTGTAAGCATAAATATTTGGCGTGTATGACGAATCTATGACCGTAGGGGCTTGGCTCATTAGATTTACAGGTTCAGTAAATAATTGAAAGCTTCCTATAACGGAAAATATTAGTGTAAGAATTATTGCCGGTTTCAACTGGGGTAACTTTATGCTTAGGGCAAGCCTTACTGGACCAGCACCATCTACCTGAGCCGCTTCATAAAGTTCTCTAGAGAGACCTTTTAAGGCAGCATAAAGGATAACCATGTTGTAACCTGCAAATTCCCAGGTAACTATATTTGCTATGGAAAAGAGCGCAAGTGTTGAATCGAGAAAATATACTTTGGTGGGAGAGAACAATTGCACAATTTGATTTAGCAAACCAAAATTAGGTCCGTACAGATATCCCCAAATCATTGACCCAACTACCGCCGGGACTGCAAACGGAATAAATATCAGAATCCGATAGAACTTTGCGCCTTTAAGCTTTCCACTATCAATAATCAGAGCTAGAGTGATAGCTAACGCCAACATTATGGGGACTTGAATTATAAAGAACAGAGCTACACGTACACTACCGATGATGAATTTAGGATCTTGCAGGGCTCTTGCATAATTATCTAGACCTATAAAAGTATTGCCACCAACTAGGGTTTGCTTCCAAGTACTTAAGTACCCAGAATAAAGAAGTGGCACAATAAAAAGCAAAAAGAAAATCACTACAAATGGCACAACAAAGAACAAGCCAACATTTTCTTTTCGTCTAATTACACTTTTCATCGTACTTTAAGATCTTCTCCTTAAGATTAAAAAGGGGAGCCGGTAAAGGCTCCCCTTTTCTAGATTATTTTCTTACGGTAAATCCTTGATCTTTTGCATATTTCACGACATTAGCTTGGAAAGTATTTAATGCTACCAACACATCCGTCTTTTCTGCTATCGCTTTTCCAACAACTGCCCACTCGGTATAAATTTGATCTTGGAATGGACTCCATTGAAAATCTTTAGCTACAGTGTTATTGATTTCACCAAATAGTTTATTAACTTGTTGCCCGCCAAAGAAAACTGACTTTGCGGAGGTAAATCGTGGGTCCGACGCGGTTGCCTTTGTTGCTGGGAACAGAAATTGCGGTTCTAATGCCAGAGCAAGAGCCGATTCTTCTGAAGTGTTAATGAATTCTGCAAAAACAGCAGCAGCAATAGGATTCTTGGAGGTTGACATTACGGCAGTAGTAGAACCGCCCCAGTTGCCAGAAATGTTTTCTCCGGCTTTCCACTGTGGTAGCGGTGCAGCACGCCATTTACCCGAAGTGTCTTTAGCACTACCAGCGAGAAATAATGGTCCCCAGGCTGCAGTTAGCCAAGTCGCATACTTTCCAGTGTTGAAGCCAGCATACCAATCATTATTCCATGCTGGATCCGCTGAAATGTCCCCAGATTTTACAAGATTAGCCCAATAGCTTGACACCTTTACTGCGTTTGCATCATTTAGTCGAAGCTGCAAAGTTGTTGGACCTTTCTTTATAACAGGCCGAGCACCGGCCTGCCATGCAAGACCCTGGAAATTCCCTGCCTCATTTGGCGCAAAGTTGGTTAGATAAACTTTAGGATCTGCCGCGCGCAACTTCTTTGCTGCTGCTGCAAATTCGGCCCAAGTGGTTGGAACATCAATATTGTATTTTGTAAAAATATCTGCACGGTAAAGCATTCCCATTGGTCCTGAATCTTGAGGGACAGCTAAGATCTCTCTTTTGGAACCAGAAACCTGAGCAAGAATCCAATCTGGGAATTTACTTTTGAACTCTTTACTGACATATGGTGACAGGTCTTTAAGCAAGCCAATCTGATTGAAGGTCGGAATATATTGAAATTCGACTTGTGCCAGGTCAGGTAGTCCACTCCCCGAGGTCGCTCCAGTACGAAGCTTTTGGTAGTGAGGTCCCCCTTGACCGACATTAACTGCAGTTACTTTTATTTTTGGGTACTTGGCTTGAAAAAGCTTAATTTGCTTTTCTATTCCTGGAACCCAGGTCCAAAAAGTCAAATTAGTTGGTGTATTCATCGCTGCAGTGATTCGAGCATCACTTAGACGGGCTGCAGCATTTGCAGGCGTCGAATTGGCGACAATTGTTGTAAAAATAAGCGCAATACTTGCGATTATTCCTATAACTTTTTTACGGTTTTTTTTCATTTATTTTCCTCATTTCCTTTGTCAGTTTGTTGTCGCTCTTCGATTAGCACCCTTGTGCCCCATGGTTCGATCCGGACAACACTATTTTGTTCGACTTCTTCACCAGTTTCTAAGTCAGAAGATTTATTTTTGATCCTAACTTCTTTATCATCCCAACTCCAGTTAAAAATGAAATTTACTTTTTTATTGTTTTTTGTAAACGCCGAGGAAATTGTTATTGATTCTGAAGTGGATTCGATTGGTGAGCTAAATTTTATTTTTCTAGCAAACCACTCACCGAGTGACTTACCTAGATCTTGATTTGGCGCCGTACCAATCATGGAGACACTTCCATTCCCGAAAGAATTTGTCGTCACTGCAGCATAATTCGAAAGGAATGGATCAATATAATTAGCTACAACCTCAGCACCTTCAGTTATTAGCAAATCTGCCCATCCATATGCGGTCCCGTTAATTTTTGACTCCCCCGAACCAACAACTTGTATTTTTTTACTTAGATTAGTGAACTCATCATAAAAAACGCCGGCCGCCTCCCTCAATAACCCTGGTGCTACCGAAGTTCTTACGGTTCCATCCGTCGTTCCATACCCGGTACGTGGTCCTAAAACTAAATTGCCTCCTTTTTCCGCGTATTCCTTAGCGAACGTTAGAATCTCGTCATCAGCAAAATAGTAAGCAGGGATACAAAAAATTGGAAATTTAGCAACAAATTGGTCAACATCTTTCAATTGATTTGGTGCGACTATATTTACGCCCAGGCCAGCATCAAAAAATAAATCATAAAATGAACGGAAAAATCGCTGATAAGTATTTGGATCACCTGGATTGAAACCATTAATTTTCTTACGAAGAGCGGGTTGAAACTCAAGACCCCAATTACTTTCGCTGGAAAATAGTAAAGCAACGGAAGACTCAGGTTTTAAATCCTGTAATAAATCACCTTGTAGTGACAAAAAATGTGCAATCTCTTTAAAAGAATTGTAAGTGCGGGCTTTTTGATAATTATGGCCCAAAATCCCACCCCAATATGTTTCTGCTCCATAGTGGAGAGTATGCCAATGCCAATACTCAACCATGTTTGCACCGCGCGAAATTAGACCAAGCGCTACTTGTTTCAATTGGCCGGGAAATGTAGGAAATATTCCTGCTGTGTTCACGTGCGCCGTAAAGGAGGCGTTAGTTTCTGTTACGAGAAAATTGTCTTGCTTGATCGAATAGCCAAGATCGGCCTGGCGAAAAACATTGCTAGGACCCGTAGCTGTTATCCAAAATGGTGCAGGGATTTCATTCTCAGCAGTTACTTCTAATTGCGGTTGACTCAAACCATCTTGGGTCGCGTAATAGACGTTGATTGCAGCCACATCAAGATTTCGCGCAACTGTATAAATATCTTGAGCAGGACGATCCAGTGCAATACAAGTGGTAATAAAGTGATGATCTGGTATTACTTGCCGTAGTTGTGTTGCTTGTCTGGAAATAAATTTTTCAGTTATCTGTGCTTGATACTTACGCCATTCATGGTCATATCCATTATTTGTATTTCCATCTGGGAGCCATAATTCATCCCATGAATTAATTGTATGTGACCAGTAAACTAGTCCCCATGCTTTGTTTAATTTTTCTACTGTCCCAAATTTTTTCTCGAGTTCTTTTTTAAAACCTTCAAATACACCAATATTGTGTAATATTTCCACACCTGGTTCGTTATCGACTTGCCAACCAATAACCGCCGGATGATCTTTGTACCTTTCGGCAATTTTCCCCACGACTCTATCGGCGTAGCTAAGAAAATTTGGGTTTGAATAATCCATATTCTGCCTGTGCCCATATGGAATTGGAGTGCCAGTTTTACGGTCTGCAACAATGTCGGGGTGTTTGATTCTCAACCAGTTTGGCATCGCGTATGTAGGTGTCCCAATTATGACTGAGATTCCTTGCGCCAAGGCTTTATTTAAGATTGGTTCAAGCCAATCCATATTGAAAACCCCATCTTCAGGTTCCCAAGTAGACCAAACTGATTCACCCACACGAAGGACGGTCAAATTGGCTTCTGCCATATCCGCGAAATCAGCGTTGAGGCGCTCAATTGGATGATATTCGTTGTAGTACGCGGCACCATATAGCGTTCTCTCAAATTCAGGTCGTCGACTCACAAATCTAATATCCCTTCGCTATGCGATTCTTTTTTGTGCAGCGTGCTGCTCGAAATAATGTTAACGTTCACATGGGAAGAGTTCCATTCGTGGCCTAACTTGTCAAGGGATTAATGTGAAAGTTACACAACTGTTATACAGATCTAGTTTTGAGCTTTTTTGAGCTTGCCCGGCGATTTCACCGAAGGATAGGAGTTTTAAAGTAATTAAAACTCAGTCTAGCAATGGCCCACGTTACAGAATAAGTAAGAGCCAGTGCCATAAGTAAAGCCAAAACGAAATCCTAGTTACTCTGAACGCATAATCGCGGTGCTCTCTCGCAGAATTAATGCTGGCTTTATCATAAGGCTTGTTCTTCGCTTTTGACCCCCAATTATTTCAAGGAGTAATTCCAGAGCTTTCTCTCCTAAAGCATGAAAATCCTGACGTACGGTTGTTAGTGATGGGGTTAAATACATTGACTCAGGTACATCATCAAATCCAACAACACTTATATTCCTAGGAGTTTTACGATTACTTTCAGATATCGCTTTAATTACTCCGAGTGCCATGGCATCATTAGCAGCAAAGATTGCACTTATTTTAGGATTCTTTAGGATAATTTGCGCAAATTCATAACCTGAATGTGCAGACCAATCGCCTTCAAACAAAAAACTTTGTTCTAATTTTTTTTCAGATAAAGCTAATTTCCAACCTTCGATTCGCTTTTGAGCTTCGTACCAATCTGTTGGCCCCGAAATGTGGGCAATTTTTTTGTGCCCTAATTCAATGAGGTGTTTGGTAATCTCATACGCGCCGTTAATTTGATCTATATTGACCGAAGGAATAGTTTTTGAAGGTTCACCTTCTACCAAGACTGCTGGAAACTTTCCAATTAATTCATTGATCTCCTTGGACCCTTGCAATTGAGGAGCAATAATTATTATGCCATCAACGCCATCACTTATTAACTCTTGAATTCCAGAAAAAATTGACTCTTGATCTTGTCCTTTGAGCGATAAAATCGATGTCTTATACTTTTTTTCTCGTGCCGCAGATTGCACCGCATGCAATGTAGACGCTGGACCGTAAAGCGTTGTGTCGTGGCTTAATACGCCAATAGTTGCTGATTTACCTGTGACTAATGCTCGTGCAGCTAAATTCGGGCGATAACCTAACTCGTCCATCGCGTTCAGTACTTTTATCCGTGTCTTTTCGCTCACATTCGGTTGGTTATTTAAAACTCGTGAAACAGTTTGATGTGAAACTCCGCTGTGGGATGCAACATCAATCATGGATGGACTTCTTGAGATCCTCATGACGAAATTTTACTTCAAAATACGCGATAGAGGGGTTGGGCAAAGAGATCAGCTGGAATCCCTGGGTTCTCAGGTAGGCAAACTTCAAGTTGTGACATTTCTTCAGTAGTCAGTGAAACCTCAACACCTTTCAGTGAATCTAGTATTGATTCGACTTTTGTTGCACCTGGTATAGGGATAATCGAACTAGAAGAATGAAGATGCCAGGCAATAGTTACCGCAAATGTCGATACACCTTTGTTTTCAGCAATTGTTTTGAATGCAGAATATTGATCCTCGTTAAGTTCATTAGCCCGAGTCACGCCACCAAGTGGGGACCAAGGAAGAAATGCAATGTCGTTCTTTTCACAGATCGCTAGGACATCTTCATCTCTTCTTGACCGCGGGCTACGTTCATTCTGAACTGAAACTACTCCACCCACCTTACCTCCACCTGCAATTGCCACAGCCTTGGTTAACTGCTCAGCGTTGAAGTTGCTCACACCTATTTGTTCCACAAGTCCACGTTCTTTGAGAACTAGAACATTCTCAAATTGCTCTTCAAAGGTAATCGTTGGATCAAGTCGATGGTGCTGCCACAATTGAATCCGATCTACGCCAAGCCGAAGTGCTGAGGCTTCTGCTGCACGAAGTAAGTAATCCCTTGATGCGGCACGCCCCCAGGTTTCACCTGGTCCTCGTGTTATTCCACCTTTAGTAGCGATAACTACCTGGGCCTTGGCCTCTGCGCTCCCGCTCCAACTTCGAAAAGCCTCACCTACAAGAACTTCATTATGACCAAATTGGTTCCAGTAAGCTGCGTAAATATCTGCTGTGTCTAAAAGCTGCACCCCGGCATCAAGGGCACTATGAATTACCCCTATCGCACCTTCGCGATTATCAAGCATGGCAAGACGAGAATGGGGTAGCCCCGAGAGTGGCATACAACCCAAGCCGACAGGCGAAATTTCCCAAGGTCCAATTTTACGTTTGATCATTATCTAGCTCCTAAAAAGTTCTACGCCAATATCCCTATTGTGAACGTTAACTTATTCTCTGTCAAGGAGCAAATCTCAGCGAAGGAGTTGGCATGAAAAAACAAGCGTTGATTGTGCGTGGTGGTTGGGATGGACACCAACCTGTTGAGGCAACAAATTATTTCTTACCTCATTTAGAATCCAATAACTTTGAAGTAAAAATAGAAGAGTCATCAAAAATATATGCTGATTTAGAATATATGAAATCCGTTGACTTGAAAGTTCAATGTAACACGATGACTGAAATTGAAAAGGAAGAATTTTTGGGGCTACGTTCTGCGATTGAAAGTGGTACCGGTATGGCGGGTTGGCATGGAGGAATCATTGATTCTTGACGTGAAAATTCAAATTATATGCACCTCACGGGTGCCCAGTTTGCTACGCATTCATCTAAGGAACCATCGCTTCTAGTAGGCGAACAACCCGATAACTATCTACCCTTCACTGTCAATTTGTTACCGGCCGCGGCATAACATGAGATTACGGTTGGTCTATCTGATTTTTCGTCTCACAACCGAACAGTATTGGGTTTTGCATGATGACTACATTGGTGTTTGGGCGAGCAAAAATCCACCTATCGAAATATTTGGAGCTGCGGGAACTATCTCGGTTCCAGATCCAAACAAATTTTCAGAAAGTGTTGAGATTTTAACTTCCGAAAATCGTGAATGGAAGACTGTCGAACCAACTGCTGGATATATTGAGGGTGGGCGTGGTATCGGACTTGCTGACATGTCCATTGCTCTAGCTGGCGGATTCTCACACCGTGCATTAGGGGAGGTTGCCTTTCATATACTTGAGATTATGGAATCAATCATTACTTCTGGTTATGAAGGAAAAGTCATCAAGATCCAAAGTACTTGTGAGCGTCCCGCTGTAGTTCCACTCAGTTCCCTAACCTAAGTATTTTTTAAGGAAAGGACCTTGGTCCTACATTCACCTTCTTGTAGGCTAGGGATATGAATAATGACGATAAGGCTTTAGCCGCTGGCTCCAAGCGCGTCTATGACGTGGCCCCTTCCGAGATGTTTGGCGAATTCATGAAAACAGGATGGGCGCCAACCCCACTTATTGGGATAGTCCAAGATGAGGTAATCGCACACTGTGTGCGTCGTCGTTCTGAATTATCGGCAGCGTTCAAAGGTTTGCGTTTGGTGTTACCAAGTGGCGGCGCAAAGCAACGGAGCAATGACACCGATTATCAATATCGCCCTCATAGTGCATTTGCTTACTACTCCGGCGTGCAAGGTGTTGAAGCAAATCCAGATTCAGTATTAGTAATGGATCCAAATGAAGATGGTCACACTCCAATTTTATTTATTAACCCGCGCTCAACTCGCGATACCGATGCTTTCTACCGTGACGCTAAAAATGGTGAACTGTGGGTTGGTCGCCGTTTTACAACGGAAGAGGCATCCCAGCGTTACGGAATTGAAGTACGCAAAGTTGAGGAGTTACAAAAGTTTTTAAAAGGCCGGGTAGCGGCAGCGTTGCATGGATATGACGAGATTGTAGATACAACTGTTAAAGGCCATGCACGTGCGGAAGAGTTGGTTAACTTTGTTTCAGTTGCTCGTTTAATTAAAGATGAATATGAGGTTGCAGAGCTGCAAAAAGCGGTGGATGCAACCCATCGCGGATTTAGTGATGTAATTCGAGTGATTCCAACTGCAATTAATACTCCGCGCGGAGAACGTGTTGTTGAATCAGCATTTTTTGGCCGGGCACGGGTTGAGGGTAATGATATTGGGTACAACACAATCGCCGCCTCTGGTTCCCATGCTTGTATTTTGCACTGGACTCGAAATGATGGAAATATAAATTATGGTGACTTGTTGTTGGTCGATGCAGGTGTCGAGGTTGACTCTTATTACACCGCAGATATAACTCGAACTTTGCCAATTAGTGGAAAGTTCACACCAGCGCAACGGGCTTTATACATGTTGGTTTATGGGTCGCAAAAAGCCGGGATTGCCGCAGTTAAAGATGGAGTTCCATTTCTGGCAGTTAACCAAGCAAGTCATGCTGTTTTGGCGCAAGGGTTAATTGACATGGGGATTTTAACAATGAGTTTGGCTGAGATTATGGATCCGAAGGTTGGTTTACATAAGCGCTGGACCTTGCATGGGGTAAGTCATATGTTGGGGATGGATGTACATGACTGCGCACACGCTCGGGAAGACCAATATCGAGATGGAATTCTTCGGACTGGAATGTGCTTAACGGTAGAACCAGGACTTTATATTCAACCTGATGATGAGCTATTTCCAGCTGAATACCGTGGGATCGGCATCCGAATTGAAGATGATGTTGTTGTGACCGATGATGGTTGCATTAATTTGAGCGAGCATATTCCGCATCACCCAAACGAGATTGAAGCTTGGATGGCTTCGCTTCGTTGATTAGGAAAGTTGCAGACCGCACCAAGCAGCTAGCAAACCAAAACCAAGGGATACAGTTAAATTAACCGCTGCCTCTTTGTACCGTTTTAGTTCATACGCCAGATAGATATCCAACATAAAAGTTGACCAGGTGGTGAAAGCACCGGCAAAACCAATTGCGATGAGATCGTGAACTTGCTCAGATCTGCTAAAGGTTAAGCCTAGAAAAAAAGAGCCAAAAATATTTACTAAAAAGATTCCGTATGGCTTGTTCGTGTACCTTCGAATATATTGATCAATTGCAAAACGAGCTGGTGCACCAATTGCTGCGCCAACAATTATAAGAAATACATTCATGGACGTACCTGGATTAATTTGCGAGCAAGTGGCAAGATTATGATTATCGCAACGAGAGAAAAGATAATGTTTTGCAGCAAGAAGACCATGCCGCCAGCGCGAGGTTCAAGTGATTGCGCAGTAACGGCAGAGAATGTAGTCAGCCCTGCGCAAAAGCCAGGCAATAAAAGTAAACGTAATTCAGCAATTCCGCGACGTTCCATTAAAACCAGAAGCACGGAAGCTAATGCGACACCGATTATGTTGGCAGTTAAAGTTCCGGTTCGATCATTGGGGAAAAACTCTCCCAAACCATAACGCGCCAAAGTCCCGGCAACCCCACCAATTAAAACCAGTGCTAAAGATTTCAGAGTCAAAGTGCTTTCTTTCCTACTTTCGAAAGAACGCTAGTTATTACGCTAATAATTAAACTAGCCAGGATTGCCGTCCAGAAACTTTCTACTTCAAATTTTTCACTCCACCGTGATACCAGCATCAACATCGCTGCGTTCACAACTATTAAAAAGAGCCCCAGTGTTAAAATAATTGCTGGCAGCGTTAGCAACTTTAGTAAAGAACCTAATGTTGCGTTTAGCAAACCAAATAACAATGCCACCCACAGGTAAGTTGTAAATCCACCCAAGACATCGATTCCAGGAATTACTGCAGTTGCCACCCAGAATGAAAGGGCAAGTGCGCCCCAACGAATCAATAGCTTCATAAAGAGATTATAAACCCTCGCGCTTTCGAATTTTGGATCCAAGCCAGCGAACTGGGTCGTATTTAATATCTACTACCCGCTCCTTCATAGGAATAATCGCATTATCGGTAATCTTGATGTGCTCGGGGCAAACCTCGGTACAGCACTTAGTAATGTTGCACATTCCAAGGCCATGTTCTGCTTGTGCGGTTTTCTTTCGATTTTTTAACATATCTAATGGGTGCATATCTAGCTCTGCAATTCGAATAAAAAATCGAGGACCAGCAAAGGATTTCTTGTTCTCTTCATGGTCACGAACAACGTGGCAAACATCTTGGCAGAGGAAACACTCGATGCATTTGCGGAACTCTTGCGAGCGCTCCACATCGATTTGTGCCATCCGAGCCTGACCTGGTGCTAATTCTTTGGGATGTTCGTAGGCTGGGATTTCCATTGCCTTCTTGTAGTTAAAGGAGACATCGGTTACCAAATCTTTAATGATTGGAAACGCACGTAGTGGTGTAACGGTAATAGTTTCATCATCACCAAAGGATGCAACTTGGGTCATACAGGCAAGACGTGGTTTTCCATTTATCTCCATCGAACAAGATCCACACTTACCAGCTTTACAGTTCCAACGAACCGCCAAGTCACCCATCTGTGTTGCTTGCACGCGGTGAATTACATCAAGAACGACTTCCCCTTCATTAACCGCAACGGTTACATCTTTTAGACCACCTTCGGTAGCATCGCCCCGCCAGATGCGCAGTTTTATATTGCGTACCATTAGTTGGAACCGCCTTTCGCAATTTCTTCTGGTGTCATGTACTTCTCCAGCTCATGTACATCAAAGAGATCAAAGAGTTCTTTTGGTAATACTGGTAAAAATTGTTCGCGAACATTTACCTGGTCGCCATCAAAGGATGAGATCAGATTTAGTTGGCGCCATTTGTTGTTCATGCCCGGAAAGTCATCGCGGGTGTGACCGCCGCGGGACTCTTCTCGAGTGATTGCAGATTTTGCTGTGCTTTCAGCAACTAACAACATGTTATCTAAATCAAAAGCTAAATGAAATCCTGGGTTGAACTTGCGGCCCCCGCTTACTGAAACATTTGCACTGCGTTTTCTAATAGCCGCAATCTGTGCAATTGCATCCTTTAGTTCACTCCCGGTTCGAATGATTCCAACCAGGTTGTGGGCAACTTCTTGCAGTTCAGCGTGTAGTGAGTATGAGTTCTCGCCACCTTCGCGGTCAAATGGTGCTTGAATCTTTGTTGCTGCATGTGTAATCGCGGCATCGCTGACCGGGTTTGCACCGTTGCTCTTTACATATGCGACCGCGCCCATTCCTGCCCGGCGACCAAATACCAATAAATCTGTCAAAGAGTTTCCGCCGAGACGGTTCGATCCATGCATGCCGCCAGCCACTTCGCCGGCGGCAAATAAGCCTGGAACCCCAACTGCGGCGGCGGTATCTGGATCGACCTCAACGCCACCCATTACATAGTGACATGTTGGACCAACCTCCATTGGCTCCTTTGTAATATCTACGCCAGCAAGTTCATAGAACTGGTGCCACATAGATGGCAGCCGCTTTTTAATAATTTCAGCAGAAATTCGTTTTGAAACATCGAGGAAAACTCCACCATGTTCGGTGCCGCGACCAGCCTTAACTTCGGTATTAATTGCACGCGCAACTTCATCGCGAGGCAGAAGCTCAGGTGGGCGACGGTTATTGTCTTGATCTTCATACCAACGGTCAGCCTCAGCTTCATTGTCGGCGTACTTATCTTTAAATACATCTGGAATGTACTTAAACATGAAACGCTCGCCACTAGTGTTGGTAAGAACTCCACCTTCACCACGTACTGATTCCGTTACCAAAATTCCACGAACAGATGGTGGCCACACCATCCCGGTTGGGTGAAATTGCAAGAACTCCATATCAACTAGGTTGGCACCAGCTTTTAAGGCAAGTGCGTGTCCGTCGCCGGTACCTTCCCACGAGTTAGAGGTAATTTTGAAAGTCTTTCCGACTCCACCGGTTGCAATTACAACGGCAGGTGCTTCAAATAGAACTTCCGCTCCGCTTTCACGCCAGTAACCAAAAGCACCCGAAATCTTTCCATTCTCTTTAAGAATGTCAGTGATAGTTAACTCGGCGAAAACTTTTATTCCGCTTTCCATATCACCAGTTTCTTGGCCATCCTTTTGTTGCAAGGCAACTATCTTTTGCTGCATGGTGCGGATGAGCTCTAAACCGGTGCGGTCGCCAACGTGTGCCAGGCGTGGGTATTCATGTCCACCAAAGTTACGTTGGGAAATCTTTCCTTCTTTGGTGCGATCAAATAAGGCGCCCCAAGTTTCTAACTCCCAGATGCGATCTGGTGCCTCTTTGGCATGCAGCTCGGCCATGCGATAGTGGCTGAGGAATTTGCCCCCACGCATAGTGTCCCGAAAGTGCACCATCCAATTGTCATTGTCGTTGACATTTCCCATTGATGCAGCAGCTCCACCTTCAGCCATAACTGTGTGGGCCTTGCCAAACAATGATTTGCAGATGATTGCTACCCGTAAACCTGCCTCGCGTGCTGCTACTGCTGCGCGTAATCCAGCACCACCGGCACCAATTACCAGGACATCGTATGAATACCGTTCTAGTGTCATAGTCGATTTTCCTTTTAGAAGAAGTAGAAGTTGGTCCATGCGCCAGTTGCAACTTGGCGAACATAGATATCGGCGAAGGCAACAGCTGCAAGTGAGTACCAAGCAAATTGTTGGTGTTTTGCGTTAAGTCTTGACACTATTGTCCAAAGTTTGTAACGCACCGGGTGTTTTGAAAAATTCTTTAACCGTCCACCAACTGTATGACGACAGGTGTGACAAGACAATGAATAGAACCACAACAAGGATGAGCTGACAAGAAGAATTACCGAGCCAACACTCAAGTGACCCCACTGACCTTCAACATTGCGCAGCGAAATAATTGCATCGTAGGTAAGGAATACGTTGAATACTAAACCGGCATAGAAAAACCAACGATGCGCATTCTGGAAAATAAGTGGTGGGCGAGTTTCGCCGGTGTACTTCTTGTGTGGTTCGGCCACACCACATGCAGGAGGAGATAACCAGAATGAGCGGTAGTACGCCTTGCGGTAGTAGTAACAAGTCATACGGAAACCAAGCGGGAAGATCAAAATAATTAGCGCAGGTGAAAGTGCAAAGTTAAAAATTTCCGCGCTAATAGGTGTCCAGCCAAAGACTGTTGTCTCGGGAATACAAGCTTGGGATAAACATGGAGAATAAAATGGTGAGACTAGGTGGTCTTTGTAGTAGTTAGCACCTTCAAATGCGCGAAAGGTTGAATAAATTACAAAAGAGAAGAGGACCCCAAAGGTAAGCAATGGTTGTAACCACCACTTATCTGTTCGCAGTGTGCGCTCTTTGATCTTTGCCCGCGTTGGTGAAAAGACACCTGACATGTACAACTCCCCTACTGCTACCTATGTGGTTCGGCATCTAAATAACTAGGGGTAAGTGTGCTCTTGCTGAGAAAAAGTGGCTAACTAGATCCGCCTATGAGAGGTATGAACTCGAGCACAATACTGAAGAAAAGTGCGCTAATTTAAGAATGTTAAAACTTGGCATGACCGTACCGATAATGGTACTGTTGCGCCAAGAAAGAAGGGTAAAAATGAGTTACCGGCAAAAAGTTCGAGAAATCGCGCAGGATCAACATGGCTTCATTACAACTGCTCAAGCTAAAGCAGCCAATGTGCCGGCGGTCGAGTTGCGCAAGCTCGCCTACAGAGGTGCGCTTGAAAACCGCGGTTACGGTGTTTATAAAATTACTGACCATCCGGCAACGGAGTTCGATCAGTTTGCCGAAGTCATCTATCGAATAGGCGATGGAGCATTTCTCACAGGCGAAACAGTGCTGGCTCTACATAATCTAGCCCTGTTGAATCCAAGCAAAATTAATGTACTTGCGACCAAAAGGGTGCGGACAAAATTACCAAAGTATGTAACCGTCACAAATGGCGTCATCGGCCCCAATGAGACAACAACCATCGATGGTATTCCAGCTATCACCGTTGAGCGAGCTTTGCGAGATTGTAAAAATAAGATCATGCCAGAACGTTTTAGAGCTGCGGTCTATGAAGCAAAAATAAATGGCTACTTGACCAAAACGGAAGCAAGCCAACTTCTTCACGCACCAAAAAAACCTATCAAGTGAATGCTGCGCGTATGCGACCCACAAATCGCACACATCTCATAAAACTGATTAATGAAGCTAAGGTAAGCGATGCTTCTTCTATTGAGCTCTCAAAATCACTCGCCACAATTGCCGTCTGTCAAATGCTTGTACCCATGAATTCCGTAACAGGATTTGCTGGAATGGTCAAAGGTGGAACAGCGATAAAACTTCGGCTTGGAAGAGTAGGTGCGCGAGCCTCTGCGGATGTAGATATCATTCGTAATATTGAAAAGGCAATGTTCGAAGAAAAATTAATTGAATCGCTGCGCATTGGCTGGCAAGGGTTTACTGGCAGATTGAAAATTCTCGATCCGGCTAATCCAAAAAATATTCCAAAAGAATATCTAATGCAGCCTTACAAAATTTCACTATTTTATGAGGGCAAAGAATGGCAGTTTGTAACACTCGAATTAGGAACGGATGAAATAGGAGATACTGAAGAGCATGACTTAGTCTTTGCTGAGTCACTTATTGTAGAACTGGAGCAATTCGGATTCAGCGAAATAGCTCCGGTTCCAGTAATTGCTCTACATCATCAGATTGCCCAAAAGATTCATGCATCCACGCAGGTAGGTAGCGAAAGAGCGCATGACCTTGTGGACTTGCAACTACTTGTTAGCCGAGAATCCGATCTAAAACTCCTTCGTGAGACATGTGTGCGACTTTTCAAATACCGAAAGAGCACGATATGGCCTCCGACTTTTAAGCTAAATCCAGGGTGGGAAGATCTCTACGCAGCCAGTACCGAAGGGCTCGCTGTCTTAAACAGTGCATCGGAAGCAGTTGCTTGGGGAAATAAATTGCTTCAAGATATTGAGGAAGCAAATTAAAGATAAACAAACTTACAAAATGGCGGAGGGTTCCGCATAAGTCGGTTTTTGCGCTCAAAATCAACCGAATTACTACTTCCTTTTTGGGGCCTTCCCCATCTCCAGGGGCGTTTCTTGTCCAGATCTAAATAGTAAACGGGGCGCAAAGGGAACAGAGCTCAACTAGTCTGAGAGAAGTTCAAATAGTGCTGAATCCAGAGGTCCTTCGGCGGCTCTCCATCGATAAGAGTCACCCTCTTGGAGCATGGGTTCGCGCCTTTTTCTCAGCATTCAGGGAGAAGCCTCCAAAACATATTCAAAGAGCAATGTGGTCACGTTCGCTAAGTACGCCCAGGAAGGAACAAATTGAATCCACATCTGCAGAGCTAATCTGACGCGTTACTTGCGCCTTGATTCGATGTCCCTAGGCGCCAAAGTGTTCCTTGTTGAAAGTCTTAGCCGCCATCTATGTCTCCAGAAATTTTGGAGAAAAAACATTTCGCGCCTGGGACTGATAAAATTGACTCCACTGACGTGGGTAGAAGTTTAGGACTTGATTAGTGAAATTATCCGGAGGATTCAACTTGGGCGATCAAATTGACGCAGACTTTGTACTAGCTCGGATAAATTTAGCGACTGAAACAGAGAAATTGGAGTTCAAAGAGGCAAAAGAAACCTTCTCGATAGAGAAAGCTTTAACTTATTTCGCAGCCATGGCAAATGAGGGTGGTGGTCACCTTTTTCTTGGAATATCAGATAAATCTCCTCGCCAAATCTGCGGCTCGAATGCGTTCCAACCAGATGAAATGAATACACTGAAACTTCGTTCCGTTGAAGAGCTAAATTTGCGAATAGATACAACTGAAGTGACTGTGGAAAATAAAAGAGTAATCGTTGTTACAATTCCTGCTAGGCCAATTGGTGTTCCAATTAAGTACAAAGGCCAATATCTGATGCGAGCCGGCGAGAGCACAACCGCAATGACTGAAGAGCATTTGAAGCGAATATTTAATGAAACCAGACCCGAGTGGTCGACGCTTGCTTCCACGAAAGTCCTCACGGCCGATGAGGTAATTTCGCTCTTGGACACTCAAAGTTTTTTCCAGATTCTTGGTGAAACATATCCACCGACACAGGATGCTGTCATAAATAGACTTTTGAGATTTAAAACTATCCGAAGTGAATATGGCGGTTACGTTATCACGAACTTCGGGGCCTTCGCACTCGCGAAGAAATTGTCCGAAATCTCCCAAGAATTGGAGAAATTCGCTCCACGAATAATTCATTACAACGGCATAGGCAAAATGAGCGAAAAGAAATCTGATGAAACGTGGGACAGGGGTCTCGCGATAAGTTTTAATGCACTGCTTGATCGAGTTCACTCTTCTGCCCCAAAGAATCGAATTATAGAGCAAGCTCTCAGAGTCGAAGAATTTATGTTTCCTAAACAGGCTCTCAGGGAATTGATCGCGAACGCCCTCGTTCATCAAGATCTTGAAATGGCCGGAATGCAGGTCACGATTGAAATGTTTAATGATCGAATTGAGATTTCAAATCCAGGATCTCCAATCGTGGATCCCGACCGTTTCATTGATGAGAATGAGGCCAGAAATCCTGGCTTGGCAAAAGGAATGCGGAATTTGAAGATATGCGAGGAGATCGGCAGCGGAATTGATAAAGTTATTTCTGCTGCCGAAGTCCACATGCTTCCGGCGCCAAGTTTTCAAAGCCACAGTCGACGCACGACGGCGATTATGTTCGAGCACCAAGATTTCAAAGATATGACCCATGAAGATAAGGTCCGAGCTTGCTACCAACATTGTTGCCTTTGTTACGTTACCAACCAGAAAATGACGAATTCGTCTCTTAGACTCAGATTTGGTCTATCCGATTCACAGGTGACGATCGTTTCAAAAATAATTATAGCTACTCTGGATGCGAAACTCATCATTCGAATTCAAGAGGGCTCAAAATCATCTCGAAATGCGAGTTATCTTCCATTCTGGTTAGCACCGAAGTAATTCGAACATCTGTTTGAACAAAGTGTTTTCTTTAGATTCCTAAAGTTATCCACAACTCGTTCCTAAACCTACAATTTCATCCCTTTTACGCCTAATCCAAGTGGAATTTGAGGTGGAAAGTGTTTTCCGCGAAACCGAGTAGTTATCCACACCCCGGGCATGAAGTACCAAACAGAAATCTAGCAATTTACTTATGCGGATCCTCGGTCAAAAACAACCGGACTTAAGCGGATCCCTCTGGCGGAGGGCGTGGGATTTGAACCCACGATACTTTCGTATGCCGGTTTTCAAGACCGGTGCACTCGGCCGCTATGCGAGCCCTCCGTGGGAGAGGTTACCCGAATATATCGCTAGCGAAAAATCGGCGCGAATTCAGCGGGTAGATCCAACAATTGCTCGATGATCTTTGCGACGCCATCTTGGGTACAGGGTTCGGCAATACTTTTTGCGAATGATGGTGCTTCGGGATGACCATCAGAGATCGCATAGGAACGCGCTGCCCATTCCAACATTGAAAAGTCATTTGGGTTATCGCCAAAGGCGACACAATCATCGGCAGTTAATCCAAGTCGGGCCGCCATTACCGACAAGGTTGTACCTTTAGAAATATTTAACGCCGATATTTCAATCAGTGAATCATTTGCGGCGGAATGGGTAACGGTTACAAAATCACTTAATGCGCGGTGAGCTACCTCCACCATTTCATCAGATGTGAATTCGAGGTTGCTGCAACGGCCCAGAACCTTAAGTGCTGGCCTGGAAATGGCATCTTCAATTTTATTTACACCAACATCGTCTAGCCCAACATCCCAGCGCGGAATATATGCGATCTCGCGGTGGTAGTGATCGCTGGATTCAACCGCAAATGACATCTCTGGCATTGCAGTTCGCATCCGACGGACTATCTCTAACTGATCATCAACTGAAATCATCCACTCTTCCAAAACCGCATCATTGACTAAGTCGTACAACATTGCCCCGTTGCAACAAATAGCTGCACCAAAACCAAAGGCTTCCCGGATTTCACCCATCCAACGTGGCGGGCGCCCGGTTACAAAGAAAACATGAACGCCTAGATCTTTGGCTTTGGTAAATGCATCGATGGTGCGTTGGGAAATTAGACCATCGTGAGAAACAATAGTGCCATCAAGATCTGTTGCAATTAATTTAGGTCGCTTGCTCACACCAGCTCAAATCGTGCCATGCCAAGAAATGGTTGCAGCGCGGCCGGAACATTGATTGTGCCATCGGCATTTTGATGGTTTTCTAAAATTGCTACAATCATGCGCGGAATCGCAACCAAAGTGCCGTTAAGGGTGGCAACCGCTCTTGTTCCATCGCCATCTTTGAAACGGATATTTAAGCGACGTGCTTGAAATTCGGTGCAGTTAGAGGTACTCGTGACCTCTCGATAAGCATTTTGGGTAGGAATCCACGCTTCAATATCAAACTTTCGGTTGGCACTTGATCCAAGATCACCTGATGCGACATCGATAACCCGGTATGGAATCTCCATTGCATTAAGGAAATCTTTCTCCCACTGCAATAAACGCTGGTGCTCTTCTTTTGCTTGATCTGGGTGACAAAATGAAAACATCTCTACCTTGTCGAACTGGTGCACCCGAATAATTCCACGAGTGTCTTTGCCGTAGGTACCGGCTTCCCGGCGAAAACAGGAAGAGTAACCGGCATAGCGCATTGGAAGTTTGTCGGCCGGCAAAATCTCATCCATGTGCATCGCAGCTAGTGGAACTTCAGATGTCCCAACTAGGTACAGATCATCTTTTTCTAGGTGATAAACATTTTCGGCAGCTTGACCTAAAAAGCCGGTACCCTCCATCGCTGCCGGGTTAACAAGTACTGGTGGAATCACTGGCGTAAAGCCAGTTTTAAGCGCTGATGAGATTGCAAAGTTAACAAGTGCGAATTCAAGCATCGCGCCAACGCCGGTTAAGTAGTAAGAACGTGAACCGGCAACCTTTGCACCGCGCTCGGTATCAATTGCACCAAGTAATTTACCTAGTTCAACATGATCCTTTGGTTCAAAATCAAATATGCGTGGCACCCCAACATGTTCGATAACTACAAAGTCTTGTTCGTTACCTATTGGTGCATCAGGATCCAAAATGTTCGAAAGTTGCATGATTAATTGCTTGGCCTCTTCCTCAATCTTGGAGCGCTTTAAATCAGCCGCTTTTACCCTCGTCGCAAGTGCTTTAGCGTTTTCAAGTAGCGCCACTTTTTCATCTCCTTTTGCCGCGGCAACTGATTTAGATAATGTATTTTGCTCTGCTCGGAGTTTTTCAAACTTTTCAATCGCTTCCCGCCGAAGTTCATCAATTGCTAATACTTTGTCGACGATTAAAACATCTTCACCGCGCCCTTTTTGTGATGCTCGTACAACATCTGGGTTTTCGCGTAGAAATTTGAGGTCGATCACTTACTTGCCTTTTCTTTTGGATATGAGCCAAGAAAACGAATTTCTTCGCAAATTCCTCGAAGGCTTTCTACTGCCTCCTTCACGGGTGCATCTGCGATGTGGCCCTCAGCGTCAATAATGAAATGGTAATGGCCAAGTTCTAAACCAGTCGGACGTGATTGGATAAAAGTTAAATTTACACCGCGCTTAGCGAATTCGTTCAAAATATCGAGCAGCGCACCTGCGTGATCAATGCCAATAAAAACAGCAAGTGATGTGCGGTCCCAACCAGTGTTCTTTGGAATTGATCCCGGTTTTGACACTACTATGAATCGAGTAATGGCGCCGATGTTGTCACCGATGTTGTCTGCGATAACTCGCAGACCGTAATGAGCTGCAGCGACTGGGGCAGCAATGGCGGCATCAAATTCACCGCGCGCAATCGCTTCAGCGGCGGCGGCGGTAGATGCGGTTGCAATCAATTCGGCATCTGGATAATTCTTAGCAATATAACTGCGGCATTGCGCTTCCGCATGTGGGTGAGTGGCGATTCGGCGAATCTCTGATGTGTCTTGTTTCACCATCAATGCAAATGAAATGGGCAAAGTCACTTCGCCAACAATTGTCAGGGGTTCACCGGTTGCAAGTTCGTCAAGAGTGCGTGCTACAACGCCTTCGACCGAGTTTTCAATGGGAACTAAAGCGAAATGTGCTTTACCTAATCTCACCGCATCTAAAGCTGCGGTGACATTGGCGTATGGAATGAGTGAATCGTTAGAGGAAGTTATCTTTTTAAGAGCCGCCTCTGTGAATGTCCCTTTGGGACCGAGATAGGCGTATGTGCTCACTTGCTAATGGTACCCGAGTACCGACCTGGCATATGACGGGTCATTTGTAATCAGCACATCAACTCCATTATCAGCGCAGAAACGCATATCGTCAGCATCGTCAACGGTCCACACAAAGAGATTACGTGGATCTTTATGCAAATGCGGTTTGACTCGAAGTGCGCCAATACTGGGTCCAATTGCAGATGCTGAGGTAAACCTGCGCATCGCAAATGAATTGCGATCATGAAGTAGCGCCACAGTACTTTGTTGTGGATCTATCTTTCTAATATTTTCTAGGGCAAGCCATGAAAATGACATCACATGAATTTCTGCACTCCTCTTTTCTTGCTTAATTAATGCCATAACCGCCCTTTCAACCGCGCTTGCAGTTGGTACTGGGTGTTTGGTTTCAATGGCTAACTCTTTTTTATTATCTCGAGCTAAATCCAATAGTTGATCCAATGTAATTGCTTGGGAGTAGAGCTTTTTAATCTCCTTGAAAGTGGAATCTGCCATCCGAGCCTTGTTGCCTGCGACTCTCTGCATATCTGCGTCATGCCATAAAACCAATTGATCATCTTTGGTCAAGCGAACATCACATTCAAATCCATCTGCGCCTTCATCGATTGCCGCCTTATACGCGGCCATAGTTAACTCGGGGTATGCAATCGAGGATCCGCGGTGGGCGTAAATCTTCACCTTTCAAGGCTACACCGTTAGGCTTGACAGTATGAGTGCTCACTACTTTCAAGCCTCGGCGCGCTCTGCCATTGGTTTGGTGCGGCAGGGAAATGAGGACTCTGCCCTTTTGTCCTCCCAGTTAATTGCGGTGGCCGATGGTATGGGTGGCCACGCAGCAGGCGAGGTCGCATCTCAAATAGCGGTGCAAGTGTTGAACTCACTAATGCCGACACTTACCGCACCAGATATTGATGAAGACGCAATTGCAGATCTTTTGCTGCATTCATTGCACAGTATTGATGTTGAGATTGCAGTTGTAACTGATGAAGAGATTGAAAAACGTGGCATGGGAACAACTCTCACCGCGCTTTTAATCCGAAATACACAGCTTGCGCTGCTTCATGTTGGGGATTCTCGTTGTTATCGCCTGCGCGCAAATACCCTTGATCAATTAAGTAAGGACCATACCGTTATTCAAGAGTTGCTTGATCAAGGTGCAATCACGGCGGAGGAAGCGCTAGAACATCCACAACGATCGATGTTGACCCAGGCTTTACGTGGCGAAGGTAGTGTCACACCGATTTTGCAAATGTTTGAGGTTAAAAAAGATGATCGATACTTGTTGTGTTCTGACGGCTTATCAGGTGTTTTGACTGAGAAAGAGATCAAAATTGGCTTAAAGAAATCTGACAAAGACGAGGCGGTTAAGTTTTTAGTTGATGCAACATATATAAATGGCGCACCTGATAATGTCACCATTCTTATCGCTGATATTGTCGATTTCGAAAGCACCGCTACCCAATTGTTAGGAGCAGCTCATGAGTAAAGCGCTGCTTGGCAATCGTTACCGACTTGGTGAAATGATTGGCGCTGGTGGCATGGCTGATGTTTATATCGCGCAAGACACCCGCCTTGCTCGCCAAGTTGCAGTAAAAATTTTACGTAGTGATTTAGCGCGTGATCCCTCATTTGTGGCGCGTTTTCGAAAAGAGGCACTTGCTGCCGCTGGACTTAATCATCCAGGAATTGTTGCCGTGTATGACTCTGGCGAAGAACCTGCGCCATACATAGTTATGGAGTTGATTTCTGGTCACACCTTGCGTGACTTAATTCTTCAAGGTGAGCACCTTCCTTTACAGCGTGCCCTTGAAATTGGTGAGGGAATTTTAGCCGCGCTTGAATACTCACATCAGTGTGGAATAGTTCATCGCGACATAAAGCCAGCAAACATCATGATTACTGCTCATGGTGATGTAAAGGTGATGGATTTTGGAATTGCGCGGGCACTAGCAGATTTTGGTGCAACTTTAACAAGTACCTGGAATGTTGTAGGTACCGCACAATATCTTTCACCCGAACAAGCGTTGGGTGAAGTTGCCGATTTACGTAGTGATATTTATTCAACTGGTTGTTTGTTGTATGAAGTATTAACAGGTAAGCCACCATTTACGGGTGAGACTCCGGTGGCTATTGCTTACCAACATGTATCTGGTGCTTTAATCCCGCCGAGCAAAATAGCTCCGGGTATTCCTACCGGAATTGATACCTTATTAACCATTGCACTAGCTAAAAATCCGGATGATCGATATCAATCAGCTGGGTTGATGCTTGATGATTTATTTAGAGTAAAAAGTGGTGTAGCCATAACTACCAAGATCGCTAGCGCGCCGATCTCGCGTCGTAAGGTATTAATAGGTGTAATTAGTGGGGTCGCAGCCATTGGAGTACTTGTTGCAGGAGTGTTTTTGAGTAAACCAAGTACAGATCCAGCCGGGTTTCCGCAGTTACCTAATGTTGTTGGTTTAACGCAAGCCGGGGCGCAATCACTATTAACTGATTATGTGGTGACAATTACTCGCGCACCTGATGGAAGAATTCCCAAGGATCGGGTTTCCAGCCAATTTCCTGCTGCGGCTACCCGGGTGCAAAAAGGATCTGGCGTAGTTTTGACCATCTCTGGGGGTCCTGGTGATGCAGTAGTTCCTATTAATTTGGTGGGAATGCCTTTAAATGATGCGCGTGCTGCCCTTGCAACTGTGGGTTTACTTATTTCATCAACCGATGCGGTTCCATCTGCTGAACCACAAGGAACTGTTTTGAAGGTAATCCCAGAGCCTGGATCGACTATTACCGCAGGTACTGGAGTTGTTTTGTGGATTGCAAGCGGGCAAGTTTTAGTACCAGAGTTAATTGGCACCGATGCTTTGCAAGCAAAAACTATCTTGGTGCAGGCAGGCTTCTTAATTAATGAAGTTGAGGGTTACGACGTTAATCAGCCAATCGGAGTTGTAATTCGCCAGGCACCAGATGGTGGAACAACGCAAACAATTGGTAAGTCAGTAACTATTACAATTAATAAAGCCCCATAAGTTATTTATTGGTTCCCACAACTGGCGATAAACCAACTGATTTTGCAGGAGCATCTTTGTCGCCACACATCACCAACCAATTAGCAAGCAGCTGGTGACCGTGCTCAGTTAAAACAGATTCTGGATGAAACTGCACACCATGAATTGGAAGGGTCGTGTGTTGCATCGACATCACTAAACCAGAATCAGTTGTTCCGGTAACTTCCAATACATCTGGTACCGAATCTTTTTCAACACATAATGAGTGGTAACGTGTTGCGGTAAATGGTGATGGTAGATCTGATAAAACACCTCGTTGTTTGTGATACACGAGCGATGTCTTTCCATGAAGTAGTTCGGGTGCGCGTGAAACTGTTGCACCAAAAGCCACACCAATTGCTTGATGACCCAAGCAAACCCCAAACAATGGAATTGAGTGCCCGGCGCAGTACTTAATCATGGCAACTGATACACCTGCACGCTCTGGGGTTCCAGGTCCTGGAGAAATTAGGACGCCGTCATAATGTGCCGCCGCTTCCACGGTAACCGCATCGTTTCGCACGACGGTGCACTCGGCGCCTAGCTGTTGCAGGTACTGCACCAAGTTAAAAACAAAGGAGTCGTAGTTATCGACGACCAGGATCTTGGTGGGCTTAGTTGTTAAAGGAGCCATAGGAGCATTCTCTCGCATGGTGTATCTTTCAGGTATGCCTAAATCAAAGCTACGAAAGAAGATTATTGAGCAGCGCGCTCATGCCCAAGATGTTGTTGAGCATGCCTCTCATGAACCTTTGGAGAGCCCTAAGTGGCTTGTTCCAACAATGGTGGGTTTATTCCTGATTGGGCTTTTCTGGATCGTTACCTTCTATGTCACCCAGACCCGCTATCCAGTGCCGGGAATCGGTGCCTGGAACATGATTATCGGCTTTAGTTTTATCGGTGTGGGCTTTTCCCTAGCTACCCGCTGGCGCTAACCGTAATTTCGCTTTAATTACACAGTTGTAATTCGATCCACATTGTGGGTAAACCTTGTGGATAACTTTACCTCTTATTGAGAATTAATTGAGCGCCAACTACCCCGCCAATTAATCCACCAAGGTGTGCCCGCCAATCAACGCCACCCATTGCAAAACCAAAGACAAAGTTAATCCCAATAATGACAACAATAGAACGTATATCTGCACCGATTCTCTTCCCGACAATTGCCAACGCACCAAACAATCCAAAGATCGCACCAGATGCCCCAACGGATGCGCTATAGCTTGCTGCAAAGTAGGAGGAGGTCAACGATCCCGTAAAAAGTGAAAAGAAGAAGATAGTAAGAAGTTTGTTTTTTCCGAAGGCTGTTTCTAGTGGATTTCCTATAACCATAAGTGCGTACATGTTGAAACCTAAATGAAGTAACCCGCCATGAGTCAAGGCAACGGTAAATAATCGGTACCACTCATTTGTAGTTTTTAAATATTCAAAGTTTGGCAAGTAGAGTTGTTGTTGTAATGATGGAATAAACATTTGCACAAGGTATGCCCCGCAGATAACTGCGATTAATGAGTAAGTGGCAGAACGTTTAAGCAACGGTAACGCTGTTGATTGTGATGTCGGTTGCTGGCTTATCTTGGGCACCAGTCTTTGCGGTTGCTATCGCATCTACTACTGCCTGGCTAGCGGAATCCTTAACTTCACCAAAGATGCTGTGTTTGCGATTTAACCAAGTTGTTGGTGCAACGGTAATGAAAAATTGAGACCCATTTGTTCCTGGACCTGAGTTAGCCATGGCAAGGATGTATGGGCGATCAAATACTAATTCGCCGTGGAACTCATCGGCAAAGCGATAACCAGGACCGCCGGTGCCACGACCAAGTGGATCTCCAGCTTGAATCATGAAACCATCAATGACGCGGTGAAAAATTGTTCCGTCATACAACTTTGCGGTTGACTTATCGCCGGTACGTGGATCGGTCCATTCCTTTGCCCCAGTTGCTAGTTCAACAAAGTTGGCAACAGTCTTTGGTGCCTGGTTTGGAAAAAGCTCGATGATGATGTCACCTAGAGAAGTGTGCAGGGTCGCGCTAGTTAAATATTTTTCTGCTCTCATGTGGAGACCAGGGGAATCGAACCCCTAACCCCCGCCTTGCAAAGGCGGTGCTCTACCAATTGAGCTAGGTCCCCGTATTAGAACGGGTGGGCCCAGGTGGACTCGAACCACCGACCTCTTCCTTATCAGGGAAGCGCTCTAACCAGGCTGAGCTATGGGCCCGCAATAAAGATCGCTCTCGATTGCAGAAGCGCAAGGTTACCTTGAACTTCCCTCAGACCCAAAATAGAACTCTGCCCAAAATCAGGAACAGAGTTACCTCAGAGCCCGAACCATACTAACTTTTTGCCGAAATCTCACCTTCGCCATTCTTGGTCACCGAAAGTAGGCTCACGCCTTCATCTAGATTTACCAAGCGAACACCCATCGAGTCGCGCCCAGTCTGGCGAACCTGCGCTGCTGGCGTTCTCATAACCGTTCCAGCAGATGTGATTGCCAGAACCTCATCCTCATCACGTAAGACCAATGCGCTAACCAGGGATCCACGTGAATTCTCATCAATCTTGGCCGCTTTTATTCCAATTCCGGCGCGACCCTGCAATCGGTATTCATTGATTGGAGTTTTCTTCCCATAACCGCCATCAGTTGCAGTGAAAACAAATGAGTCTTTTGCTTGTTCGGCATTTACCCGCGCCATTGTTAAAAGATTGTCATCTGCGCGAAATTTCATTCCGATAACACCACTGGTGGAGCGACCCATTGAACGTAGTGACTCATCATCGGCGGTAAAGCGTAAAGACATTCCTTTGGTAGATACCAATAAAAGTTCATCATCGTTGTTAATCAATGATGCACTGACAACTTCATCGCCTGGCTTTAAAGTGATTGCAATTAATCCGCCTGTGCGGGGCGAGTCATACTCCACCAATGGTGTTTTCTTGACCAAACCATTGCGGGTAGCAAGAACTAAATATGGCGAAATTGTGTAATCCTTTACTGCTAGAACTTCAGCAATTTTTTCATTTGGTTTAAATGCCATCAGATTGGCAACATGTTGTCCCCGGGCATCACGACCGGCATCTGGCAGTTCATGAACTTTTGCCCGATATACCCGACCTTGGTTAGTAAAGAACAGTAACCAATCATGAGTTGACGCAACAAAGAAATGATCGACCACATCATCTTCCTTTAGCGCGGCGCCTTTAACGCCACGACCACCACGACGTTGTGATCGATAAAGACCTGCCATGGTGCGCTTTGAATAACCACCGCGGGTAATTGTTACAACAACATCTTGATCTGGAATTAGGTCTTCCGCGCTGAAATCCCCTTCACTGGCAATGATTTGGGTGCGCCGCTCATCGCCATACTTTGCCACCAAATCGGAAAGCTCTGTCTTAACAATTTCCCGTTGCTTTTCGGGGCTAACAAGGATCTTATTTAACGCAACAATGTCGGCTATTAAGCTGTCATACTCATCATTAATCTTTTGTCGCTCCAAAGCTGCGATGCGTCGCAGCTGCATATCCAAAATTGCGTTAGCTTGAATCTCATCAACATCTAGTAGTTTCATCAATCCGGTGCGAGCTTCTTCAGGTGTGGTAGAGGCGCGAATTAAAGCGATTACCGCATCGAGTGCGTCCAGCGCTTTTAAATATCCTTGCAAAATATGGGCGCGTTTTTCTTTTTCCATTAATCGGTACTTAGTGCGGCGAACAATTACTTCGATCTGATGTTCTATGTAGTAACGAATAAACTCATCAAGACGTAAGGTGCGAGGAACACCATCAACGAGTGCCAACATGTTTGCACCAAAGGTGTCTTGTAATTGTGTTTGTTTGTAGAGATTATTTAAAGTTACTTTTGGAATTGCCGAATTTTGCAAAACTATGACCAGGCGTTGGCCTAACCGTTCGTTGCCTTCATCGCGCACATCGGCGATACCTTTAATCTTTCCATCTTTAACAAGTTCTGCGATCTTTAAGGCAAGGTTGTCTGGGTTAACCTGGTATGGAAGTTCAGAAATCACTAGACATGTGCGCTTATTGATCTCTTCCACTTGAACTACCGCGCGCATGGTGATGGATCCACGACCAGTGCGGTACGCCTCCTCAATCCCGGTACGGCCAACAATTAATCCCTTAGTTGGAAAGTCTGGACCTTTAACTATTTTTATTAACTCATTGAGTAGTTCATCCTGCTTCATCTCGGGATGTTCCAATGAATAAATAACAGCTTCCCCAATTTCGCGCAAGTTATGTGGTGGAATATTTGTTGCCATCCCAACGGCAATACCGGCCGAGCCATTAACTAAAAGATTTGGAAGTCGACTAGGTAGCACGGTTGGTTCTTGGGAGCGCCCGTCATAGTT
Organism: Actinomycetes bacterium; assembly: GCA_043776875.1. Lineage (GTDB taxonomy): Bacteria > Actinomycetota > Actinomycetes > Nanopelagicales > Nanopelagicaceae > Planktophila. The sequence continues at coordinate 60,725 of JAYVQU010000022.1, forward strand.
AGGAACAAAGTTGACTGTGTCTTCATCAATATCGCGCATCATCTCCATCGCAAGTGGAGATAAACGGGCCTCGGTATAACGCATTGCCGCCGCTGGATCATTACCTGGGGAACCAAAGTTTCCATTGCCATCGATTAGCATGTAACGCAGCGACCAGTGCTGAGCCAAACGAACTACCGAGTCATAGATCGCAGTGTCACCGTGTGGGTGGTAGTTACCCATGACATCACCCACAATGCGCGAAGATTTGTAATAGCCCTTATCTGGGCGATAGCCCGCGTCATACATGGCATACAGGACTCGGCGGTGAACGGGCTTTAAACCATCGCGCACATCGGGCAGAGCGCGGCCAACGATAACTGACATCGCATAATCAAGATATGAGCGCGCCATTTCAACTTGAAGATCGACAGTTTCAATCTTGTCGAAGTTTTCTAGATTTTTTGGGTTTAACTCATTCATTAAATATCCAAGAACCTAACATCTTTAGCGTTTCGTTGGATAAATGCGCGACGTTTTTCCACATCTTCACCCATTAACACCGAAAATAAATCATCCGCTGCCACGGCATCATCTAACATCACGCGAATTAAAACCCGGTGCTCTGGGTCCATAGTTGTATCCCACAACTCTTTAGCGGGCATCTCGCCTAACCCTTTAAAGCGCTGGATTCCATCATCTTTTGGCAGCCGTTTGCCGGCAGCGGTTCCTAGTTCAATCATGCCATCTCGTTCACGATCGCTAAATGCATACTCGACCGGTTCTTTACCGCCCCACTTCAACTTGTATAAAGGTGGTTGCGCAAAATACACAAATCCTTGTTCAATTAATGGGCGCATAAAACGGAAAAGTAAGGTGAGAAGAAGTGTGCGGATGTGTTGTCCATCGACATCGGCATCGGCCATCAAAACGATTTTATGATAGCGAAGTTTTTTAATATCAAAATCATCATGCACGCCAGTGCCAAGTGCGGTAATTAAAGCTTGTACTTCGTTATTTTGCAGTACCCGATCAATACGTGCTTTTTCAACATTCAAGATTTTTCCGCGGATTGGCAACACCGCTTGGTTACGTGAATCGCGACCACCTTTTGTGGAACCACCCGCCGAGTCACCCTCGACGATATAAAGCTCACACTTTGTTGGATCGGTCCATTGACAATCGGCCAACTTTCCTGGCATCCCGCGCCCTTCAAGTAAGCCTTTGCGGTTGCGGCTTAAGTCCCGTGCTTTTCGGGCTGCTACTCGGGCGGCGGCGGCATCAATGCTTTTACGCACAATTTCTTTACCTTCTGCCGGGTTTTGTTCAAACCAGGAAGTTAGTTCTTCGTTAACAATTTTTTGGGTAAATGTTTTTGCTTCTGAGTTTCCAAGTTTTGTTTTTGTTTGACCTTCAAATTGTGGATCTATTAATTTGATCGAAACAATTGCGGTTAAACCTTCACGAACATCGTCACCCGTTAAACGGTCCTCTTTTTTGCGAATAAACCCTTGCTCTTCGCCAAACTTGTTAACAATAGATGTAAGTGCGGTACGGAAACCTTCTTCATGTGCGCCACCTTCGTGGGTGTGGATTGTGTTGGCAAAGGTATAAACAGATTCTGAAAAACCTGCATTCCATTGCATAGAAACTTCTAGTGAAATTTTATTCTTTTTGTCTTCAGCTATAAATGAGATAATTGATTTATGTGTTTCACCGCGGGTTGAGTTTAAGTGTTTAACAAAATCGATAATTCCACCTTGGTATTGGTAACGAACTGTTAACTGTTCGCCTTTCTCATCGACATGGCCGTTACGCATATCGGTTAAAGTTAAAGTTAAGCCTTTATTTAAAAATGCCATTTCCCGAAAACGGGTAGATAGAACTTCAAATGAGAAATCAGTGGTATCAAAGATCTCCTTGGAAGGCCAGAATTGAACTGTTGTTCCAGCCTTGGTTGATCTCTCACCTTTGCGAACCGGCGAAGTTGGGACACCTAGTTTGTAATCTTGAAACCAAAAACTTCCATCACGTTGGACGATTACTGAAAGATCTGTGCTGAGTGCGTTAACAACTGAGATGCCAACACCATGTAGACCACCAGAAACAGAGTAACCACTATCGCCAAACTTTCCGCCAGCATGCAGCACTGTTAGTACAACTTCAAGTGCTGGTTTCTTTTCAACTGGGTGAATATCCACTGGGATTCCACGGCCGTTGTCAGTGACTTCAACGCCGCCATTTTCCATAAGGGTCACATTTATTTCAGTGCAGTAGCCGGCAAGAGCTTCATCAACAGAGTTATCAACGACCTCATAGACCAAGTGGTGTAGGCCGCGCTCACCAGTGGAACCGATATACATGCCAGGACGCTTGCGAACCGCCGCTAGCCCTTCCAGGACGGTGATGTTACTAGCGTTGTAGGAGTTCTCGGCCACAGGACTCCTTTCCTTGCAAATAGCTTAAATCGCCCACGAGGGGTCTTGGAGAGGATTTGCCTCTCGGAATGGGATTATCTTAGTGGGAAAAGCTGACAATAAATAGCCGAAAAAAGCCCTGTGGATGGCCATAGCCGAACTTTTACCCTTCAGTTGAAGGGGAGAGGGTGGGTGAAGGTAGAAAGTGCGTCAGTCTTTAACCATAGGTGTCGCGCGGACCTCGGGCGTTACGGATGGTGCGGATCCCTTTTTTCCAGGTTGGTCCTTGCGGGCCGATGAAAACCAGCCTTTCAATCAGGACCCCAGTGGCATCTCTTTGGATGGTTGTTAATAAATCATTAGAAATTAATTGTAGTTGTGTGGCCCAGGCAGTTGATGAACTTTGAATTGTTAGCACACTATCTAAAATTGAAATTGGTGTTGCATGTTGTGCAATTTCAGCTCCAACAATTTTTGGCCAATGCACAAAAAGATTTCCTTCAGCTAAACCAGAATCCCAGTCGCGTTCTGCAATTAGGTTATTTAAAACTCCTGCAATTAACTCAGGATCACCAGGTTTTCCTATTTGAGGTGTTGGTGCCGGTTTGTTTGGTTTACGGGTGACATTTGTTTTAAATGATTTAAAAAGATCTAACGCCAAGTCGCGTTTACTCATTAACTCTTACCCTTCTTAACAACCCCAGGTGTAACATAAAATTTTTTTGTTAACAGTTCTACTGGTAGGTCACTTTCCACCGCAGCTGTAATAAATGTTTGCTCGGATAATTTAGTGGCCGCCATTAATTGAATTCTTCGAGAAGTATCAAGTTCAGCAAAGACATCATCAAGGATAAGAATTGGGGAAGCACCTTCGGCTTTCAATAGGTTAAATGATCCAATACGTAATGAGATCGCCATTGACCATGATTCGCCATGGCTGGCATATCCTTTGGCAGGAAAATCACCTATTTGTAAATGTAGATCATCCCGGTGCGGACCAATTAAAGAGACCCCTCTTTCAATCTCTTGGTATGCGACCTCAATTAACCTTTTAGTTAAAGCTGTAATATTTTCAGTTATTTTATTACTAACACCTTCGGTGCTGCATTTATAGGAAATGTAAACTGGTTTTACCTCATTTAGATTTGCGTAATTCTTTACTACCCAAGGATTTAAAGCATTGATTAAAATGATTCGTTCAGCGGTTAATTCAGCACCTAATTTAATGAGTTGTTCATTCCAAGGTGCCAACGCCAAAGCTGACGTTCTAGTTTTCAATAATGCGTTGCGTTGTTTAACAACTCGTTCGTAGTCAGTAATAACACCAGCTAAACGAGGGGTGCGGGTAATAAGCAACCGGTCAAGGAAATCTCGTCTGGTGCTGGGTTCCCCCCGCACTAGATCCAAATCTTCCGGTGAAAAATATACAATTTGAATTGCTCCGAGAATCTCACGCTGACTACGGGTTGGATTGCCATTGATACGTGCTCGGTTGGCTTTGGTTGCATTAATCTCCAAATCAATTTGAATGGTGCGGTCTTCTCGTGCAACTTCTGCTCGGATAATCCCTTGTTGGTTACCTAAGGAAATCAATGGAATATTATTTGAAACCCGGTGTGAAGACAGGAAAGCTAAATAAATAAGTGATTCTACAATATTTGTTTTACCTGATCCATTATCACCAATAAAGGTAGTAACTCCAGGTTGAAACTCAAGTTCTAGTTGATTGTAAGAACGAAAGTTGGTGAGGGCCAACTTATTGATACGCATAAGTTACCTATGTTTATGAGGCGTAACGCATTGGCATTAATAAGTAACGATAATTTTCAACTAAGGCACCGTCTTTGTCGTTTTTACCCATTAAAATCGCTGGTTTATTTGCACCAGTGAATGAGATTTGCACAAATTTAGTTCCAACTGCGGTTAAACCATCTGCTAAAAATGTTGGATTAAATGCGATTGCAATTGGTTCTCCTGTTAATAAAATTTCAATTGTTTCTGTTGCTTGTGCATCTTCACCGGCGCCAGCTTCGAGTGACAAATTGTTGTTGTTGAAATCAAGACGAAGGGGAACGGTTTTATCAGTTACAAGCGCAACTCGCCGAACCGAATCTAGTAAAGTTGCGACCTCTACTAGTGCTGTTGTTGTTACTTCTTGTGGAAGGAGGTGACGGTATGGCGGAAAAGTTCCATCCAACATTCGTGAAGTCATTGTTTTTCCGTCGCCCGCAAAACCGGTTAGTCGATTGTTGTTTATGTTAGGTGCAAAGGATAATGAAACTTCTTTTGAGCCAGTTAGTGATTTTGCGGCATCTGCAATTGTGCGAGCGCGCAATAATGCTGTTGTGGATGTATTTGGTGCGGATGGTTGCCATTGAATTTCGCGAACTGCTAACCGGTATCGATCAGTGGCAGCAAAAGTGATTGTGTCTTCATTTATCTCAACATGTACACCTGTAAGTGTTGGGAGTGAGTCATCGCGCCCGGCAGCTATTGCCACTTGTGCAACCGCGGTTGCAAATGTGTCGCTAGCGATAACCCCGGTTGTATCTGGGAGTTCTGGCAAGTTTGGGTATTCATCAACAGACAATGTTGGTAATGTGAACTTTGCGCTGCCGCTAGTTACTAGAACTCGAGAACCCTCTAAAACAAAGGTGATTGGTTTATTTGGAAGCGAGCGTGAGATTTCAGCCAATAATCTTCCAGGGACCAAAACTTTACCTGCTTCTTTAACATCAGCGGTGAAATGTGATTTGCTGGCAGTCTCTAAATCGGAGGCAGACAAGAAAACCTCATTATTGGTTGCATTAATAAAAATCCCAAGTAGTTCGGTTTTGATTGGGCGGGTAGAAAGGGATCTAGAGACCCAATTAACCCCATCGGTTAAGACTGATTGCTCGACTGTAAATTTCATTTCTGTCCTCGGCTCTTTAATGGTGTGGAAAGGTTATTCGCGTAACTAGATGTATATATATAAAGGTAGTCGTAGTAACCAGGGCGGTTTTCTGTGGGAAAGAAGTAAAACTCCTGTTGAGGCCGGGGTTTTGTTTTGTATAAGGTGTGAATAAACCGTGGAAAAGTCTGGGTATAAACCGCCCTCATCTACAACCACCCCTTCGTTTTAAAATACCTCACCATACTTACCCACAATATGTAAACAAATCTCCCTAGTTATCCACAACTTGTCCCCAATTGGGGGTAAGTTGTGGCAAAACGGACATTTTCCACTACCTAACTTGCTGCTTAATTCTAGTGGTGAGCTCATTAACCTGGTTATAAATCGAACGCCGCTCAGCCATCAATTGCCGGATTTTTCTATCGGCGTGCATAACCGTTGTGTGGTCACGCCCACCAAATGTTTGGCCAATCTTTGGCAGCGAGAGTTCAGTTAACTCGCGGCACAAATACATCGCAATCTGGCGAGCATTGACTAAAACTCGCGAACGAGATGTTCCACAAAGATCATCAATAGTAAGACTGAAGTAGGCCGCGGTTTGCGCCATGATCGTCGCGCCTGTTATTTCTGGATTAGTTTCATTAGGAATTAAATCCTTTAAAACGATTTCAGCAAGGGAAAGATCAACACTTTGCCGGTTAAGCGAAGCAAAAGCGGTAACACGAATCAAAGCACCTTCAAGTTCACGAATATTTGTTGAAATCTTACTAGCGATGTACTCAAGAACATCATCGGGTGCATTCAATTTATCTTGTGCAGCTTTTTTGCGCAAAATTGCGATCCGTGTTTCTAATTCAGGGGGTTGAATATCTGTAATTAAACCCCATTCAAAACGAGAACGCAGCCGATCTTCCAAAGTTGTTAATTGTTTTGGGGGACGGTCACTGGAAATAACTATCTGTTTATTAGCGTTGTATAAAGTGTTAAAAGTATGGAAAAACTCCTCCTGGGTGCGTTCTTTATTTTCTAAAAATTGAATATCATCCACAAGTAAAATATCTAAATCCCGGTAGCGACGTTGGAAAACCGAGGCTTTATCATCACGAATTGAGTTAATAAAATCATTAGTAAACTCTTCTGATGAAACATATTTAACCCGCACATTGCCATAAAGCTCTTGAGCGTAGGCACCAATCGCATGCAGTAAGTGAGTCTTACCTAAACCAGATTCACCATAAATAAATAATGGGTTGTAAGCCTTAGCTGGTGCTTCAGCAACCGCAACGGCAGCAGCGTGTGCAAAACGATTTGATGCACCGATAACAAATGTTTCAAAAATATAGCGCGGATTCAATGTTGATGTTTCAGTTGATCTTAATACCAGTGAATCACCACGACCTGTTCCAGATTTCGGTGCTACAAACTCAATCTCAACATCATTACTAGGTGTTGTGACAATCTCTAAACTCTCATCAATAGTTACTGCGATGTTTGTCTTTTCCCCAAGTTCGCGGGTTAAAACATCACCAACAATGGTGCGAAGACGACTTTCAAGTACATCCTTTGCAAAAAGGTTTGGCGCTGCCAACAGTAAAGTTGTTTGGTCCTCATTATGGAGAAGACCTAAAGGCTTAGTTAGTTGTAGAAAAGCACGGTGTTGTGGGGCGTTAACTGCAACCTCTTCAATAACCCGACCCCATAAAGTGGGTAACTCAACTTCCTTAACACTCACCAAAGCCCCTTTTCTTCATCCACAGGGTTATCCACAGCCTGTGGTCTAAACCCAAGGTTGAGCCCTACAAAACCCCTAAAAAGCAATTTGCCTGTGGAGAGGAGTGAAAAGTAGAGCGGATTGGCTAAAAAAGCAACTAGTTATCCACAATTTGGACGAACAAAACCGCAAAAGCTCAGTTTGACCGGCTTATCCCCAGACCTCTACCGTTACCTCCTCGCTTCCCCCGTATTTCTGGCCCGCAATAGAGTTTCATTATTAGGAGTTTTTAAATGACAAAGCGCACCTTCCAACCAAACACACGTCGCCGCGCCAAAAAACATGGCTTCCGTGCCCGCATGGCATCTCGTGCAGGTCGTGCAATTCTCTCTGCTCGCCGCGCTAAGGGTCGCTTCAAGCTTTCTGCATAAAGAGTTTATAGCCGATACCCGTGCTTACAAAAAATGCACGACTTACCGAAAGCACGGATTTTGCGCGTGCAACAAAAAGTGGATTGAGATTTTCAACACCTAATTTCGTCGGTTATCTCTATCCAACTAACTTAGATCAACCTGCCCGCGCCGGATTAATTATCAGTAAAAACGTGGGCGGCTCGGTAATCCGCCACCGAATCGCGCGCAAAGTGCGCCACACATTACAAGATCAATACCAACAACTTCCCACTGGAAGTCTGGTGGTGATTCGTGCATTAAATAGTGCACATAATGCAGATGCACAAACAGAAGTAATAAAGATTATCGGACAACTTCTAAAAAAGTTTTCCGAGAAGGCTGAACAAAAGTGAGAAAAGTTCTAACCGCACCAATCAAGGTGTATCAGAAGTGGATCTCACCAATGTTTGGTCCGCGTTGTAAGTACTACCCATCATGTTCTTCATATGCGATCACCGCAATTGAGAACTACGGGCTTAAAGGAATTGCAATGAGCGGCTGGCGTTTATTGCGTTGCAACCCATGGTCACATGGTGGTGTCGATTACGTTGTTCCGAAAGAGAAGGTAGTTATTAATGGATAGCATCCTAAAACCCTTATATATCGCGGTTTCTTGGGTTATTGTCTCAATCCATGATTTGTTAGCGCCAATCTTTGGAGCAAACAGTGGTGTTTCTTGGTCTTTGGCAATTATCGGACTTGTAATCATTATCCGTATTATTTTAATTCCATTGTTTGTTAAACAGATTAAGAGTCAGCGAGCATTAACCGCGCTACAACCACATATGAAAGAGATTCAAAAGAAGTACAAAGATGATCGCCAAAAACAATCAGAAGAGATGATGAAACTCTACAAAGAGCACAAAACAAATCCACTTGCCTCATGTTTTCCAATCTTAGCGCAAGCACCAATCTTCTTTGCCCTCTTTACTGTTTTGAACGGGATCGGGAAACACCCACCTGTTCGCCATGGTGTTTTTACTCAAGCAGATGTTGTAAGCGCGGCTCAAGCAAAATTCTTTGGCGCACCAATTTCACAAACTTTTTTAGGTTCCGACATCACAACAGTAAAGATAGTCACTGTTATTTTGATCGCATTTATGTCAATAACAACCTTCACAACCCAACGACAGTTGATGATGAAGGGCATGCCAAAGATGGATGCTTCAAACAATATGATGTTGCAACAACAAAAAATTATGTTGTATGCATTCCCAGTAATTTTTGCAATCTCAGGTGTTAACTTTCCCATTGGTGTTCTGATTTACTGGTCAACAACAAACCTTTGGACATGGGGACAACAGTTTTATGTAATTAAACGAAACCCAACCCCAGGATCACCGGCGTACGAAGAGCTTCATCGAAAACGCAATAAAAAGAGTGGGGTAGCTGAAGATGCGCCAGAGATATCAGGGACAACCCAAACCGAAGACGAGATTAAAGGCCAGCGCCAACAACCTAAAAAGAAGAAGAAAAAGAAAAACAACTAGGTAAAAATAGGACAATAAGTATTAATTCACTACAAACCCGACAGGGGGAGCACAATGGCAAAGCGTAAAGAAGCCGTAGTAGCGGCAGATGTAGAGGTAGCGGCAGAGGCGGTTATTGAGGCTGCAGCAACCAAGGAGCCTAAGGCGGCAAAAGGTGCCGCAAAACTGGAAGAAGAGGGCGATATCGCTGCCGATTACCTAGAAGCGCTGCTAGATATTGCAGATCTAGATGGTGATATCGATATTGATGTGGAAAATGATCGGGCATCACTAGCGATCGTGGGAGGAAAACTCAGCCACTTAGTTGGCCGCGATGGCGAGGTTTTGGATGCCATCCAAGAGCTCACCCGCTTAGCTGTGCAAACCTCAACCGGTGAGCGCAGCCGTTTAATGCTAGATATTGACAACTTTCGCGCCAATCGCCGGATAGAACTGACAGCTCTAGCCAAGGAGATGGCGGAGGAGGCTAGAACTTCCGGTAGCTCCATCAAACTGAAGCCAATGAACGCCTTTGAACGCAAAATCATCCACGACACAATCCAAAATCTTGGTCTGAGCAGTGAGTCAGATGGCGAAGATCCAAACCGTTTCGTAGTCATTTACCCAGCGTAAATCTATGGAGGTTTCACGTGAAACCCTCATCGCGAGGTATTTTCCAGATGTTGAACGGGTTTACGCCTACGCTAAACTCCTAGAAAGCGTCGGAATTGAGCGTGGATTAATCGGCCCCCGAGAGGCGGAGCGGATTTGGGAGCGCCATATCTTCAACTGCTTACCGGTAACTACCCTTTTTGCTGAAGGCGCCACCGTCTTTGACATCGGCTCAGGTGCAGGTTTGCCGGGGATTGTGATCGCCCTAGCCCGCCCAGATCTGAAGGTTACCTTGATCGAACCCCTTGAACGCCGGGTGGAGTTTTTACTTGAGGCGGTAGCTGGGCTCGAGATTGAGGTAATTCGTGGCCGAGCCCAGGATGTAAAGCGCACCGCCCACTATGTAACCGCTCGGGCGGTGGCACCACTTGAAAAATTAAAGAAGATCAGCTGGCACCTTTTAAAGAGCAATGGCTCCCTTTTAGCGATGAAAGGGGAAAAAGCCCAAGAGGAGATGAAAACTGTGACAAGAGCGGTACTTCACGAGGTAAATCTTGTGGGAATTGAGCTTGGCCGCATAGTTGAGATCAAAAAAGGTGCTTAACTACCCACGTGAATGATTCACGTGAAACCAAAAGGGTAGTTGGTATCCGCCGCTTAAGAGAGGCGATGCCAAAGCCGGCCTCCCTTCGTATCCTCACAGTAGCCAATCAAAAGGGTGGGGTTGGCAAAACCACCACTACAGTCAACCTCGCCGCCGCCCTATCTATGGGTGGGATGAAGGTTGCTGTCATTGATCTTGATCCACAAGGCAATGCATCTACTGCATTAGGTGTCGAACATCTTGATAATGCCGGAATTTATGAGGTGTTGATGGGTCAGTTAACAATCTCGCAAGTGATTCAAAAAGTTGCAGGTTTTCCTTCCCTTGAATGTATCTCTTCAAATACATCACTTGCACAAGCCGAAATTGAATTAGTTCCAATGGTTGCGCGGGAAATGCGATTGAAGGAAGCGATTGAAGAGTTGATCACAGACCGTGCTGCAATTGGTGAAAGCTTTGACTACATATTTATCGATTGCCCACCATCACTTGGTCTATTAACTATCAATGCACTTACATCGGCGAAAGAAGTTTTAATTCCAATTCAATGTGAGTACTACTCGCTAGAAGGTTTGTCTCAACTACTAAAAACATTTGAGTTAGTTAAGAAACGCCTTAATCCAACTTTAAAATTGTCAACTTTTGTATTAACAATGTTTAATAATACAAATTTAGCAAATGATGTTGCCAATGAAATCCGCAAACATTACCCAAATGAGTTAATTGATATTCCTATTCCCCGCACCGTTCGTGTTTCGGAAGCTCCAGGATTTCAACAAACAGTGATGACTTATGATCCACTTTCTCCTGGCGCGATTGCATATTTGTCAGTCGCTCGCGAATTAGCAGAGCGCGGAAAACCCTTTGATTCAAATGTTGTTTCAATAAATTACAAACGCGAAGGTGAAATTGCCTAATGGCACGTCGCGGTGGACTCGGTACAAACCTTGATGCGTTAATTCCAACTTCTTTAACTTTTGGTGACAAAGAGGTTGGACAACAATACGAGGTTGCAATTTCTTCCATATCTTCAAATCCACGTCAGCCACGTACACACTTTGATCCAGTTGCATTAGCAGAGCTGATCGCCTCGATTAAAGAGATTGGCATTTTGCAACCACCTGTAGTGCGCCAAACAAAACCTGGCGAGTACGAGTTAATCATGGGGGAGCGTCGTTTTCGCGCAGCAAAAGCTGCTGGTTTAACAACAATCCCGGTCATTATTCGGCAAACCCCAGATAATGAATTACTGCGGGAAGCCCTTATTGAAAATATTCACCGCAGTCAATTAAATGCACTGGAAGAAGCGGCTGCATACTCCCAACTTCTTACAGATTTTAATTGCACACATGAAGAATTGGCATTAAAACTTGGTCGCTCGCGACCAGCAATTTCTAACACGATTCGTTTATTGAACCTGCCAACATCAGTGCAAAAAAAAGTTGCATCAGGTATTTTATCTGCCGGCCATGCGCGCGCGCTGCTTGGTTTGAGTGATGCATCAACGATTGAAAAATTAGCAACCAGAATCACAACGGAAGGACTGTCTGTTCGCGCGACGGAGGAGATTATTTCCTTAGCTGCACCGAAGGGGCAATTACATCGCGAATCAGTAAAAATTAAAAGTAAAAATACGCCTGAACTCCAAGAGATCGCGGAAAGAATCGGCGATGTGCTAGATACCCGGGTTTCAATTCAAGGCAACGTTAAAAAAGGGAAAATCGTGATTGAGTTTGCCGGATCCGATGATTTGAAACGAATTGCAAAGACGCTGGAAAACTAACCTTTAAGTTCAAACCCACCACCTCGGCGGGAAATTTCCTGCTTAATAACCCCACCAAGTGCTTTAACACCTTCCCGAATACGTTCTGGGGTTGGATAGCAATATGACAATCGCATCGACCAAGAGCCAAAACCATCGGCATAAAATGCGGTCCCTGGAACATAAGCAACCTTTGCCACAATCGCCTTTGGCATTAAAGCTTTGGTATCGATTTCTGGCGGCAAAGTAACCCAGACATAAAAACCACCACCTGGTTTTGTCCACTTAGCTGTCACTGGAAAGTGTTCGTCAAGTGATTCCAACATCGCATCTCGGCGAACCTGGTATAACTCGCAAAAAGATGCGATCTGATCGCGCCAAGGTTGATCAGCCAAATAATTTGAAATTGTTAACTGTGCGAAATTAGATGGACACAAAATTGAGGACTCACTTGCGATAACCAACTTTTCCTTCAAGGAAGATGGCACGAGCGCCCAACCCACACGTAATCCGGGCGCAATTGTCTTTGAAAATGAGCCTAAATAGATCACATTCTCAGAGTCTTCAGCACGCATAGCGTTTGGCGAAGGCTTATCAAAACCAAGCAAGCCATAAGGGTTGTCTTCAACCACGAAAATCTCAGCTTCGCGACAAATTGTAAGAATCTCTGTGCGTCTAGCTGCTGGCAGCAAAACCCCGCTTGGATTTTGATAATTAGGGATTGTGTACAAAAACTTAATTTTGCGTCCCGCCGCTCGAACAGATTTAATCGCTTCTGCTAGTGAACTTGGAACCAAACCATTTCCATCGGTTTCAACATGCACAACAGCTGCCTCATACTGCTGGAAAGTTCCAAGAGCACCAACATATGAAGGCGCTTCTACAAGAACAACATCTTGTGGATCTAAAAAGATGCGAGAAATAAGGTCTAAAGCTTGCTGGGAACCCGTTGTTACTAAAACATCATCGGGATTGCCACGAATACCTTCAAGTGCCATAACCTCACAAATTTGTTCACGAAGTTTTGGGTGGCCCTGACCATTTCCATACTGCAACGCTTCTTGTCCATTGTTGCGAATTAAGTTGTTTACTACATCTGCCATCATTCCCATTGGAAGGGCGGAAAGATTTGGCATACCACCCGCAAGTGAAACAATTTCCGGCCTAGATGCAACGGCAAAGAGCGAGCGAATCTCACTTGGCTTCATATGGGCGGCCCTGGAGGCAAATCTTTCTTCAAGATTTTGCGGTGCACCTGTTGAATAACGTTGTGTAATTTCGGACATGGGTTAAGTCTGCCACACCCAAGCTAGGCCTTGCCTGTTATTTAGCGGCGGACATTAGCATTACGAAGATCTGAAAGCCGCAGCGTTCCAGTTTTCGCATCATCTTCGCCCGCCAAATAAAGGCGTTGGATAGCGACAACTAGCGCCTCAGCCACTACATCTCGAAAATCAGGACGTGATAATCGGTCTAAGTCACCTGGATTACTTAGATATCCCAAATCAATTCGAACCGTTGGTGCCATTGTTAAGCGCAATAAATCCCAGGTTTTTGCATGTGAGCGACAGTTGGCTAAATCTGTTCGTGCACATATTTCTCGTTGCACTAAAGATGCAAAACGCTCGCCGACAATTGAGTGCACGCCATGTGCATCGCTTCCATAAAAATAGGTTGCAGCACCATGTGCAATTTGATTAGCATATGTGTCGGTATTAAGTGAGATCATTAAATCAGCGCTGCTTATATTACTAAATTCAATTCGATCATTTTCAGTCGGAGTATTCGCTAGACCACGAGTTAAAAAAACAGATGCGCCAAGTGCAAGTAATCTACCTTCAGTGCGAACTGCAACATCATAAACAAATTGATCACCTACACAAGGATCCAAAACAATAACCTTGTTTGCTAGCGCCGGACCCCGGCTTTGTTGTGCTGCATTTTGCCGAAGTGTTGCGGGTGCTCCCCCAGAAACAATCTTTGTTAAACGTATAAGTGCAATAATTGTTGCCGGGCCACACTTTCCATCAATGGTTACACCAACTGATTTTTGAAATTCTTTAACAGCAACCCCTGTTCGGGGACCATAAATCCCATCCACCCGACCACAATCAAATCCCATTTCAGTTAAACGAGCTTGCAATGCAGCAACATCATCTCCGCGCATTAATGGTGAATCTTGTAAGTACAACGACCGATCGCCAAGTTTCCAACGAGCTTCATCCAATGTACGAGCGGTCACCGCATCAACAAAACCCGTGACATCAAGGCCACGGGCTTGTTGAAATGAGCGGATCTCCGACTCAGTTAATTCAGACATGAACTTAAACGATGAAGCTTTCAAGCTCCTTTAGTAGAGCTGGTTTTGGTTTTGCACCAACGATACTCTTTACAACTTGACCATTAACAAAAACATTCATTGTAGGAATCGATGTAATTCCATACTTGATTGCAATCGCTGATTCTTCATCAGTGTTTAGCTTTACGATCTTAATCTTTGAGCCATACTCATTTGAAATCTCTTCCAGGATTGGACCAACTGCGCGACAAGGGCCACACCATTCAGCCCAAAAATCAACCAAAACTGGGGTGCTGCTCTTGAGAACCTCTTCCTCAAAGGTTGTCGTTGTTACTGCGCTAGTTGCCATAGTTGTCCTCCTCGTATCCATTGATCGTGATTGTAAAACTGTACTAGTAAGCCAGGAACTTCTCAGCATCAAGCGCGGCTGCGCATCCTGATCCCGCTGCTGTGATGGCCTGGCGATAGGTGTGATCAACCAAATCGCCACAAGCAAAGACACCTTTTAGATTGGTACGAGTTGAACGTCCCTCGGTAATCACATACCCCTCATCATCCAAAGTGATCTGATTTGTTATTAGTTCACTACGTGGGGTATGACCGATCGCAACGAACAAACCGGTAAATACAGCTTTGCTTTCGGTACCATCTAATGTGTTTCGAAGTTTAAGCCCCTCAACTTTTTCACCACCAAGAACATCAATGACTTCAGTGTTCCATAAAAATTCAATCTTTGGATTATTTTTTGCGCGATCAGCCATAATCTTTGAGGCACGAAGTTGATCACGACGATGAATCAAAACTACTTTTTCAGCAAAGCGAGTAAGGAATGTTGCCTCTTCTACCGCGCTGTCTCCACCACCAACTACCGCAATTGTTTGGCCGCGGAAAAAGAATCCATCACAAGTTGCGCACCAAGAAACACCGCGACCCGACAAACGCTTTTCATTTACTAAACCAATTTCGCGGTAAGCACTGCCAGTTGCAAGAATTACCGACCTTGCTTTAACTGTGTTTCCGGAACCATCTTTGAGAATTTTTATTTCGCCCGCCAAATCCATTTCAACAATGTCATCAGTAATTAATTCAGCCCCAAAACGCTTTGCCTGCTTGCGCATACTGTCCATCAGATCTGGACCCATCACACCATCTGTAAATCCAGGAAAGTTTTCAACCTCAGTTGTATTCATGAGGGCACCGCCGGCAGTTACCGACCCCTCATACATAAGTGGATTTAATTGCGCGCGCGCGGCATAAAGGGCAGCGGTGTAACCGGCTGGACCCGATCCAACAATGACAACATTTCTAACTTCACTCATAAGTACTCCTTTAAACCCAAAATCTAACGGTTTTATTCCTCAACTGTCGTACGCCGAGTAATTGAAGTACCAAGGTGGCGAATCATTGAGATCTCTTCCACACCTACCGCCTTTGCCGCAAATATGTAGCCAATAAATGCGACCACCATCACAAGTAAAAGTTCACCCGCGCGGGCAATCGGCGAAAGCTCAGTACTAACCCAGGAAATGTACTTAACTATGGCAAACAACGGGAGCATTACAAGTAAAGCAGCGGTTAACAACCGCACATGTTGAGGTATGAAATTGCGCAGTGCTAATTTACCCAGATGCTTTTTCAGGAGACCAAGAGTCACAAATAAACCAAGTAGATAACTGATTGAGAAAGCAACACCTAACCCAATCGTGACCCATTGATTTTTCAAGAAGTATAAGAAGAAATAAGAGAGCCCAACTGAAATCAAATTTATAAATAAAATCGAAATTACTTGTGTTCTTGTATCTTCAAAAGCGTTGAAACCGCGAATCAAAATCAAATTTATAGAAAAAGCAACCAGGCCAAAACTTAAGGCCGATAAAACATAACCAATGTAGCGCGAATCTGCTATAGGAATTCCAACGAAAATAACTTCGGTGATTAGCGGCCCAAAGAGTAAAAACGCAACCGCGCTAGGAATTGTAATAACTCCAACTAATTTAATCGCGCGAATAAGTTGGGCTTTCACCTCTTCATGATTTCCAGCAAGTGCCAATTTAGATATATGAGGCAGAATTGCAGTGATAATTGAAATAGTAACAATTGAGTACGGCAACAGCATTACAAAGTATGCGAAGGTATAAGGCGTATAACCAACTCCTGTTTTAATTCCGGCTTGTGCACTTCGTACCGCCGCCGAAGTTGCTACATTTACCGTTACTAAATATCCAAGTTGCGAAATCAAAACATATATAAGGGTCCAACCAGCCAAATTAAATGATTTGCCTAATCCATGAAGGCCGACTTTCGGGCGAATTGTTATCCCTAACCGTCTTAATACCGGCAGTAAAACCAAAGCCTGAACAACAACAGCCAGAGTTGTTCCCCAACCTAAAATTTGGATTTGCAGTGAGGTAATACTTGAGAGATCCACACGGGGTGCAAAGAGCAAAAAGCCGCCAAAAAGTGCAATACCAACTAGGTTATTGGCAACCGGTGCCCACATCAGCGGCCCAAAGGAACCTCGCGCATTTGCAACCTGACCAAGCATCGTAAATAACCCTAGGAAAAAGATCTGAGGTATGCAGTAGCGGGTAAATGCAATTGCGATCTCTTTTTCGGCTTCAAAACCTGCTGTAAAAAATTCTGGTGCGTATAGGCGAACCAAAGCTGGCGCAAAGATCGCACCCAAGGCAACTAGTGCAAGCAAAATAATAGATATTGTTGTAATTAAACGGGAAGCAAAACTTTCTCCACCATCTTCGTGATCAAAGGAGCGAACAAGTTGTGGGATAAAAATTGCAGTGAGTGCGCCACCAACAAGTAAGTTATAAAGGATATTTGGCATAGTGTTTGCAACGTTGTAGGTATCAGCAAGCAAGGTCGTCCCAAGAACGGCAACAATTAAAATCCCACGGATAAAGCCGGTTACTCGTGAGATTATCGTTCCAAGAGCCATAATGCCAGAGGCGCGAAAGAGTTCATTAGATTTCATTTACCCCTCCTTCGTATGCGGCGAACACTTTGGGCAACAGCTGCTAATAGAAGAAGTATGGCTGCTCCAGTTGTAAACCAGGTTACCTTTGCATCAATCACCGTTGAATTTAAGGTAAGCAGCGCCGCTGGTACTACCTCTTCCCCATGGTCATCTGTAATTAACGCGGAAACTATTGTCTGACCTGGGGCGATAACCTCTACCTGCATTTCAAGTTGTTTTTTGGATCTTGCCGGAATAACAACATCATCAAAGCTAGCAACAGTGACACGGGAGTTAATTGGCAGCATTAAAAGATCTACTTTTACTTCTATATCAAACTCATTGATCACGGTGACCGGCAATTTCACAAAGGAGGTTGTAATTTGATACTTACCGCTGTTAATTCGCAATTTATTAACCATTTCGCCAACGGCGGCAGTTGCGCTGTAAGAAAAGAATTCACGAGAATCTTTATCTAGAGTTGGTGAAAGTAATTGCGCTAATCGAGCGCGCAGCGAAACAACTTCTGGAGTTGAGACAACTCGCGATAGTCGAGTCAAAGCCTTACGATTTTCGCTATAACTCTTGCGCAAAAGATTATTCAGCCTAGACTTTCCTTTACTCCAAGTGTTTGCCGAATCACTTGTAACCGAACGCCCCAAAGTAATTTCTAGCCGATCTTTTCCGTAGGAAAGGTATTTTTTCAACTCACTTGGCGCTAAAGTCTTAGCCAAGGAAATATCTGGATTTCCATAAGCAAGCGCAACTACATCATTTGTACCGCTCACCAGCTTAAGTTGATTTAACCAAGCTATCGCAATCTCTCTTCCGACAGGTTCAGCCTGAGTTGCTAACCTATAAATGCCAGTCATTGCCACAACTTCATCAATTAATGCGGCATCAATAATCCAAGTGCGATCTTTAACAATAGGTCGAAATACAAGCAGCCCAAGTTCTCCAGAAGGTGTTAAGGCTTGCGCAAGATCATCGTTTCGAAACTCGCCCGTAAATGTTTGGTGGGTTGGTGCAGTAATCCAAACAACAGATTTTGCTGCGTTTACTGAAGGAGTTGCAATAAATGTCAACCCAACAACAATTCCGATAATTAATTTTTTCATTGACTTAACTCACCACTTCGAGCAATTAATTTTTTCTCATCAGGGTAAGCCAAACGATCCACAATCTCAGCTAACGGAAACCAAGAAACTTCATCAACTTCGCTTTCTTGGGCGGCCAGCAACCCACCAGTTTCAGTGAAGATAAAGTGATGGACCGTTTTGTGAATTCTTTTTCCACCAGCCATAAACCAAAAATCAATAACTCCCAATGAGTTTGTTATCTCAGATTGAATCCCAGTCTCCTCTTGTACTTCCCGGATCGCAGCTTGTTCAGGTGTCTCACCCGCTTCAATATGACCCTTAGGTAAGGACCACAGGACCCGTTTGCCGCTCACATCCTTTTGGTCGTAACGACCGATCAACAAACCTCTGGTACCGGTTGCATCAATAACCAAACCGCCAGCGCTGATCTCATCAAAGCGCTTGGCATAACTTCGTTTCACAGGAGGGCGCTTTACATTGGAGCGTTGCGGTTGTGGGCTCTTTTGCTCAGCCGTTTGTGTGTGTGGTTGTGGGCCGCGGTTGCCGGAACGCTTACGTTTCCGTTTTTTCTTCGTACCTTCGCTGCCCGCACCAGGTGCCGGGATCATGGAGCAAGGGTAGTGCTTTAACCTTACTTATTGTGAGATCACACCCCGCCACCGAGTTAGCGATCCGCTCCTTAATTGAACGGGCCCCGCTAGCTAGCTCCTTAGCCCAAGCCTTCAAGGCCAACGGGTTTACTTTGGCCTTGGTTGGTGGACCTGTGCGCGATGCAATTTTAGGTCGACTCGGAAATGATTTAGATTTCACAACAAATGCTAGGCCGCTTGCAACAAAAAAGATTTTGCAACACTGGGCTGAAAGTGTTTGGGATACCGGAATCGCCTTTGGAACTGTCGCCGGAAAACGCGGCGACACAACGGTTGAGGTAACTACGTATCGTACTGAGAGTTACGATCCAGATTCACGTAAACCTGAAGTTGAGTATGGGGATTCAATTGAAGGTGATTTATCCCGCCGAGACTTTACCGTGAACTCGATGGCGCTGGAACTTACCGGTGACACACCTGTTTTTATAGATCCATTTAATGGATTACAAGATTTAGCTGCAAAACTTTTGCGAACACCGGTACGTGCTATTGATTCATTTACCGATGATCCATTGCGAATGATGCGTGCTGCACGTTTTGCCGCACAGTTAGATTTTGAAATTGATCCTGAAGTGTTTACTGCCATGAAGGACCTGGCAAAAAGAATTGAAATAATTTCAGCGGAGCGAGTACGCGATGAATTAATAAAAATTATTATGTCCAAAAATCCTCGTGCTGGAATTACTCTGTTGGTTGATGCCGGTATTGCCGATCTAGTTCTGCCAGAAATTCCAAAATTGCGCCTAGAAGTTGATGAACACCATCACCACAAAGATGTATATGAACACTCAATCACCGTGTTGGAACAAGCGATTTCGCAGGAAACTCGTTTAGCTGGACCAAACTTAGTGATTCGGCTAGCAGCGCTATTGCATGACATCGGTAAACCAAAAACCCGCGCCTTTATTGAAGGTGGCGGAGTCTCCTTTCATCACCACGAAGTTGTCGGCGCTCGTTTGGCAAAAAAACGGTTACATGCTTTGCGTTTTGATAATGACACTATTGATGCGGTCGAACTCTTAACCTCCTTGCATCTACGATTTCATGGCTACGGAAATGAAGATTGGACCGATTCAGCGGTTCGCCGTTATGTGCGTGATGCCGGCGAATTGATTACACATTTACATGTATTAACTCGTGCAGATTGCACTACACGTAACAAAAATAAAGCGGCGCGTTTGTCTGCAAGGTATGACTCGCTAGAGGCACGGATTACAGTTTTAATGGAACAGGAAGAGTTGTCAAAAATTCGCCCTGATTTGGATGGCCAGCAGGTGATGTCACTACTTAATTTGAAACCATCACGGGAAGTAGGACAGGCAATGGATTTTCTAATGGAGTTACGTTTAGAGCAAGGACCGATTGGCAGCGAAAAAGCTACCCAAGCGCTATTGCAATGGTGGGCTAGTAGATAGCTTTAAATTTGCTTGATCGTAAAGTAATCAATGCAACTAACAGATAAGCGGCGGTAACAGATAGTGGGACCTTTGCGGTTACTCCTGAGGTAGGTAACAACAACGCCGCAATCAAACCGCCACTTACAATTGCACCATTGACCACAACATCGTAAACAGCAAAGACTCGACCGCGGTAGTAATCATCGATCTTTGATTGCACCAGGGCATCATTTGTCACCTTAATATTTTGGCCAAAGAAAGCGGCCAAAAAAGCAGTGATAGCTAATGCAACCTGTGTTTGCCAAACCGCCAAAATAATTGGGGCACACGCACTAGCAAACATGGCAAATCTAATCCAACGATGTCGACCAAAACGGGCTACGCCAAAAGGTGCTAGAAAAGCGCCAAGAAATAAACCGACACCAGCAATACTTAAAACGATTCCAAATCCTTGCAAACCATCTTCCGGCTTTAATGGATCATTAAATGTATTACGCTCCAACAAAAGTGCGGTCAAGGTAAGTGCGGTCAAACCACCGCGATGTACCGCAGTTGCAATGATTCCTCTGCCGGCATCTTGGTGACTGCGTAGAAATACAAATCCTTCCCGCATATCAATAAAGCCTTGCGAAATTGATGCTTTGGCTTTTTCATGTTTCTGTGGACCAATTTCATTCTTTTTCAATCGCCCAGTCAATAAAGCAGCGGTGAAATAACCTGCTGAAGCTAACAAAACCAGCAGCGAATCAGCATGATTGGCAATAGCGGCGCCATCTACTAACGCGCGAACTCCGACACCAATCCCGCCACCTAAAACCACCAAAACCGACCCACCCGTAACCGCGATCGCATTTGCCGTAATTAAAGATTCGGCATCGACCAATAAAGGAAGCCCTGCCGATAAAGCGGCAAGAATTAATCGGTTGATACCAAATGCAATTAATACGACAACTGTTAATGCCACTCCAGTTGTTCCACTAAAAACAAATAAGGCAACTAAAAACAGATTTGCGCTGCGTGCTAGGTTTGCATAAAACAGTGCCCGTTGCCGCGAAACTCGATCCAAAATAGTTCCAACAAATGGACCAATAATCGAATATGGTAATAAAACAACGGCAAATCCAACCGCGGCATTTAATGCATTTGCTTGGCGTTCTGGCGAAAATAGTACAAAGGATGCAAGTGCGCTTTGAAATACACCATCTGTGGCCTGACCGGCCCAACGAACAGCAAGCAAGCGAGCTAGCCGAGGGTGGTGCAACAACCGAGTGAAACTCATAAGAAAGAGCGTAGTCATTGATTTAGGATTATTCTTCTCCTTAATGAAATCGCAACGATCATTCATCGATTATTCACTCGATAAGCGCGCCACGCTTATGGCGCTCTTTCGGGGAGTTGTTGATGCCTGCGATGCAGATCCATACTTAATACGTGCGGCAAAGTGGCATGGGGACAAGGTGGATCGAAGCTGCCCTGTGTGCAAGAAGAAAGAACTGGTCGAACTTCGTTACACCTTTGGCGAACAACTGGGTCAGTACTCGGGTCGCATTAAGTCACCAAGAGAGTTGGTGGAAATGGAGCGCGAGTTTGGCGAGTTCACCGTCTATCTAGTCGAGGTGTGTTGCAACTGTTCTTGGAATCACCTGTGCGCTTCATACATGTTAGGTGATGGAGTTGAACGCAAAGCGCCCCGAAAGGTACGCACCTTGGAGGATGAGGATTATGCCAAGAGATAGCATTGGCAAATGATGCGAAAAGTACTGGTTAGAGCCACACTCTTTCTCGGCGGCTTTGGGTTTATCGCGGGCTCAGTTCTATTCGCACTTGCCTATTTCAGTGTTGATATTCCCGATCCTAACGCTTATGTTAATAGTCAATCAACAATTATTCAGTACTCAAATGGTAAAGAGATTGGCCGAGTCGGTACTCAGAATCGGCAAATCGTTCCACTTGCAAAGATTCCGCTAAATGTGCGGCACGCGGTATTAGCTGCAGAAGACAAGAATTTTTACTCCAACAAAGCTTTTTCTGTTAGCGGAATTTTACGCGCAGTAGTAAATAATCTTCGTGGTGGATCTTTGCAAGGTGGTTCAACAATCACACAACAGTATGCAAAGACCGCCTTTTTAACCCCCAGTCGCACGATTCAAAGAAAAATAAAAGAGCTTGTTATCGCTATCAAATTGGAAAACCAACTATCTAAAGATCAAATCTTTGAAAGTTACTTAAATACTATTTACTTTGGGCGTGGTTCTTACGGTGTTATGACCGCATCACAGCAATACTTCAATAGAAATGTAGATCAATTATCTAACTCACAAGCGGCAGTGATTGCATCGATTTTGCGCTCGCCCGGCTTATACGATCCAGCATTTAAAGCAGGTAATGCCGAGCGGCTAGCTAACCGTTTTGAGTATGTAAAGAACAACATGATTGATGCCGGTTGGTTAAATAAAAGCGATGCCGCAGAGATGATACTTCCGACAGTTACACCGCGAGCAACTACTGGACAATTGAGCGGACCAAAAGGTCACATCATTGAAGCGGTGCAAAAGGAGTTAGCAAAGCTTGGCTTTAGTCAGGATCAACTACTTGTCGGTGGTTTAGTCATCAGAACAACCCTTGACCAAAGAGCACAACAATCAGCTGTTGATGCAGTTAATAAGTTTTATCCAAAAAAAGCACCGGCAGATCTGCGCATTGGTTTGGTTGCAATTCGCCCCGGCACCGGCGAGGTGCTGGCACTTTACGGCGGTCGAGATTACCTACAACGGCAACTAAATGATGCCACTCAATCAATTGCCCAAGCTGGCTCCACCTTTAAACCCTTTGCAATAATTGCCGGTCTGGAACAAGGAATCCCACTGACATCTGTGTGGAATGGGGATTCACCACAAACCTTTGATGATGCTGGAAAGCCGTATGAAGTTTTTAATTACGGAAACAAGAGTTGGGGTTTGGTAGATCTTTTATTTGCGACTAAACATTCGGTCAACACCATTTTTGTTCCGCTTGGAATTAAAGTCGGACCAGACAAGGTGGTAGATGTTGCTCGCCGAGCAGGTATCCCGGAAAGTGTGGCAATGATGCCAACCCCATCGATTGTTTTAGGTACTTCAAGCCCACATGTAATCGATGTTGCAAATGCATTTGCAACTTTTGCCGCACAAGGAGTTAAAGCAAAACCATTCTTAGTAGCACGAGTACTTGGCTCAAACAAAGGAGTCCTGTATGAAGCCAGACCCGAAACCCAAGAGGTGTTTAGTAAAGAGGTTATGGCCGACCTGACCTATGCACTCAAGGGAACAATCACCGGTGGAACAGGTGCAGCAGCTCTTGCCTTGGGTCGGCCGGCCGCAGGCAAGACTGGCACATCTCAATCAAATGCATCAGCTTGGTTTAGTGCATACACGCCACAGATTGCCGCATCAGTCGCATTTTTCCGGGACAACGCAACCCAATCACTAAACGGTATCGGTGGAATGAATGCGGTAACGGGAGGAACCTTCCCGGCGCGCATCTGGACCCAATTTATGAAAGGCGCCCTGAAAGGCCAACCAATTATGAGTTTCCCAGCCCCATCAAATATTGGTGGTCTTGAACCAATTCTCATGACGCCTAGTGAAGAGCTAGTCCCTGTTCCATAATGAAGCTTCGCACGTTAATTGCGCTCGCAATATTGGCATCGCTTATTTCATTTTCAAAGTTCAGCCACTGTGAAAGTACTGGCTGGGCAACGCCAGATCAATATATTCACGCCTGCTATAGCGATCTACCCGCACTGTTTGAGGCGCGTGGTTTGAAAGATAATTTATGGCCTTATGCAAGCGAAGAAAATAGTGTTGAGTATCCAGTAATTACTGGATTAGTTATGTATGCAACCGCATTTGTTGCCAACTCTCCAGTTTCATACTTCAACATCAACATTTTCTTTTTAGTATTACTTCTGATTGCTACCGTAATAATTTCCCGCAAGATTCGCCCGGATTTTGCATATTTAATTCCAGTAGCGCCAGCGATGGTCGCATCGCTCTATATCAATTGGGATCTTTGGGCGATTGCAACGATGATGCTTGCAATTTATTGGTTTGATAGGAGGAAGTATCTGCCAAGTGCCTTGACGTTAGGTGTTTCAATCTCAACAAAATTCTTACCAATCTTTTTGCTTATTCCGATTGTTTTTATTTTGTGGCGTAATGGCGGTTTGCGGGATTTATTTAAGTATGTAACGACAGTCGCTGTAACCTGGTTAGCCATCAACGCACCATTTGCGCTAACAACGCCAACTGGTTGGTGGCGTTTCTATAAATTGAATTTAGAACGTGGCCCTGATTGGGGTTCCTTATGGTTGGCGTTGCAACAACTGGGCATCAACCTGACGAATTTAAACTATCTTTCAATTCTGCTGTTATTGATTGCATTGACAACTGTCGTGGTTTTATTATTTGAAATGAAATCCACCCCAACCCTGACATCAGTCTCCTTTTTTATTGTGGCATCAGTAATGCTGGCGAGTAAGGTGTACTCACCTCAATATGTCTTATGGCTGACTCCGCTTGCTGTAATTGCTTTAACTAACAAAAAAGATCTGCACGCATTTTGGTTGTGGCAAGCAACGGAAATTATTTATCATGTTGCGGTTTGGCAGCACATCGCGGTGGTCACCGGCGCAAAGTTTGGCTTAAGTGCCACCGCCTACGCGGTGCTGACTCTGGTCCGAATCGCTGGCACGATCTACCTAATTGCGATTTTGGTCCGACGGGCGCGGCGGGCTGAAAATAACCCAATTCGGCACGCTCAATTTTCGCTTTAACCGCCTTACCCTCTACCCTTAAGCCTCTTAATACCCAACTGGGCCATCTCCCGGGTGTCGTAATAAGAAGTATTAACCCTCCTGTCACGGAAATACCGTGGCCGTCTTAGTCCAGAGGAGGTCGGGTTAACGCATGCGTCACTATGAACTTATGGTCATTCTTGATCCAGAACTTGAAGAACGTACCGTCACACCAAGCCTAGAAACATACTTAAAGATCATCAAAGACAGCGGTGGAACGGTAAACAAGCTTGACTTGTGGGGCCGTCGCCGGATGTCTTTTGAGATCATGAAAAAAGGCGAAGGTATTTACGCAGTAATTGATATGAACTGCGAACCAACGGCGATTAAGGAATTAGATCGCCAGCTTAATTTGAACGAATCTGTGTTACGCACAAAGGCAATGCGCCTCGACGCTTAACCTTTTCGGATACACGACAATGCACGGACTCCACGAGTAGTTAAATGAGAAAGAGATAAGAGGAAATAAAATGGCAGCAGGAGATACCACAATCACATTAATTGGCAACCTAGTTGATGATCCCGAGTTACGTTTCACACCATCAGGTGCGGCCGTTGCAAAGTTTCGGGTTGCTTCAACACCTCGCTATTTAGATAAGCAAACTAATGAATGGAAAGATGGCGAGAGCCTCTTCCTGCAATGTCAGATCTGGCGGCAAGCAGCTGAAAATGTTGCAGAGTCACTGACAAAAGGAATGCGCGTCATTCTCTCTGGTCGTCTTAAGCAACGTTCTTATGAAACTAAAGAGGGCGAAAAGCGCACCGTCTTTGAAGTAGAAGTAGATGAAGTTGGTCCATCACTACGCAATGCAACTGCGAAGGTCACAAAGACTGCGCGTGCCGGCGGAAGTGGCGGATTCGCTGCACCAGCTGCAGTAGATTCATTTACCGAAGACCCATGGGCAGCAGCCTCATCGTCAACACCAGCCGGTGGTGGATGGGGAACATCCACAACCGATGAACCACCGTTCTAAATCAACCGTCCATCCATTCCTAGTACCAAACTTTAAAAAGTAATTTTTAAGTTAATAGGGCTAGGGCCCGAAAAGGAGCACCATAATGGGAGCAAGAAATAACAAGGCGTTACGTGAGCCTAAGAATAAGAATGCTAAAGCAGCAGCTCTTAATAAGAAGTTCAAGAAGAAGCCTTGCAGCTTCTGTCAGCAAAAGGTCACCTTTATCGACTATAAAGATATCGCTACCCTTCGCAAGTACATTTCAGATCGCGGCAAAATCCGCGCTCGCCGGGTAACAGGTGCCTGCACACAGCATCAGCGTTCAATCGCAACCGCGGTTAAAAACAGTCGTGAAGTAGCACTACTTCCTTACACATCATCAGCACGATAGGGAGATTTGAACTATGAAACTAATCCTTACTCGTGAAGTTGCTGGCTTAGGCGCTGCCGGCGATGTGGTAACAGTTAAAGATGGTTTTGCCCGTAACTTCCTGGTGCCGCGTGGAAATGCAATCGCATGGTCACTAGGTGGCGAAAAGCAGATCGAGAGTATTCGTCGTGCGCGTTCTGCACGTGAAGTTCGCGATATCGATCATGCTAAGCAGATCAAGGCAAAACTTGAAGGTGCAGCAATTGTTGCTAAAGCAAAGGTTGGCGCCAAAGGCGCACTCTTTGGTTCAGTAACTGACAAAGATGTTGCATTAGCAATCAAGATCGCAACCGGTCTAGATATTGATCGGCACACCATCGCCACCAAGGGCCACATCAAGAAGCTTGGCATCCACGATGTAAAGATCTCGCTAGGTCACAACGTGGTTGCAAAGGTTTCAGTCTCGGTGGTAGCTGACAAGTAACAACTTATTAAAGTCAGAGAAGCCTGTCACTTATAGTGGCGGGCTTTTCCATTACAACCATTTAGCTTTTTTGAATTTACGATAGAGCAAAGTTGTCACTAATAGCAATCCAACAAGTACCGTTGGATAACCAAATTGTGATTGTAATTCAGGCATATGCTCAAAATTCATTCCATAAATTCCTGCCACCATTGTTGGTACCGAAGCTAAGGCAACATATGCAGTGATTTTGCGCATATCAGTATTTTGTTGCAGTTGCACATGCGCCAAATCTGCTTGCAAGACTGATGATAGAAGTGAATCCAAACCGGCGGCAGCATCTGATGCACGTGAGAGATGATCGAGGGTATCTCGGAAAAATGGAGTTAGCGAAGGGTTAATATGGGCTGCACCCTCACTAGCCAACTTTTGTAGTGGGGAAAGTAATGGATCTATGGCAAACCTAAACTCAATTACCTCGCGCTTTAAAAAATAAATATCTTGCGATTGTGTTTGTAACTCGCCATCAAAGACCTTGTGTTCAACTTGGACTACATCTTGCTCTAACTCCCCCGCGATATCAATGTAACAGTCGATTACATGATCAATTATTGCGTGTAAGACTGCATACGGCCCTTTTGCCAAATGCTCTGGACTGGCTTCAAGAACATGACGGGTATGTGCTAAAGGTGATCCATCACCATGTCGCACGACCACAATAAAATGGTTTCCGATGAAACAAATAATTTCACCGGTGCTGACCTCACTCCTTTCATCATTGTAGAAAACTGTTTTAAAGACACAAAACTGCAGATCGGGGAACTCTTCAAACTTGGGTCTTTGTTGTGCTTTAATCGCATCTTCAATTGCCAACTGGTGAAAACGAAAATCGCCGGCAACTTTGTCGAACTCTTCCTGGGTTGGCTCTGCCAGGCCAAGCCAGACAAATCCACCTTCAGTTTTGGCTTTAGAAATTAGTTCTGGCAGGTTTGATGGTTGGGAGTAGCGAACCCCATTTTGATACAGCGCATAATCAACAATCATGGGTGCAGTCTTTCCTATGGAAGGCAATATGTGGTGACATCTCACAATGTAATACTTCCAAAATTACTTTAATCCACAGCCCTGTGTGTATGAAAGACGCTTGTGACCTGCACCTTCAGCCTTTGAAACTTCAACTATCCACAGTTATGCACAATGTATCCACCGGTCTCTACACAGGGAAAGCGGCTTATCAACAGCCTTATCCACAACCTTATCCCCAGGTTCAAAAGAGTTTTCTCGCCTGCGATAGGGGTGATCACCTAGGTTACGCCTGTACTTGCATTACCAGTCCGTAATGTGTCAGCGCCAAATGGGAGGTTATACCAGTGAGCATCGCTGAACTTCCCAACAATCGTCCTAATCGCGATCCCAAAATCAACTCTGTTGGCGCTGAGTTTGAGCGCATCCCACCGCAAGATTTAATTGCAGAGCAATCTGTTCTTGGTGGAATGTTGCTATCTAAAGATGCAATTGCTGATGTTATTGAAATTATTCGTGATCGCGATTTCTATCGCCCAGCACATGAACTTATCTACGATGCAATTATTGATTTATATGGTCGCGGTGAGCCGGCTGATGCGGTAACTGTTTCTGCTGAACTTTCAAAGCGCGGCGATATTACACGCGCAGGCGGTGCTCCTTATCTGCACACATTAATTTCATCGGTGCCAACCGCTGCAAACGCCGGTTACTACGCAAAGATTGTTCGTGAACACGCGATCATGCGTCGCTTAGTTGAAGCTGGAACAAAGATTGTTCAATACGGTTATACAACTGAGGGTGAAGTCGATGATCTGGTCGATATGGCGCAGGCTGAGGTTTACGCGGTAACAGAGCGACGCTCATCCGAAGATTATGTACAACTTTCTACATTGCTGCCACAAGCACTTGATGAGATTGAAGCAATCTCAAAAGGCATTGGCGTTGAAGGTGTTAAGACCGGATTCAAAGATCTTGATCAATTAACACATGGATTACACCCAGGAAATATGATTATTTTAGCTGCCCGTCCAGCTATGGGTAAGTCAACCCTTGGTCTAGATATTGCTCGATATGCCTCAATTCATGATGGACTAACTTCAGTTATTTTTTCGCTGGAAATGTCAAAGAGTGAAATCACAATGCGGATGTTGTCGGCAGAGGCGCGAGTTGGTTTGAACAATATTCGTTCCGGATCTTTATCTGATGATGAATGGTCACGTCTGGCACGTCGGATGGGTGAAATTTCAGAGGCGCCATTATTTATCGATGACTCCCCTAACCTTTCTATGATGGAGATCCGGGCCAAGGCGCGTCGCTTAAAACAGCGCCATGACCTCAAACTCATTGTTATTGACTACCTTCAACTGATGACAAGCGGTAAACGGGTAGAAAACCGCCAGCAAGAAGTATCTGAGTTTTCCCGCCAATTAAAGTTAATGGCAAAAGAGCTCAACATCCCGGTAGTCGCAATTTCACAGTTGAACCGTGGGCCGGAACAACGCACCGATAAAAGGCCAATGCTCTCTGATCTTCGCGAATCTGGTTCGATCGAACAGGATGCCGATGTAGTGATCTTGTTGCACCGCGACGATATGTACGACTCGCAAAACCGTACCGGTGAAGCAGATTTAATTGTTGCCAAGCACCGTAATGGACCAACTAGAACAATTACCGTCTCTGCTCAACTTCACTATGCGCGTTTTTACGACATGCCACAAAATCCTGGTGGTGGACAAGACTGGACCCAACAACGCGAGTCAACCAACAACCCAACAGAAGATAATTTAGGGGTTTAATTAGAGACAGGTCGCACGCGATCTGCCAGATAGATTCCAATCAAAACAATGACCCCACCTGTTAATTGAATTGCATTCCAGCCTTGGGCTAACCAGATCCAAGCAAGGAGTCCGGCAAGTACTGGCTCCAGCATTCCAATCACACTTGTTGTTGACTCAGACAATAGTCGCAACCCCGCGATTACAAGTAGATAAGGAAGGATGGTTCCCATTACAACAATCCATAAAATTAAAACCCAACCTGGCAAATATTGACCCGCAAAGAGACCTTGCAGATCCATTTGGATAGAAAAAACTTCAACTGGAAATTTCCAGATAGGCATCACGACTATCCAAGTAAGGGTTGCCATTCCAAATCCCCAGACCGTTAAGGACTGGGTAGAGCGAGTGGTTCCGACTTTCTTTCCCAGCAGGAAGTATGCGGTGAGTGCCAGTGCCGCAAATAAAGCTCCCAACAAACCAATTACATCGAAAGCTAAACCCTGCCATACCTGAGCTAATAAAATTAGTCCAAACAAAGAAAGTGCGATTGCCACCCACATAGATTGCGGCACAAAAGCCTTGCGCACATATTTGATCCAAAGTGCGATCCAGATCGAGGCGGTAAACTCGATAATAAGGACCAGGCTTAGTGGTAATCCCCGTTGAATGCCAAGGAAATACCCAGCTTGGACAGCGGCAAAGCCAGTCACGCCAAATGCCACCAGTAATGGCAGTTGAGTACGCGTTGCGCGAAGCGATTTTCGATCAAAGAGCACAGTAATTATTAAAAGAATTAAGAAAGCGGTTGTTGAACGTACCTGCGCCAGTCTAAAAGGTGAGATATATTCCAAAACTATAGTTGCCATAATTCCGTTAAATGCAAAAATTAAGGCACCCATGACCAGGTAGAACTCTCCACGGTGCCTAGTTAACATCTGCAAAGGGTAACTTACTAGAAAGTGCTTTCTGGGATCTCCATGATGGCGCCTTCGTTGCTTCCACACCGGAGGCAGGAAAGCGAATCTACCAACATCCCTTCGGAAGCTACTTTCGGAGCTTAATTACTTTTACTACGTGCTTGATCGGCCAGATAAATTCCTGCTACAACAATTGCTCCACCAACTAATTGGATTAACGTCCACGATTCATTCAACCAAATCCAGGCGATGATGCCAGCAAGGATTGGCTCCAACATTCCAAAGGCACTAGTTGTAGAAGCCTTTAGTGTTTTCAGACCTTGCATGACAAACAAATAAGGAATGACTGTTCCGATAAAGAGTACATAGCCCAGGAGCACCCAACCAGGTGTACTTGTTCCTTCAAATGGTCCAGATAAAGGTATTGGCGCAGTGAATACTCCAAAAGGGAAACTCCAGATCGGCAACACTAAGCACCAACTGAGTGCGGCAAAAAAGAATCCCCACATCATCGCTGAAATATTGTCGCGGGTTTGTGCAATACCTTCACCCATTAAAAAATAGCAGGCTAAAGCAAAAGCAGAGCAGAAGGCAGCAATCACGCCTATTCCATCGAGCGTTAAACCTTCCCAAACTTGGGCAACAAAAGCTAAGCCCGTCAGAGCTAAAACCAAGGCAGCCCACATTTGATGAGGAACGTGCTTGTGTTTTACAAACCGCAAATACAGGACAATCCAAACTGGGGCGGTGAATTCGATAAGCAGGGCAATACTTACATGCATCCGACTAATCGCTAGAAAATAGGCCCCTTGGACTGCAGCGATACCGACAACGCCATAAATGGCCATAGTAGGTATTTCGCGCTTAGTAAGGCGCAATGTGTGCGGTGCTTTGCGCCAAAGGTAAAGGCCAAGGAATAGACAAGCACCTATTGCTCGAACTTGAGCCAATCGCCATGGTGAAATATGGCCATCGAGAAGTAGTTTGGATGCAATGCCATTGCTAGAAAACATCGTCGCAGCAAGTATAAGTAATAGTTCACTTCGGCGATGCTTGAGCATCCATTAAGAGTAGTCGATTAAAAAGCGCTTTCTGGGATCTCCATGATGGCACCATCGGTTGCTTCAACGATATTGCGATCTGCCGTGATGTGCGGTAAATAGTTCTGCACAAAGAACTTCGCAGATGCAATCTTACCGGTGTAGAAATCTGCATCTTTACCAGCAGTTGGGAATTTCTCAACGGCGATATCTGCTTGCCGCAGTAACAACCAGGAAGTCGTAATGTCGCCAACAGCCATTAAACAACGAGATGTATTTAATCCAACTTTATAAATCTTTACTGGATCAGTTTGTGATTCCATAGCATGAGTTACTAACACTGCAACTATTGCGTTGAGATCTTCCAGTGCCTTAAGTAGTGCCTGTTTTTCTTTAACATGGGAACCACCTGTGTTTTCCGCAAATTTTTGAATCTCCTTGCCGAGCAAACCAAGTGCGCGTCCGCCATCTTTAACAATTTTACGGAAGAAAAAATCAAGACCTTGAATCGCAGTTGTGCCTTCATACAAGGTATCTATCTTGGCATCGCGCACATATTGTTCTAGTGGCCAATCTTGGGTGAAACCGGAACCACCAAAAGTTTGCAGTGATTCAGTTCCAAGCAAGGTCCAAGACTTTTCCGAGCCATAGCCCTTAACAATTGGCAGCAATAAATCGTTGCGCTTATCCATATCTTCTGCTCGTTCGTTATCGCCGGCGGCAATTGCCAGCTCGATCTCATCTTGAATAGAAGCGGTGTACAGCACTAGCGCGCGCATACCTTCGCTGTAGGACTTTTGCACCATTAAGGATCGGCGCACATCTGGGTGATTAATAATGCTCACGCGCGGTGAAGCCTTGTCATTCATTACCTTCATGTCGCCACCCTGAACACGTTGCTTGGCATAGGAAAGTGCTTGTTGGTAACCAGCTGAAAGAGTGGCAATTGCTTTGGTTCCGACCATCATGCGGGCAAACTCGATTATCTTAAACATCTGGGCGATACCTTCGTGGACATCACCAAGTAAGTAACCAACAGCTGGCGCTTTCTCGCCCAAGTTGATTTCACAAGTTGATGAAACGTTGAGTCCCATTTTATGTTCCACATTTGTTACATAGACACCGTTGCGCTCTCCGAGTACACCAGTTTCAAAATCAAACATAAATTTTGGAATCAAAAATAGTGATAGCCCCTTGGTTCCAGGTCTACCACCTTCACGACGCGCTAAAACAAAGTGAACGATGTTGTCATAAAGATCCGCGTCGCCCGATGTTATAAAGCGCTTAGTTCCAGTAATGTGCCAAGTACCATCTGCTTGTTCCACTGCTTTGCTTCGACCCGCACCAACATCTGAACCAGCATCAGGTTCAGTCAACTGCATCGTTGCTCCCCAATGCTTATCAACCATCAACTTTGCAATCTTCTTTTGTTTCTGCGTTCCAAGCACATGCGCAACATGCGCAAATGCATAACCCGATGCATAAATATGGATTGCCGGGTTGGAACCCAAAACCATTTCTGCAATCGCCCAACGAACTGACGGCGGAACTTTCATCCCACCGAGTTCAACTGGTGCATCTAAACGCCACCATTCACCATCAACATATGCTTTATAAGATTTTTTGAAACTCTCTGGCACGGTTACATCACCAGTTTCCTTATTAAAGGTAGTCCCAAGGCGATCACCTTCGACAAAGGATGCCGCCAGATCGTTTTCACATAACCGCTTCATCTCTTCCAGCATTCCCATTGATGTATCGCGGTCAACTTCTCGGTATGGCGCTATACCCATAACTTTTTCCCGCTCTAACAGATCAAAGAGACAGAATTCGATGTCGCGCAAGTTTGCTGTGTAATGGCTCATTGGGAAATTGTGCTACCCGCTAGTAACTTATGCAACTCTACCTGAGCCTGAGTTTCGGATAGGCTGCCATAATGCTACTTAGTGATCGAGATATTCGGGCAGAGATAGCGGCCGGCCGAGTCAGTTGCGAGCCATTCCATGAGGCGATGATCCAGCCATCATCAGTTGATGTTCGCCTTGACAAATTTTTCCGGGTCTTTGAAAATCACAAGTACAGCGTGATTGATCCATCGATCGAACAGCCCGAACTAACCCGCGAGGTTGTTACCGAAGGTGATGAACCATTTATCCTGCACCCAGGGGAGTTTGTTTTGGCCAGCACCTATGAAGTTATTACTTTACCCGATGACATTGCCGGCCGACTGGAAGGAAAATCCTCGCTTGGTCGCCTAGGCCTGCTCACACATAGCACCGCCGGCTTTATCGATCCAGGTTTTAGCGGCCATATAACGCTGGAACTCTCCAACGTTGCCAACCTGCCAGTCAAACTTTTTCCAGGAATGAAAATTGGCCAGCTGTGTCTGATCAAACTCTCATCTCCGGCCGAACATCCTTATGGAAGCGAGAAGTACGGCTCCCGGTATCAAGGTCAGCGCGGCCCCACAG
This sequence comes from Actinomycetes bacterium, assembly GCA_043776875.1. GTDB lineage: Bacteria > Actinomycetota > Actinomycetes > Nanopelagicales > Nanopelagicaceae > Planktophila. The sequence continues at coordinate 94,899 of JAYVQU010000022.1, forward strand.
CTAGCCGTTCTTTCTTGAACTTCCACAGGTCGGCCATCCAATAATTTGCTGGGGAATGAACTGACAAGAATCGCGGTTTAATTAGGCATGAAAACAATCATCATTATTGGCGTAATTGCACTTCTTGCTCTCTTTATTATCGCTCAATACAACCGCCTGATTCGCTTGAACATCACAGTTGATGAAGCTTGGGCGCAGATTGAGGTTCAGTTAAAGCGACGGGCAGATTTAATTCCTAACTTGGTTGAAACCGTTAAGGGTTATGCAAAGCACGAGCAATCAACCTTTGATGCAGTTGTAACGGCGCGCGCGAAGGCCACAACTGCGACAACGGTTGCCGATACCGCCGCCGCCGATGGCATGTTGACCCAAGCCTTGCGCGGTTTGTTGGCAGTTGCCGAGGCCTACCCAGAGCTGAAGGCATCAACTAACTTTTTGGCACTGCAAGAAGAGTTAGCAACTACCGAAAACAAGGTTGCCTTCGCGCGCCAGTTCTACAACGACAATGTGCGCTCGCTAAATACCGCCGTAAAGACCATTCCGAGTAGCTTTTTTGCCGGCATTGCTAAAGTGGCTGAGCGCGAATTTTATGAAGTGGAAGATCCACAAGATCGTAATGTGCCAACTGTTTCCTTCTAATGAACTTTAGAACGATGCAAGCGGCTAATCGCCGCAAAACTATTGGCCTGCTAGTTGGTATGGGCGTGCTTATGGGGTTCGTAGTCTATGCCGCACTTACCTACTTTGGCGGATCAACCGCGGGCATTGTTCCAATTGCGGTTGGCATCGCGCTGATCTCGGTGTGGGGCTCCTATTACGGCTCGGACAAATTGGTGCTAACCATGACGGGCGCAAAATTAATTCAAGAATCAGATAATCCAAAACTATTTAATTTAATTCACGAAGTAACAATTGCATCTGGCTTACCAATGCCGAAAGTAGCGATCGTGATTGATACCGCACCTAATGCATTTGCCACCGGGCGAAATCCAGAACATGCCTTAATTGCATTCACCACTGGAATTTTAGAGGCGATGGATCGCGATCAATTACAAGGTGTGATTGCCCATGAAATGGCACATGTGGCAAACCGCGATACTTTGGTAAGTGCCGTGGCCGCGACTACAGCTGGTGCGATCGCAATTGTCTCTGACCTGTTAACCCGCATGATGTTCTTTGGCGGCGGCCGACGTGATCGCGGAAGCAACAGCAATCCATTAGCACTTGTCTTTTCACTTCTTATTTTGATCTTGGCGCCACTTGCCGCGGTGATGCTTAAATCAGCGATTTCACGAAAGCGCGAGTCATTAGCCGATGCAACTGCGGTTTCCTTTACCCGTAATCCAGCTGGTTTGCGTTCTGCCCTAGAAGTTCTTGCCTCAGATTCAACAGTTGTACAGCAACGATCAACCGCGGTCGCACACATCTGGATTGAATCTCCATTAGATGCAACCTCGGTATCTAAGTTGTTTTCTACCCACCCGCCAATTCAAGAGCGAATTGCAGTTCTTAAAGCTATGGAGTCGCTGAGCTAATTAAAGGCTGTTGACCAGTGAAATGCAGGGTAAATGTGGCACCCTGGCCAAGCTCGGAGGCTACCGAAACCGTTCCACCGTGTGCCTTCATAACCGCATCAACGATTGAAAGCCCTAAACCGCTGCCAACCTGGCTGTTTCGTTGGCGCGATGCATCAACACGATAGAAACGCTCAAAGATGCGCGCTTGATCCTCGGGTGAAACTCCTGGTCCATTATCAGATACGCAAACTAATGCGTCCGCCCCGGTGGTGTAGGCGCTGACCTTGATCTGGCTGCCAGTTGGTGCGTGGGCACGTGCATTGGCAAGCAGGTTTGTAACTACTTGATAAATCTTGTCCGCATCACCAACTGTCTTTACTCCCTCCTCGATTTCCATTGTGATTATGTGATCCGGGCCGGCAGCTTGCGCCGAGGCCACTGCTTCCTTTAGGAGGCTACTTAAATCAACATCTACTAGCACCATTCCTCGGGATTGGTCCAGCCGGGCAAGCAACAATAAATCTTCCACCAAATAACCCATGCGCATTGATTCCTTTTCAATGCGGGCAATAAGCTCCTTAGTTTTTTCTCCATCCGGAACTGCCCCTAGCCGATGAAGTTCGGCAAAACCTCGAATTGCAGTTAACGGAGTTCGAAGTTCATGGCTGGCATCGGCAACAAATCGGCGCAATTTGTTTTCGCTAAATGTGCGCGCCGCAAAGGACTCTTCAATCCGGGAAAGCATCGTATTTAGCGAAGCACTTAGCCGGCCAACTTCGGTATGCGGTTCAAAATTAGCTAAACGAGCAGAAAGATCGCCCGATGCAATCTTTTCTGCCGTCTCCTCAATTTTTTCTAGCGGTCTCATGCTGATCTTTATTACTTGGCCAGATGCGATACCAATGAAGAGCAGAACAAGAGCACCAATAATTGAAAAGACAACACCAATCCGTCTAGTTGTATTATCAAAATCTTCTAGTGATTGGGCAACAATTACCGAACCGAGCGAAGATGGCAAAACCGTGGTTGCAACTCGGAAATCAGCCCCGGGTGCGGCAATTGTGAATGGTTTGGAACCAAAGGCGGCAACCTGGCCCGGGAGCAGGCCCTTCACAAAATCAGTGATCTGATTGGCATTGAGATCGCCACCAATACCACCAATCAGATTTCCAAAGGGATCTAAAACCGTAACTGAGATCGATGAAGGAACTCGATCAAGTGGTGTGACCGATCGTGCTGGCGAGGTTTCATTTTTATTAGCTGCTTGATCAGAGGTGATACCTGCCTGATCTAACCGATCCGCGGTTCCACCAACGACACTAAGTAATTGATTATCCACTTGCTGAATCAAGTAATTGCGCAATAGTGCCTGTGATCCTAAGCCTGCCCCCACAAAGCCAAATGCCGATAAAATTAACACGCCCGCGGTTAAGCGATCTCGTAAACTCCAACTAGCAAGTGACGATTTCATTAATTGCGGGATTTCATAAATTTATTGTGGTGGCATCCGTAGTCGATAACCAACTCCACGCACGGTATGAATGAGTGGCGGATCAAATGCATCAACCTTCTTTCGCAGGTAAGAAATATAAGTTTCTACAATTCCCATGTCACCCCGGAAGTCGTACTGCCAGACGTGATCAAGGATTTGTGGTTTTGACACAACCCGGTCGGCGTTGATGATTAAGTAGCGCAGCAAAGCAAACTCGGTTGGGGAAAGATCAAGTAATTGTCCAGCCCGACTCACTTCGTGGGTTGCCTCATCTAGTTCCAGATCGGCAAAACGCATCTTCTCATCATCAATTTCGATTTGGTCAACACCTGTGCGACGGAGAAGTGCGCGCAGACGTGCAACAAGTTCTTCCAAGGAAAACGGCTTGGTCATGTAATCATCGCCACCAAGGGTTAAACCCTTAACTTTGTCTTCCATGCCATCTTTTGCGGTCAGGAACAAAACACCGGTAGCAACACCCTCATTGCGAATCTTCTTGCACACCTCAAAGCCATCAAGATCTGGCAACATCACATCGAGTACCATCGCATGTGGCTTGAACTCTTCGGCTATCTGCAATGCCTGCGCACCATTGGCTGCGGTGCGGACATCAAAGCCCACAAAACGTAGGCTAGTAGAAATTAATTCGCTGATACTGGCCTCATCATCAACGACTAGTATGCGCTGGCTTTTCTTTTCAATTGTGGTTGTCATAGGTGCACAATGCTCTCATACCCTGAGTGTTAACTGTGAACAAGGTGAGTATGGGCTTAATTCTCTTTGACACTTCGCAGTAAAACCTGCGCAACATCTAAGACTTCAACTGCAGACTCCTTCGCGCTCATGCCATCGCTGGTCATAACCCGGCAGAAAGGACAGGCAACCGCCAGTTCAGTTGCACCCGTTGCGATCGCTTCCTCGACCCGATTGATGTTGATGCGCGAACCAATTTTTTCCTCCATCCACATCCGCCCGCCGCCGGCCCCGCAGCAGAAAGAGCGTTCCTTGTTACGCGGCATTTCGATGATCGCAATACCAGTTGCTTCCAGGACTTCACGCGGCGGTTGATAAATCTCGTTGTGCCGACCCAAATAGCAAGGATCGTGATAAGTCATCGCAGTATGTGACATCTTGATTGGTATTAAACGCTTTTCCCGAATTAATTGATTGAGCAGTTGGGTGTGGTGCACCATTTCCAACTCAAACCCTTGCTGTCCGTAATCGCGACCAATAGTTGTGAAGCAGTGTGGGCAGGTAACAACAATTTTCTTCTTTGGTCGATCACCGAAGGTCTCTCTAAATGTTTCAATATTTTCCTGGGAAAGAATTTGATATAAGAATTCATTCCCGGCACGTCGGGCTGGATCGCCAGTACAAGTTTCCTTTTTTCCCAGAACGGCAAAGCTAACCCCAGCCATATACAAAAGTTCGGCGACCGCCTTGGTAGTTTTTTTGGCTCGTTCTTCATAGGCTCCAGCGCAACCAACCCAGAATAAGTACTCAACTTCTTCTGGAAGTTTGCCCACAACAACATTGACCGGAAAATCACATTCAGTGATCCATGCCTCGCGGTCGGTTCGATTAGCACCCCATGGGTTTCCAGTCTTTTCCAGATTCCTAAAAGTTGCACCAAGTTCTGATGGAAATTCGGATTCAACTAAAACTTGGAAGCGACGCATATTTACGATGTGATCAATATGTTCGATATCAACCGGACACTCATTTACGCATGCACCACAAGTAGTACATGACCACAGAACATCTAGCGAAATTGGTGCGTTATCGCCAACCAGGGCTTCATTTTCAACAGTTTTAGCAAAGGCGTGATCGCGCATTGCCATGATTAAAAGCTTTGGTGACAATGGTTTTTCAGTGTGCCAAGCAGGACATTGTGATTGGCATCGACCACATTCGGTACAGGAAGTCATATCCAACAAACCCTTCCAGGTTATGTCGGCACGTGTTCCGAGTCCAAAGACATCATCCTCTTTTGGATCTTCAAAGTTAATTTCTTCCCCATGTGAGAACATCACCGGCAAGGGTCCAAGTGATGATTTTCCATTTGCATTTCGCCGAAAGAAAATATTAAAAGGCGCTAAGAAGCGGTGCCAAGCCACTCCCATTGTTAAGTTGGTTGCAATCACAATAAACCAAGTCATCGAACCGACAATTTTTATAGTCGCCACAATTTGAATCCAGGAAGTGAGCTGTGTTAATGATAGGGATTTAAACATTGATGCAATAAACCAGGTAGTGATGTAGTTACGGTTCCACTTTGTTTCATCAGATAATGCACCCTCTAATCCGCGAAGTGCGATGACGCAGAAAACAATGAGTAAGATTGTGAACTCAACGTAATACGCTTTCCACATTCCAGAACCAGCAAAACGTGAGCGCTTATTACGCAAACGCGTTACTTGGCGGATTCCAATTAACGTAACAATTCCAACGCCAGTTGCCCAAGCAATTAATTCAGTCAGGTATTCGTAAACCCAAAAATGTCCAATAATTGGCAAAGCAAAACGTGGATTAATTAATTGTCCGTAGGCGGTAATTAATGTTCCAAATAAAACAACAAAGCCCGCCATTACAAACCAGTGGGCAACTCCAACAACACTGAAGTTGAGCATCTTGGTGTGGCCAAATATTTCACCAGCTGCCATCTTCAATCGCTGGGATTTATTGTTGCGCCGTGTTGGATCTGGTTGACCTTTCTGGTAGATATCGATCAGCGCCCTGGTTCGGATAGCTAGCAGGACAAGGGCGACCATGGTGATGCCATAGGACAAACCTGCGAGTGAGAGATTCATGAGGGTAAGGCTAGACGCATACACCTAAATTGTTGGGTGAAGGAGGAACCCCTGCCAGATGATCGAGGTCATTTGGTAGGGACAGGGATGTCCGAGCCAAACGGAGATGAAGCGTTGTCCGAGGTTCCAGGCCAAGAAATCGATGGCGGGAATAAGTTCCTTAACCTTGAGGTTATCCAAGGTAACAAACCTGAGTCGCTAAGACTCAACCTTTTGCGTATGATCGACTCAGGTTGGAACAGTCCTCGACCTTAAATCAGGCTCGAGTGAGATAAAGGAGCAGAAATAAATGGCTAGAGCAGTCGGAATTGACCTCGGTACCACCAACAGTTGCGTATCCGTCCTAGAAGGTGGCGAGCCAACAGTTATCGCCAACGCCGAAGGCGCACGCACAACCCCATCAATCGTGGCATTTGCCAAAAATGGGGAGGTCTTGGTTGGTGAAGTGGCTAAGCGCCAATCAGTGACAAATGTTGAACGCACAATCCGTTCGGTAAAGCGTCACATGGGTACTAACTGGAGTATCGATATTGATGGCAAAAAGTACACAGCACAAGAAATTTCCGCCCGCGTTCTACAAAAGTTAAAGCGCGATGCCGAAGCCTACTTAGGCGAAACCGTTACCGATGCCGTTATCACCGTACCGGCATACTTCAATGATGCCCAGCGTCAAGCTACTAAAGAGGCTGGTGAAATTGCTGGACTTAATGTACTTCGCATTATCAACGAGCCAACCGCGGCCGCGCTCGCTTATGGATTAGATAAGGCTGACAAGGAACAAACAATTCTTGTCTTCGACCTTGGTGGTGGCACATTTGACGTTTCACTTTTAGAAATCGGCGATGGTGTTGTAGAAGTTAAAGCAACTAACGGCGACAACAATCTTGGTGGCGATGACTGGGATCAAGCAGTTGTTGATTACTTAGTTCAAACATTTGGTGCAAAAAATGGAATTGACCTAACTAAAGACAAGATGGCGATGCAACGTGTTCGGGAGGCTGCAGAAAAAGCAAAGATTGAATTATCTGCTTCCCAGCAGGCAGCTATAAATCTGCCATACATCACAGTTGATTCGGAAAAGAATCCACTATTTATGGATGAAACTATTACCCGCGCCCAGTTTCAGCAATTAACCTCAGCCCTACTAGAGCGTTGCAAGAAGCCTTTCCAATCCGTGCTTAAGGATGCCGGAATTCCGATTGCAAACATTCACTCAGTTGTACTTGTTGGTGGATCAACTCGGATGCCAGCTGTGGTTGATCTGGTGAAGGAACTCACTGGCGGGAAAGAACCTAATAAGGGCGTAAACCCAGATGAGGTGGTAGCTGTCGGTGCCGCACTTCAAGCCGGTGTGTTAAAGGGTGAAGTAAAGGATGTATTGCTGCTAGACGTTACCCCGCTTTCACTTGGGATCGAAACCAAGGGTGGCGTGATGACAAAGCTGATCGAGCGAAACACGACAATTCCGACCAAGCGCAGCGAAATATTTACCACCGCTGATGACAATCAGCCGGCGGTACAGATTCAGGCTTACCAAGGCGAACGAGAAATGGCGGCTTACAACAAGAAGCTAGGCATGTTCGAACTAACTGGTTTGCCACCTGCACCACGTGGAGTTCCACAAATCGAAGTTACCTTTGATATCGACGCAAATGGAATTGTTCATGTATCGGCAAAGGATCTTGGAACCGGGAAAGAGCAACGCATGACCATCACTGGTGGATCTGCGCTTTCAAAGGAGGAGATCGAGCGCATGATGGCCGATGCCGAATCACACGCTGAAGAAGATCGCCAGCGTAAGGAAGAGGCGGAGTTGCGCAACGCTGGAGATTCATTGCTTTATTCAACTGAAAAGTTTATTAAGGATAATGAAGAAAAGTTGTCAACAGGTGATGCCGCTGAGAAGAAGAAAGAAACTGAAGCCGCACTTGCCGAACTTAAGACCGCCCTTGGTGGTTCAAACTTCGAAATGATTAAATCGGCAACGGAAAAGGTGGCAACTGTTAGCCAAGCACTTGGTGCAGTGTTGTATGCAACTGGTGCCGCAGCCGAAGGTGCCGCTACACCAACCGAAGATGGCGTTGAAGACGCAGAAATCATCGATGAAAACGAGGTATAAAAATGCCGAGTGCCGAAATTGGTGTAAATAGATGAGATCAGATAGCGAAGAAAGTATGGAACAAGTAGTTGAAGAAATTGTAGAACCGGATCAGGAAACTGATCCGGTCACAACACTTACAGCTGACTTACAACGGGAACGGGCAGATTTCGCAAATTATCGAAAACGAGTAGAGCGTGATCGGGCGGTGGCACATGAAAGTGCAATTGGTGCGGTGCTGACCGAACTACTTGCGCTACTAGATGATGTTGATCGAGCAGAACAACATGGCGAACTAACAGGTGGCTTTAAAGCGGTTGCGGAGCAGTTAAATTCAATAGTTACCCGGATCGGGCTGGAAAAATACGGTACCGAAGGCGAAGCCTTTGATCCCCAGATTCATGAAGCGCTGATGCACGATGAACCATCAGATGTTGCCGTTGCTACGGCAACTAAGATTTTGCAACCAGGTTACAAGTACAGGGATCGTATTTTGCGTCCGGCCCGGGTAGCTGTAACCGATCCAGCCGGAGCGTAATTTTCGATGGCAGCCAAAGATCTCTATGAAAAAGACTTCTATAAAGTTCTGGGTGTTGCTAAAAACGCGGCTGCTGATGAAATCAAAAAAAGATACCGGGCACTTGCTCGAGATCTACACCCTGATAAAACCAAAGGCGATTTGGCAAAGGAAGAAAAATTCAAAGCTGTATCAGAGGCGTATGAAATTTTATCCGATCTAAAAAAACGGGCCGAATACGATGAAGCTCGATCACTTTTTGCAAGGGGCGGATTCCGGGCACCAACTGGTGGCGGTTTCCAAGGTGGAGATTTTAGCGATCTCTTTGGTGGTGGCGGTAATCCGCAGGATATTTTTGCTAATTTATTTGGCGGTAGTGGACGTCGGGCCCCGCGAAAAGGTCAAGATTTACAAACTGAAGCAACCATCACTTTTCGAGAATCGGTCTTTGGCACAACCCTGGATCTTCGATTAGGTACCGATCGTGGCCAAACCCAAAACATTTCGGCGCGGGTACCAACTGGGGTACATGACGGCACCAAAATTCGTGTTAAAGGCAAAGGTGCGCCGGGAGAAGCTGGCCCAGGTGACCTATTTATTCTGTTGCATGTGAAACCACATCCAGTCTTTGGGCGCAAAGGCGAAAACTTAACTTTAAATTTGCCAGTAACATTTACCGAGGCTGCCCTAGGCGCCGATATCAAGGTGCCAACACTTTCCGGTGATGATGTAACAGTTCGCATTGCACCAGGAACTCCCAATGGTCGAACCTTGCGGGTTAAAGGCCGTGGCGTTGTAAAAGGGAGTACTACCGGCGACTTATTGGTCACGGTCGAAGTTCAAGTTCCGCAAAGGGTCGATGGAAAAGCGCTTGCAGCTTTGAAAAAGTTTGCCGAAGAAACATTGAGTGAAGATGTTCGAGCCGATTTTACCAATAAGGCGAAGATATGAGCGATCAATTAGATAAGTCACAACCAGATGATGCTGCTGGTGTTTATGTTATTTCAGTTGCGGCCGAGATCTCTGGCATGCACCCACAGACGCTGCGTCAGTATGACAAATTAGGTTTAGTTTCACCTTCACGCACTGAAGGCCGTAACCGTCGCTACTCGCTGCGCGATATCGCTTTGCTTCGCACAGTGCAAAAACTTGTTGGCGAAGGAATCAATCACGCTGGTATTAAGCGAATCATTGAACTTGAATCTGCGATGGCCAATATGGCGGTGGAAGTGGCACAACTTCGTATTGAAGTAGATGCGTTGTTAAAAGAGAATCCACCCAAGGGCTTGGTTAGCCGACGCAAAACTGAACTAATTGTTTTTAAAAAGAAAAACTAATTCAAAAAGTTAATTCGCCCGCTCCATTTACCCAGAGTTGGATCAACCGGAGAGTTCAAAACCTTTTCAATAACTGTGGCATAGACACTGCGGAAATCGGTTGTGACTGCGAGATCACCTTTATAAAGATTCTTAAGCGAAGGTTGTTCTCCGTAAAACCCACCTTGTACCGCATTGCCAATTAAGAACATCGGTCCCGAAGTTCCATGATCGGTTCCTTGGGAACCATTTCCAACAACACGACGACCAAACTCGCTGAACACCATGATTGTTACATCATTAGCTCTAGAAGTTGCCGCAGCCGCCATTAATGTCGAATCCTTTTTTGAAATCTTTGCCAACTGGGCACACTGATCAGCAAGTGCTCCCTTTGGAATCATTAAACCACCTATTGGCAGCGCTGAACCTGAGCGTTTTGCCCCGGCCAACATCGGTGGCAAAACAGATCCAAGTGAAATTGCCAGCATTGCATCCTCTGCTTGAGAATCAAGCCAACGACCCAGCCAACCCGTATTAATGTGCTTTGCCGGAGATGCGGTCTGCCACTTTGCCATAGCAGAAAAGTGTGAGAGATCAGGGTTTGGATAGCCAACCACGCGGATAATGGCAACCTTCTTTTGCTCCCAGAGCGACTTCAAACCTTTCATTGCTGGGTTTAATGCCAGCTCTGCATCGAGTGGCAACAAAACCTCTTGCTGATAGGAAATGTTAGGACGAGAAGAAAAGTAAATTGGATCGGTGTATGGAATAACCGTATTCAAGCCATCATTTCCGCCATACAAGGTTATGACTACTAAAATTGGGGTATTAGCTGGCAAAGGTCGATCAATAGCTGCTTGCGCGATTTGATCAATACTTAATAACGGTGCGACTGCGCCACACCTAACCAGTCTGCACTTTTAGAAACTCGCAATGCGACGGGAATTGAGTTAAGTGCCCGGCATGCCGAAATGAACCATTCAACCGGAGATTTTACCATTTCATACTTTTCATCACGCATAGCGGTATCAGCAGCCATCGCATTGACCGCAGCCGAAATACTTCGATTAGCAAATGCGGCTTTGGCGGCAAAACTTGCTGGCATCTCTTCGTTACTAGAAATAAATCGATACCACAAACGTTCCGCGACAAATTTGGCGTTGTCATCACGGGTGATTAAAAAATCGGCAAGGGAATCACCGGTGAAAATAGAAGTACTTCCTAATAAGGTCACCGGATTCTTATCTCTACGTGCCTGATTAATTGTCACCGCTCCAGTGCTGCGGTCAACTTGGTATCCGGTCAATACCCTGGAAATACTTTTCACATCATCTTCGGTGTATCGGTCAACACCTAACACAAATAGTTCCATTAACTCACGGCCCAGATTTTCATTAGGTGCCTTTTGTGTGCTGTCCTGACCATCTAACCAAAACTGCAACGCACCATCATTGAGCATTGCCTTAGTCATCTCATTAAAATTTCCAAGACAGTTCTGGCGCAAAGTTTTATTTTGATTAAACATTGGCAACGCATAATTCAATTTACCAATCGATGTCGCCCAGTGCCCATGCCAAAACCAGGTCATGCGTTCAGTTAATCCATGATCACTTAAAACCATGCGATCTAGCCACCAGACAATCATTTGCTGGGATTGAAAACGCATTGCAATAGCGAAAGGAACAACTTCCTTACTATTTGGCGCCGGCCGCTTTCCTAGATCTGTTATTTCAGGTTCAATCACGGTAGCTGCGCCAGCATCAACACTGGGCACAGTTAATAACTTGGTACGCGTTGCCTCAACCCCATCTTTAATTGCTTGGGCATATTCGCCCGGACGCGGGCCAAAACCAAATCGCTGAAATAGTCGTGAGGTTTCCAGCCGCTGCGCATTCATTGCCTCACGATAGAGATGAATTGCCGCCACGGTAAGGTTCTGTCATGAATTCATATGAAACTCTCAGGCAACATATTCTTTCCAAAGCGGTTGTACACGGGAAAGTAATTCTTTCCAGCGGTAAAGAGGCCGATTATTACATTGACCTGCGCCGGGTGACCCTTGATTCAGTGGCCGCCCCACTTGTTGGCCAAGTGATGCTTGACCTTACTAAAGAGCTTGCTTACGAAGCGGTGGGTGGTTTAACCCTGGGCGCCGATCCAGTAGCAACTGCGATGATGCATGTTGCCGCCACCCAAGGAAGAAAGATTGATTCATTTGTCGTTCGCAAAGCTGAAAAAGCGCATGGCCTGCAGCGTCGGATCGAAGGACCCGACGTAAAGGGCAAGCGGGTATTAGCGGTGGAAGATACCTCGACAACAGGTGATTCAGTTCTTACCGCAGTTGCGGCATTAATTGATGCTGGCGCAATTGTTGTTGGTGTTGCAGTAATTGTTGAACGTGGCGCTGAACCAAAGATTAAAGCGGCCGGGTATGAATACCTGGCGGCATATAAGTTAGCAGATCTTGGTTTATAAATTATTGCTCGCTTGATGAATTAAACCGCTTAGTTTGCCATTCTTTAAATAATTCGATCGCAACTGGGATCAGGCTTATGGCAATAATAAGCCCAATTACTGGAAGTAAATATTTGTCTACCGAACCCTTAAGCACATCACCTAAAACAAAACCTAGGCCAATAACTAATTGCGTCCAGATTATGGCACCGATGGCGTTCCACAAACTAAATTGTTTTTTGTCTAATCCAATAACGCCACACATTGGATTAATTAAGGTACGAACAAATGGCACAAAGCGAGCAAGGACCAAGGCCCGGCCCGGTCCATACTTTATTAACCATTTTTCAGTTGCAACTACTTTTTGATGGTTAAAGACTCGACCATCAGGGCGATCAAAGATTTTCTTGCCATACCTTTGCCCAAACCAATAACCAACCTCACCACCAGCAATCGCCATGACTGGCGCGAGCGTAAATAGCAGGGGCGCTGATAGCTTCGCATCCCCTAAAATTGCCGCCCCAGAACCAGATGCGGCAACACCTGCAATAAACAGAAGTGAGTCACCCGGAAAGGCCAGCCCAATCAGCAACCCAGTCTCGGCAAAGATGATTGCCAGAATCCCAATTAATCCAAGATCGGCAACAATGGAATGGGCATCAAAGAGGTTCACGCGGGAAGGTTAGCCCATCACCCCTTCAAGTTATCAAATCGTTGTACTTTTACATGGATTTACACCGCTCTTTTGCTTGTTCTTGCAAGCCGCTCGCACAAGAATGGGACCACCACGGGACTTGGGTTTCATAGGGAACCTGGACCGCTGACCCCTTAAGGACACAAATGAAAAGAAAAGGCTTACTTGCGCTAGTTGGCGTAGCCGCTCTTACTCTCGTCGCTTCATTGGTCACAACAACTTCAGCATCAGCTGCAGTTAACTGTGATCCATTTGCAGGCTACAAGATGATGAAGGGCAAGTCAGTAACAATCTTCACCTCAATTCTAGAGCCAGAGCTAACCACTCTTCAGACTGCATGGAGTGATTTCGAAAAGTGCACGGGAATTGATATCAAGATCGAAGGATCAAACCAGTTCGAAGCATTGCTACCAGTTCGGGTAAAGGGTAACAACGCACCAGATCTAGCTTTCATCCCTCAGCCAGGCCTGCTTGCTAAGTTGGTAGAAACCGGCAAAGTGAAGAAGGCACCAAAGGAGGTAGTTGCAAATGTTGACAAGTACTGGAGCAAATCATGGAAGGCTTACGGAACTGTAAAGGGTAAGTTCTATGCCGCTCCTTTTGGTTCAAATATGAAGTCACTAGTTTGGTACTCACCAAAGCAGTTTAAGGCAGCTGGTTATGTAGTTCCTACAACTTGGGATCAGATGACCGCTCTTGCCGACAAGATGGCAGCAGACAAGAAGATAGCTTTCTGTGGTGGTATAGGTTCTGGTGGCGCAACTGGTTGGCCAGCAACTGACTGGGTAGAGCAAATGGTGCTACGCGAGTACGGATCAGATGTCTACAACGGTTGGGTGAACCACACTATTAAGTTCTCAGATCCAAAGATTGTTGCTGCAATGGAAAAGGTTGCCGGTTGGATGCAAAATCCAAAGTGGGTTGGCAACGTTAAAGGTATTGCAACAACAACATTCCAGGATGCAGGTAAGGGAATTCCTACAGGTGGTTGCATGATGCTTCAGCAAGCATCTTTCTACGGAAATATAATTGCTGAATCAGGGGCAACAATCTCACCAACAGGTGATGCATTTGCCTTCTACCTACCAGCTACAAACGCAAAGGTAACTGTCCCAGTTGTCGGTGGTGGCGAGTTCACAGCAGCATTTGCCTCACGTTCAGAGGTAAAGGCAGTACAGGCTTACCTATCATCAGCAACCTTTGCTACTTCACGTGTGCAGATGGATAACTGGATCTCGGCTAACAGCGGTGTTCCACTAGCTGCCTACAAGAACCAGGTAGACAAGTTGTCTGCAACCTACCTAGCAAATCCAAAGTCAACCTTTGGATTCGATGCTTCTGACTTAATGCCAGCAGCTGTCGGCGCCGGGTCAATGTGGCGTGAATTCACTGCATGGTTCGGTGAAGGAAAGTCAATTGCAGATGTTGTAAAGGCAATCGACGCTTCCTGGCCAAAGAGCTAATTAAAAAAACTAACTAACAAAGATAAAATAAATACGGGGGACCAACCAAAGTTGGTCCCCCGTATCTTTAATTTTAAAAGAGAAATACACTTGTGCAACTGAAAGGAGGTCGTGATGTCAGAATTTATTTCAACTAATGCTCCAAAATTTGGATCAGTCTTTTCTGTAATTATTGCCTTCTTTGTAGTTTTAGCGCTTCTCTTTGCAATTGCTGGTCGTGCAAATGGTAAAAAAACTCGCCCCATCGCCTTAACTATTTTTCTTGGGCCAGCGCTTCTTTTACTTCTTGCCGGATTAGTAATTCCAGGGCTCCGAACTATTCTCTTTAGCTTTATGAATCCAGATTCAAATGGATTTATTGGTCTTGATAATTACATTTGGATGATCCAAGATCCAAATGTTAAGGTCATTATGATCAATACCATCTTATGGATTCTTGTTGTTCCGCTCTTTACCGCTGGTTTAGCGCTGCTTTTGGCGATTATGTTGGATCGAACCAAGCGCGAATCCATCCCTAAATCACTACTTTTCATGCCTATGGCGATCTCTTTTGTCGGCGCCTCAATTATCTTTAAATTTGTCTATGAATACCGAGAACCAGATGAGATTCAAATTGGCTTACTCAGCTCTATTGTAGATTTTATTGGCTTTACACCAACAGACTGGATGCTATCCAAACCCCTTAATAGCTTCCTTTTAATGGTTATTTATGTGTGGACACAAATGGGATTTGGAATGGTAATTCTCTCAGCAGCTATCAAGGGTGTACCGGCAGATATTGTTGAGGCCTCAGCTTTAGACGGCGCAAAGGGTTGGGGATTATTTCGATACATCACCTTCCCTATGGTGAAAGGAACCTTTATCGTCGTATTAGCCACGGGAGTTGTGGGTGCTTTGAAGATCTTCGACATTGTTCGAACAATGACTGGTGGAAACTTTGGTACCAACGTTTTAGCTAACGAGATGTACTCACAGACCTTTGTTCAATTTGATCAAGGTAAGGGCTCTGCTTTGGCTGTCGTCCTTTTCTTACTAGTAACTCCAGTTCTGATTTATAACATTCGCTCATTGAAAAAGGAGCGTGCCCACTAATGGCTAAAGCCGCAATCGCCGAACACAGTTCGGGGCGTAAATTATTTTCAAGTAAGTTTGCCGGGATCGTAGTATGGGTCACCACGATTTTGTGGACTGTCCCCACTTTAGGTCTTTTTATTACCTCATTAAAAACCAACGATAAAATTTTGAATGAAGCTTGGTGGGTTACCTTATTTAAACCGGACTTTTCTTTAGATAATTACAAAAACGTCTTTTTTGGAAATGGCACTGAGTCATTAAGCTCTGGTGTTCTTCCTTATTTTATTAATTCAATTGTAATTACCTTACCCGCAACGATTTTTCCAATAGTTATTGCGACCATGGCGGCATACGCACTTGCGTGGATTCGGTTCCGCGGTAGTGATCTTCTATTTTTTTCTATCTTCGCGCTTCAAATTGTGCCTTTGCAGATGTCATTAGTCCCTCTGCTACTTCTCTTTACTGGTGGTGCTCACATCGGCTCCATCCAAATTTTCCCAGCGCTGGGTATTGCGGGTGAGTTTGCCGGCATTTGGCTACCGCACACAATGTTTGCACTGCCTCTTGCAATCTACTTATTGCATAACTTTATTGCTTCACTTCCACGAGAGTTAATGGAAGCTGCCCACGTAGATGGGGCAAACCACTTTACGATCTTTCGCCGCATTGTTCTCCCATTATCAATTCCTGGAATTGCTGCAATAGCGATCTTCCAATTCTTATGGGTATGGAATGACTTACTTGTTGCACTTACATTTGCATCTGGCACCGAAGAAGTCGCACCGATTAACAGCAAGTTATCTTCGCTGGTCGGTCAATATGGTTCGGGATACACACAATTATCGGCTGGAGCATTTATTACAATCGCAGTTCCACTGATTGTCTTCTTCTCGCTGCAACGTTACTTTGTCCGCGGCCTGTTAGCTGGCTCAGTAAAATAATCTCAAAGCTGGGCGCCATTGTTCTTTATTTGATCCCGATACCAAAACCCAGAATCTTTAATGGTGCGCTTTTGAGTTTGGAAATCGACATGAACGATACCAAAGCGCTTGTCATAGCCAAGCGCCCATTCAAAGTTGTCCATTAGCGACCACTGGTAATAACCCTTAACTGGTGCACCTTGTTCGATGGCATTGGATATTGCTTGCAAATGCGCTTGTAGATAATCAATCCGGCGTTGATCGGCAACCCGACCTGAAGCATCCGGAGCATCATCGTAGGCCGCACCATTTTCGGTGATGTATAAAGGTGGCAATTGATCGCCATGTTCTTTGTGCCAGCGAACCAGCAAAGCGGTTAAGCCATGCGGTGTAATTGGCCAGCCCATATCGGTAAGTGGGCCACGTGGCCGCTCATCAATCACCAGGTCAAGCAGACCGGCAATTGAGTTCGGTGGGATATCACCAGCAAGGCCGGGCCCAACCCGGTTATCAAAATAATAGTTGATCCCAATAAAGTCATTTTTAACTATAGCTGCCCGCATATCGCCGGTTTTGATCACTGAACTTAGCTCTTCACCATACTTGTCTAACAAGATTTGTGGGTAGCTGCCATGCATAAAAGCATCCATCCAGAAAAGGTTTTGCTGGGCATCTCCAATAGCGGCAGCATGTACTTGAATCGGATCGTTGCTGTCATCGGCAACATACTGGGCTTGATTTAGTACCGGCCCAATCAAAATATCGCTGCGCACCGCGCGCATCGCATTGGTAGCTGCGGCATGAGCTAACACCGTGTGGTGGGCGGCCGCAAAAGCGGCGCTACGATCTTTAATTCCGGGGGCATGAACTCCGACTCCATAACCCAGCCAGGCAACAACCCATGGTTCATTGATCGGAGAAAACTTCTTAATTCGATCACCAAAACGTTCAACCACCGCAGTTGAGTAATCGGCAAAATGATTGACAATGTCGCGATTTACCCAACCACCCTTATCCTGTAATGCTTGTGGTAAATCCCAGTGATACAAAGTTGCTAACGGTTCTATCCCCGCCGCTAACAAGTGATCGATCAATCGATCATAAAAATCAAAACCACGTTCTTCCCGAGCCGAGTTCCCATTTGGAAACATCCGCGGCCAAGCAAAAGAAAAGCGGTATCCCTGCAAGCCAAGTTCACTCATGATTGCAATATCTTCTGGGTAGCGGTGGTAGTGATCATTGGCAACATCGCCATTGTCACCTTTTGCTACCTTTCCTAGAACTTTACAAAATGTGTCCCAAATAGAAACACCACGTCCATCTTCCTGAACCGCACCCTCAATTTGATAGGAGGATGTTGCCGCCCCCCAACGAAAATCTTTTGGAAAATTAGCCATGCGCTAAGCCTATGGGTTATTTATGGGCTACTTATGGCAAAATCAGTAAACTTAACCAATGAGCCTAAAAACCCAATATTTAAAGGCCCGCATCGCAATCACCATCGCCTTTGTCATTAATGGCACCACCGTAGGTGCCTTTTACGCCCGGATCCCAGATATCAAGCAAGAACTTAGCGCTTCCAATAGCGCGATAGGTTTTGCACTTTTGTGTATCGCACTCGGTGTATTACTAGGAATAAATTTTTCTGGTAGAGAATCGGCAAAGCGAGGTAGCGCACCAGTAGCACACTATGCAACCTATGCTTTGGCGCTTTCGCTATTGCTAGTTGGACCAGTTTTTAATTTTGTAACTTTGTGTTTAACCTTTGTTGTCTTTGGCGCATGTCTAGCAATTCAAGATGTGGCTATGAATTCGCATGCAATTGTTTTAGAACATGAATCCGGCAATCGTTATATGAGCACCTTTCATGCCACCTTTTCGATGGGTGCACTCTTTGGCGGAATATTGGGTGGTTTTTTATCACAACAAAATAAAACCATCTTCTGGCAATGTGCACTTATTGCGATGTTAATTATTCTTTCCAACTTTATTGCTAGAAATTGGTGGCTTCCTGCTGCCTTGGATCAACATCAGATTGAAGGAAAGAAAAAAATTCGCACCCCCCGACTTTTTCTAATTGTTGGCCTATTAGGAACCTGTGCCGCAATTGGCGAAGGTTCAGCTGGTGACTGGGGCGCAATCCTTACCCGCGACACATTTAATGCGACCCCATTTATTTCTACACTTCCCTACATCGTATTTTCGGCCGCGATGGTTGTTGGTCGTTTATTTGGTGATCGACTTGCCAGTAAATATGGACCAATGAATTTAATTATCGGTGGTGGATTAATTGCTGGAGTTGGACTTGGAACCGGATTATTTTTGGGCGGCGTCGGCGGAATTATTTTTGGCTGGCTAGCCGCTGGTATCGGGCTTTCAACTGTTATCCCAATGTTGTTTAGCCAAGCTGGCCAGATTGCGAAAAGTAGATTTGCCGGCCAGTTCGCACCATCTGAAGGTGTAGCCATGGTTTCTGGCATTGCCTACTTTGGCTTTCTGGTTGGACCGCCAACCCTGGGCTTGCTGGGCGATGCCATCGGGCTGCGTTGGGCGATGCTGGTGCCAGCGGTTTTGGCCCTAGCAATGGCCCTTGGTAGTAGGTCGGTGCTAGCTCCCAAGTCAGGCAATAAGAAGCAATAAGTTAGGTATGAATTTTCGCTAAACCGGGGTTTCACCTTTACACTCTGACAGTCTCGCGCCCGACCCTCGAATTAAGGCGCCACGAACTCCAATGGAGGAGAAGCTATGCGTGCTTCAAGCACCGTATCACTGGTCCAAGTAACTGGAACCAACTTAACTATTGTTTACATTGTTCTAGGAATTTCGCTAGCCGCCCTTGCTATCGCCTACGGCCTGCGCGCCCAGGTATTGGCAGCTAGCGATGGCACCGCAAAGATGCGCGAAATCGCAGCAGCGGTCCAGGAAGGCGCAGCCGCATTCTTGTCCCGCCAGTTTCGCACCCTTTCCTACTTTGTCGCGATTGTTTTTGTGCTTTTGTTTGCCCTTCCTGGTATTACCGAAATTCGCATTGGCCGTTCTATCTTCTTCTTAGTCGGTGCCGCCTTTTCGGCGCTAGTTGGCTATAACGGTATGTGGCTGGCGGTGCGGGCAAATGTGCGGGTAGCTGATGCGGCACGCAATAAGGATGGTCAGAAGGCGGTACAAATCGCATTCCGCACCGGTGGCGTTGTTGGTATGACAACGGTTGGCTTAGGTCTAATCGGTGCCTCCCTTGTGGTAATTCTCTATCGTGAAAACGCACCATCAGTTCTGGAAGGTTTTGGGCTCGGTGCCGCGATGGTTGCCATGTTCATGCGTGTTGGTGGCGGAATCTTTACTAAGGCGGCCGATGTTGGCGCCGATCTGGTAGGTAAAGTTGAAAAGCAGATTCCAGAAGATGACCCACGAAACGCGGCAACTATTGCCGACAATGTTGGTGACAACGTTGGCGACTGTGCCGGTATGGCCGCAGATTTATTTGAATCCTATGCGGTAACCCTGGTTGCAGCTTTGATTCTAGGTAAGGCCGCTTTTGGTGATGCCGGACTTATCTATCCATTGATTGTGCCAGCAATTGGCACCGTTACCGCGGTAATCGGAATTTTCTTAACCAAGCTTCGCAGTACTGATAAGTCAGCGATGACCGCGATCAACCGCTCATTTTTCTTGTCCGCAGTTATTTCAGCTGGCTTAACTGCGCTCGCCACATTTACTTACCTGCCATCTGATTTCAAACTTCTTACCGGTTTGTCACCAGAAGCGGTTGCCGCTGCCGGAAATACCAACCCACGGGTACTTGCAATTGGCGCGGTTCTGATCGGTATCTCATTAGCTGCCGCAATTCAGGTACTTACTGGCTTCTTTACCGAAACTGGAAGACGTCCAGTAAATGATGTTGCCGCCTCCTCTGAAACTGGTGCAGCAACGGTAATTTTGGCAGGTATCGCCGTTGGTTTCGAGTCCGCGGTTTACTCTGCCTTACTCATCGCATCCGCGGTATTTGGTGCCTTCTTGCTTGGTGGTGGCAGCATTGTGCTTTCACTTCTTGCAATCGCATTAGCAGGTACTGGTTTACTGACAACAGTGGGTGTAATTGTTGCGATGGATACCTTTGGTCCGATTTCAGATAATGCCCAAGGCATTGCCGAAATGTCGGGCGATGTAACAGGTGAAGGCGCCCAGATTCTTACTGGTCTAGATGCTGTCGGTAACACAACTAAGGCGATCACCAAGGGAATTGCAATTGCAACCGCAGTTCTTGCCGCAACCGCCTTGTTTGGTGCCTTCACCGATGCGATCAAGGCCGCGGTGATAACAGCAGGAAAGAAAGCAGCAGATGTGGCACCGCAATTCCAAGGCGTGCTAGATGTGGCAGATCCACGTAACTTGGTTGGGCTAATCATCGGCGCAGCTGTTGTGTTCTTGTTCTCAGGTTTGGCCGTTAATGCAGTTTCGCGGGCAGCCGGCGCAGTTGTTGTTGAAGTTCGGGAACAGTTCCGGTTGCACCCAGGAATCATGAAAGGAACCGAGAAGCCAGATTATGCCCGCGTGGTTGATATCTGTACCCGTGATTCCTTGCGGGAATTAGTAACCCCGGGATTGCTCGCGGTTATGGCGCCAATCGCAGTTGGTTTTGGTCTTGGTGTTGGCGCTCTTGGTGCCTACCTGGCTGGTGCTATTGGTACCGGAACCCTGATGGCGGTATTTCTTGCTAACTCCGGTGGTGCCTGGGATAACGCTAAGAAGATGGTGGAAGATGGTCATCATGGTGGAAAAAACAGTGATGCCCACGCCGCCACAATTGTTGGCGACACCGTTGGCGATCCATTCAAAGACACCGCCGGTCCGGCAATTAACCCACTGATCAAGGTGATGAACCTGGTTGCGCTATTGATTACTCCTGCGATCGTTTCACTTGCACTCGGAAGCGGGCAAAGTACCAGCACTCTGATTTCATTGTCAGCACTTGCCATAATTATCGGTGCTTTGATTCGAAACCGTAAACAAGCAACCGCGATCATAAGCTAAGTCAAGGGAACTCCTTTTAACCTATGGCAAAAGCAAAGACTGGTCTGATCAAACTGGTGATTGTTGAATCACCAGCTAAGGCCAGAAAAATTGGTGGTTACCTTGGCGACGGATATGTGGTCGAGGCCTCCGTCGGTCATATCCGTGATTTACCACAGCGGGCGGCAGATATTCCAAAAGAGTATAAAAAAATTGCTTGGGCGAAAGAGGGCGTGGATATCGAAAATGATTTCGCGCCGCTCTATGTGATTAACCCTGATAAAAAAAGCAAGGTCGCCGAATTAAAAGCGCTAATGAAAAATGCGGAAGAGTTAATTCTGGCAACGGATGAGGACCGCGAAGGTGAAGCAATCGCTTGGCACTTAGTAGAAGTGCTGGAACCAAAGATTCCAATTAAGCGCATGGTCTTTAACGAAATCACTAAGGAAGCAATTCAAGCGGCGGTGGCAAACACCCGCGATTTGGATTACCACTTAATTGATGCCCAAGAAACTAGACGGGTACTGGATCGGTTATTTGGTTATCGACTTTCGCCAGTTTTGTGGAAAAAAGTCATGCCCCGAATTTCGGCCGGACGGGTGCAATCTGTGGCTACCCGTTTAATCGTTGAAAAAGAACGGGAACGGATGGCCTTTACCTCCTCCGGTTGGTGGGATCTTGCCGCCGAGACCGAGTTAGGTTTTAGCGCTCGCTTGCTTGAGGTGGAGGGCAAAAAAGTAGCTACAACAGCTGATTTCGGAACCGATGGCGCGATTAAGGAAAAATCACTTTCCAATATTCTTTTGCTAGCTGAAATCAGTGCCCGTGCCTTAGTTGATTCACTAAAGCACAGTGATTTAACGGTTAAGTCAATGGATGAATCACCGCGAACGGAGCGACCAAAACCACCATTTACAACTTCGACTTTGCAACAAGATGCGGGCAGTCGTTTAGGGTGGGGCGCCCAAATTACGATGCGAATTGCCCAGCGCTTGTATGAAAATGGTTACATCACCTATATGCGTACCGACAGCGTTAGCTTGTCGGCACAGGCGATTAACGCGGCGCGAAATGCAGCTAGGTCGTTGTACGGCGCCGACCATGTGGCCGATTCACCACGTGTGTATCAAGGTAAAACCAAAAACGCACAAGAAGCACACGAGGCGATTCGACCAGCTGGTGAATCATTTAAGACCCCGGGCGAATTGGCACCAGAATTATCTCGGGATGAGTTCGCACTTTATGACTTAATTTGGAAGCGCACCGTTGCCTCGCAAATGGCTGATGCTAAAAAGCTGCAGATGCGGGTTGATTTTGATGCGCAAACAAATGATGGCAAAAAAACTAGCTTCCGTGCCAATGGCAGCATATTGGTGTTCCCGGGTTTTCTGGCGGCGTACGATGAAATAGTAAGTGATGAAAATAAAGATGAGGAAAGTACTGATAAACGTCTACCGGCAATGACCTTAGGGCAAGCGGTAAAGGTCAATGAGTACATCTGCGAAGGTCATGAAACCAAACCACCAGCCCGTTACACCGAACCAACCTTGGTAAAAAAACTGGAAGAGCTAGGGATTGGTAGACCATCTACCTTTGCCTCAATCATTCAAACAATTCAAGATCGTGGTTATGTCTACAAGCGCGGTCGGGCCTTGGTGCCAACTTTTCTAGCTTTTTCCGTGACCGGCTTGCTGGAAACTCACTTTACGAAGTTGGTTGATTACGAGTTCACCGCCAGCATGGAGGAGGATTTAGACAAGATCGCCGCCGGTGAAGCCGGCCGAGTTGATTGGCTGCGTGATTTTTTCTATGGCCACGACGGTCAACCTGGACTTAATGAACTATCGGCCGATCTGGGCGTAATCGATGCCCGGGCAACTAACACCATGAACTTGTCCCCGGAAATTGAAATCCGGGTTGGTCGCTATGGCGCGTACTTGCAACAAAATCTGCCGGGGGAAGAGCGCAAGCTGGCAAATATTCCAGAAGCGTTAGCACCAGATGAGTTAACGCTGGCCAAAGCAATTGAATTATTGGAGGCACCATCAGGTGAGCGGGAATTAGGAATTGATCCAGCAACTAATTTGCCAATCATTGCCAAGAGTGGCCGCTTTGGCCCTTACATCACCGAAGTTTTGCCGGAGCTACCAGTTGAGCTAACCGCATCTGGGAAAAAGAAAAAGAAGAAATCCGATGCACCAAAAGCTAAAACCGCATCACTGCTTTCAACAATGAGTTTAGATACCGTTACCTATGAAGATGCGCTCCAACTTCTCTCCTTGCCCCGCACCCTTGGTACTAACAGCGCCGGCGATGAGATCACCGTGCAAAATGGTCGGTACGGTCCGTATCTAAAGGCCGGTGTCGATAGCCGCACCCTGACCTCGGAAGCTCAGTTATTTACTATGACCTTAACGCAGGCGCTGGAGATTTATGCAAAACCAAAGGAGCGCCGGCGCGGTGTTGCTAAGCTACCTTTGAAAGAGCTTGGTCTTGATCCAACCACCGAAAAGCCATTACTTATTAAAGATGGTCGCTTTGGAATGTATGTAACCGATGGTGAAACAAATGCCACACTTCGGCGCGGTGACACTGTTGAAGCTATGACCATTGAACGCGGGTTGGAACTACTTGCCGGCCGTCGTGCCTGGCAGGCCGAAAATGGTCCAGCCCCCAAGAAGTCTCGGAAAAAAGCGGCGGCCAAAGCCAAACCAGGGGCCACTGCGCCAACCCTTACAAAAAACACAGTAAAGAAAGCCGGTGCTAAAAAGGCTGCGAAAAAAGCGGCAACTGGCAAGGTCAAGAAAAAAACTGAGTAGTAACTTAGTTCCAATAAATATTATTGTTTATCTTTTAAAATACTAATTTCCCTCAGCTGCTGATAAATTACCCCAATGAGACTCAATCGCACCGTATCCCTTTTTGCACTCCTTTCCCTAATTGCCTCCGCAGTCGTTGGTTTTTCGGTAACTGCCAACGCCGCTGCAAATCCAAACTGCGACCAGGTAGCTGGCAATTACATTGTCTCCTTTAAAAAAGGGGTATCGGTGGACAAGGAGATTAAGGATGCCCCGGGCCGGGCGATTGGGCAAAGCTTCAATTACAACACCGCCCTTAATGGCTTTGCCGCAGCCTTATCTGCTGAGCAAGCTTGTGCATTTAAGCAGAATCCAAGTATCGAAAACATAGAGTTGGATGGCGTTGTTACCGCGGATGTAATTCAGGCGGGTGCCACTTGGGGGCTAGACCGAATTGATCAAACCTCACTTCCGCTAAACACTAATTATGAATATGCATCCACTGGTTTAGGTGTGACCGCTTATGTGATTGATACCGGAATTCAACTTGATCATCCCGATTTTTCACCCGCTGCAATTAAAGGTTTCGATGTATTCGGCGGCACCGGTGTGGATTGCAACGGACATGGAACCCATGTAGCGGCAACAATTGGTGGAACAACATATGGCGTTGCCAAGGATGTCGCACTAGTTGCCGTTCGCGTACTTGATTGCGCTGGCTCCGGAACAACCTCTGGTGTTATTGCCGGACTCGATTGGGTGGCAACAAACAAGGTAGCAAATTCCGTTGCAAATATGAGTCTTGGTGGCGGCGCCAGCACCGCACTCGATACGGCAGTGACCAATTTAATTAACGCGGGGGTCACCGTTGTTGTTGCCGCTGGCAATTCAAACAAAGATGCCTGCCGCACATCTCCAGCTCGGGTACCCGCCGCAATTACCGTTGCCGCCAGTGACCAAAATGATGTATTTGCAAGTTTTTCAAATTGGGGCTCATGTGTTGACATTATTGCACCGGGCGTAGCAATTACCTCCGCCTGGATTAACTCGGCAATAAGAACCATCAGCGGAACCTCAATGGCCGCACCACATGTTGCCGGCGCCGTTGCTCGTAATCTCAGTGCCGGCTTTACGCCAACGCAAGTATTAACCGAGGCATCCACCAATAAAATTACTTCAGTACCAAGAAAAACCGTTAATAAACTTCTCTATGTACCACCAACTCGGTAAAAGTAAAAACTACTTCATTCCGGGGGATAAAACCTTTACCCCGAGCGCTCGAGCATTTTTTAGCATCACTTTGTCGTAGCTAATCAGGCCTTCAATGCTGGTTCCCAAGATCAACGAAGTTGCCACATGTATGGAATCAAGGGCTCGTAAATTTACATTAGACCCAAAATTTTCTGCAAGGTTTATAATCACATCTGAAATCGGAAAAAAATCAATCTTGCTCAACTCTAATCTCGCAAGCTCCATCTGCTCTGGTGCTAAACGCATCACTGACCGTAAGACTTCAATTCCAGACACTCTTGAACTAATAGATTTAGTTTTTAGAACTTTCAGCAAATCAGTTCGCTCTTTTTCAGCAAAAATTAATTTTAGAATCGCCGAGCTATCTAGATACCAACTCAATATCGTTCCTCAGCGCGCATCTCCATAAGCACTTGAGTGGAAGTTTTATTTCCCTTAACTTTTATCGGTTGAGAAGTCGGACGCCAATCAGGATTTTCGGCCGGGATTATTAAACCGGCAGCGA
Source organism: Actinomycetes bacterium (assembly GCA_043776875.1). Taxonomy (GTDB): domain Bacteria; phylum Actinomycetota; class Actinomycetes; order Nanopelagicales; family Nanopelagicaceae; genus Planktophila. The sequence continues at coordinate 120,815 of JAYVQU010000022.1, forward strand.
GGTACTCTTCATACAAAGATTTGGTAATTGGGAGTAAACGTGCGACGGGAACTCCGTGTTCGGTAATTTCAAAAACTGTCCCCTCCTTTACTTGCGCTAAAATTTTCGACGCAGATTGACGAAGTTCGCGCACACCAACAGTTTTATTCGCTGGATTCTTAATCTTTTTGCTCGCTGTAGCCATACGCAAAGGTAGCACAATTATCTTAATGTGCTACTAAAACAAATAGGCGGCTGTAACTTCTAACGCAGTTGTCCCGCGCAATAGGTACATTTGACTCTAAAATCCACAGCTAAATATACCTTTACAGATATTAAGGTACATTTACCGAATGGCGCCAAAATTCATTACTCCTAAGCCTTTACCCAATTTGCAACCTACTTTTCCGACCGAGATTCAGACAGTAGTGACGGCTGCGCAAGTTAGTTTGGTAAAACTCAACCAATTAATTACAAACTTGCCGAATCCCAAGATTTTGTTTCGTCCAATATTGCGGAAAGAGGCTTTCGGTACCTCTGCTTTGGAGGGAATTTATACCGACTACCAGAAATTAGTCATTCCGCCGGCTCTAGTTGAAGCGGATTTTGATTTAATGGTGGTTCAAAACTTTATCAATCTTGCCGAATTTTGTGTCGACTCGGCATCGCTTGCAAAAAAAATTGATACTGGCTTTATCGAAGATCTTCACCGGAAACTCTTTACTGGTATTCCAGAGTGGCAAAACAAAAGTGGGCGACTACGCAATATTAATGTGCAAATAATAAACCGCGGCGGATATGTTTACTTCCCGATGCAGCATGGACCAAATCTTCGGGCAAGACTCAAGCAGTCATTCGACTGGTTTGAAAGAACTAAGCAATGGGATCCAATAGTCGCAATCGCTTTTTTTCATTGTCAATTTGAGATGCTACATCCGTTTGAAGATGGCAATGGTCGGCTCGGCCGCTTAATCGCAATCTTGCAGTTATACCAGAAAGGGTTGATGGACTACCCGATTTTGGATATATCAACTTGGCTAAAAGATAAGAAAATTATGTATCACTCAGCATTTCAAAAAGTGACAGCGGATGGTGACTGGGGTTTCTTTATTGGAGTGATAGCGGCTGCGATAAAACACGCTTCCGATAATCTGGTCCTGGAAATTACGGAACTTCTCGCGCTCCAAGCGACCGAACGAGACAAGGTTCGGAAAGCTTTTCGTTCCCATTCCCGGGCGGTCGAGGTGATGGATTACTTAATGATTGCGAATATATTTACCGTGCCGCAGATTTGCGAAGAGCTTGGCATTTCATACAAGAGTGCCAATACCCTGGTCAGTAAAATGGTTGATATAGGTTCCTTAATTCAACTTGGTGACGCTGCCTATGGGCGAAAATTTATTAACAAGCCACTTCTTGATTTCGCAAACAATGGATTTTGAGCGCAATTAAGCCAGTTAACCTCACCCCGATAGACTTCCCGCTATGGCAAAGTCGCTCCCAACTCCGGCCGCTCCTGCACCTGAGGCAACCCGCAGTGTCCTTGCCATTAAACCATTCCGCAAATTATGGAACTCGATGCTCTTTTCCTCCCTTGGCGATTGGCTGGGCCTACTCGCAACCACCGCGATGGCGCAACAACTCTCTGGCGGGGATTATGCAAAAGCTAACTACGCAATTTCGGGTGTATTTATTGCGCGCTTATTACCAGCGGTATTTCTAGGCCCGCTTGCCGGAGTTATCGCCGACAAATTAGATCGTCGCAAACTAATGGTCAACTGCGATGTATTGCGTGCCGGCTTGTACATCTCAATCCCAATTTTCCATAACTATATTTGGTTATACACCGCAACCATTTTGGTTGAAGCCATCACCTTGTTTTGGTCACCGGCCAAAGAGGCATCGATCCCAAACCTGGTGCCACGCGAAAAACTGGAATCAGCAAATCAAGTCTCACTTTTGGCCGCCTATGGAACCGCGCCAATTGCCGCACTCCTCTTCATCATGCTTTCCTTGTTTACATCGGCAATTAATGCCGCCTTCTCGCTTAATACGACCGCGGTTGATCTTGCCTTATATTTAAATGCTTTCTCCTTTGCTTTCGCAGCTTTCACAATCTGGAACCTGCGCGAAATTCCAAAAGGCGCAGCGGCAAAGAAATCAGCCCAGACTGGCATTATTAAATCACTTAATGAAGGCTGGAAGTTTGTCAGCGGCAGCAAAATAATTCGCGGACTTGTCGTTGGCATGGTTGGCGCATTCATCGCCGCCGGCGCCGTTATCGGTTTAGCTCGGACATTTGTGGGCGATCTTGGTGGTGGCGAAGCTGCATATGGTGTTCTCTTCGGGGCCGTTTTCTCCGGTCTGGCCGCCGGCATCGCATTTGGGCCAAAGGTCTTTGCCCAATTTTCCCGGCGTCGACTTTTCGGTGCATCCCTGGCGCTGGCTGGTTTCTTCTTAGTCGCACTTGCCGCAATTCCAAACCTGGTTCTTGCGGTACTTATCGTCGCAATCCTGGGCGCATTTAGTGGAATCTGTTGGGTTACCGGCTTCACCATGCTGGGCATGGAGGTGGCCGATGATGTGCGCGGACGTACCTTCGCCTTCGTGCAAAGCTTGATCCGCGTGGTTTTAGTTGGCGTCTTGGCCCTTGCCCCACTTATTGCCGCCGCGATTGGTGAGCACACCTTTAAATTCAAAAACACCGAACTTTCCTATAACGGGGCTGCGGTAACAATCCTGCTTGCCGGATTGGTCGCAACCTTAATCGGTTTAATCTCATACAAACAAATGAAGGATCGCCCCAATGTTTCCTTGTGGTCTGACATTACTAATGCCCTTAAAGGTGAATTAGGCAGCATTACTGGCCCACCAACTAAAGGAATCTTTATCGCAATCGAAGGCGGCGAAGGAATTGGTAAATCCACGCAATCGCAATTATTAAAGAAATGGTTAGAACAAGAGGGCGAGCGGGTAGTTTTATCCCGCGAACCCGGTGGCACTGATCTGGGAATTGAAATCCGCAAGATTCTGCTTTCACACGCCACCGGTGAAATCAGTCCACGTGCCGAAGCGTTGTTGTATGCGGCAGATCGGGCAAATCATGTTTACAGCGTTATTCGTCCGGCGCTAGCCAAAGGTGATGTTGTCATCAGCGATCGCTACTTTGATTCATCAATTGCATATCAAGGCGCAGGTCGGGTCTTAGCACCCGGTGAAGTTGCCCGTATTTCCAGATGGGCCACCGAATCACTATTCCCAACCTTAACAATCATTATCGACCTGCCTGCCGAAATTGGGCTAGCTCGCTTAAAGAGTAAGGATCGGCTGGAATCCCAACCAATTGATTTTCACGAACGGGTGCGGCAAGAGTTTTTGCAGTTAGCCGCCCTGGACCCAGAGCGCTACTTCATCATCGATGGCGATCAAAGTATTGCAGGAATTCACACCGCAATTATTTCCCAGGTCAGCAAAATCTCGGCGCTAAAGCGCAACGCCAGCTCGGACAAGGGCAACCCGCTGCTTCGCCCAATTCGAGCAGTTAGCAAAGCGGTAAAGAAAACTGGCACCACCGCATCAAAGGTGGTAAAAAAGCGATCCCAGTCGGCAAAGGCGGCGGCCACGAACTCCAAAAAAAAGTCAGCGGCTAAAAAGTGAGCGTTTATAGCGACCTGGTTGGCCAAGATCATGTGGTGGAGATCCTGAAAAAGGCGGTTGCCACCGCCACCAGAACAGCGGAAGAGCCAGCCAGCTACTCGATCCACGGCATGACCCATGCGTGGGTCTTTACCGGCCCGCCAGGTTCTGGCCGGTCGAACGCCGCAATCGCCTTTGCCCAGGCCCTGATTTGTCCTAACCATGGCTGCGGCAGTTGCAACCAATGTAAATCCGCAGCAAATGGTTCTCACCCAGATGTTGAAGTAATCCGCACCGAAGGTTTATCCATCAAAGTAGATGAGGTACGCGAACTATTGGGCCGGGTTGCTTGGGCACCAGCAATGAGTGGTTGGCGAGTTGTCGTTATGGAAGATGCCGATCGCTTGACTGAATCTGCCGCAAATGCGCTACTGAAAGCAATTGAAGAGCCAGGCAATCGCACCGTCTGGCTCTTATGTGCGCCAACTTTGCATGATGTGCTGCCAACCATTAGATCCAGATGCCGCCACCTGCAATTAGTTACACCAGCAACCGCTGTGGTTGCACAGGTGCTACAAAACCGGGATGGCATATCCCCAGTGATGGCAGATTTTGCCGCCCGTGTTTCCCAAGGACACATTGGTCGCGCTCGCTATTTAGCAACCAATGAATCGGTGCGCAACACTCGATCTACCATTATGAAACTGCCAATTAACCTGGCCGGAATCTCCTCCGCCTTTTCCGCCGCCCAAACCCTGATTGACCTAGCAACCCAGCAAGCAACTGAAGCTGCCGAGCAACGCAATGAAAAAGAGATCGACGATCTTTCCCTTGCCTATGGCAAAGGTGCTACCGGCCGCGGTATGGCAACGGGTGGAAGTAAAGCGATTAAAGATTTGGCGAAGGAACAAAAAACTCGGCAAACCCGAATGATCCGGGACGGCCTTGATGCCGCGCTCTTAGACATTGCAACCTTCTATCGCGATGTCATGTTGGTGCAAGCAGGTGCTAAGGAGGCACTCATTAATAAAGAGTTAGAAAACGAAATTAATGCAGTAGCTGCTAATACTAAGCCGCAAGCTGTAGTCAAAAAAATCAACGCGATCATGGCTGCCCGCACTAACTTGGGCCACAACGCCGCCCCGCTGCTGACCGTTGAAGCCCTGATGTGTACCTTGGCCCGCTAACGCGTTACTTCTTCTTATTTGCTTTTGGCGCATCAAACTCCACTAAGGCTTCGCGAAACAAAGCCGCTTGCGAAACTCCCTTACATTTTGCTTCCCTAGCGATTTTTACTTTCAATTCAGGCGAAACCCTCACACGAAAATTTTCTAATAGAAAATCACCTAATATTGGATTCATGTAGGTAGCAAGTTGAATAAGATCACCGTAGGCATTAAGCGGCTCTTGTTTTATTTGTTTTTCTTCCTTCTTGCTGCCTGGCTGGGCAATCCCAAAGAGAATTGGCTCGTGGTGAGCTATGCGATTTCTAAGATAAGAAATCTTGAGGGTTAAAGTTGCGATTACTTTTCGATCGGGCACTTCCCCTTGAAAAACTTTCGATAGAGCAGGTTTCCACAGAGTTTCTGGGTGTTTAATGCGCAACACCGGGTCAAATGAAGCTGGTCCACCTTTTTGAAACAATCCGACCCAAAAGCCTAGATTCAGATCACTTACGATCTTGTCTACTGATGGATTTCGCCCGATCCGACTTACACTTCTAGTAACTTTTTCTAAACTCCGACCGTCAATTAAGCGAGCATCTAACATCCAGAACGAGCCATGAATTTCTGACAATCTCTGATGAATTGCTTCTCGCAGAACTAGTTCCACTAAGCGAATTGGTTCTAGAAAGGCCGCGGCAACTCTGCCATCGAGATGAAACATTTCAGCAGCAATGCTTTTATTCTGGCTAGATGCATTCACATAATGGCGAAGTTTTCCTTCGGCGATGCCACCAGTGAAAGGCTCCCATCCACAATCTCTCTGGATATTTGTCCTTTTCATGGTGTATCGTTTCTCTCGTAATCCCCGGCCATAACCGGTAAGGGGTAAGGGGGACCGCTACTGACGAAAGTCGGTGGCGGTCTCGTTCTTTATCTGGTGGTTTTCTGCTTGGCATCATGGCACCGCAATCTGACACTCCTGCTACTTATCCACCGAAAATTTGCTAAACCCCCGCATAAAACAGCCCTACCCACCTAGAAAATAGCGCTGCCCGCGAGTACCGATTTGGTAATGACCACCCCCCGGCATAGGGCAAGATTTCCCTATGCGCTTAGACCATGTCTCATATGTAACCGCCCATGATCAATTAGCCGACACCGTTCAACGCCTTGGGTCGCGCCTAGGTAGCACTTTTGTCGATGGTGGTGCCCACCCTCGCTTTGGTACTCGTAACTTCACCGCACCTTTACAAAATGGTCAGTACATCGAAGTTGTCTGTCCACTAGATCACCCAGCAACAGAACAAACACCTTGGGGCAAAGCTGTAAGTAAAAAAGCACAAACCGGTGGCGGTTGGCTTACTTGGGTTTTTAGCACCGAAGATATTTCAAAGATCGAAGAAAAATTTGGTCGTAACGCAATTGAAGGCCACCGTACCCGACCAGACGGCAGCGATTTAAAGTGGAAGCAAATTGGCGTTAATGAAATTACCGAATCACGCGAACTGCCATTTTTTATTCAATGGCTAACCGCGGATCACCCATCGAAAGATGGCAAAGCAGTTGCATCAATTGAAAAAATCACGATTGCAGATAACGACCAACTTGCTGATTCCTGGTTTAAGGATGAGATTCTTGCAGCCCTTGCCGGAACAACCATCGAGTGGACCGATCCAGTAACAAACGATGGCGAAAACGGAATCGTTTCGGTGCATCTAACTACCCCAAGCGGAACCGTTATTCTCGATTAATTGTTATTCAGTCTCCTTAGGTCGACTTAAAGATATCAATGCATCTTCGCCTCGAGGTGAATTCAAAATTTCGAGTAAAACTGGATTATTTGAGATTTCTGCGCTTCGCTTCCACTGCGCAAGCAATTTTTCTAGTGCTTCATATTGCCCAATGGCGTGGCAAGACTGGGCCGTTTGGATGAAATTTTCAAAGAATAATTCCCGATCTTTCCCATTTAGCCATGATGTCCAAGGCAAAGCCTCTACAAGTGCATCCAGAAGTTTTGGCCGAAAGGCGCTTACGCGAGCAAGGGCTGCTAGCGTCATTACTGACATATTCAAACTTTCCCTGATGGACTCTTCCCGCGAGGTTTTGACCAACATGACATCTGATCCATCGCGACGGTCTAAGTGCACATCCATTACCTCGACTTGAGCTAAGACCTCTCCACTTCTGCGCAGGAAGTGAGAGAAGGGATGCTTCAATATGCTCATCCGGATATAGTGATGTATGTAGTGACGTATGTCAATTCCTATGGCTGGCATGATCTCCTCTTTTCCTAGATGCACACCGTCACATTGGCCACCGACAAAATCACTACACCAAAAAGCAAATCTGTGGATATCCAGTAAGGAGGATGTCCACGATGAGCCCAAGTCAATTAACTGAAGTTGATTCCCACCTTAAGTGTGGCTACAATGTAGCCACATCAATTGGAGGCATAATGAAAGCAGACTCAGTTGTCAGGGCCCGCGTTAGCGAAGAAACCAAGCAAGAGGCTGCAGCAATTCTTGAAGCTGCCGGCTTAACCACTTCAGACGCCATCCGCCTGATGCTGATCAAAGTTGTCGAAGACGGTGCTTTGCCCTTTGATCCCGCAAAACCAAATGCAAAGACCCTTCGTGCAATTAAGGCCGCTCGACTCGGCAAAGTAAAGACAGTAAGGAATTCGAAGAACCTTTTAGAAAAACTTAATGCGAGAAATTAGATACACAACACAATTTGAAAAGGACTATAAGCGAGAGAAGCGAAACACGAGCAACAAATGATGGCGAAAATGGGATTGTTTCATTGCAGCTAACTACCCCAAGCGGAACCGTTATCCTCGATTAATTGTTATTCAGTCTCCTTTGGTCGACTTAAAGATATCAATGCATCTTCGCCTCGAGGTGAATTCAAAATTTCAAGTAAAACTGAGTTGTTTGAAATCTCAGCACTTCGCTTCCATTGCACCAATAGTTTTTCTAAAGGTTCATATTGCGAGACCGCATGGCAAGATTGAGCTGTTTGAATGAAATCTTCAAAAAACATTTCTCGATCTCTCGGCAGCGATGTTGAGGTTGAATGGTTAACACCAGCAGATACCGAAGGCGAGTCAGGAATTGTTGCGGTGCACTTGATGACGCCTAGTAGTGTTGTGAGGCAGGATTAAAATGGACGGGAACGAAAAAAATTTAAAATATTGATCTTATCAATGATTATCGAATGCCATTTCAATTCTTTGAAGCCCTTCCTCCGCCCCATCAATTTGATGCAAAATTCTTGCTTCTCTACGTAAGCGAGCTACCCCATTAATTATTTTGATGCGCTCCTTCTTGCTGATTTCAGAGGAAAGGTCATCGCTTGAAAGCATAGATGACAAGACACCAAAATCTTGAAGGTGACGGTCAGAACCAAGATCATGATAGTTTTCGAGAGCAACACTCTTAATAAATAGTGCCCCAATTAAATTTGGTCTATTTATTTTCCCGAGAAGATTTCCTGACCGCACTTGTATTTTTTCACTAAAATTTAGAATTTGTCGACCTCCTGGAGTTTCGGGAATTGTGCCACCAGTTATCCCTACTTTCGAACCAGCACGTTTTCCGATGGAACTTGGGAAAAGAATATCTATTTCTGCTTGGTTCTTTTTCCATTATATATTGATGTCCAGTTGCAGAAGTTAATGGGCTAAACCCCTGTTTTCGCAAAACTTGAGTAAATTGAACAAGTATGTCGGGTTTTCCAATCACATCTAATACTGCATCGACGTCACTTGTTACTCTTATTGGCTGGAATCCTCTTTCCCAGCAATGTAATTGCACAAGCTGCCCACCCATTAGAGTCCATCCATCAGGAATTAAGTTAGAAATTTCAATAATTGCAATCCAACTTTCAGCTTGCGCATTTTGCAATTTTGGAATTTGTACGGTTGTCATAAGTTGCTTATTAAATTTTTTACAAGAATTCTCTCGCGTGGCCCATATTTATCTGATAAGTCAGACAGAGTTAATCCAGGAACTAATTCTTCTCGAACTGATACTTCAATTTGTCGCAAAAAAACATTTGGGTTGTCCGATTTCACCAGCAAATACTTTCTCACAATTTTACTAAAATCTTTTTTTGAAATATAACCTTCTATTTTATCTACATCAGAAAGCTCACTTCCAAATGCACTTACCCCAGATAAAAGTATTTCAGATTGTTTCCGAATTTTCTCAAGATCATTTTTATTTGCGCTTAATGCGACGAAGTCCCCCCTTTTTTTAAGCCAAGAGCTAAGTAACAATGCCGGGTCATCATGCTCTTTCAGCTCTTTGATTTTTTTGGAAAGGCGAGAACGTTCGGAGGGATCAAGTTTTATTGAAATTTCTTGCTTTGAAAGAATCTCCAAAAAAGCATTTGCCATTCGAGGGCTAAGCGGTCTACTTATTTTTGGGTGGCGGCCCAATTCAGATTGATTTATAATCCATCGACCGGCAATCTTTCGAGCCTGCACGTCTCCCGCGTAAATCAATTGCAGTACCCGCCCTCGCGAAATGTTCATTTGTTTCGCGTATTGGCTTACTCCTAGCTCCATGACAGTACTATATCTGTATGAATAGGGAAGTGTCAATCTATTCAGCCTTCTCGAATGGCGCTCGTCCGCAGTTGACTCAATTAGGCGATCCCATGAGTGTCGCCAATCTGGCTCCATAAATAGTTTGGTGCACCCAATTGATTGCAAATTTGCATCAATTGAAAAAATCACCATTGCAGATAACGACCAACTTGCTGATTCCTGCTTTAAGGTTGAGATTCTTGCAGCTCTTGCCGGAACAACAATTGAGTGGGCCGATCCAGCAACAAATGATGGCGAAAATGGAGTTGTTACATTGCATCTAACAACGCCGGCAGGCGTAGTAGTTCTCGACTAACTTCTTCGGTAAACCTCGCGACGATGTCCAATTGAAACAATAACAACGGTCAGAACATTCTTATGAATCGTGTAAACAATTCGGTAGTCACTGACTCGAATTCGATAGCCATCCCTACCAACTAATTTCACCGCAACAGGCGGTAGCGGATTACTTCCAAGAGTGTGGATAACTCCCTGGATACGTCGCTGTACCTTCTCAGGCAAAGCCGCAAGAGCTTTCCTTGCAGATGGTTTGAACTCAACTTGGTACTGAATCAAATGAGCTTCAACTCTTTCTGGACCTGTTCCCAAGGGATATTGGGTTCCTTTTCCAGCATTGCTGAATCAAAGGCCGCTATGTCTTCGAGCTCCTCTTGCGCCTCAATCAATGACTCGTAAAGGGAAGGAGCTATTACCACCGCCACATCAACGCCGTGGCGAGTAATGCGCACCGGCTTTTTCTTTGCTTGATTTAAAACGGCAAGGAACTGTTCACGCGCTTCAGTGACGGATAATTCATTCATAGCGCAACTGTACAGAAAAAAACTAATTCTGTACAGAAGCGTTGAAGATGTTGATTCTCTTATTCTGCGTAGTCACAGGTCAACCCTCAAAAACAGAACAAATTGTCTTAGAACATCTGAGTCAAGTAATTTCAAAAAATATGATTGGAGATCGAGTTTTACGAAGATGCGCAAGGACGCCGGCCAGTGGAAAAGTGGATGGACGGATTGAGTGATTAAAAGGCAGAAGCTGTATTGGTTGCCTTGAATGAAATCTTGGCAGTTAACGGGATCAATCTGGCTTCTAGTGCATGGTTGCAGGCGCGGAAGGCACGTGGAATGATGCAGAGTGCATTGGCGGCGAAATCTGGAGTGCAGCAGGCTGATATTTCGCGTATGGAGAATGGATCGATGATTCCGACGATGAACACATTTATGAAATTGATGGATGCGTTGGGAGTGACGGTGACTTTGACGATTGGTGAGAAGCCAAAACGGAAGAACTCTGGGCGATTGATGGTTGAGGTAGCTGCTTAGAAGATTTAAAAGTTACATCAAATAATTACGGTGGCTTGGGCCGGGATCGAACCGGCGACCTCCGCCGGCCTGGCGCTAACCAACTCAAAATAGCTGGGGTGGGGGTAATTCCTGGATTTATCGGTGGATGAGGAAAGGCTGCAGCCATGCCAAAGGATCAAAGCAAAGATTCTATTCTAGTAACACTTTACGTTAATAACGTGATGCGTTACTATACCTGAGTGATTATCTCTTTTAGGGATGCGCAGAGTGAGGCACTTGCCAACGGAAGGCCAGTCCCCAGGTTTGCCTCCTTCGAGCGGATCGCACTTCGTAAATTGCGACAGCTCGCAATCGCAAGTCGTTTAGCGGATCTCAGGGTTCCACCTGGGAATCATCTTGAGCAGTTGAAAGGTGATCGGGCGGGACAGATGAGTATTCGGATAAACGATAAATGGCGGATATGTTTTAAATGGACCCCAGCGGGTCCAGCAGATGTAGAGATTGTTAATTACCACTAGGCAGCAAGAGAGGAATCTAAAATGGCAACAAAGGTTGGGTCGCGACATACCAAAGCCAGTGCAAAGCGTCTTGAACCAGTAACCCCTGGCGAGCTGCTACTTGAAGAGTTCATGATTCCTATGGGTGTGACACGGTATCGCCTAGCGAAAGAGATTAATGTGCCAGCCCAGCGCATTGGGGAGATTGTTAAAGGGAGGCGTTCAATCACTGCCGATACAGATTTGCGACTTTGCCGTTTCTTCGAATTATCTGATGGCTACTGGTTACGTGCGCAGGCTGCCCACGATATCGAAGTTGCTCAAGCAGAATTAGTCAAAACATTAAAAAAAATTAAGCCGTGGTCTAGCCGAGTCGCTTCATAAAGATTAGAAAAGCAAATCAGGTAAGGATTTAGATCCACTGCTTGAGGTGTGTATAAAGTTTGTCTTTTAGGTTTTTCTTGCTACGCTTCGTGAAACGTTCCAAGCCACCAATAAGAGCCCCGGCGCTCTTCCTGAAAAGGATAGGTGGTTTGGTCATTTCTCGGCTTAGTAATAGCGCGTGTGGGAATTTCGAAAAATTAGAATGGTTGTTCTTAAAATTCTCAATTGGAAGAAACTTGCACTGGGTAATGCTCAAAATCTACTTAATAATTCTTTGGCCAATTGTGCAATTGATTGTGCGATGAAAGCCTCATGGCCGATTCCTCTGACTGCCGCCGCAGCGAGTTGGGAACCAGGTGCGTCGGCACCTAGGCTGAACAAGGAGTCGAGGTACTCAAGGCCGATTTGCGTGCTCGCCTTCGAGAACTCATCTGAGAGAGCCTCAAGGGCATCAAGGAGCGCCTTTCTTGCTTCAATCATTTGTTCGCCACTTCTCAATATTTGTTTTCATCCAATTCATTAGCGCTTCGCCTTCGCTTGGATTTCTACCTGGTCCCGAAAGAAGGTCGACTGCGATTTGTGCCAGTGCCACGGTGTTTATTCCGTCAATTACCTTTGTTCCGGTAAATACAGATCCGTACTCTGTTGTTGCAATCTGAACGTTGGTACCAGAATCAACTTCAGTTAAGTTCAATTTTTTTGCAAGTGATTCTGCATTTTTTGTGTAGATTCGAATTTGCTTACTCTCAGCATATTTAGCAAAGTTGGCAGCTGCCACAGATGAGGTGACCGCATAGGAATTTGGATCAATTTTACGGAGTTTTTTTAAGAGTTCTTCAATCCCTCGTGGTTCTATATATGAGGTAACTTCATTGTTTTCAGAAAATGAATAATCCTTAGACCACGCGGTAAGTATTTTTTGCCAATCTACTTCGGCGATTTGCGACGTGATTCGATTGTTAGTCACTTTTTCTTCACGTGTGAGATTGCCTTGCTTTTCTAAATATTCGACGACGCGGTAGGTGACCCCGGTGGAGGACTTTGCACTTTTGGTCAGTTGCGGAACTGAGTAAGGCGGAATTTTTTCTATGAGCGCGCGGACAACCTTTGCTGCTGCTTCACCTTTCAGAGTGCTGCGATCGCGGCCTGGTCCTTTCCAAGGATTGCTTTTAGCGCCTGCATCACTCTGCAGGAATCGTCCCTTTTCAGGATCAAGTATTAAAAAATTTCCCGTTGCGTCTGCGAATGAGACTCTCTGCTGACGCAACCACTCTTGGGCTGGGCTTGATAGATACTTGCTAATAATCATTGGCTTGAGTTTGTCGGCCTTCTTTGTCACCTCTTGCAGTTGGGCAACGGTTTTTTGGAGGTCACGTATTTCCGGAAGGGTTTTAATTTCAACGGCGAACTGCGAAACTTGGGATAATTTAGTTGTCTGGCTTGTGAGTTTTAGAATTGCGTCGACCCCCTGATTACGAACAAGGATTTCCTCTGCTTTTACGGCCATTTCCAGCATTGGCTCAAGGCTTGCGTTCATCTGGGACAGTGCCCTCCGCAGGATTTCGGATTCGGTGCGGGGCTCCTTTGGGCTCTCTTGAGTGCTCATGGCGTTAGATTACACCATTTCATCCGTCAGAGGAAATGATGTATTACAAGAGATGCTTTGGAGGTGCCACCAGAATTCTTCGGATATTTGTCCAAGAAACGCAAAAGTCGCCGCGGAAACGGCGACTGAGCGAGCAATCTAGCTAGGCTCACAAACAGGGAACCCCTCGGGGTTCAGTTCATAACCAGCCCAGGGGCTGTCTGAGGGTAAGTCTTAACCTTGTCGGTGCATGATGGAATGGTTTTGCATGAAAAAGAAACAGGAGCAAAAAATTGCCCTTGAACGGCAACCAAAAGGCTTCGTCCAGGGCTTTCTAGAGAATAGTAATTGAGGGGAGAGACATGAGTCAAGTAGATAAGCACGATGTGGATATGAACGTTGTTGCTCAATCTATCCCGATCGGCCGAATGCAACCGTATTTAAATTTATGCGATGGAGATTAACTGAGTTCAACCGGTGGATGCAACACCTGCTTGTTGAACTGATTGTAGGTGCTCGTCGAAGGCTTCCGCTGGTGTCTTCCAGCCAAGGGTCTTTCGAGGTCGCGTGTTGAGGGCATGAGCAACCGCCTCGAGTTCGTCGGATGACCAGCACGAGAGATCGGTTCCCTTGGGAAAGTATTGGCGCAAGAGTCCGTTGGTGTTCTCATTCGTGCCACGTTGCCAAGGACTGCTGGGATCGGCGAAGAACACCGGTATGCCGGTGGCGACCTTGAACTGCGCGTGAGCGGACATCTCCTTGCCCCGGTCCCAAGTCAGTGAGCGTGCTAGTTGCGTCGGCAGGGTGGACATGGTGGTGGCTAGGGCGTTCTTCATCGTGAGTGCGCCA
>JAYVQU010000023.1:0-2245 GCA_043776875.1 Actinomycetes bacterium
ACCCTACAGGCGCCTGTAGCTCAGTCGGATAGAGCACCCGCCTTCTAAGCGGGTTGTCGCAGGTTCGATTCCTGCCAGGCGCGCATGGCTAATGAACAAGCAAACCTGATCTGGATCGATTGCGAAATGACGGGGCTGTCTCTTGAAAAAGATGTGCTGGTTGAAATCGCAGTCCTTGTCACCGACTCTGATTTAAATGTGATTGGCGAAGGCATCGATGTGGTGATCAAAGCAACGCCGAAGCAATTAACTGGCATGGATGATTTTGTAAAGCAGATGCACACCACATCTGGACTAATCACCGAGATTCCAAATGGCATTACCGTTCAAGCCGCTGAAGCACTTGTGATTGCATACTTAGAAAGTGCAGCGACCCAAGCTGGAAAATCTCCATTGGCTGGAAACTCGGTCAGCGTTGACCGCGCTTTCATCGCTCGCGACATGCCGCTCTTAAATGATTATCTGCACTATCGCACCATTGATGTCTCTTCGATTAAGGAGTTGGCTCGTCGCTGGTTTCCAAAGGCCTACTTCGGGGCACCTGCAAAAACTGGTAACCACCGAGCCTTAGGCGATATTCAAGACTCAATCGCAGAACTTGCTTACTATCGCCAAGCCGTCTTTATCGCCGCACCGAATTCTGCCGAAAGCCCTATTGCAAAGTAGGCGACAATCACCGCCTAACAACAGGTAGAGTTTGCAACTCATGGTGGACGTAGCTCAGCTGGTAGAGCACCCGGTTGTGGTCCGGGATGTCGCGGGTTCGAGCCCCGTCGTTCACCCCATTTTTTCCGATAGAAGGCAGCGGTAATGATCTTTGATGTGATCATCGAAATCCCAGCGGGATCTCGTAATAAATACGAAATTGATCATCTCACCGGTGAAATCCGGCTGGATCGAATGCTATTTACTTCTACCCGCTATCCCTATGACTATGGCTATGTAAAAAACACATTGTCATTAGATGGCGACCCACTAGATGCCTTAGTAATGTTAGATGAGCCAACATTTCCAGGATGCGTTGTTTCCTGCCGTGTTGTTGGCATGTTGAACATGACGGATGAAGCTGGCGGAGATGACAAATTGCTATGTGTTGCCGCCGGCGATGTTCGCAAGTCTTACCTGCAAGATTTAAGCGATGTGCCTGCCTTTGAACTCTCGGAAATTAAGCACTTTTTCGAGGTGTACAAAACTCTAGAACCAGGTAAATCTGTCCAAGGCGGCGAATGGGTGGGACACGATGCCGCTGAGATTGAAATTGAGGCATCATACGATCGTTTCAAAGAGAATCATTGATTTAACGCTGAAAATAAAACGCTTTAAGAACTAGGCAATCCTTGTTCCTGGCAGGCCTTTAAAATTCTTATCATCGCCGCTTTTTCTGGAGCGGTAAACCACAACTTGTATTTTAGCTTTACCGCAATTTGCCGTGATACATAATCGCAACGATAACTCTTTAACGGCGGTAACCAAGTTGCCGCATCACCGTCGCCTTTTTGCGAATTCAATCGACCTTTAACCGCCAGCAAATTAATTGGATCATTGGCAAAAGCGGTTCGATCCTTCAAGGACAATTTAAAAGCACCCGTTTGCCAGGCATTACTCATTGCCACCACATGGTCGATTTGTACCTCCATGCTGCTGACATTTCCGCGGACAAAGTTAATTATCTCCCCCGAATACGGATCCATTAATTTCCCACTTACCACCACACACTCGCGAGTTTGCTCTTTAAAAATTTCTGAAGTTAAATCTCGCTGCAAAATATCGTTTCGAGTATCGCAACCATTGCGATCAACATCGGCCCACCTTTGGCCAAACTGCGCGCGGGTATATCCAGTCTTTGCCGCTCTACCTTTTGTTACTTGTGCTTCAATTGCTGACAAAGAACTCACCGCAGAGTAAGCCTGCACAGGTTCAATCCCGGCCATAACAAGGCCGAGAACTAGGGCAATCCTTATTTCCCAATGGCTCATATGACTATTATGAGTGTGTTGCGAATGTGCAGCAAGGCGGTCATTGCTGATAGGTTTCCCCATGCATTCAAGTGTTTTCGCCGCCTGGATGCCTCGGGTTGTTAGCTCAGTTGGTAGAGCAGGTGACTCTTAATCACCGGGTCGGGGGTTCGAGTCCCTCACAACCCACCATGTGATGTGTCGAGACATCGTTTACTCATGTGCTGCGTCATCGTTTACTCCATTTGAACTTTTCTTGACATTTTCGTTTCTTCATCAATTAAGTAATT
>JAYVQU010000024.1:0-2203 GCA_043776875.1 Actinomycetes bacterium
ATCTGCCTACGGGCTGGATTCGACATATAACGCAATTCGTTTGGCGGGATCCCTTGCCAAACGTGAAGATGTAGAAGTCACGGTCTTCCTCATGGGTGACGGCGTTACTGCCGCAATGGCCAATCAGAAAACTCCAGATGGCTATTACAAACTTGATCGCATGCTTTCTATAGTGACGCGCCAAGGTGGAAAGATTGAATGTTGCGGTACATGCATGGACGCGCGCGGAATCACCGAAGAGATGCTTATCGAAGGTTCGAAGCGTTCGACTATGGAGGCACTTACCGATGCCACATTGGCTGCTGACAAGGTTCTGGTCTTTTAATGCTTGATATTGGTCGCGCTGCTTATGGTGCAGGGAATTTTTATGCCAACCCTGCACCTTCGGTTGAGCTGCATGTGCCAGCCCGACGATGGCATTTAGGCAAAACTGCACTTGAATTCAACGTGATGCGGCGATGGTTATGAGGGAGGAGATCATCTACCTAGATTACAACGCAACGACTCCGGTTGATCCGCGAGTAGCCGCTGTAATTTTCGAGTGCATTAAGGAAGAGTTTGGAAATCCTTCGAGTACTCATGCTTATGGGGAAAGTGCGCATGCAGCTCTAGAAAGGGCTCGAAATCAGGTTGCCTCACTCATCGGCGCCTTTGCCACTGAGATCGTTTTCACCGGCAGCGGATCGGAGGCTGATGCACTGGCGATTCGCGGCACATATCTATCCGCCCGTGCTCAAGGCCGTTCCCACTCGCACTTGATTACTCAGGTTACAGAGCATCCAGCGGTGCTTGCGGCATGCCGTGAACTTGAAGAGTTGCACGGAGTTGCTGTCACATATCTTCCAGTTGATGAATTTGGACAGGTCGATCCCAACGATGTTGAGCTGGCAATCAATTCGGAGACATTTCTTATCTCCATTATGCACGCGAACAACGAGACCGGCACGCTTCAACCAATTACCAAGATTTCAACGATCGCAAGAAAACACGGCGTCCTTATGCATTGCGATGGCGCTCAGTCGATTGGGAAGATTCCAGTTAATGTTTCAGATCTAGGTGTGGACATGCTTACTGTCGTAGGTCACAAGATGTACGCTCCAAAAGGTATTGCGGCCCTTTACGTCAGAGACGGCGTGCACTTGCTACCCATTATTGGCGGTGGCGGACAGGAAAATGGAGTTCGCTCTGGCACAGAAAATGTTGCTTATGCCGTCGGATTTGGTGAAGCCGCTACCTTGGTTGAGTTATCTTTAAAGCAAGGGGAGCAGGAAAGATTGACCGCCTTGCTTGTCAGATTTGAGAAGATACTCCGAACGAATTTGCCGGAGCACCTGCATGTCCATGGGCATCCCAGCAAACACTTACCAAACACACTGAACTTTCGAATCGATGGAGTACCCGCGCTCTCTTTGCTCGCAGCAATGCCCGCTATTGCCACCTCTGCGGGTTCGGCATGTCATGCAGGGCAGAATAAACCCTCTTCTGTGTTACTGGCTCTTGGTTTAAATCCTGCCGATGCCTTATGTGCGGTTCGCATTTCATTCGGAAGATGGTCGACCGAGGGTGAAATTGACGAGGCCGCAGCCCAAATACTTTCAACCGCCCAGGTTCTTACGCCGTCATTAAAACTATTTAACTAACAAGGAGAAAAGTATGAACTACGGAATGAGCTGGATAATCAATCCTCCGTGCGATGAGGTCACTGAGCATCCCAGGAAAAATGGAAAGGTTTATATGTGCTCACCAGAGGGTGCCTTCTCCGACAGGATTGTTGGTTACTCCATTGGTGATCGCATGAGCTCAGAGTTGGCGCAGCTGCTGGCAACGCTCGAATATGAAATGGCACATGAAGTCGTTGACAAGGAACTACTTGTTGCGTGAAACTGAATACACCTGTCAACTAAACCGAGCGCAGCGCTTAAATTAATAGGCAAGGAGATGAAAAATATGGAAACAATTATAAGGAAAAGTTTTGGTTCGCCCGATGAAACGAAAAAACCTTTTCCCAAGGGAACTATCGAGACAGTAAACATTGGCGGGCTTGTAATACTCAAGGAGACACTCGAGCCGGGATGGAAATGGTCAGAGCATGTGAAGCCAGTAGCAAAAACCGACAGTTGCCAGAAGTATCATGTAAAATACTTTCTCTCGGGACGACAAAAGGTGGTAATGAATGATGGCACTGAATTAGAATTCGGCCCAG
>JAYVQU010000025.1:0-2191 GCA_043776875.1 Actinomycetes bacterium
CTCAAAAGCCAAACCATCCCGCGGCTTTTTCAGCGCTATCCAAGCATCATGGAACTTACGTCTAACATGTGCCCAACAACCCACGCGTATCACCGTGCCATCTTTAAAAATCCAATCGTAGCTAGCGTAGCCATCCACTTGCAAATAACCCTTAAATCCATCCAAAACTTGTTTCGCCGCCTCAATATTTCTCCCCGCATGATACTCGTACAACACAATCGGATCAGGCCCTGCCCGGGCCGTAACCCACATCCAGCCGCGCTGCGAGTCTTTGTCTTTGCATTTTACCGGATGCCCCTCTTTATTAAGCACCTGCACGTGAGTTTCATCCGAAAAAAGATGATCTCCCTCCAAAAGCAATTCCTTCATAAGGTTTGTCAGCACGATGAACTTTGAGCCCATCGCAATTACCCATGCAGCCATCGTGCTACGGGGAATTTCAGCGCCAATGCGCGATAGAATTTTTTCAATTCGATACAACGGCACCCCATCAACAAACTTACTCACCACAATAAGTGCCAGTAACCCAACATCAGCTAGGCTCTTGGGCAAAATATGCGCCGGTAGGGCTGCGCTTCGAATGTTTTCTTTGCACAACAAACACCCGTATGTAATCCGAATCGTTCGCACCACTTCGATTTTAGCGGGAATGATGTTGAGCTTTTCTGAAACCTCTCGGCTAATTTCAGCCATCTGGCTGCCGTCTGTGGGACACTCTCTGTCATGGGTGTTTAACTCAACAATGACATCGCGGCGGGGTAAATCCTCAGGAATAGGACTGCGCTTAGGAACACCGCGCTTGCGCGGTGCTCTTGGCTGTTCTTCTGGAGCATTTAAGGTGGCGGCGATCTCTGCCTCTACCTCGGCTTCGTTGAATAAACTGGTCTGGAACACTTCTGCTGAAATTTTCTCCGATGAGCGGCCATATCGAAATCGCTTCGCTAATAAAATCTGTTTTGCGAGCAACTCAATTTGCGTGTCACGCTCTACAATTTGCGCGATTTTATCTGAAATCTCGTCACTGAATTTTTTTCTCTCAACTTCAAAAACTTCTTGCTGCTTTAAGAGCTGGGCACTGAGCAAAGAATTTTGCAATTGAAGATCTTCAATGCTCTCATTGTTGATTGCTGCGTTAAGCACTACTCTTGCTTAAATTACAAAATCTATTTGCTCAATACCACTAACTTAATATTCTTGATTTAAATGCACCGCTTCATGCGGCTTCATTCGCCACACATCAAAACCATCTAACATCATTTCTAACTCGCGAGTGCGCATCTTTAAAACGGGCTCTTCAATGTGCCCAGGCCATTTAAATCTTGCACTCTCCAAACGCTTGTACCATAGGGCATATCCGGTTCTATCAAAATACAAAATTTTTAGCCGATCGCGCCGGCGGCTCGTAAAAACAAAAAGATTACCGCTTTTTAAATTGCCCGCCATCTGCTGCACCACAATCGCGGCCAGCCCATCAATGGATTTGCGAAAATCCACAGGGGCGCGATGTAAATAAATACCCGTAAAGTTATTCAAATTCAGCGACATGAATAATGGCTACCTAAAACTGCGGGCAACAAGAAACCATGTAGCTCTGATAAATTCGAAACTTCAAACAAAATCATTTGAACTCGTATCGGGTGCGGTAAAGACCTTGAGCCAGCGGTCTCGCTTGCAAGCACCCGTGCAAAACTCGACGTTGATTGCTTGGGCTTAGCCCCGTTAGAGAACTTCGCTAGCAATTGAGGCGAGGCCTCGATGACTCTTAGCTTTTCCTTCCAATAATAATACTGCGCCTTGCTAAGCCCGTGCTCCTGACAATACTGCCTCACGCCAGTACTCTTCTTGGCTGCTATGTGGCTTCTCCAAAATTCAATTTTTTCTGCGTTGTTTTTTGCTTTCATTACCGCGAATCTCCTCTTTCAAGGAAAGGTATCGCACGCAATTCGCAATTAAAATATGGCGTTGCCTAAGCGCTTACGTAAAATCAGAATTTTCGATAATACCAAGTCTCTTTTCGATGGGACTTTCCTTTGGGCCAAAATTGATCGTACCTGGGACGGTGATTTGTTTGACTCCAAACTGATCATTCTTTACTTCAATTGTAGTGTCGTTGGGACTCATTGTTGGTACAGTTCGTTGAATGTTGCTGTTAGAATCTAGGGTCTGGAGAATGTTGCTGAGTTGGTTGTTA
>JAYVQU010000026.1:0-2154 GCA_043776875.1 Actinomycetes bacterium
ATGCGGGTTTCGATTCGATGCTTGATGCGTCCGTCCATTGAACTTAAACCCTCCTGTTAGGACTCTCTATTACGAGTCCAACTTTCGGGGTTCAGTTCAAAACCAGGCCCTCTTTTTTATTGCAATTTTATTGCGCGCTCCATCCACCATCGACCGGAATTGCGGCGCCAGTAATGTTATGGGCAGCCTTAGAACATAAGAAAACTGCCACCGCTCCAATATCTGCCGGGGATGACATACGCCCAGAGGGTTGTTTTTCCGAAAGTAAATCTGCAATTGCTGCCACCCGATCTCCATTGTGTGCAGCAACTCTTGCTTGAATTTGCGGTTCTATTAAAAGTGTCTCTACCCATCCAGGGCAGATTGCATTAACCGTTACCCCGCCAGTTTCGGCCGAACCAGATTGCGCATATTCAAGGGCGGCAACCTTTGTTAAACCAATTACGCCATGTTTTGCAGACACATATGGGGCTTTAGCCGTTGATGCTACCAATCCATGAACTGAGGCAGTATTTATTACTCGACCGTAACCACGTGCTTTCATCTGCGGCAAAAGCAGACGCATAGTTTCAAAGTAGGAGGTTAAATTTATGGCAATAATGTCACCCCACTTTTCTAGTGGCATATCTTCGATAGTTGCGATGTATTGAATCCCGGCGTTATTGCATAAAATATCTACTGGTCCACCTAATAGGATTTTCGCAATCAGTTCTTCAGTTGCTTTTGGATCCCGCAGATCAGTGACATGCGATTCAACTCTTTCGGCTCCCGCTGCCATCATCGTTTTTTCAGCGTTGGCAATCACCTCCTCATCAGCTAGTCCATGAAGCACTATGGCGGCCCCTTCTGCGGCTAGTGCAGTCGCAATTCCAAGGCCGATTCCTTGAAAAGATCCAGTGATGAAAGCGCGTTTTCCAGTTAGGCTCATGATCGATCTCCATAAATAATTTGGGCAACCTTTTCGGCACCGGTTGCCTCTAGAAACATGTCATAGTGATTGCAATCGGCTAAGAACTCTAATTTAAGCATTGGGTAGTTAGGTAGTAGCACCTCAAGTACTGCCATGGGATATAAACCATTTTCTTCATTTTGCAATCCACGTTCTGCTTTAATAAATAAAGCTTGCTTCTTCAGTCCTTTCAAAGATTGCGCAACTAAGTCATCTTCAAACATGTCATACGAATCATCTGCTACCGTCTGCACATTTGTTGCGGCCCTCATGACTGGTGCGATCCCTCGCAAGTCGTAATCGACATACTCATCAAGGGCTTCTGACCAGCCTCTAGTGAACGCGGATTGCGGCTTCCAATACGCTCGATAAGCCGCTTTGCTTTCAAAGCTCATTGAAAGGCGAGTCATTGCGGGTCCCAAAACAAAGGGCATGATTTGTTCGACGCTCATTCCAACCGGCAATGGAAACGGAACTCCGCCATCGGCAAGCACAATTTTTCCCACTTTTTCTGGAAATAAGCCAGCCAGTGCAACAGTTACAAATGCTCCCATTGAATGCCCAATCACATCAGGTGATAACCATCGGAAGTGATCGATAACTGCTGCCATGTCATGTGCATGAGTTCGCATTCCAAAGGGTGCGGGTAATTGATTTGAGTCTCCTCGTCCACGAAGATCAACTGCGAATGGAGACTTCCCTCGCGCAATTAAAGCATCGGCAAATAGTTGAAATGCCCTATTGGAGGAGGTGATGCCATGAATCAGAAGTACTGGTTGGCCAACTCCATCGCCAAATTGAAATACCGCAAGATTTCCGCCATCGACAGAGATTTCATGTTTTTGGGTAGGAAGTGACATGAGTGCAAGTGTGCCCTTGCTGCCCATTAAATCCAAGTCTTTGTGGTCAAAGGCACTCAATGAATCGCGACGGGTTTGTTGGAGAGTAAATCATTTCCATAACGGCCAGGCTTTCTGACTCGTTGGAGTGATAGTAGTGGGCTTCAAATTCCACCGGCGGCAGGTAGTCGAGCGATTCATGGATTCGCCTATTGTTGAACCAGTCGAGGTAGTTAAGGGTTGCCCATGCGACTTGTTCGATGTTGCGCCAGGGACCTTGGCGATGAATTAGTTCAGTTTTGTAAAGACCGTTGAAACTCTCCGCGAGGGCATTATCGTAACTATCGCCCTTGGATCCGACTGAGG
>JAYVQU010000027.1:0-73034 GCA_043776875.1 Actinomycetes bacterium
TGCCTCAGTTGCTAGCGCCGCAACAGAGCGATCACCTTGGGCGAGGAGATCTAATAACTCCAACCGTTTAGGGCTTGATAAGCCCTTTCCCATCCGGGCGAACTGCTCGTAGAGCTCTGCCTTTGCCTCACGTCTACTCATCGTGCCTCCTTATTCCAGTAAAACCGAGAATACTGGAGAAAAGATAAAAGAGCAAAATAATTCCTCTTTACAAGGGAATCTCTCTCACATAATTTATTCAGCCGAAACAGAAATCTCAACCGGGATGAGCTGACCTTTTTCTGATTCTGTCGCTGCGTTCTACTGCTTAACGAACTTCATTGCGTTAACGCTATTTTGTCCAAGGATAGGACCTACTGGAGGCGCAGGGGTTGTAGCACCAGCCTGGATCTGCAACTTGATGAGCGCAGTAATCTTCTTCTTCGCGCCATCGTTGTTTCTTATTTTTTCTTTTAGATGTTTCTTGGGTGCCGGAGTAAATCTTTTGTACTTGGTGGAAGGAAAGTGTTAGATAAACAGACCCGTGGTTACTGAACTTTAACAAAGAATCAAAGGGCCCTGGTCGTTGATCAGCACTAGCACATTAAGTCTTTGACACCCTGCAATATTCATTAACTGAACCTCTATTTAGTGTCGAAGGTGGTCCTTCTACAGTCTTGAGTTCTCAACAAATACCTCGTTGGTTAATGGCGGGCAGTGCAAATTACTAGGGATAATATGTTGTTGACAAATTAGAGTTTGACAGATAACAAAATGGTAGGGATCAACTAGTACGAAATAATCTCGAGAATACTAAAATTTTTTTACTATCAGAGTACGGAACTTTTTAGGCAGGATTTAAAAAAGGAACAAGCTTGAGCTAACTGACTTTTATTCAAAATTTAACGGGTAAGAAGTTCAATGCAAATTGGATCTTGATTCGGCATTGGAGTTATACGTTGACCTTTAAATCCTATGTTCTTTATCTGATGTAATTCTAGTAATTTGTGAGACTTAGATCCCTGATGGTGGTTGGCCAGGGATAGAACTTCAAATCAAGTTTCAATTGTATAGACAATTTATGCGCTTTAGGTTATACTAAAAATATGAGTGAGAAAGTTCTAATTACTGGCAGCAGGGGGATAGCTGCTGCACTCGTGGCTCAAATAGCCCCAAAAGGTTATTCCATATATCTATTAGGTGGCGAAGAGCAAGACTGCAAGTCATTAGTGGCTCAATTTCCTCAAGTAATTGGTTATTCAGCAGTTGATATTAGAGACGAATCTTTAGTTGTTAGCGCTTTTACTAAAGCAATTAAAGAACTAGGTGGCTTAGATCAGGTAATCTCAATTGTTGGGGGTTCTGGCCGCTGTTTTGGTGACGGCGCAATTGAAAATATTTCAAAAACTGCTTGGGAGCAGACTTTAGATTTGAATTTAACGACTGCATTTTTGACGGCGAGAGAAGGTATCAAGCAGTTCAAAGCACATGGTGGTGGCTCAATAATCTTGACATCATCGGTGCTTGCAACTTCTCCGTCACCTGAATTTTTCAGAACACATGCTTATGCAGTTGCTAAAGGAGGAATAAATACTCTGGTTAAGACCCTATCTGCTGCCTATTTAACCGACTCTATTAGAGTTAATGCAGTTGCACCAAGCTTAGTGGCTACGCCAATGGCAGCTCGTGCTGCACAAAATGTTGAGATTGCTAAATTTACCAAGAAAAAGCAACCCATGGCACCTGATCAGCTTTCAGCAGAACAAGTGGCAAGAGCGTACGTTTATTTGATGGAGAGTCCGGGAATTACTGGGCAGATTATTGAAATTGATGGAGGTTGGTCAGTTAATTCTGGTGTTTAAAATTAATTTACATACTAAGGAAAAGGATGAATATGTCACACCCAAAGTACACAGTAAAAATCATCGCTAAAACAATTGATCACTCACTTTTAAAGCCAGAGATGACAAGAGATGAAGTTCAGACAGGCTGCGAGATTGCAAAAAAATACGATGTGGCCTCTGTCTGTTGCAAGCCATCAGATGTTAAGTTCTGTGCAGATCTTTTAAAAGGTACTGATGTATTAGTAGGAACCGTTGTTGGTTTCCCTCATGGATCAAACACGACAGAAACCAAAGTTTTTGAAACAAAGCGGGCAGTAGCTGATGGTGCCACGGAAATTGATATGGTTATAAATATCGGCCACCTAAAGTCTGGGTTATTAACTGAAGTTCAAGCTGACATTAAGGCCGTTGTAGATGCTGCCGGGGAACACACAGTCAAAGTTATTCTTGAGAATGCTTATTTAGCAGATGAAGAAATAGTTACCGCCTGTAAATTAAGCGAGGCAGCAGGTGCCCACTATGTGAAGACTTCTACCGGGTACGCACCAACGGGAGCGTCAATTGCGGATATAAAGCTCATGAAAGCCAGCGTGAGCCCTTCTATTAAAATTAAGAGCGCTGGAGGAGTTCGCACCCTTGACTCTTTGATGGAGTATTTAAATGCTGGAATCTCAAGAAGTGGTGCAACTACAACTGCGGCAATGATTGATGAATTCGTAGAAAGATTTGGGAGTGAGTAAATTTTTAGGTTTAGATCTTGGCGGCACCAACATAAAAGTTGCGGTCATTGAAAAAAGTGGAGACACCTGGAAAGTTATTAAAGAAGAAGATGTGCCCGCTGAGGCTGATAAGGGTCCTGCTCATGTGGTCTCAAGGCTCGCTGCTTTAGCTGCTAAGAATCAGAAGGAGTTTGCTGATTTAAGCGGAGTGGGTGTTGCAGTGCCTGGACTTTTCAATGCCGATGGAACGATCGAATTATTTCCCAATTTATCTGGACCGTGGCGTGGCTTTCAAGCGTTAGAACCAATTAGAAGTGCAACCAACTTACCGACTGCAATTATTAATGATGCGAGAGCATTTACATTAGGTGAAGCGATTATGGGTGCGGCCCTCGGAAAGAGAACGGTTGCATGTTTTGTAATAGGAACTGGCGTTGGCGGTGGTGTAGTAATTGACGGCAAAATACATTTGGGTGCGAGTGGAGCAGCAGGTGAGATCGCCCATCAAATAATTAAATTTGATGGTCCAATGTGTGGCTGTGGCGCTCAAGGCTGTGCTGAACCACTTACAAACTCTTCTGCCCTTGCCAAACTAGCGGGCACAAAAACTGCAGAGGAAGCATACAAAAACGCATTGGCAGGTGATGAGAAAGCCATAGCCGCATTCAAAGAGGTGGCTTACTGGATCGCAATAACTTTAACAAACATCATGGTTGTGCTTGCACCGGACACAATTGTTATCGGTGGCGGTGTAGCTCAATCTGGTAAAATTCTTCTCAACGAGATTCGATCTGCGATGGGTAAGCGAGCGCATTTATATCCAGAGAGTGAAATTAATATCGTGCCAGCAACTTTAGGTTTTTATGCTGGCTCAATTGGCGCTGCGCTATATGGCGCAATTACCGCAGGCGCACAATTGAGTTTGATATCTACAACATAACGATTGGCAGCATAAGCAGTTTCTGTATGCTCAATTGGAACTCCAAATTGGTCTTCGATGACTCGAGTTTCAACTAACAATGGAGATTTTGTAGGCAAATCCAGTCGATGAGCCTCTTGGGTTGTTGCTAATCTTGCTTTAAGCCAACCATTTGCCAATGTTGGCTGAATTCCATTCTTTCTCAATGCATCATGGAGAGAACCAACACTTAAATCTTCTTCTAATACCTGGTGGCACTTTGAAGTAAGTGCAACCCTTTCCAGTGCAAGAGGTGTCTCATCAGCTAAGCGCAGCCTCTTAATTACAATTACTGTTGAAGGATCGTTAAGATTTAACATCTTCAGATCTGATGGAGTTGCAATTTCTTTCTTTGCAGAGATTAACTCTGAAGATGGTCTTAGGCCTCGTCGCTTCATATCCTCAGTAAAGGAGAGAAGTACACCCTCTCTTCTGTGCATTGGGTTATCGGCAATAAACGTTCCAGCTCCGCGCCGACGATCAACTAGTCCTTCGCGCATCAAATTGAGAACTGCCTGGCGAGCTGTCATTCGACTCACATCAAAGCGGGCGGCAATCTCGACTTCAGGGGGGATTACTTCACCAGGGCGCCCATTGAGGATAATCTCTCGCAGCCAAGCCTCAATTTCTCGATAGCGAAGCCCCGGACGCTCGATCCTTTTGCCTTGACTTACTTTCATGTAAGTACTACCTTGCATTCAAAATTGGTATAGACATTAGGTTCACGCGAAAAGGGTACCAGTTTACTTAGAAGAAATTAAAGGGGGGTTGGTTGCAAATGAGTTCCTCATTGGCTGGTCTTTGGAGTACTGAAGCTCATCGCTTATTAACAGATCTTATGGATCAGCAAGGTGAAAATATAAGCACCGCTGCACAATGGTGCGCCGATTCAATTTTAAGTGATGGCATGGTTCACTTATTTGGAAGCGGTCATTCAAGAATTCCACTGGAAGAGATGTTTCCACGTTACGGTTCATATGCTGGCTTTAATCCATTGGCCGAGCTCTCTATGACATTTCATACTCAAGTTATCGGATCAAATGGACAACGTCAGGCAATGTTTATTGAACGTGTTGAAGGTTTTGCAGAAGAAATATTAAAAAACTGGGAGTTTAAGAAGAACGACATTCTGATGATTTTTAGTGTGGGCGGAAAGACTGCTGTGCCAATTGAAATGGCAATAGGCGCCCGATCACGCGGTGTAAAAGTAATTGCCGTGACATCTATGGCAAGTAATAAGGCTGGAGAAGCCAATCACTCTTCAGGCACAACACTTTCAGATAATGCAGATTTAGTAATTGATATGATGGTGCCACTTGGCGATGCCCTCGTTGAGATTCCCGGAATGCAGACCCCAGTTGGTCCTGGTTCAACATTGACTGGGGTTGCGATAGTCAATGAAATTAAAGTTCAAGTCGCAGAAAAGTTATTTGCAGGCGGCTACACGCCACAAGTTCTAACTAGCTCGGCAGTTGTTGGCGAAGCCGAAAGCAAACGCCTATTTGATGCTGCCTACGCCGAACATGCTCGGCTCCTATCTTCTCGATTAACTGGCTCTAACGCCACTTTTGGGGGTGCTGGCTAAGCGAGAGGGGACAAGCCTGCTCGTGCTAAGAGTTGGTTTGTATCAATTTGATATCAATGGGCCGGCAAAGGTCAAAAGGGTTGCAATCTCTTACAACAGGGTTAAAGATTAACCCAAAGCCATTCAACGATCGGAAGGAATGCAATGAAACTAGGTTCAAAGGAAATTAAATCTGCTTTAGCAGTTACTGTATCAGTGGCACTCGTATTGGGTGTATCTGTATTTGCTGCGCCAGCACAAGCTGCTGGAACTTACAAAATCGGTGTAAGCAATAGCTGGGCAGGAAACTCATGGCGTGAAACAATGGTTTGCGCCATCAAAGCCGAGGCAACACTCTCAGGTAAGGTTGCCTCTGTAATTGTTCTTTCACGAAATACAGATAGCGCTGGTCAATCAGCTGATATCCGCACTTTGAAGACAGCAGGCGTAAATGCAATTATCGTGAACTCAGGAGATCCATCAGCAAACAATGCTGCGATTAAAGAGGCCACAGATGCTGGGATCAAGGTAATTGCCGTTGATAACGCAATTACTGCACCAAACACAACACTGGTTGCAAATGATCAGGTTGCATACGGTCGCGTAGGCGCTGCAGCACTTGCAAAGGCTATGAATTACAAGGGTAATGTTCTATACATGCGTGGTGCTTCAGGTGCTGGTGCAGATACAGATCGTGACACTGGATTCAAGGCTGAAATGAAGAAGTGGAAGAACATTAAGATCACTAAAGAGGTATTTACTAACTGGGATTGGGCAACTGGCGGAACACTTGCTAACCAATTACTAGTTCCAGGTAAGTTCCAAGGTGTTTGGACATCAGGTATCGATTACAACATCGTTACTGCAATGACAACAAAGCTAAAGGGTAAGTACATCCCTGTCGTTGGTTCTGATAACAACGAGTTCATGAAGCTTACTAAGGCGCTTGCCCCTAAGGGCTTTGTTGGAATTGTTGTTCCAAACCCAGCAATCATTGGTGGATACGCTGCCAAGATTGCAGTTGATCTTCTAGAGGGTAAGACCGTTGCAGCTAAGAATCTATTAGCTCCACAGGCACTTACATATGCAGCTAACAAGAAGGAAATTGATGGACGAATTATCGCTACACAAGAAGCGACATTCTCTGCAACCCTTTCTCTGCCTGGTAAGACTACATTCTCACCAACGCAACTATTCCGTTGCAAAGCACCGCAAGATTCAGATGACGGCGGACGTTCTTAATTATTAGGTCGACTAATAAGTAAGCCGTTTCTTTAAATTGGTTGAGGCTTGGAGAGAAATCTTCAAGCCTCAACTATTAAAATCACATTAAAGGATGGGAATCAAATTGACTAAAGATCTGTTGCTTGAGATTAACTCTGTGGCGAAATCTTACGGTCCAGTCGTAGCGCTTAAAAAGGCAAATTTGTCGGTAAGACCAGGAGAGATTCATGCTCTCGTAGGTGCAAATGGAGCGGGTAAGTCCACGTTGGTTAAAATTTTAACAGGCGTCATCACATCCGATACTGGTGAAATTTTATTAAATGGCCAAAAGGTTAAGTTCTCCTCTCCAGATCATGCTCGGAAAAATGGCGTGGCTCCAGTATTTCAGGATCCAGCTCTCATTCCTGACATTTCACTTGAGCGCAATTTAGCTTTGACTGGAACAAATGAGAAAAGATTTCTCGCAGAACTTCATGCAATGGGATTGAAAGTTAATTTAAATGAGATTGCGGCCAACATCGAACTGCCGACTTTAAGAATGATTGATCTGGCACGAGCCTTAAGTCATGATCCAGAGCTCCTTATTTTGGATGAAATTACTGCAGCTCTTCCGATTGATTTGGCAAATAAAGTTATTGAAATAATGAATACTCAGAAAAAGAAAGGTAAGTCTGTGGTGTTTATCTCCCATCGACTTGCAGAGATCGAGAGTATCTGTGATTGGGTAACAGTATTAAGAGATGGTATTGACGTAGACTCATTTGAAGCAATTAAAAAAATTGAAGAGAGAATTGTTTCAGCAATGCTAGGAACGAATCATAGCGTAGGAAACGCAAAACTGAATTCAAACAAAAGCTTAAAAGAGGCAAAAACCTTTCTTGAATTGGTCAATCTTTCAGGAGGAAAAAATTTAACTGATGTTTCATTTAAGATTAAAAAAGGTGAGGTATTAGGTGTTGCCGCTCTCGAGGGGCAGGGCCAAGACTATTTATTTGAGATATTGGCCGGACAATCAAAACCTGATTCTGGAGAGATATTGGTGAATGGTGCCAAAGTTTCTTTTCGACATCCAGCAGATGCGATTCGATTAGGAATTTCATATGTTCCCGGTGATCGCAAGTCAGCTTTAATGCCACAGCGCTCCATCAGAGAAAATCTTGCGTTGACTAGATTTAGAGGGTTTACTAACTGGGGGAGAATTAATGCTAAGGAAGAGAACCGAACGATTGACAACGTTGTTGCTTCACTTCAAATTGATACTCGTGCAAAGTCCCAGGTAAAGAAATTATCTGGTGGGAACCAACAGAAAGTAACTATCGGTCGCTGTGTAACAACTGGATTTGATCTACTACTTTGTTTTGATCCAACAAGAGGAATTGATGTTGGAACTAAGCAACAAATTTATAAATTAATAAGAAAATTTGCAGATGATGGCAAATCTGTTCTTCTATTCACATCAGAGCTTCGCGAAATACAGATGACATGCGATCGGGCTATTGTTATTTATGAAGGTAAAGTCCAAGCCAACCTTGAGATTGAAAAATGTACTGAGGAAAATTTGATGAATGCGGCCCATGGTTTGGTGGTTGCACATTGAATTTAGTTCAAGTTCGCAGGCAAAGCTGGAATTTAGGTATTGTCCTATTGTTGCTAATTCTTGGTTCATGGAGAATTAATCAGCTGCCACAATTTGGCGCTTATGAAGCTCGTACTTTCATCTTAGGAATTTTGCCAATTGCTCTTTTATCTATGGGCCAGGCGATCATCATTATTGGCGGCGGTATAAATCTAGCAATCGGTGCAGAAGCAGTTTTAATTAACTGCCTCAGCGCAAAATATATGCTCGGCACTTCACTTACTACATCGATTTTGTTTGCGATCTTCTTTATTGCAGTGGGAGCGTTAATTGGAGCGATTACTGGCTGGATAATCTCAGCTTCAGGTATCGCAGATATTGTCGTAACACTAGCCACAAGTTTCTTGTTAGTTGGTGTTGCAATGTTTGTTATGCCACAACCAGGTGGCGGCATCAATCAGAGTTTGGCTGATGCTATCGCTGGGAAAGACCCGAATTTTATTCCACCACTTATCTGGTTGATTTTGCCACTTCTTGTTATTTGGATTCCGCTCTATAGAAGTCGGACTGGTATTGCAATGTTTGCTATTGGCTCTAATAAAGAGGCCGCATTTTTATCTGGGGTGAATGTTAAGCGCACTCGAATCAAACTGTATGCAGTAGGTGGGTTATTTGCTGGCCTATCTGGCGTGATTTTAACAGGCATAACACTTAGTGCAAGCCCATTTGCAAACATTAGTAACACGGCAACACTTAATTCTGTTGCCGGGGCTGTCTTAGGCGGTGTCTCCCTTGCTGGTGGTGTTGGTGGGTTGGCAGGTCCAGCCATGGCTGCACTTATTTTGTATTTTATTCCAAATATTTTACTGGCATACGGAATCGATCCATCTTATAGTCAAATTATTACGGGAGCCTTAACGATTCTGGTGGTTCTAGTGGGTGGATTACTGCGCAAACGAACAGGAAAAACATAAATGAGTTCGCTCAAGAATTTTGCGACTGATAAAGTTTCCAAATCAATGTGGGCTCTTTTTGGAATTCTAATTGGGCTATTTTTACTCACGAGTTTCATTGACCCTTACTTTTTTTCAATTCCAGCTGTTGGTATGACGTTCCAACTTGCAGCACCACTTGGTTTATTAGCTGCTGGTCAGACCATTTGCATGCTTACCGGTGGCATTGATTTATCACTAGCAATGATTGCAGCTGGTGCGGCCTTTATTGTCAGCGTTAAGTCACCAGGTGGTACGGTCACGGCGTTGCTCTGGGGAGCGTTATTTTGCATTGTCGTTGGTTCAATTAACGGACTTGTAGTTGGGCTATTGGGCATGAACCCGCTAATCATGACGCTGGGAATGAACGCAGTTTTAATCGGTGTTTTTACAGTAGGCGTGACAACTTTCCTTAAGGGAAGTTCATCGATGCCAGAGATTTTAGTTACGGCAAGTAATGCGACTTTTCTTTTTGATCCACTCTCGTGGCCGTTAGCAATCTGGGCAGTAATAGGTGGACTGTTTCTATTTTTACTCAATAAAACAGGTCTGGGCAGATTAGTTTATGCAATAGGAGATAATGCTCAAGCAGCTCGATTAGCTGGAGTTAAAGTTTGGCAGGTGCAGTGGGCCACTTATGTGATCTGTGCACTTTTAGGTGGAATTGGCGGAGTTCTAATTGGCGGACAATCTGGGGCGGTAGCGATTAGTCTGGCAAACCCCTTCTTGCTTCCCTCAGTGGCAGCTGTTGTTATAGGTGGCACATCGATTATGGGTGGAATTGGAAACTATACTGGGACTATTTTGGGAACCTTAATCCTTACTGTTTTGTCATATCTACTGGCAACAATTAATTCAACAGAGGCCGTGAAGCAGATGATTTATGGATCTATTATTTTGATCCTCGCTTGGACATATTCAAAGATATCTCAAAATTCATAAGACAATGAGAATTAATTCCGCAGCAGTCATTGGTACCGGATTTATTGGCACTGTTCACGTGGAATCAATTCGCCGTACAGGTGTACATGTCAAAGGCGTCCTTGCAGGAAATCCTGAGAGTACAAAGAGCGGTGCAAGAAAACTTTTAGTAGATCACGCATATGGCTCACTTAGTCAGATATGTGATGACAAAGACGTAACTGTCGTACATGTAACTTCTCCTAATGCCCTTCACTATTCACAAGTAAAGGATTTGCTCAGCGCCGGTAAGCACATAGTGTGTGAAAAGCCACTTGCGCTTTCAGCTAAAGAGGGGAAAGAGTTAGTAGGACTGGCTGAAAAAACTGGTTTGATAAATGCCACATGTTTTAATACGCGCTTTTATCCAATGGTCCATGAAGCTAAATTCTTGATTGGGGAAGACTTCATTGGTTCTCCCCGTTACATAAAGGGCCACTATCATCAAGATTGGTTAGTGTTAGATACAGATTGGAACTGGCGCCTTGAATTTGAAAAGGCCGGCCAATTACGGGCCGTTGCCGATATCGGCTCGCATCTGATCGATCAAATTGGATTTGTTAGCGGGCTAACAGTCACTGAAGTTTTTGCCGACTTACACACCCTTGTACAGGTCAGACAGAAACCTACTGGGCCCGTGCAGACCTTCACCATAGATTCAATTTCGGAACGGCAATCAGTGACTATGAACTCTGACGATGCAGCTGGAATTTTGATGAGATTTAGTAACGGTGCAAGGGCAACAGTTTCAATCTCTCAGATCTCATCTGGTCGCAAGAATTCCATCAACTGGGAGATCAGTGGTCCAGATGGATCTCTAGCTTTTGATTCTGAAAATCCTGAGCAGTTGTGGGTCGGTCATAGAGGTAAAGCTAATGAAGTGTTGCATAAAGACCCAAGTATGTTATCTGCAGCAGCTGCTAAGACCGCTTTTTATCCCGCTGGCCATATTGAAGGATTCTCTGAAACTTTCCGTGGGTTATTTGAAAGAGTTTATGAAGATATTAACAAGGGAACTCAATCTAACTCGTATCCAACTTTTGCAGATGGCGTAAAGAGTTTAGAGATTACTGATGCGATTGCCCAAAGTTCCAAAAACGGTGCGTGGGTTAAGATTAATTAGGCATAAACCAGACTCGAACAGGAGAAACAAATGAAGCTAGGACTACTAACTGCCCCACTGCCCCATCTATCCTTGCTTGAAATAGCGGATTGGGCAGCTGCCGAGAAGTTTGAAATGCTAGAAGTTTGCTGTTGGCCAAAGAGCGCTGATGCTAATAGAAGATACGCCGGAGTTACACACATTGAAGTAGAGGATTTAAGTAAATCTCAAAGTGAGGAAATCGTAGGTCAATTGAAATCTCGCAATATAGAGATGTCTGCTCTTGGTTACTATCCAAATAATTTACATCCTGATCCGGAGCAACGAAAACTTGTCAATGATCACACCAAGAAAGTAATTCGGGCAGCAGGAGTCATGGGCGTTCCGGTGGTTAGTACTTTCATCGGAGCAGATGCATCTAAGACACAAGATGAGAACTGGGCCGAGGCTCTCAAAGTGTGGCCGGAGATAGTAAAGGTGGCAACAGATAGCAATGTAAAAATTGCAATTGAAAACTGTCCAATGATCTTTAGTAAAGATGAATGGCCAAGTGGTCACAATGTTGCATACTCACCAAGAATTTGGCGTGAGATGTTTGATAAATTTGGACCAACTGTGGGACTTAATTTAGATCCATCACATTTACTGTGGCAGATGATTGATATTGAACGAGTTATTCGTGAATTTGGCTCACGAATTTATCACACACATGTAAAAGATATGGAGATCGACCGCGAGGGTCTATATAACAATGGAATTATGTCCGGTGGGATTGGGTGGCAACGTCCACGTTTGCCAGGGTATGGCGAAATCAACTGGCCAAACTTTGTCGCAACTTTGTCGCAGGTCGGTTATGACGGCGTACTTTGCATCGAACATGAGGACCGCAGGTTTGAAGGCAGCGAAGAACTAGTTAAGCAAGGGTTTTTGATTGCTCGCAATCAAATAGCAGCACTATTGCCGATGACTCTATAAGGTTCAAATCCAAAGCCTTACACCTGTAGTTTCAAAACTTAAATCTGAAACTATAGGCCTTAAAACTAAAACTTCAGATACGGCCTTAAGAGTTAAGGTCTAAGAGTTAACGGTTGCGACCACGCGATCGCTAAATATATTTGTCTTTGGATCCTTGAGGATCATCTTGACGCGACCATCAGGCAAGGTTTCTTGCTTAATGATGACGAGACCTTCAAACATTGTCTGAGTTTTCTCGATTCGAGGTGTCGTTCCGCCTCGCCAATCAAGTTCAACGGGTGCCCAGCCGTGTTTTTCAACAGATTTAAAGCAGGCATCCATGATGGCATTTACCACATAGCCATCGTAGAAACTCTCCATTGGATTTGTATTTGATTCCATGGCATTAAACATATCCGTGAACATATCGACATAACCAAGTTCGGCAACCTCATCGCCAACAGGAAAGAGCCAACCCGTAGAAGTTTCAGATTTTTCCGCGATGTAAGAGTTACCTTCTGCTGCCGAAAACATTTCAAATCCAGTTCGCAGAAAGTGATTCATCCAGATGGTGCCATGCGTTCCAGCAACTTCATCGCGAAGGTCCATACCACCACGGAAGGTCCAAGAAACTTCAAACTGACCCACTGCACCTGATTCAAACCTAATTAATGCAATTGCATTATCTTCAGCATTAATTGGATGAACCAATGTGTCCTTCCAGCAAAGCACTTCAACTGGCCGATTATCTTTACCAACAAAGTTTCGTATGATTTCAATGCAATGGCAACCAAGGTCAATGATGCAACCGCCACCAGCTTGCTTGTCATCCCAAAACCAAGCACTGTGTGGGCCAGGATGAGTCTCTCTTGAGCGAACCCAGAGCACATCTCCGATTGCTCCACTTTGAACACTTTTTACTGCCTTCAATGTCTTTGGCGTGTAGCAAAGATCTTCTAAGTAGCCAGCAAATACGCCTGCCTTTTCAACTGTATTCAAAATCCGCTTTGCTTCAGCAGCGTTTCGAGCTAAAGGCTTAGTACACAAAATTGCTTTACCGGCTTTTGCCGCTAGGACGATTGCTTCTTCGTGCATATGATTTGGTAGGGCAACGATAACGACATCAGTGTCAGGGTGATTGATCGCTTCCTCAAGACTTG
This sequence comes from Actinomycetes bacterium, assembly GCA_043776875.1. Classification (GTDB taxonomy): domain Bacteria; phylum Actinomycetota; class Actinomycetes; order Nanopelagicales; family Nanopelagicaceae; genus Planktophila. Next base: position 13,033 of record JAYVQU010000027.1, read on the forward strand.
TCGTGATATTTGGAATATTCCAACGCTTCGCAAATGCGTCACCACGTTCTTTAGATCTTGAGTAAACAACTGAAACAAAATCTCGATTTCGCTGGCCATGAAGTGTCATAGTGTAAAAATCTGCGATTAAGCCAGTACCAAGCATTGTGATCCGTCGTGATTGCACGATTCCTCCTGGGAGTTAGGTCTAGCGATAAGTATAGACATATGTGTTATCATAAAAAAAGGGAGGTAGAGATGTCTTTTCGCGACCTTGGCCACTTTGACCTCATCGTCATGGGGGCAGGATCCGCCGGTGCCAGCGCCGCCATTGCTGCCGCTCGCACCGGTTCCAACGTCCTTGTTATTGATCGCCTGCCCTTTGTTGGCGGAACTAGCACTGCAGTTTTAGATACCTTTTATGGGTTTTATACACCTGGCGAAAACGCAAAAAAGATTGTGGGTGGAATTCCAGATCAGGTCGTTTTTGGACTCTCAAGTTACGGTTCGATGATTGAGCGACCCAATACTTATGGTGCTGGAACTGGAGTTACCTACAACCCAGAGCATTTGAAAGTAGTTTGGGAATCAATGCTCCAAAAGTCTGGAGCAAAAATACTTCTGCATGCACTTTTACAAGAAGTGAAGGTCAAAGATGGCCAGGTAAGAGAACTAATTTTGGCCACTCGTGCCGGTGGTTGCAAAGTGAGTGGTAATTTCTTTATTGACGCTACCGGTGATGCTGATCTTTCCCATTTTGCTGGATTTGGTTATGAGAAAGCTGGAGACATTGCCCCTGCGCAAACATTAACGACAACTTTTAAAATGGTGAATGTCAATTTAGCTGAACGTATGAAGATTGATAAGAACCAGTTGCATGAATTGATGCAGGAAGCCACTGGAGCCGGATATGCACTTCCAAGGCGCGAAGGGTCTGATCACGTAACTCCTATAGAAAACACAACTGCAACAGTTATGACCAGGTTAGATTCAGTGCGCAAGAACTCACAGGGAGAGTTGGAGTCTGTTTTAGATGATCCATTCTTCTTAACAGAATCTGAAATTGCAGGACGTGCTCAAGCAACAGAGTATGCACGATTTTTAGTAGATAAAGTGCCAGGGTACGAAAAATCATCTCTCTATGGATTCTCAACGCTGATCGGGGTAAGAGAAACTCGCAGGGTTTATGGTGATTACCGTGTAAAGAAAAGTGATGTGCTAGAAGCGCGCCAGTTTGATGATCAGGTCGCGCTATGTGGTGCTCCAATTGAAGACCATCACAGTGGCGATGGCACAAATTGGGCGTATCTGCCGGAAGGATCGGCTGTTGGCATCCCACTCCGATCTTTAATTGTTAAGGATTCAATTAACACAATGGTCATTGGCCGGTGCTTTTCAGCCACTCATGATGCCCATGCAAGTATTAGATCGATGGCGCAATGTATGGCGATGGGAGTCGCCGCAGGTGTTTGCGGATCGATTGCGCTGGGTAAAAAAAATGAAATTCGGTCAGTTAAATTTTCAAAAATACGTGACGAATTATTAAAAACTGGCGCGGTTTTGCAGGTTTAAATGCCAAACTTTATTAGAACAGTTCTTGGAGATATTGACTCTGATGAATTAGGTGTGACCTATATGCATGAGCATTTGATCATTGATTCCCCAATTGTTGCCAAAGATTTTCCTTACATTTATCTATCCTCTGAGAACGAGGCAATAGCAGAGGTCAATCTCTGCAAAGCCGTCGGTGTCAACACCATGGTCGATTGCATGCCTAATGAATCTGGACGTTCAGCAAAGAAGCTTGCAGCGATTTCAAAAGCAACGGGAATGAACATCATCGCAGCAACAGGTCTACACCATGATCGCTACTACTTGCCTTCAGATAAAATTGAAAATTTATCAGCAGAAAAACTTGCCCAAGTTTTTGTTTCTGATATTGAGAGTGGGATGGAAGGCACAGGATTTAAGGCAGGAATTATTAAAATGGTAACTTCGGGTCCAGTAATTAAAAATCGAGAGAAGAGATTATTTGAAGCTGTTGCCATAGCTCAACAGCAAACTGGAGCACCAATTATTTCGCACTGTGAACACGGAACAGGTGCGTTGGAGCAGATAGAGTTAATAAATAAGTTGCAAATACCTATTCAGAAAGTAACTTTGTCGCACACAGATAAAGAAAATGATTACGGGTACCACAGAGACCTACTTTCTAGTGGCATAAATGTTGAGTATGACCAATCACTTCGTCAGAAGGATGAAGAATTGCCCGCGAGCGCTCTTCTAACGAAGACAATGATCGAAGAAGGTTTCATAGATCAAATTATGTTAGGCACTGATGGTGCAAGGCGCAGTTTGTGGAGCTCACTTAATGGTTCACCAGGTTTAGCTTGGTTATATAGTGGATTTAGTAAAAAATTAATTCAATCTGGTTTAACTCAAAACCAACTAGATAGAATTTTTATTGATAATCCCGCGCGGACGTTAGCAATGGATTGGCATGGTGAGGGGAGTGGCGGATGAATAAAAAATTTCATGAGGATGTTACCTTTGATTCGGGCTTAGTTGCAATTATTCGCACTAAAACTACTGAGGAAGGCCGCAACTTTGCCCGGACATTCATTGAAGCAGGCGTCGATCTGATCGAATTCACCACCACAACACCTGGAGTTTTCGATTTGATTGAGGAGTTCTCTGTAATCGAGGGTCTGCGAGTTGCACTTGGAACCGCGATGAGCAAAAAAGATGTTAAGAACGGTAAAAAAGCCGGGGCAAAATTCGTTATTTCACCTCACACATCGAAAGAAGTTATAAAAGCAACTAACAATGCTGGTTTAGTTTCAATACCAGGTGTAGCCAGTCCTACAGAGATTGCTGATGCACTTCGTTATGGTGGCGATATCCTAAAATTTTTCCCAGCATCAAGTTTAGGAATTAATTTTCTAAAATCTGTGCGAGATCCATTCCCAGGAAATACGTGGATGGCAACTGGTGGCATTGCACTGGCAGATATAGATTCTTGGGTTAGAGCTGGTATATCTGGATTTGGATTGGGTGGACCACTTACATCAGGTGGAATCAGTGAAATAGCTAGCCGAGTGAGAGATTTTCAAAAAGCAATTAACGATGCAAGAAACTAAGAAGGTTTAGTGAGCGGTATTTGTTAGGTAAAACTAAATAACGTAAAAAGATAACACGTTAAAATTGTATTAGCGCTGGTCAAACGTGGACCGTACTGGGATCGAACCAGTGACCCCCACAATGTCAATGTGGTGCTCTACCGCTGAGCCAACGATCCGGGTGCAAGAACTATACAACAGTGAGTTATCTGCCGAAATCATCCTCAGTACGCTCGATATCATCTTCGCCGAAGTAAGTTCCAGTTTGGATCTCTATAAATACCAACTCTTCCGCTGCGAAATTTCCGATGCGGTGCCACTGGCCGATTTCTATGTCAACAGTTTCACCAGCAATTTTTATGAAAGTTTGGCTATCCAACACTACGGTTGCAACTCCGGAAACGATAAACCAATGTTCTGCGCGCTTTTGATGACGTTGATAAGAAAGTCGTGAACCTGGTTGCACGTAGATGCATTTAACTTTGTGAAACTCATCTTCTTGCAAAACCTCATAATGACCCCAAGGACGGGTTGCTTCATCGTGGGCCACGTCAGCTCCTAACTGGTTTGTGGTAACACCGTTTTGAACTACTGGAGGTCGGGACGGGATTTGAACCCGTGTAGAGGGATTTGCAGTCCCTTGCCTGGCCGCTCGGCCACCCGACCATAGAAAGATCGCCGCTAGCAAAGAATCTTGAAAAAGAGTTCAAAGTAAACGGCGACTATCAGAGCGGACGACCGGGTTCGAACCGGCGACCTGAACCTTGGCAAGGTTCCGCGCTACCAACTGCGCTACGTCCGCGAAGGCTTAAATCTATCGCAGGAGAGCCATAAGCGCCAAAGTGGAAGAGATTGGTTAGCGTTGGCCTGTGCCAATTGTGGAGTTAGCGCCAAATTTTTGGATGGGTGGGCTTCGAGCAACCGATCTGATTGAGATTTCGCATGATCTTGGCTGTCTGGAAGATGGTGGCTTTTGGGCGGTATCACTTACCTTTGAGGGGCAGTTCACCGCAGCAAAGTTTGCTGCGGTTGAAGAGTCAGTTTTTCCGGCATCTGAATGGGAACCATTGCGGGATCCATGGAGAAGTTCTTTCAGCGAAGTCGAGTACAAGGATTATGTTGAAAGAGTTCGTGCTGCAATTGCAGATGGTTGGGTTTATCAAGTTAATGCATGTCGAGTACTAAACAACAGTTCGCAAGTGCAATCTCTAAGCGGACTGTTTACCCAAATTTTAAAAAGTAATCCGGCCCCGTGGGCTAGTTATTTAGAGATTCCTGGGCTCAATATCGCATCTGCCTCTCCTGAACTATTTTTATTACGCGATGGATCTTCGATTCGAACCTCTCCAATAAAGGGTACTTCACGATCTGATGAAACATCCTTTGGTGCAAAGGACCAGGCCGAAAATGTGATGATCGTAGATTTAATGAGAAATGATCTAGGGCAAATTTGCAAAAGCGGAAGCGTAGAAGTTCCACGATTGCTTTCAACTGAAGTTCATCCAGGGTTGCAGCATCTTGTCTCTGACATCGAAGGAGAATTGTTGGACCTAATTTCATGGAGAGACATTCTTGAAGCACTGTCACCGCCGGGATCTGTTAGCGGAGCACCGAAATTCTCGGCACTGAAGATGATTTCTGAAAATGAAGATTCGCGTGGTCCATACTGTGGAGCATTGGGTTGGGTGCAGGGGGATAGGTGCTCACTTTCGGTTGCAATTAGAACTTTTTGGTTAGATAACGGGGTGAACTTTGGAACTGGTGCTGGGATAACTTGGAGCAGTGATGCCAAGCAAGAGTGGGAAGAAACAGTTTTGAAGGCTAATCGTTTGATCGCCATTGCCGAGGGTCGTTTGCTATGAAAGTGATTGTTAACGGCTCTTTGGTAGATATCGATAAAAGTGGGCTTAATAAAAAGGGCTGGCTTGCTGGTGATGGAGTATTTGAAAGTATAAAGACGGTGAATAACCTTGCCTGGGCGCTTTCGCGCCATGTGTGCAGAGCTATAAATTCGGGGATCAGGATAGATTTAAAAATTCCAGCCGAGGATTTGATACGGCAATCGCTCAAACTTTTATTGATGCAAGAAAAGTATCCGCTGGGCTTCATTCGATTGTCATTTGCCTCAGATGGGCAATGGGCAGCTATTCATTTGCCATATGTGGAAATTTCAACCCCGGCAAAGTTGCTGACATATCGGCAAGCCTCAGTTATTGACAGGAATCCTATTAAGAGTTATCCCTACACCCATCGGCTTGATATTTTGGAAGCAGTTAAAAGGCGCGGTTATGACGAAGCAATCGTTATCAGTAGTGATGTAAAGGTGTGCGAGGGGGCGGTGACAAATTTGCTCCTGAAAATCGATGGTCAATGGGTAACACCACCTATTGGAGATGGCGTATTGCCTGGAATAGTAAGAGCCTTGGTGATTGAAAATTGTGGAGTCAAAGTGCGATCGATCGATCTCTCTGAAGTAATGAATATTGAATCAGCCTTTCTTTTGAGCAGCCTTCGAATCGCTCAGCCCGTTGCATCAATTGATGACCGAGAATTGGTGCAATCAGATGAATTTAGGCTGGAAATCGCAGCGATGGCGCTCCGGAGTTCGGTAGGCTAGCAATATGTTGGAAATCTCGATCACAGTTGATGGTGTGAAACATTCGGTTGCCGCCCAACAACGCCCTACTCATATCTTTGCCGACCAAAAAGAGATTGTGGTCTGCCGAATCAATGGCAGTTTAAAGGATTTGTGGAGTGAACTTGTCGATGGAGATGCCGTCGAAGGTGTAGCAATCTCATCACCCGATGGCCTGGCGGTACTACGACATTCTACCGCGCACGTCATGGCACAAGCTGTGCAAGAAATTTATGCAAACACTAAATTAGGAATAGGCCCACCGATCAAAGATGGTTTTTATTATGATTTTGATCCAGAAAATACTTTCAACCCAGATGATCTGGTAAAGATCGAAAGTGCTATGCGCAAGATTGTTAAAGAGGGTCAACGCTTCCGCCGTCGGGTAACAAATGAAGCCGAGGCGCTGGTTGAACTTGCACACGAGCCATACAAATGCGAACTCATTGGAATAAAAGGTCCGGCCGGAGAAGAGGCAGCGGTTGAAGTTGGCGGCTCCGAATTAACAATTTATGACAATTTAGGTCGAGATGGGAACCCGGTATGGAGTGATCTATGCCGTGGTCCGCACTTACCATCTACCAAGCAAATCCCGGTTTTCAAGTTGATGGGAACCGCCGCCGCGTATTGGCGTGGCTCGGAGAAGAACCAAATGCTGCAAAGAATTTATGGAACAGCTTGGCCTTCCCAAGATGAACTAAATGCCTATCTTGAATTTCTGGCTGAAGTTGAAAAGCGGGATCATCGCCGACTTGGCACAGAGTTGGATCTTTTTTCATTTCCAGAAGAGATTGGTTCTGGTCTGGCGCTGTTCCATCCAAAGGGTGGAATTGTGCGCCGGACGATGGAGGATTACTCACGTATTCGCCATGAAGAAGAAGGGTACGAATTCGTTTACTCGCCGCATCTAACTAAAGCGGCGCTATTTGAAACATCGGGTCACTTGCAGTGGTATGCCGATGGCATGTATCCACCAATGATCATGGATGAGGAGTACAGCGCCGACGGAACGATAAAGCGGGCTGGGCAGCAGTACTACATGAAACCCATGAATTGCCCGTTCCACAATTTGATTTACAAAGCAAGAGGTCGTTCTTATCGTGAACTTCCATTACGTTTATTTGAATTTGGAACCGTATATCGTTATGAAAAATCTGGTGTTTTGCACGGAATCACTCGGGCTCGAGGATTTACCCAGGATGATGCCCACATTTACTGCACTAAAGAGCAAATGGTGGGCGAACTCGATTCACTTTTGACATTTGTGCTCAATCTTTTGCGCGATTATGGCTTGAATGATTTCTATCTTGAACTTTCTACCAAGAATCCGGAAAAGTGTGTTGGTGAAGATGCAGATTGGATTGAAGCAACCGCAGCGTTGAGCAAAGCAGCAGCGGCGCAAAATCTTGAACTAGTTCTAGATGAAGGCGGAGCCGCTTTTTATGGTCCGAAGATTTCAGTGCAAGCTAAAGATGCAATTGGTCGCACCTGGCAGATGTCTACCATTCAAGTAGATTTTCAGTTGCCACAACGTTTTGAACTTGAATATTCGGCCAACGATGGAACCCGCCAACGTCCAGTGATGATTCACCGGGCATTGTTTGGGTCAATCGAACGTTTCTTTGGTGTTCTTACCGAACATTACAGCGGAGCTTTCCCACCATGGCTTGCGCCAGTGCAAGCTATCGGAATTCCAGTTGCGGACACTTTTGCTGATTACTTGGGCGATGTGATAGCGCAGATGGGCAAAGCTGGCATTCGGGCCGAATTGGATGCATCTGATGATCGCATGCAAAAGAAGGTTCGCAATGCGCAAATACAAAAGATTCCTTTCATGGTGATCGCCGGCGAAGCAGATCAACTAAATGGCGCAGTGTCATTCCGTTATCGCAATGGTGAACAGAAAAATGGAATTCCGATTCAGGAAGCGATTGCGGAAATCAAAAACTCGATTGTAGAACGCAGGCAGGTATAGCTAATGAGTAATGAGATCATTGGCGCAGGAATGCCAGATGGCTGGCAACGGCTGTGGGCTCCGCATCGACTTGAGTATTTGCGTGGTGAAAATCGCCCGCTAGCTGGAAATGATATTGCTTGTCCCTTTTGTGAAATTCCGACTAAAACTGATGAAGCAGGCTTAATTGTTCATCGAGGCACTACTGCATATGTCGTGATGAATCTCTATCCATACAACCCGGGACACTTATTAGTTTGTGCTTTTAGGCATGTAGCAGATCTGACCGATCTAACAGAGGCAGAGCGAAATGAGATTTCTTCACTGACCGCCCATGCGATGATGACGATTCGGAAAGTTTCGGCACCTGAAGGTTTTAATCTTGGTATGAATCAGGGCGCAATCTCTGGCGCTGGGGTTGCCGCACATATTCATCAACATCTAGTACCACGGTGGAGTGGCGATGCAAATTTCATGCCGATCATTGGACAAACCAAGGTACTACCGCAGTTGCTACATCTAACACGTGCCGAGATAGCTGGCGCGTGGTAGTTACTTTCTGAGTTGTTTAATTAGTTCAGCGACTTTATCAACACCAATTCCTTTTTCAATCCACAATGGAATCGCCGGAAACTGCAGGCCGGCCGAAAATGCATCCGCTCCGCCAGCTTCAATTTTTTCCAAATACTCATCCCGAAACTCTTGGACCAGGCTTTGATGTTCAGGCTCGCTAATATGTGCGGTGGCTGGATTGGTCGAATAATCAAAGATCATCAAATCGGTCAATGAGATCAGGGCGACCGGCATCCCTGGTTCATCATGCAAAACCAGAAAAGGTGTGAGCATTTGATCGAAAACACGATTAGCCAGCATTACCGCATCATCAAAATCTGCTTCCAATTGTTCCAAATGTGTAACTACAACTAATCGTGGAAGTTGGAACTCATCTAAAGCTTGCCATAATTCGATGGTTTTCTGATCTATCCCGGTAGCTGGATTGATCACAAATATCGCTAAATCGCTCTCACTGTGAGCTTCCTTGGCGCAGGTGCCGGCAAAGGCTGCTGCCACGCTTGCTGGATCGGCGCTTTCATGCCCATAGACATGAATGAGTAGTTCGGTGATTTGAGATTGCACTGGCTCAGCCTACGATGCTCCTTGATGATAAGTGCAAAATTAAAGCCGGCGGTTACGAGAGTTATCACACCCGTAGCTGTGGTCGCCCTACGTCTAGGGATCACACCAAATGCGGTTACTTGGACCGGTGCAATTGCGGTTATAGCCTCCGCGCTCTATTTTTATCCCCGCGGAGATTTCTTTGTTGGCACGCTCATCATCTGCGTCGCGGCTTTAAGTGATCTCTTTGATGGCACGATGGCGCGAATTTCTCAACAGGGCTCTAGTCGATGGGGTGAATTTCTAGATTCTACAATTGACCGAATAACTGATTCGGCAATTTTGATTGGCCTCTGCATCTACCTGATCGGTCAAAATGACGCATTAGCTTATGTGGTAATTGTGAACCTAGTAACCGGAATGTTGGTTCCATATATTCGAGCCAAGGCCGAGTCCTTCCAAATTGCATGTACCGGTGGATTAGCAAAGCGTCCCGAGAGATTAGTGATTTCGTTGGCAGCGATCGGTTTTGGTGGCTTGGGAATTCCGTTTGTACTTGCTGGCGGAATGTGGATACTTGTACTTTTAGGTAGTTTTACTGTTGCTCAGCGAATGTATATTGTTAAAAGAGCAATTTAGTAATGAAAGATAATTTTGTCGCCTACGCATATTTTGCATGCTGGCGGATTGTGCGCTGGTTGCCCGAAGAATTCACCTATCGATTTGCATATGTAATCGCAGATTTTTTTGTGAAACGAAATGGCAAAAGTGTGGCACGACTCCGAAGCAATTTGGCAAGGACCCAACCCGCAATCACTTCGTTAAAGCTAGATCTGCTACTAATTGGTGCGATGCGCTCGTACATGCGTTATTGGGTCGACACTTTTAGATTTCCAGATTGGTCTGCCCAACGTGTTTTAAAAACCGTTTCCGTAACAAATGAACATCTACTAATGGATGCCATTTCCACAAAGACTGGAGTAATTGTCGCGCTTCCACACGCAGGTAATTGGGATCATGCTGGAGCTTATTTTTGTGCCAAGGGTGTTCACCTGGTAACGGTGGTCGAACGCCTTAAACCTGAAAAACTATTCCAGAAATTCTTAAGCTACCGACAGGCCATGGGTATGGAGGTTTTGCCCCTAGATGGTCGCGTATTAGGCGCTCTGGCGCAGAAATTGCGGCAAGGTCATGTAGTGGCACTAGTTGCTGATCGAGATCTATCCCGATCTGGAATTGATGTTAAATTTTTCAATGGCCCTGCAAGAATGCCAGCCGGTCCAGCATTACTTGCCCTGAAAACTGGTGCGCCTTTAATTACAGCATTTGTTTCATATACCGAAAACGGTATACATATTGATTTCAAGAATGTGTTAATTCCTGATGGCGGTATTGATCAAGAAAAAGTTCGCGAGATTGTTCAACGCACTGCCAAGCAATTTGAAGAAGGCATTTCCCAGTATCCGCAGGACTGGCATATGTTGCAGCGTATTTGGACTGATGGTGATTTTGTGGAACGTGTCTAATGCCCATCCGGATACTGAAGATTGGAATTGTATGTCCCTATAGTTGGGATACACCGGGCGGAGTTGGAAATCACATCCGTGATTTAGCAGAATTTTTAATTGATGCCGGGCACGATGTTTCAGTGCTCGCGCCGGTATCCGATGAATACCAGTTGCCGTCATATGTCGTGAACGCCGGGAAGCCTATTTCAATTCCGTACAACGGTGCGGTTGCGCGCATTCTCTTTGGTCCGGTTGCATTTGCGCGCGTTCGTCAGTGGATTTCACAGGGCAATTTTGATCTATTGCATCTTCACGAACCTGCGATTCCGTCAATAGCTTTGCTTGCTTGTTGGGCCGCCGATGGTCCTATGGTTGGAACCTTCCATGCCGCTGCCAAACATCAAAAAATCATCTTTGCCATTGGTCCAATTTTGGAGCCGGCAATTGAAAAGTTGACAGCTCGAATTGCGGTTTCGGAAGCGGCACGTCTGACCCTTACCGATCACTTAGATACCGATGCAGTTGTCATTCCAAATGGAATCTATACCTCCCGTTATGCCCACGGAAGCGCTCAAGTAAAATGGCAAGGAGATACCCTTGGATTTATCGGCCGATTTGAAGAGCCAAGAAAAGGTTTAAGCCTGTTAATTGCGGCGCTACCAGAGATTGTTCGATTGGTTCCCGATGTAAAGGTTTTTGTGGCTGGTCCGGGGGACGCCTCCGAAATTCTGAAAGAAATCGATCCGCAATTGCGCAACTACTTTGAGTTCCTGGGTCAAATTTCAGAGCAGGAAAAAACCGATTTCATGGCATCTGTTGCGCTGTATGTGGCACCTAATACTGGCGGTGAATCCTTTGGCATCATTTTAGCGGAAGCTTTAGCAGGTGGTGCTTGTGTAGTTGCCAGCGATATCCCGGCATTTGCTGATCTTTTGGGACAAGGTCGATATGGCGCTTTGTTCCCATCCGAGAATTCATCCGAACTTGCGAAAGTGATTATAGAGTTGTTACGGGACAGGGATAAGAGATTGAAACTGGCAGCAGCCGGCAAGTTGCATGCGCAAAAGTTTGACTGGAAAGTAGTGGCTGAACAAATCTACTCGGTTTACGAGATGTCAATTGTCGGAAGTGAAAAAATTAGACTTGCATCGGATACCCGCTCCTGGAATCGATTCCTTTCTAAGGAGGATAAGTAATGAGATATTGGGTGCTAGCTATTTTTTTGCTACTGATTTCATTGTGGTACTTGTCTTTCTTGGCGAGTCGTTTGGATCGTTTACATCATCGGGTCGAAACCAGTTGGGCCAATTTAGATGCTTTATTACAAAAGAGAGCGGCAGTAGCGCTAGAAATAGCCCACAGCGACATTGCGGATCCGGCCTCCTCAATGTTGCTTACCGGCGCGGCTTATCAAGCCAGAGATGCGCAAATTCAAAATCGCTCGCAAGCCGAAAGTGGTTTATCCGGTGCCCTTGGTTTACTGCTGGAAGATTCCCGTCACCTAGCAACGGCGGCAGACAATGTCCTGCTTACTGAGTTGTCTGTCTTGACTGACAAAATTCGAGTAGCTATTTCCATGCACACCGATGCGGTCTCACGTACCCAGATGGTGCGAAAAAAACTAATTGTGCGCACCTTCCGACTTGCTGGAAGTGCGCCACCGCCAGTGACTTATGAATTTGAAGCCGATGTTCTCTAGCCGAGCAATTCTGCTATTGCTGGCATCGGTTGTATCGTTCACCAGTTGTGCACAAATCCAAAAAAATGTTCCGAGTCAAGTTGTCCCGAGTCAAGTTGTCCCGGATAAAGTTAGTGTTAACATCCTTAGTGGACGTGATGGCCATAATGGTCCGGTACTGGTTGTAAAAATTGATGACACTCGTGCGGCGCGCCCACAAATCGGTATCGAATTTGCCGATGTGGTTTATATCGAACAAGTCGAAGGTGGCCTAACCCGCTTAGCGGCGGTATTTTCATCACGCATGCCACAACGAATTGGTCCAGTGCGAAGTGCACGAATCTCTGACATAGATATCTTGTCGCAATTTGGAAGAGTCGGCTTTGCATATAGCGGAGCGCAACGAACTCTATTGCCAGTAATTAGGGCAGCTAATCTGCAAGATTTGGGCGCCCAAAGGCTGGGTCCAGCCATCTACACCACCGACCCGAAACGAAAACGACCGTTTGCCATGGTTTTACGCGCTGATTTGGTGTTGGCAAAGATTGCCGAAAAAGGATACGAGGTGGATAGTGCTAAAGATATTGGGTTTACCTTTGGTGCCGAACCAGTTGGTGGAGTTGCTACTGAGAAAGTTGAGTTGAATTGGCCAGCAGCAACTTATTCGGCCAGCTGGTCGCCGCTAGCGGGGCGATGGCTACTTTCTTATAACAGCGTTATTAACACGGCAGAGTCTGGGGTGGTACTGGGTCCTACCACTTTAGTTGTGCAAATGGTCGCTATCACTGCTTCCGAGTATGGCGATAAATTTGGGGGAGTAACGCCATTTACCCAAACCATTGGAACTGGTACGGCCTACATACTGCGCAATGGCCAAAGGTTTGCCGGAACCTGGAGCCGTCCCTTTGCTTCTGCTGGGACAATATTTAGCGCTAGCGATGGCACGCAATTGAACTTCGCACCGGGTCAGGTATGGATCGCGCTGATCGATCGCGAGCCTATTTTCACCTCGTCACCGGAGCCAGCGACAAAGTAGTATTATTACTTTTCTGTCGATTGAAGCGGAGAATTTTTAGATGGCTGAAGTAACTGGCACTGGTCGGGTCAAGCGCGGAATGGCAGAGATGCTAAAGGGCGGCGTCATTATGGATGTGGTTAATGCCGATCAAGCCAAGATTGCCGAAGATGCTGGAGCGGTTGCGGTGATGGCGCTCGAGCGAGTTCCGGCTGATATCCGGGCACAGGGCGGAGTAGCCCGCATGTCTGATCCGGATATGATCGAAAAAATTCAAGCTGCGGTTTCGATTCCAGTTATGGCCAAAGCTCGGATTGGCCATTTTGTGGAGGCCCAGGTTTTGCAATCATTGGGTGTTGATTACATTGATGAATCAGAGGTTTTAACCCCGGCTGACTATGAGAACCACATCGATAAGTGGGATTTCACCATTCCGTTTGTTTGTGGAGCGACAAATTTAGGAGAAGCGCTGCGACGGATCAACGAAGGAGCGGCGATGATTCGCTCAAAGGGTGAAGCCGGTACTGGTGATGTATCAAATGCGATGCTACATATGAGAAAAATTGCTGGCGAAATTCGTCGCCTTTCTTCACTTCGCGAAGATGAGCTATATGTTGCAGCTAAAGAACTGCAAGCTCCTTATGATTTAGTTAAGGAAGTTTCCCAAACTGGCAAACTGCCAGTTGTTCTTTTCACCGCTGGCGGAATTGCCACCCCAGCAGATGCGGCCCTAATGATGGCCATGGGTGCCGATGGTGTATTCATCGGTTCCGGTATTTTCAAATCTGGAAACCCAGCTCAGCGTGCTGCTGCATGTGTTAAGGCAACAACATTTTGGGATGATCCAAAAGTTGTGGCAAATGCATCCCGCGGCTTGGGTGAAGCCATGGTTGGTATTAACGTTGCCGATCTCCCAGCCCCGCACCGTCTTTCCGAACGCGGTTGGTAATTAATTAAACGATGAAGGTTGGTGTGCTTGCGCTACAAGGTGATGTTCGTGAACATGTAAGCGCGCTTATCGCATGTGGAGTAGAGCCCATGTCAGTGCGTCGCCTGTCAGAACTAGAAGTGATTGATGCCTTGGTTATACCAGGCGGAGAATCAACAACTATTGCGCAACTATCTGAAGTCTTTGGCATCTATAACGATATAAAGCGGCGCATCAACGAAGGTATGCCCGTGTTCGGATCTTGTGCTGGAATGATTTTATTAGCAAACGAGATTCTCGATGCAAAACAAGGGCAAAAAACATTTGGAGGGCTAGACATCACAGTTCGCCGTAATGCATTCGGGCGGCAAGTTGATTCCTTTGAGTCCGATATTGAATTCAAAGATGGATCAGCCGAACTTATTCGAGCCGTTTTTATTCGTGCTCCTTGGGTAGAACGGGTTGGCCCTGCGGTACAAGTCCTCGCATCAGTTGCTACACACGCAGTAGCAGTTCGTTCAAAGCGTTTATTTGCAACCTCATTTCACCCGGAATTAACTGGTGACCACCGCATTCATCGCTATTTTATTGAAGAGGTAGCCCGCCCAGTCCTAGAGAAGGTAAAGTAAACCCATAACTTTTAGTTGAGTTGGAACAGAGGTGTTCTCATGTCTGGCCATTCCAAATGGGCGACGACCAAGCATAAGAAGGCGATAATTGATAGCCGACGGGCAAAGGTGTTTGCCAAGCAAATTCGTGCAATTGAAGTAGCTGCACGCAACGGCGGAGCTGACATGGATGGAAATCCAACCTTATTTGAAGCGGTTGTTAAGGCTAAAAAATCTTCCATGCCTTCGGACAATATCGAGCGCGCAATTAAACGAGGTGCTGGTTTAGAAGCTGGCGCAAAGGACTGGATCACCATCATGTACGAGGGATATGGTCCAAGCGGTGTTGCAATCATGATCGAATGTTTATCAGATAACCGTAATCGTTCGGCATCAGAGGTAAAGGTTGCAGTTACTAGAAACGGCGGATCTATGGCCGACTTAGGTTCGGTTTCTTATTTGTTTAATCGCAAGGGTGTCATCATCATTAAGAAAGATGGGGTGCTAACTGAGGATTCAATTTTGGAAGCGGTTCTTGAAGCTGGCGCAGAAGAGGTGAATGATCTTGGCGAAGTTTTTGAAATTGTGAGCGATCCAGCTGATTTAGTGCCGGTTCGGGAAGCCCTACAGAGCGCCGGAATTGATTATGAATCAGCCGATTCCTCATTCATGCCCACGATGAGCATCCCGCTCGATGCCGAAGGTGCAACAAAGGTTTTCGAACTCATTGATGCCATTGAAGAACTCGATGATGTACAAAATGTTTATAGTAACTTTGATGTTTCTGATGAGGTCATGGCGAGTCTCGAATAAGTATGCGCGCAACAACCTTAGGCTTGAACATCGAACTGACTTAAGAAAGCATGAGGAACGCAATGAGAGTTTTGGGGGTAGACCCTGGTCTGACTCGTTGTGGCGTTGGAGTAGTAGATGGAGCAATCGGAGCTCCTTTGTCGCTAATTGATGTAGGCGTGATCCTGACTGGCACCGATTTACCGTTAGCGCAACGTTTACTGGAACTGGATAAACAACTTTCGGAATGGGTCAATCTCTGGCACCCAGATGTGATTGCGGTCGAGAGAGTCTTTTCACAACACAATGTGAAAACGGTTATGGGCACCGGACAAGCTGCTGGGATCGCATTGCTAATTGCGGCAAAGGCGGGTATCCCAGTAGTGATGCACACACCATCGGAAGTCAAGGCTGCGGTAACTGGCAGCGGTCGGGCAAACAAAGCTCAAGTAGCAATGATGGTTCAGAAATTGCTTAACCTGAAAAGTATCCCAAAGCAGGTAGATGCGACCGATGCGCTAGCTTTAGCTATTTGTCACATTTGGCGCGGTGGTGCTAACACCAAGATTGCGCAAGCGCTAGCGGTGGAAAAATTACGTCTTAAGAATTTGCGTGCTTGATGATTTCACTATTGACCGGAACTATTCGCCAGATCTCGATCGATCGTTTGGTTGTTGAAGTAGGTGGATTTGGTTTGGCGGTAATTGTGACTCCTTCGACAACCGCACAGGTAACACTTGGTTCCCAGCTGCAATTATACACTTCTCTAGTAGTGCGAGAAGATTCCTTAACTCTCTTTGGTTTTGTAAATGAAGAATCGCGGGCGCTTTTTGAATTAGTGCAAACAGTTTCTGGAATCGGCCCAAAGGTGGCGATGTCGATTGTTAGTGCGCTGTCAACGGCAGATTTAGCACGCGCAATCGCTGCGGAAGAGGTTTCGGTTATCGAAAAAGTGCCAGGTATTGGTCGAAAAGGTGCGCAACGATTGATTCTTGAACTCAAAGGAAAGTTGGGCGAGCTTTCCCAGGGGCGAAGTTATCAGGGGCATCAACCTGCTTGGCGGGAACAGCTAACTAGTGCCCTGGTTTCACTGGGTTTTTCACCGAAGGAGTCTGATGGCGCGATCTCTATGGTAGTTGCGCAGTTACTAAATGATGGTGATGAAATCACAACAACAGATTTGAGTGAACTTTTAAAGTTGGCATTAGCAAGTGGAAAGAGTTTACGTGGCTGAGGATCGTTTAGTCACACCAAAGATTAAAGGGGATGAGTCTGCGCTAGAGCAGGCACTTCGACCAAAAACGCTGGATGATTTCATTGGGCAACAACGGGTTCGCGATCAAATTGATGTACTTTTGACGGCAGCCCGACATCGAAAATCGCCCGCTGACCACATTTTATTGTCTGGCCCACCCGGTTTAGGCAAGACAACACTTGCCCTGATTTTAGCGAGTGAGATGCAGGCACCAATTCGCATAACAAGTGGTCCAGCCATAACTCATGCGGGCGATCTTGCCGCAATTTTGTCATCGTTAAATGAAGGTGAAATTTTATTTCTAGATGAAATCCATCGACTCCCTCGACCTGCAGAAGAACTTTTGTATTTAGCCATGGAGGATTTTCGAGTTGATGTTGTTGTAGGTAAAGGCCCTGGCGCCACCGCAATTCCGTTGGCGTTGCCACACTTCACCTTGGTTGGTGCAACAACTCGGGCCGGTCTACTGCCTAGCCCATTGCGCGATCGTTTTGGCTTCACCGCATATCTTGATTTTTACAATGAAAAAGATATCGCTCAGGTAATTACGCGCAGTGCGCAACTTCTCAACATTGTAATCGACACCGATGCGATTGAAGAGGTTGCCGGCAGGTCGCGCGGTACTCCACGTATTGCTAACCGATTATTACGTCGGGTTCGCGATTTCGGACAGGTCCAAGGCAGTCCCAAAATTTCCTTAGCCGATGCCCGGGCCGCGTTAGAAATGTACGAAGTGGATGAATTAGGGCTAGATCGGCTTGATCGTTCAGTTCTGGTCGCACTTGTTGAACGATTCAATGGCGGGCCGGTTGGCCTATCAACTCTTGCCATTGCTGTTGGCGAAGAGATTGAGACTGTGGAATCGGTAGCAGAACCGTTTTTGGTCAGAAATGGCTTTATGGCCCGAACTCCGCGCGGACGTGTGGCTACCGCACAGGGTTGGCGCCACATAGGACGAACACCACCTTCAGAAATTTCTACGCTTTTCGACTTACCCGCCGCTGACGCCTAGACTCTGCGGTTATGTCTACAACTAATAAGCCGGTAAAGACCAATTCTCGCCCTGTTCGTTCTTTGGCGATTCTCGGTTTGGTACTGATCGCCATGACCAGCCTCGTCTTCTTTCAGGATGCGACCTCCGTTCGATTGGGACTAGATCTTCGCGGTGGCACCTCTGTCACATTGCAACCAAGAATTGCACCAGGAGAAGAAGGCAAGGTGACTAACGAAGCAATTGATCAAGCGGTAGCAATTATTCGCCAACGTGTTAACTCATTGGGTGTTGCCGAGTCGGAAGTTGCAGCTCAGGGCAGTGGTACCAATCGTCAGATTGTGATCTCGGTTCCGGGCGATACTGGACGCAGAGTAGTTGAACTAGTTGGACAAACGGCAGAGCTTCGATTCCGCCAAGTTCTGGCATCAGCGTCGGGTGCACCAGCGGCAGTTGATCTCGCTGCAACACCAGTAGCTGGAATAAGTGCAGATGTAAATGCTGCATTTGCAACTCTTGATTGCACTAAGCCGGAAAATCTGCAAGGTGGCGGCACTGATTCACCCAGTGACACAATTGTTGCTTGTGATCGCGCCGGATTGACTAAATATATTTTGGCACCAGCTGAAGTTCTTGGTCGACAAATTTCTAAAGCTTCCGCCGGGCTTGATACCCAAAGCGGTAGCTCTTGGTTTGTCAGCCTTACCTTTGACAATGAGGGAACGAAAGCATTTGGCCAGCTAACAACTCGGGTAACTTCGTTGCCGGAACCAACCAATCAGGTTGCGATCGTGCTAGATGGTTTAGTGGTGTCATCACCAAGAATCAACGAAGCCATTCCATCCGGAACTGCGCAAATCACCGGCAGTTTCACCCAACTTGAATCGCAAGATCTTGCCAATGTTTTGAAGTACGGTGCTTTGCCATTGGCCTTTGATCGCGGTGAGGTGCAACAGGTTTCACCAACGCTGGGAGCCGACCAACTAAATGCTGGACTACTGGCTGGCGCGCTAGGTCTTGGCTTGGTTATGATCTTCACGCTTTTGTATTACCGCGCACTGGGATTTGTTACTGTTGGGTCTTTAGCCGTCGCCGGTTCGCTGCTCTACCTATTGTTCTTGCTACTTGGCGAATGGATCGGATTCACCCTTACTTTGGCGGGAATTGCCGGTGCGATTGTTGCTATCGGTGTAACGGCTGACTCATTCATCGTCTACTTTGAGCGCGTTCGAGATGAAATGAGAGAAGGTCGTTCACTTCGTACTGCGGTTGAGTCAGGGTGGGTACGTGCGCGAAGAACAATTTTAGTTGCCGACTTTGTCTCGTTGATCGCTGCTGTTCTGCTCTACTTTTTCGCCGTTGGCGGAGTCCGAGGTTTCGCATTTACCTTAGGACTGACCACAATTATTGACCTTATTATCATCTTCGTATTCACCAAGCCTTGCCTAGTGTTGGTCTCTCGTTTTAGATTCTTCACTTCCGGTCATCCACTATCTGGTTTCTCGAGCAAAAGTCTCGGGTTACCAACTCCAAAGGAGGCATAAGTATGTCCAAGTTTTCTGGTCTTGGCGGCCGTCTTTATCGCGGTGAAACATCGGTTGATTTCATCGGAAAGCGCCGTCGTTGGTATGCAGTCTCAGGCCTGCTTATTCTGGCATCTGTGGCAGCGCTATACTTTCAGGGACTGCACTTAGGAATCGAGTTTAAGGGTGGTTCCTCGTTCACAGTCTCAACAACAAGCCCATCGATTGAACAAGCTCGGAAAGCAGTAAATGATGCTGGAGTTCCGGGAGAAGTTATTGTCCAACTTGTTGGTAAGGACAAGGTTCGAGTTCAAACTGGATCCCTTAATACTGCCGCCAATAATGCAGTGCAAGATGCGCTGGCAGCTAGCTTTGGCGTAAATGTTGCAACTATTGACTCCCAGATTATTGGACCTTCCTGGGGTAAGGAGATTACCCGGAAAGCCTTATATGGTTTGTTTGGTTTTCTAATTGTGGTAATGCTCTATCTCTCAATGGCGCTGGAACCAAAGATGGCACTTGCTGGTGTTGCAGCGGTCGTGCACGACGTATTCATCACCGTCGGTGTTTACGCACTAGTTGGATTTGATGTGACTCCGGCTACGGTAATTGGTTTTCTAACGATCCTGGGTTATTCACTTTATGACACCGTTGTTGTCTTTGATAAGGTGCGCGAAAATACCAAGTCAATTACTTCAACATCGACTAGGACATATTCGCAAGCGGTTAATCTGGCAGTTAATCAGACAATTGTGCGTTCAACTAACACCTCGATTGTGGCGCTGTTACCGGTAGCTTCAATTCTTTTTGTTGGCGCGGGCTTGCTTGGTGCCGGAACCTTAAAAGATCTTGCACTGGCTTTGTTCATTGGCCTAATAGTTGGAACCTATTCCTCTATCTTTATCGCTCCGCCAATTTTAGCTACCTTGCGCGAAAAAGAACCGGCCATGCAGGCATTGGCCAAGCGGGTAGCGGCACGTTCGGGTGCAAAAACAGCGCTAGTTACCGCTGTTGTACCCATCAATGGTCGTGGTCCACGCAACCAACCAAAGCGTAAAGGTCGTAAGTAAGGTTTTTTGTGGATACTTTGATAGCACCAGTAATTAGTGCGCTCAAGGAAAATCATGCCTCGGTTAACTCGGAGGAGGTTGCTAGAGCATTTGAAGTAGCTCGTACTGCCCATGAGGGACAACTGCGTAAGTCAGGTGAGCCCTACATCACCCATCCAGTTGCCGTTGCCGAGATCCTTGCCCATTTGGGTTTGAATCCGGCAACTGTTATTGCCGCGCTACTTCATGACACAGTAGAAGATACTAAGTACTCGCTAACTCAACTTCGCACTGATTTTGGCGATGAGATTGCGGGCTTGGTAGATGGAGTTACTAAATTAGACAAACTTACCTACGGCCCAACGGCAGAGGCTGAGACTGTTCGCAAAATGGTAATTGCGATGTCACGCGACATTCGGGTATTAGTTATTAAATTGGCTGATCGACTTCATAACGCCCGAACCTGGAGTTTTGTTTCACCAGAAAGCGCAGAACGAAAAGCACGCGAGACATTGGATATCTATGCACCTCTTGCCCATCGGTTGGGAATGAATGCAATCAAGTGGGAACTGGAGGATCTTTCCTTCGAAGTTTTAGAGCCTAAAAAATTTGAAGAAATTTCGCGTTTAGTCGCAGAGCGTTCTCCTGCTAGAGATGCGCTGACACAGGAGGTTGTTAAAACCGTGCAGGAGGATCTTGCCAATGATCAGATCCAGGCAACTGTCACCGGACGAAAAAAACACTACTTCTCGGTATACCAGAAGATGGTTGTGCGTGGTCGAGAATTTAATGATATTTATGATCTAGTCGGTATCCGAGTTTTGGTTAATGATGTTCGTGATTGCTATGCGGTTTTAGGATCTATCCATGCACGTTGGAGTCCGGTGCCTGGACGTTTCAAAGATTACATCGCGATGCCAAAGTTTAATCTATATCAATCACTGCACACGACGGTAATTGGTCCAACCGGCAAAGCGATTGAAATTCAAATTCGAACCTATGACATGCATGACCGAGCTGAGTTTGGAATCGCGGCCCACTGGAAGTACAAGCATGGTCCAGAAAACTCTAATTCTGCACCGGAAATGTTGTGGCTTAGACAACTACATGAATGGCAAAAAGAAACGGAGGACCCATCCGAGTTTCTAGAAGCGCTTCGCTTTGATTTAGGTTCACCGGAAGTTTTCATCTTCACACCAAAGGGTAGTGTCGTTGCGCTGCCGGCTGGGTCTACGCCAGTTGACTTCGCATTTTCGGTTCATACAGATGTTGGACTTCGATGTGCCGGTGCGAAAGTTAACGGCCGGCTGGTGCCGCTAGAATCACGACTCAACAACGGTGATGTCGTTGAAATTCTAACCAATAAGAGTGAAAGTGCTGGACCAAGTCGAGATTGGCTCAACTTTGTTAAGAGTCAACGCGCTAGATCAAAGATCAAGGCCTGGTTTAGCAAAGAGCGACGGGAAGAAGCAATTGATGCTGGCCGAGAATCTATCGCTCGGCAAATGCGAAAAGCAGGTCTGCCATTACAAAAGATCTTTGCCGGACATTCCTTACTTGAACTTGCTCACGATCTTAGATATTTAGATATTGAAGGACTTTATTCGGCGGTAGGCGATGGACATGTTTCGGCAACTTCCATCATAGATAAATTAGTTGCATCTCTCGGAGCCGAGGACTCGCATCCAGAACCCACTATGAATGTGTTGCCAAATCGTGCACCTACAACTAGGCGAACCAGCAATGCCGTCGATGTAGAAGGTGCCGATGATGTCCTGGTAAAACTTGCCCGTTGTTGCACGCCAGTTCCTGGCGATGCAATAATGGGTTTTATTACACGGGGCAGTGGCGTTTCGATCCACCGCGCTGACTGTACAAATGCCGAAGATCTACAAAAACATCAAAACGACAGGGTAGTAAATGTTAAGTGGCGGCTCGGAGCGGCCTCAATTTTCTTGGTAAATATCCAGGTAGAGGCACTTGATCGTGCTTCCTTATTAGCCGATGTAACGCGTACCTTGTCGGAACAACATGTAAATATTTTGAGTGCCTCAGTTAGTACCTCAAAGGATCGAACCGCTTTTTCCCGCTTTACCTTTGAAATGGCGGATGCGACTCATTTGGATGCAGTGTTAGCTGCGGTACGTGGAATCGAAGGTGTTTACGACGTTTACCGAACTACTAATAACTAATTAGTTAAATTCCGCCAAACCTTTTTCAGCTTCAGCCAACCACACTTTTCTGGCCGTGGCAGATTCGCCAGCCTCAGTTGCCTTCTTAATGTTGCCATTAGCAGCAGATTTTTCGGCAACCTTTTCATAACTGGCAATCGATTCAGTAAGTTGAGCAACTACTTCTTGCGCCCGCTTTTTCGCCGCTGGATCAGTCTTTCGCCAATTTTCTGCTTCAGCGGTTTTAACCGCTGATTCAACGCTTAAAACCCGAGCATCAAAAGCCGCTCGCTTATCGCGATGAGTCATGCCAATTTTTTCCCAAATTCGTAACTGTTCATTGAGCAGCTTACGTGCCTCTTTTACATCGGTGATAGGAAGAACAGCTTCAATCAGAACAACTAATTCTTCGCGTTTAGCAAGGTTCGCGGCCATCGTTAGATCTCGTTTTTCTAGGTCAGCATTCTTGGCAGTGAAGAATTGATCTTGTGCTGCTTTGAATCGTAACCAAAGTTTTGCATCATCATTTTTCTTTCCGCGGCCAGTTTCCTTCCATTGATCCATTAAAACTTTGTAGCGCTTTGCAGTTGGTACCCATTCAGTCGATGTGGCAATTTTTTCGGCTTCTTCAACAATTACCTGCTTTGCTTCTGCAACCACAGATTGCGTCGCTTCCAGGGCGGCAAAATGGGTACGACGACGCTTATCAAATTTATTGCGAGAAGATGAAAAACGCTTCCATAAATCGGCATCAACTTTTTTATCTAGCCGTGGCGCCGCCTTCCATTCATCCAATAGCACCTTTAGCCGATCTCCAGTTGTTTTCCAGCTATCAGAAAGCGCTAGCGACTCTGCTTCAGCAACAATCTTTTCTTTTTCAACAATAATTTGCTCGCGACGAACGTTCTTTGCCGCTATCTCGGCAGCCTTTTTGGCTTCATACTCCTGCAGATGGCCCTCAATAAGTGGTTCGATTTGTTCAACCGATGCAGCCAGTGCTTCCAAATCACCAACGCCATTTAATTCTTTGGCTTGCTCGCGCAATTTTTTAACTGCTAGATAAGCATCAGATGGAACCATGGCGCCACTTTTGATGCGAGCAGCCAGCAATGCAACTTCAGAGGCTAATGTTTCAAACTTGCGAACAAAGTATGCCAACGCCTCTTCTGGGCTCTTACCTGGGTAGGAGCCAACTGCTGTCTCACCCTGAGAAGTTCTCACAAAAACTGTGCCATCTTCGCCAACTCGTCCAAAAACTGAAGGATCTCCAATCAGAGCACTTGCTGGGCTGGCCTGATGTGGGAAATTCATATCTGTCATGAGGGTGATCCTTTCAGCGCGTTGTTCTTGCGGAACTTCGCTATGTGTTAGGCGAGGCGTAGAAGTTGTCACTCTGCTACGCGTGGGTTAAGCAACTATCGAGTAGTAAAAGGTACCCTATCTGCATGAGCGCCAATTGCGCTAAATCTGAGCGTGCGAAGGGGTCAACTTAATGCTGATCGACTCCTTTGTAGCCCCTATGTTTGGCACAAATTGCTGGGTACTAGCTACTGGAGCGGGTACTGAGTGTGTGGTGATCGATCCAGGAATGCCTGACGTTTCGGTGCAGTTAGCCGATCTTGTCCATAAACATCGGCTGGCGCCGGTTGCGATTATCGCGACACATGGTCATCTAGACCATACCTTTTCAATTCAGGCAATAGCAGATGGGTATCAGATACCTACCTACATTCATACTCAAGATCGCCAATTTCTTGCCCACCCGGAAAATCTGCACGGATCCGAGTTTGTTTCAACATTGTCGGGGATGAGTTTTTCAGAGCCATCCGATGTTCGTGAACTTCGCAACGGGGAGGTGGTAGAAATGGTTGGACTTTCTTTTCGTGCGATTCACGCACCTGGCCACACAAAAGGTTCACTGATGTTTGAAGTAGCAAATGAGGTATTGATTAGTGGGGATGTGCTCTTTGCTGGTTCGATTGGACGTACGGATTTGCCGACCGGTTCTGCCCAAGAAATGGAGCAGACATTACGCAGGAAGGTACTTCCCTTGAGCGATCATTTAAAAGTTTTGCCTGGACATGGCCCGCAGACAACAATGGCGCAAGAAAAAAAGACCAACCCGTATCTCAAGAACCTGGTAGGACGCTATTAATGGCGAGTCAAAGGATACAAGCACCTAAAGGTGTCAGTGAGTATGTACCAACTCGTTCCAGTGCATTTGAATTTGTTCGCCAAAACCTAATTACTCCAGCGAAGTTGGCTGGATATCAATTAATTGAGCTGCCAGTTTTTGAAGATACTGATTTATTCACACGTGGGGTTGGTGAATCTACTGATGTAGTTTCAAAAGAAATGTACACCTTTACCGATCGTGGGGGTCGCTCCATTACTTTGCGTCCAGAAGGAACTGCGGGAGTAATGCGCGCCGTAATTGAACACGGACTCGATCGTGGACAACTTCCGGTAAAGGTTTGGTATTCCGGCCAATTTTTTCGGGCAGAACGTCCACAAGCTGGACGCTATCGTCAGTTTTACCAGGTAGGAATAGAGGCCATAGGTTTAAATGATCCAGCGATTGACGCCGAAGTAATCGCTATCGCAGATGCTGGATTTCAGGCTCTTGGTTTAACAAAGTATCGTTTAGAATTAACCTCATTGGGAGATGCCCAATCACGAGCTGCCCATCGTGTTGATTTGCAAAAATTTATTGAAAAGTTGGATCTGGATGAGGCTACCGCAACACGAGCCAAAATAAATCCACTGCGTTTATTTGATGACAAGCGCGCGGAGTTAAAGAAAGCGATGGCAGATGCGCCATTGCTTATCGATTACTTAAATGAAAATTCTCGTCTGCAATTTGAGCAGGTTAAAAAATACTTGGCTGATTTGGGTATCAGCTATGTTCTCAATCCAAAAATGGTGCGCGGTCTTGATTACTACACCGGAACAACCTTTGAATTTGTTCACGAATTACTGGGCGCGCAATCTGGAATCGGCGGGGGTGGACGATACGACGGGTTGATGGAACAACTTGGCGGACAATCACTTTCTGGAATTGGATTTGGTTTAGGGGTGGATCGGGCATTACTGGCCGCAGAAGCCGAAGGTATTATTGCCACGGATTCATTTGTCTCTGATTTATTTCTCATTCCATTGGGTATGCAAGCCAAATCCCATGCTTTGATCATTGCATCGCAACTTCGCAGAACCGGCAAAGTTGTAGAAATAGCTTTTGGTGATAGAGCATTAAAGAGTGCGATGAAAGCTGCCGACAAGGCTGGCGCCAAATATGTGGTTGTCTTGGGTGATTCCGAGATTTCCAGCGGTACGGTGGAATTAAAAGAGATGAAAACTGGAGATACTTCATCGGTTAAGATTGCTACCTTGTTCCAATCACTATAAAACTTCAGGCAGTATAGAATTTGAGGAGTCATATCTAACATGTTGCGCACACATGATGCTGGATCCCTTCGAAACTCCCATGTCGGCCAGACCGTAACTTTGGCGGGTTGGGTATCACGCCGTCGAGATCATGGTGGGGTGGCATTCATTGATTTAAGGGATGCTTCAGGTTCAGTGCAGGTTGTTATCCGGGATGAAAAAATGGCGGGATCTTTACGGGCCGAATGGTGCCTATTAATAACTGGTGAAGTCATCGCGCGCCCTGATGGTAATGAGAACAAAAATATTCCAACGGGTGAAATTGAAATAATGGGGGACAAGGTCGTTGTTCTCTCGGAAGCTGCGCCGCTACCCTTTCCAATTGATAGCGGGGATGAATCAGAAATCAATGAAGAGGTGCGCCTGAGATACCGTTATTTAGATTTGCGTCGAGAAAAACCGGCGCACAATCTGCGATTGCGTTCGAGAGTTACCTCCACAATTCGTCGGGTAATGGAAGAAGAAGCTTTCCTTGAAATTGAAACTCCTTATCTAACCCGCTCTACCCCAGAAGGCGCCCGCGATTTCTTAGTACCGGTTCGTTTGCAACCTGGCAGTTGGTATGCGCTGCCTCAGTCGCCGCAGCTTTTTAAGCAGTTACTGATGGTTGCGGGTATGGAAAAGTATTACCAAATCGCCCGTTGTTTCCGTGATGAGGATTTCCGGGCAGATCGGCAACCAGAGTTCACGCAATTAGATATCGAAATGTCATTTATCGACCAAGAAGATGTCTTGGCTATTGCAGAAAAAATTGTGGCACGTATCTGGAAAGAGACGCTTAATTACGACATTGCCTTGCCCTTGGCGCGCATGACATATGCCGATGCTATGAGTAATTATGGATCTGACAAACCAGATCTTCGTTTTGAAAATAGGCTAGTTGACCTCACTTCATTCTTCACCCAGACGCCCTTTAGAGTTTTTAAGGCGGCTCATGTCGGTGCGGTCGTGATGCCAGGTGGTGCATCATCGGCCCGACGCGAACTCGATGCCTGGCAAGACTGGGCAAAGGCACGTGGAGCAAAGGGTCTGGCTTACATTCTTGTAAATGAGGATGGAACCCTTGGTGGTCCAGTGTCAAAAAATATTTCGGAAATAGAAACGGCAGGAATCGTAAGCGCAGCTGGCGCCAAATTAGGAGATGCGATCTTTTTTGCAGCAGGAGAGGCAACTGCCTCACTTAATTTACTTGGTGCGGTGCGATTAGAAATTGGAAAACGCTGCGGCTTAATCCCTGATAACAAGTGGGAGTTTTTGTGGGTGGTAGATGCACCAATGTTTGAAGCAACTGGTAATGGTGGATGGACTGCGGTGCACCACCCATTTACCGGGCCGAAACCTGAATTTAAAGAAACATTCAAATCAGATCCAGCTACCGCGCTGGCGTATGCATATGACATCGTACTTAATGGAACCGAACTTGGTGGTGGATCTATTCGTATCCACGATCGCAATATTCAAAAAGATGTTTTCTCAGTTATTGGTTTAAGTGATGAAGAAGCCATGAGCAAGTTTGGCTTCCTACTTGAGGCCTTTAACTATGGTCCACCTCCGCATGGTGGAATCGCACTGGGATTAGATCGGGTCTGTGCATTACTTACTGGGTCCGACTCCATCCGAGAAGTGATTGCATTTCCAAAAACTGCAAGTGGTGGCGATCCACTAACCGGGGCTCCCACACCAATTACCGCCGCCCAACGCAGGGAGAGCGGAATCGATTGGGTAGCACCGGCAAAAACCACCGAAGATCTGTGACTCTCGGGTAGGCTAATGGTATGGGTCCAGGTGGAATAGCAACAATTATCGGCGCATCATCGCTAGCGGTGATCGCAATAGCGATCGCTTATGCAGTTGTGCGGGTGGCTCGGTTGATTGACGAGGCTAAAGCATCGCTCAAGATACTTACCGAAGAAACCGCTCCGCTGATAGATGAGGTTCATACAACTGTGACTCTAATTAATGGGCCTTTACAAAGTATTAATCGCATTACCAAAAATGCCGAAGAAATCACTTCTAAGTTTACCGAGGCAACCTCTGATTTTATGAATAAGAATGGCTCGGCGGTTAAGGTCGCCGGTGCCATTTTGTCGGCAGCGCAAATGAGTAAAAGTCGCGCTAAGAAGAAGAAGAAGACTGAGTAATTTTTAATAGTGGAATCCGCCGAGATCCGTTCGCGCTGGCTGCGCTTTTTTGAATCTGATAACCGACAGGGTTTAAGCCATACCGTTGTTCCTTCTGCCTCGCTAATTGCCGATGATCCAAATCTTTTGCTGGTTAATGCTGGGATGGTTCCATTCAAGCCGTATTTCTTAGGAGAGGTCACACCGCCTTATCAGCGGGCAACCTCAGTTCAAAAATGTGTTCGTACCCTGGATATTGACGAGGTAGGTAGGACCACACGTCATGCTTCGTTTTTTCAAATGTGCGGCAACTTTTCTTTTGGCGATTATTTCAAGGAAGGTGCAATCTCACTTGCCTGGGAGTTATTAACCCGCTCAATCGCCGATGGTGGGTATGGCTTTGCCGAGGAAAAATTGTGGGTTACTGTTTATTTGGATGATGATGAAGCTGCTGATATTTGGCACAAGCAAATCGGTATTCCAATGGATCGAATCCAACGCCGGGGTATGGCTGATAATTATTGGTCGATGGGCGTACCTGGTCCATGTGGTCCCTGTTCTGAAATTTACTTTGATCGAGGTCCGACATATGGGGTCGAAGGTGGGCCAATCGCCGATGAAAATCGCTACCTAGAAGTATGGAATCTGGTGTTCATGCAAAATGAACGCGGCGCCGGTGATGGAAAAGATGGGTATCCAATTCTAGGTGAATTGCCAGCAAAGAGCATCGATACCGGGCTTGGGCTAGAACGTACTGCAGCACTTTTGCAAGGCGTTGAAAATATTTACGAGATCGATACAACGATACAAATCCTTAATCTGGCATCACAATTGACTGGAGTTAAGTACGGGGCTTCCGAAAAATCAGATATCTCACTTCGAGTAATTGCAGATCATGCACGAACATCAGCGATGCTTATTGGAGATGGAGTTACCCCAGGTAATGAAGGACGTGGATATGTTCTTCGCAGAATGATGCGCAGAACTATTCGAAACATGCGTCTTTTAGGCTCAATGGATCCAATTCTGGCTGAACTCACGGTGGCAGCTATTGGGGCAATGGGAGCTCAATATCCTGAATTAGTAAGTAGTAAGAATCGCATACTTGCGATTAGCGCGGCAGAGGAAGAGAGCTTCCTACAGACGCTAAAGAGTGGCACCCAAATTTTTGATCTTGCCGCGGTAGCTTTGAAGGAGATCGAGAGTGTTGTTTTACCGGGTGCGGATGTTTTCAAACTCCATGACACCTATGGATTCCCGTTTGATCTAACTTTGGAAATGGCACGCGAAGAAGGGCTTTCGGTCGATGAGGATGGCTTCCGTCGATTGATGAAGGAGCAAAAGGATCGCGCCAGGGCCGATGCAAAAGTTAAGAAATCTGGGCATACTGATCTCTCGGTTTATCGAGCTATTGCTGATGCGAATGGCAAGAGCGAATTTCTTGGTTACACGCACCAGTTTTCGGAATCAAAGTTAATTGGGATTGTTGTAGCTGGCATTGGCGTTTCCAGCGCAACGCAAGGTGATGAAGTTGAGTTAGTTTTGAATCGAACACCTTTTTACGCTGAAGGTGGTGGCCAACTAGCCGATGGTGGACGAATTACGCTAAGCAATGGAGCAATTGTTGCGATTGATGATGTGCAAACTCCAGTACCTGGTGTGTTTGTGCACCGCGGTCGAGTTCAAAATGGCGGTATTGAAGTTGGAGCTGATGTGCTAGCCCAAATTGATACTGAACGCCGCCATGCAATTTCCCGCGCACACACAGCAACCCACATGGTTCATAAAGCTTTCCGTGAAATTTTGGGGGAGACGGCAACCCAGGCTGGATCAGAAAATTCGCCAGGTCGTTTCCGGTTTGATTTCCCAGCAACCGGATCAGTTCCAGTAAGCGTGCTAGCCGATGTCGAAGCGCGAGTAAATACGTTGCTACTAGATAATCTTGAAGTTACCGCTGAAAATATGAGCCAAGCAAAGGCGAAAGAACTCGGCGCAATGGCTTTGTTTGGAGAGAAGTATGGCGATGTTGTGCGCGTCGTTAGCGTCGGCGATTGGGCACGCGAGTTATGTGGCGGAACCCACGTTTTGCGCTCGGGCCAACTTGGCATAGTTAAATTGCTTGGCGAATCCTCAATCGGGGCCGGCGTACGTCGCGTTGAAGCTTTGGTCGGCATTGATGCATATCAATTTTTGGCTCGCGAGCACATACTTCTCAATTCTTTAACCGAAATTATTAAGGGAGCGCGTACCGAAGAGCTGCCCGAACGTATCTCTGATCTGCTGATGAAAATGAAGGAGATTGAAAAAGAGCTTGCCACTGTTCGCTCTGCTGCTGCTATTGCGCAAGTGGGTGATCTGGCAAAGAGTGCAAAAGATGTTAATGGAATCTCATTTATTTCTGCAGTTATGGCTGATGGAATTAGCTCCGATGATTTGCGAAAGATCGCGCTTGATCTTCGATCCCGTTTGGCAAACTCTGTGGTCGCACTTATTAGCTCCAGTGAAGCTAAGCCGGTTTTAGTGGTAGCGGTAAGTGATGTTGCACGTGCAGCTGGTGTAGCAGCTGGTGCGCTAGTAAAGATAGGTTCAACAATCCTTGGCGGCGGCGGCGGCGGGAAAGAGGATTTCGCACAAGGTGGCGGAACAGATTCAACTAAATCACTTGCTGCGCTATCTGCAATATTTAAAGCACTGGCTGGATAAGCTCTATGCAACCTGGTCGTCGTATCGCCTTTGACTACGGTGATGTACGTATTGGAGTTGCAGTTAGTGATCCGGATTCGATCCTCGCTACACCTTTAGCAACGCTCAAAAGTAGCGACAAAAATCTACGCAAACAGCTTTCGAAAATTTTTAACGAAATTGAACCAGTAGCCATTTATGTCGGACGGCCCGCTCTTTTAAGCGGCCAGGATGGACATGCGACCGAGAAAGCACTTAATTTCGTTGAGTTTTTAAAGGGTTTAATCCAAATTCCGATCGAATTAATCGATGAACGAATGAGTACAGTTTCGGCAGCTAGGCAGTTGCGAGAAGCGGGAAGAAGTGCAAAGAGTTCTAGGGATTTCATCGATATGGCGGCAGCAGTTGCAATATTAGAGTTCGCACTCGAGATTGAGAAGGGCAAGAAGTGAAAAAAATGAAAGGTGTTGCGATTGCCTTCATTTTAATAATTATCCTGGCTATTTCCTTGTTCATGCTTCGCTCGAAAAGCCCTAGTACTCCAGATTTTGCAATACAAAACCAGATACAAGGTGCGCCAGAGGTTGTGGTTGAGATACCTGCCGGTGCTAGTGGTTCTGATATAGCGCAAATTCTTTTTGATAGTGGAGTCACCAAATCTGCTGTTGCTTTTTTTCGAGTTGCCGTTGCCGATCCTAGCTCCAAGCAAATTGCACCTGGTAGTCACCGGATCACTTTAAAGATAGCCGCAACGCAAGCTTTGGCGCAACTTTTGGATCCAAATCGAATTCCGAACCTAATCAAGATATTTGAAGGGGGGTGGAAGAGTGAGGTTGTTGCCGCATTAATTTCTTATGGTTTTAGGGCAGCAGATGTTGCGCGAGCCTTAAAAATCGCCCAACTTCCAAATGGTTTTAACGATCCGGAAGGTTTGCTTTTCCCAGCACAATACGCATTTGCTAAGGAGACCACAGCGGTGCAAGCGGTGCAGGCTATGGTGGATCGATTCACAAGCGATGCAAATGCCAAAAAAATATTTAATGCTTCGGTTGAGTACTCGCCCATGCAGTTGCTTATCATTGCATCAATCATCCAAGCCGAAGGTGACGCTGAAGATTTTGCCAAAGTGTCTAGGGTTATCTATAACCGCTTGAAAATTGATATGCCACTGCAAATGGATTCCACAGTTCATTTTGTGAAGAAAATTCGGGGTCAAATCTTTCTGAGCACTCAGTCAACCTTGCTAAAATCACCCTATAACACTTACAAACGCTACGGATTACCGCCGGGGCCGATTGGAAGTCCAGGAGTCGCTGCGATTCTTGCGGCCCTAAATCCGGTAGCAGGTGATTGGCTATTTTTTATTACAGTTGCACCAGGTGATACTCGCTTCACTAAATCTATTGATGAGTTCAATGCCTGGAAAGCTTTGTATGTGAAAAATAGAAAGGAGGGTGCTTTTAATTGATTAAAGCAGCGGTCCTTGGATTCCCAATCTCACACTCACTCAGCCCAGTGTTGCACCGCACCGCATATACCCACCTAGAGATTGAGGGGGAGTATTCATATTTTGAGGTCAGGTCCGGTCAGCTGCAAACATTTCTCGATACTCATGATGAATTGAATGCATTATCCCTGACCATGCCTTTGAAGGAGGAGGCTTTAACTGTTGCGCATTTTGTCTCAGACTTAGCACGTCAAATTTCTAGCGGAAATACGTTGCACAAAGTTGATAGCCAATGGCATCTAACTAGTACCGATGTTGATGGTTTCCTCCAGGCTGCGCAATCCAATGGCGCTGAAATTTCTGGCATTGTCTTGCTTATTGGTGCTGGCGCTACCGCCCGCGCAGTAGTCGCGGCTTGCGATGGCATTAGTCGAGAGATTCACATTATTAATAGAAATCCTGATAGAGAAAATCTGCTTCGATCTGCCGCCCCCAATTCGACACTAGTTTTTCACCCTTGGGCTAAGACGGCTTTGATCAACTCAGCAGATTTAGTGGTTAATACAACTCCGGGTACGGCAGCTGATTTCTTTATCGATTCCGTGTCCAAGCCGATCGGCAGCTATTTTGAAGTTCTTTATCACCCTTGGCCAAGCCAGTTATTATTACATTGGCGCGAGCAAGGTTTAAATGCAATTGATGGAATCCAGCTTTTGGTGCAACAAGCTATTTCACAGATAGAAATATTTTCAGGTATGCAAGTTGATCGATTGCAACTCTCTTCGCTCATGCGCAAGGCTGCCCTGACTGCTTTAGCTGATTCCACAACTTGACTTCAAGGTAGCTCGAATGAGCTGCCCTATTTAAGTGTTACTTTTTGGCGTGAGTGACATATTTGGCAACGAGATACCGATCTAATCTGCAACAATACCCATATGCGTTGGTTAACTGCAGGAGAGTCACACGGTCAGGCACTTAGTGCAATTGTAGAAGGTATTCCGGCTTCGGTATCGGTAACAACGGCGGATATAGATTTTCATCTGCAACGGCGGCGCCTTGGAGTTGGTCGTGGGGCTAGACAAAATTTTGAAGCAGACAAGGTGAGTATTCTGGGTGGCGTAAGGCTTGGGTTAACTCAGGGTGGGCCAATTGCAATTCAAGTGGGCAACTCAGAATGGCCAAAATGGGAAAAAATTATGTCGGCCGACCCGGTGCCAGAAGCAGAAATTAATGAGCTAGCTCGCAATGCACCTTTGACTAGACCACGTCCTGGTCATGCAGATTTAGTCGGAATGCAAAAATATAATCTAACTGATGCCCGCCCAATCCTAGAACGGGCAAGTGCGCGCGAAACTGCGGCCAGAGTCGCACTTGGCGCGGTGGCGCGCAACTTTCTTGAGCAAAGCGTTGGAATTACTATTTTAAGTCATGTGTTGTCAATCGGAGGTGTGCGAGTTGCCGAAGATGCACCACTTCCACATGCAGGGGATATGAGCCGCATCGATCAGGATCCGGTTCGCTGCGCAGATTCATCAACCAGCGAAAAAATGATTGCCGAGATCGAAGCCGCACATCGAGATGGCGATACTCTGGGAGGAGTTGTTGAAGTTTTGGCTTTTAATATGCCACCCGGTTTAGGATCACATGTGCATTGGGATCGTCGCCTTGATGCCCGACTTGCCGCAGGTGTTATGGGAATTCAAGCGATCAAAGGTGTTGAAATCGGCGATGGTTTCCAAACTGCTACCCGTCGTGGATCAGTTGCCCATGATGAAATCGAAAAGGATGCTGCTGGCAAGATCGTGCGACGAAGGAATCGGGCCGGCGGTACCGAAGGTGGAATGTCTAACGGTGAGGTTTTACGGGTACGGGCTGCTATGAAACCCATTTCTACCGTCCCTAAAGCTTTAGACACGATCGACCTTGCTACGGGCGAAGGCGCGAAGGCGATAAACCAACGCTCCGATGTATGTGCCGTCCCGGCCGCTGGCGTTGTAGCTGAAGCTATGGTCGCGCTAGTACTGGCGCAAGCGGTATTAGAAAAGTTTGGCGGTGACTCGGTCTCCGAGACCCGCCGTAATTATGAGTCATACATTTTCCATTTAAATTATAAGTAATTGTTCATGAAGAAAATTATCTTAATTGGTCCGCCCGGATGCGGCAAAAGCTCAGTCGGTAGGGCATTGGCGAAACGTCTACAGCTCCCCTTTTTTGATACAGATCTGATCATCGCCAACGCCGCGAAAAAAAAGATTTCTGACATTTTCATTGATGATGGCGAAGAAGCATTCCGTTTGATCGAGTTTGATGCCCTAAAAACGGTGCTGTTATCGGATGGTTGTGTCATTAGTCTTGGGGGAGGAGCGCCGATCAGCGAGCAGGCCCAGCAAGAAATTTCCAAATCTAATTCACACATTATTTTTCTTGACGTTTCACTTGCGATAGCTGCACCCCGAGTCGGCTTCAATCGCGATCGCCCACTTTTGTTGGGCAATCCCCGAGCCCAATGGCAAGCACTAAGTGAGAGTCGACGACCAATTTATGAGAAGTTGGCAACCCTCTCGATTAAGGTAGATCACATGAGTATTAATCAAATCATAAATCTTTTAGCAAAGGAGATCCGATGATTTCAATAACGGTTGCAGCCGAAAAGCAGTACCAAGTGATTATTGGTTCTGATTGGTCTAGCCAATTAGTAAAGTTAGTAGCTGGACGCACAAGAGTTGCGGTCATCGTCTCCGATGGTTTTATCCCAGATCTAACCTCATTAGCAAACTTAGATTGTGAACTGCATATTTTTCAGGTACCAGATGGAGAAGCTGGAAAAACCATTAACTCACTTTCGACGCTCTGGAACTGGTTAGGGGAGATCGGGATAACGCGTTCCGACCTCATAATTGGCGTCGGCGGCGGCGCAATTACAGATTTGGCTGGATTTGCGGCTGCCTCATGGCTGCGCGGCATCGATTGGGTAGGGGTCCCGACCTCGTTATCGGGGATGGTTGATGCAGCGATTGGCGGCAAGACCGGCATTAATTCAGATTACGGAAAGAATTTAATCGGAGCTTTTCATTCACCGATTGCAGTAGTGATCGATCCGTCATGGATTATGAGTTTGCCTGATCGTGATTTCGCCGCTGGCATGGCTGAAGTGATCAAGTGTGGTTTCATCTCCGATCCGAAAATTCTGGAACTAGCAAGGCGCAACACGGTTGGCTCACTGCGCGATAATTTAGCAACACTTATGGAGTTGATTCAACGTGCGGTTGCGGTGAAAGCTGGTGTAGTTGGCATCGATTTTAAGGAAAGTTTTGCGCGCGAGGTACTC
This sequence comes from Actinomycetes bacterium, assembly GCA_043776875.1. Taxonomy (GTDB): domain Bacteria; phylum Actinomycetota; class Actinomycetes; order Nanopelagicales; family Nanopelagicaceae; genus Planktophila. The sequence continues at coordinate 48,375 of JAYVQU010000027.1, forward strand.
AATTATGGTCACACACTTGGTCATGCAATCGAGGTTCATGCAAAGTACCAACTTCGACATGGTGAGGCGGTCTCCATTGGTTTAATTTATGCGGCTGAATTAGCAGCCGCTCGTGGTCTGCTAACAAAAGATGAGGTCGCGCTGCATCGACAAATTCTTACTTGTTATGGTCTGCCTATTTCTTACCACCGAGCTGCTTGGCCGAAATTGCTACCGATGTTGGCCTTAGATAAGAAGTCGCGCGGCACAAAAATTCGATTTGTTGTGTTAACGGGCATTGGAACAACCCTGCGGTTGGAAGATTTAACCTCCTCCGAACTAGCGGGGGCTTATGAGAGAATCAGTTCATGAAGATCCTGGTAATAAACGGTCCCAACCTTTCCCGACTAGATATTCGCGACTCTGCTATTTACGGTGATTTTAATTATCCCGAGCTTAAATCTATGATCGAAATGGCTGCCACTAAACATGGTTTTGCTGCAGATGTACGGCAAAGCGATGAAGAAGCGAGGATCATAAGTTGGTTGCATGAAGCAGCTGATAACAACACACCCGTCATTATCAATCCAGCCGCCTTTACCCATTATTCATATGCAATTCGAGATGCGGCAGAGTTGGTGAAAGCCCCACTCATTGAAGTTCATCTTTCCAATCCATTAGCACGCGAGGAGTTTCGTCACACTTCGGTTATTTCGGGAGTGGCCAATGGAACAATTGCTGGTTTTGGCGCTGATTCTTATGTTTTGGCGATTGTTGCGCTAACAAATTTAGTGGTTAGGTAGCACAAAGCACCCTATTGCTACGGGTATCCTTACCCCTTCAGTACTTATTAACATTGAGATAAAGAGTGGGTGGATTAGCTGTGGCAACAACAAATGACCTTAAAAATGGGATGACCCTTGATATCGAAGGACAACTATGGACAGTAGTTGAGTTCCAACATGTAAAGCCTGGCAAAGGTCCCGCATTTGTTCGCACTAAATTAAAGTCAGTACTAAGCGGCAAGGTTGTAGATAGAACTTACAACTCCGGAGTAAAGGTCGATATAGCGATTCTGGAAAAACGGGAAATGCAATACCTTTACAAAGAGGGTGATGACTTCGTTTTTATGGACACAAAGAGTTTTGACCAGATGACAATTAGTGCGGAAACTGTGGGCGATGCCGCAAATTACATGCTGGAAAATACCGAAGCGATTGTTGCTGTTAATGAAGGCAATCCACTGTATCTGGAGCTGCCAGCATCAGTTCCACTGAAAATTACCTATACCGAACCAGGAATCCAGGGTGATCGTTCCTCCGGCGGTACCAAACCAGCGAGCGTTGAGACTGGGATTGAGGTTCAGGTGCCATTATTTATCAAGCAAGATGAAGTTATTTTGGTTGACACCCGTGATGGTTCCTACCAAGGTCGCGCTAACTAGTGTCGGCCAGAAGTAAGGCGCGCAAACAGGCCTTAGATCTGTTGTATGAAACGGATATTCGTGGCACAAACTTAGTTGATACCTTAATTGCGCGCGACATCCCAGAGGATGGGCCTGATGCCAGACCTATTCGTGAGTACACCCGCGAGTTAGTTAATGGCGTTGCCGCTAATCGGCGTAAAATTGATGAATTAATAACAATTTATGCGCACGGTTGGGATATGGATCGGCTACCAGTCGTTGATAGAAATATTTTACGCCTTGGAATTTATGAGATTTTGTGGTCGACCTCGGTGCCGACCAGTGTGGCAATCGATGAGGCATTAACTCTAGCAAAGGAGCTGTCCAGTGATGACTCCTGCAAGTACATCCACGGAGTGCTAGGTCGGATCTCCGCCATTAAAGACGCTATTTCGATCTAGCAAATCCAAATTTTGTAACAATCGATTCTATTTGTTCGATTGCGAAACCGGTAAAAATTGAAAGATTATCCATGTCGTTGTGGCGAAGCGACATTATTTCGCCATTCCAGTCACCTCTGCGCTTAGCAATCACTGCTAAAACGCTGATTAGTTGTTGTGCCTCTGGATCCTGGCTTTTTTGGAGTTTGCGAATATCAATAGTGATGCGTCCAGCTTGAAAATATCTTGGTTTCTCGCCAAAAAGTTCGGTGACCGGCAATTGATAAAGTGTTGCAATACTTAAAAGTTTCGCAACACTCATCTGACGATCTCCTCGTTCATAACTACCTAAAGCGATAGCAGATACTTGCCCTTCGGAAACTCTTTCCACATCTAACAAAGTGAGATGTCGAGCTTCACGTAATTGGCGGATTCGGGATTGTAGGGATGCGAGCTGGTTCTGGGTGTGGATGGTTGTCATAAACACCACGGTAGGCCAGAGTCGAATAGCAGGGTAGAACTTATCCACAGTAAATCGATCTTACTGCTATAGTTGTGGACGCATCCTTTAACGACCCATCCAGAGAGGTGGGAAAGGAGATTTAAATGAGCGTAGCGCTGTCGGCACCGGAAATTTCCCGAGCGATAACCCGGATTTCTCACGAAATTCTTGAACGAAACCAGGGTTCAACCAATCTTGTTTTGCTAGGTATCCCTACCCGTGGTGCCCATCTTGCCGCGCGCATTGCAATCATTATTTCTGCAATCGAAGGCGAAAAAGTCAGCTGGGGAACGCTCGACATAACATTGCATCGCGATGATCTTCGGTTGCGCCCACTGCGAGCTATTATGCCAACAAATATTCCAGCAACTGGAATTGAAGGCCGAGATGTGGTTCTAGTTGATGACGTTTTATTTTCCGGTCGAACTATTCGGGCAGCCTTAGATGCCTTGGGCGAAGTTGGTCGTCCCCGAACTGTGCAACTTGCCGCATTAGTTGATCGTGGTCATCGCGAACTGCCCATCAAGGCTGATTTTGTTGGCAAGAACCTTCCGACATCGCTAGATCAATCGGTCAAGGTTTTCTTAAGTGAAATTGATGGTCGAGATGAAGTCAGTATCGAAGGGCCGGTCAAGTAATGCGTCACTTACTTTCGATTGCTGATCTTTCTTTCAATGAGGCAATTTTAATTTTGGATACCGCGACTGAACTTGCAAGAGTAGGAGATAACCAAGTTAAGAAACTTCCTACCCTTCGAGGTCGAACAATCGTAAATCTCTTCGCCGAGGATTCTACGCGTACCCGAATCTCTTTTGAGGCTGCTGCTAAACGATTATCTGCCGATGTCATTAACTTCTCTGCCAAGGGGTCAAGTATCAGTAAAGGTGAATCATTGAAAGATACAGCTTTGACATTGCAAGCCATGGGCGCCGATGCTGTGGTTATTCGCCATAGCGCATCAGGCGCGGCCCAGAGATTGGCTGATTGTCAATGGATGTCTGGAACTGTGATTAACGCCGGGGACGGAACGCATGAACATCCAAGTCAGGCGTTGTTAGATGCCTTCACTATTCGCAAACATCTTGGCAATGGCGCAGGTGATCTGGAAGGGGTGCGGGTTGCGATCGTAGGAGATGTTTTGCATTCAAGAGTCGCCCGTTCAAATGTGTTACTCCTTGCTTTACTTGGCGCAAATATAACTTTGGTCGCACCACCGACCTTGTTACCGGTTGGTGTCGATAAGTGGCCATGCACGGTTTCCTATGATTTGGATTTAGTAATCCCTCATGTTGACGCTGTAATGATGTTGCGTGTTCAGCAAGAGCGCATGAGCGAACTGTTCTTTCCAAATGCTCGTGAGTACTCCAGATACTTTGGTCTAAATGCTGACCGAATGGATAAAATGAAGAGTGGTGCGATCGTGATGCACCCAGGACCTATGAATCGTGGTCTAGAGATTTCGGCTGAAGTTGCCGATAGCGCGCGTTCGGTAATCACCGAGCAAGTTGCTAATGGAGTAAGTGTGAGAATGGCAATTTTGTATGTGTTGCTTGCCGGTGCAGCGTTAGAAGTAGGGAGCAAGTAAATGAGGGGATCAAAGTTTCTTATTAAAAGCGTAACCCTGCCGAATGCAAAAAAAAGTGACATTGTGATCGAGAATGGCATGATCACCGCCATGGGTAAGGATTTATCACACCCTGATGCAGTAATCGTGGATGCGTCTGCATCCATCGTTTTGCCAGGTCTGGTTGATTTACACACACATTTGCGGGAACCAGGACGCGAGGATGCAGAAACGGTTTTATCGGGTAGCCGAGCTGGAGCAAAAGGGGGATTTACCGCACTTTCTCCGATGGCCAACACATCTCCGGTTGCCGACACTGCTGGAGTAGTAGAACAAGTTTATCGGCTGGGTCAGGCAGCCGGTTTGTTAGATGTCTTTCCAATCGGCGCGGTAACCCAAGGGCTCAAAGGTGAAGCACTTTCCGAGATTGGTGCAATGGCTGATTCGGTCGCACGTGTTCGCGTTTTTAGTGATGATGGAAACTGTGTTTTTGATCCACTTGTGATGCGTAGAGCACTTGAATACATAAAAAAATTTGGCGGGGTGATAGCTCAACACGCGCAAGATCCACGGATGACCATTGATTCGCAAATGAATGAGGGCTATGTGTCAGCTCGTCTTGGCCTAAAAGGTTGGCCAGCCGTAGCTGAAGAAGCAATTATAGCTCGTGATGTTTTGCTGGCCGATCATGTGCAATCACGTTTGCACATATGTCACTTAACAACTGCAGGAGGTGTCGAAATTATTCGTTGGGCTAAGGCTCGAGGAATAAATGTAACCGCAGAAGTGACACCGCATCACTTGCTGCTTACCGATGAGTTAGCTAAGAGTTATGATCCAGTCTACAAGGTCAATCCGCCGCTTCGAACCGAGGCCGATGTACAGGCGTTGCGCGAAGGTTTAGCAGAAGGAATCATTGATATTGTCGCAACTGATCATGCGCCACATCCTACTGAAGCCAAGGAATGTGAATGGCAAGCGGCCGCATTTGGAATGTTGGGATTAGAAACCGCTTTATCTATTATCCAAAAAACTATGGTGGATTCGGGTTTGATCAACTGGGAACAAGTTGCTGACCGTATGTCCACTGCTCCTGCGCGTATCGGAGGATATGAAAATCAGGGCCAAGCTATCGTTGTAGGCTCGATTGCAAATCTAGTTGTGATAAATCCAACCCTAAAATGGCGGGTAGATCGCGATTTACTCCTTTCAAAATCAAGTAATACTCCCTACCATGGCCAGGAACTACCAGGTGTAATCACACACACCTTCTTCAAGGGCCAGGCGACGGTAATTGATGCCAAGGTGCAAAAGATGGGGGTAGATAATGAGTAACGCATATCTGGTATTAGATGATGGCCGAATTTTCGAAGGTCAATCCTGGGCAGCGACTGGCAAAAGTTTTGGGGAAGCGGTGTTTCAAACGGGAATGACCGGTTATCAAGAGACTCTTACCGATCCTTCATATCATAAACAAGTTGTCATCATGACTGCTCCGCACATCGGAAATACCGGAGTGAACTCCACCGATAACGAATCGAAAAAGATTTGGGTGAGTGGATTTGTGGTTAGAAATCCTTCAACTTTAACTTCGAACTGGCGAGCTGAAAATGATCTTGAATCTGAGTTAATTGCACAAAACATAATCGGAATTCAAGCTGTGGATACTCGTGCCATCACCCGTCATCTTCGTGATCGTGGAGCAATGCGAGTGGGAATTTTTTCGGGTTTGGATCTAACTCGAGAAGAGATGGTAGTAGAAGTCAGAAAAACGGAAGCAATGGCTGGGGCCTACCTCGTTAAAGATGTGTCGACCCGACAAACATATGTAGTTCCGGCCATCGGGGGCAGGAAATTTAAAGTTGCGGCATTGGATCTAGGGATCAAAAGTGCGACTCCAAAGGCGCTATCAGAGCGTGGAGTCGAAGTTCATGTAATGCCGTACAACTCAACGCTAGAACAGATCCTTGCGATTGAACCAGATGGAGTTTTTCTTTCAAATGGCCCGGGGGATCCAGCAGCAATGAGCGAGGTTGTTGAAGTAGTTCGCTCTCTACTGCTTGCCGAAGTGACAATTTTTGGAATTTGTTTTGGTCATCAAATCTTGGGCCGAGCTTTAGGTTTTGAAACTTATAAATTGCAGTTTGGCCATCGCGGTATCAATCAACCAGTCATTGATAAAAGCACTGGCAAAGTTGAAATAACTGCACATAATCATGGTTTTGCGGTTTCCGCACCCACCGACAAAGAGTTTACAACGGTATTTGGCCGTGGCGAAGTTACCCATACCTGCCTCAATGACGGTGTAGTAGAAGGATTGCGACTTTTAGATCTGGCGGCTTTTTCAGTTCAGTACCATCCAGAAGCCGCGGCCGGCCCGCATGATGCCGCATATCTGTTCGATCGGTTTATTGAACTGATGCAGACAAAGGCGCGTGTTTAATGGCGGTAGATACTTCAATCAAGAGCGTTCTGGTAATTGGATCTGGTCCAATCGTTATAGGGCAAGCTTGTGAATTTGATTATTCAGGTACCCAAGCATGTCGAGTTCTTCGCGCCGAGGGCATTCGAGTTATTTTAGTTAACTCCAATCCAGCAACGATTATGACCGATCCTGAGTTTGCTGATGCAACATATATTGAACCGATTACTCCTGAAATCATTGAAGGCATCATTGCTCTTGAGAAACCTGATGCTGTTTTGGCGACATTAGGAGGACAGACAGCGTTAAATGCTGCGATCGGTTTACATGAGCGTGGAACTTTAGCAAAGTATGGGGTTCGACTTATTGGTGCTGATGTAGCTGCGATTCAACGCGGCGAGAATCGGGAACTCTTTAGAGGAATCGTGGAAAAAGTTGGGGGAGAATCGGCTAAATCCAGAATCTGCCACACGATGGAAGAGATTTTTTCGGCGGTAATCGAACTAAGTTATCCAGTAGTTGTTCGTCCCTCCTTCACAATGGGCGGACTTGGATCTGGGATCGCATTTAATGAAACTGAATTACGACAAATTGCTGGAGCTGGACTAAGGCACAGTCCGACCTCCGAAGTGCTATTGGAAGAGTCAATCATAGGTTGGAAAGAGTACGAACTAGAAGTGATGCGGGATCGCAAAGACAATGTTGTCATAGTGTGTACTATTGAAAATTTAGATCCAATGGGTGTACATACAGGTGATTCAATAACAGTTGCTCCAGCAATGACTCTTACTGACGTTGAGTATCAGAAACTACGCGATTTATCGATTGATATTATCCGGGAAGTAGGAGTCGATACCGGTGGTTGCAACATTCAATTTGCCGTCAATCCCAAAGATGGTCGAATAATTGTGATCGAGATGAATCCGCGGGTTTCCCGATCGAGTGCACTAGCATCGAAAGCGACCGGATTCCCAATCGCAAAAATTGCGACAAAACTGGCCATCGGCTACACCTTAGATGAGATTCAAAATGACATCACGAAGGTCACACCCGCCTCTTTTGAACCTACCTTAGATTATGTCGTTGTTAAGGTTCCACGTTTTGCCTTTGAAAAATTTGCCGATGCTGATCCACGATTGACCACTACGATGAAAAGCGTTGGCGAGGCAATGGCGATTGGTCGATCTTTTTCGGAGGCGCTGATGAAGGCGCTGCGATCTTTAGAGCGCAAGGAGGCAACCTTCACTTGGCCATCAGTTTCACAGGAGGAGTTCGCTAGCCTGCTCAATGCCATTAAAATACCTACTGAGTACCGATTGCAACAGTTGCAGAAGGCTATGTGGGCGGGCGCAACAATCGATCAAATATTTGAAGCTACCAAGATTGATCCTTGGTATTTGCGACAGATCGAAATTATCAACGCCCAAGCCGCTGTTATCGCACAACCTGGTGAACTTTCGGCAGAGTTACTGCGAAGAGCAAAGTCGCAAGGCTTTTCCGATGCTCAAATCGCAACTTTGCGTGCTTCCACTGAGGATGAGATTCGAAAAACCCGGCATCATTTAGGCATACGGCCGGTCTACAAAACTGTTGATACCTGCGCAGCTGAGTTCGAGGCCTTTACCCCTTATCACTATTCGAGTTATGAAGAGGAGACTGAAGTTAAGTCACGAGCCACACCTGCAGTAATAATTCTTGGTAGTGGCCCTAATCGAATTGGCCAGGGAATTGAGTTTGATTATTCATGTGTTCACGCCTCCTTTGCTTTACGCGCTGCAGGTTATGAAACGGTGATGATTAATTGCAATCCAGAAACGGTTTCAACTGATTATGACACTAGTAATCGCTTGTATTTTGAACCACTCACCTTGGAAGATGTACTAGAAGTTGTACATGCAGAGACCCAGGCGGGTCCAGTTTTGGGTGTAATAACCCAATTGGGCGGGCAGACGCCGCTTAATTTGGCGCAAGCTTTGAAAGCAAATGGAGTAACGATTCTTGGAACATCACCTGATGCGATCAATTTGGCCGAAGAACGTGGCGCCTTTGGCAAAATTTTGATCGAACAAGGTTTAGCCGCACCGAAATTTGGTATGGCTTCATCACAATTTGAAGCAATCACTATTGCGCAAACTATTGGTTATCCAGTTCTTGTTCGCCCTTCCTATGTTCTTGGTGGGCGTGGCATGGAGATTGTTTATGACGATACCGCATTAGCCGGCTTCATCACTCGGGCAACGGATATTACTCCCGATCATCCGGTGCTAGTAGATCGATTCTTAGATAATGCAATTGAAATTGATGTCGATGCCTTGTTCGATGGTGTGGAACTTTTTCTGGGTGGCGTTATGGAACACATCGAAGAGGCTGGCATACATAGTGGTGATAGTGCCTGCGTACTTCCATCCATGACCGTTACCGATCAGCAATTAGATGAGATACGTGTAGCAACTGAGAAAATCGCACGCGCCGTCGGAGTTAGAGGTTTAATAAATATTCAATTCGCGATTGCACATAATGTTTTGTATGTGCTGGAAGCCAATCCACGCGCATCACGGACCGTACCTTTTGTTAGCAAAGCCAGCGGAGTGGCATTAGCAAAGGCGGCTGCCCGAATTTCGGTTGGTTCAACTATTTCCGAGCTACGAAAAGAAGAATTGCTACCAAGTCAGGGCGATGGAGTTGCGCGCGGAGTTAGCGTTAAAGAAGCAGTCTTGCCATGGAATCGCTTCCGCCGCACTGATGGGCGCGGGGTAGATGCGGTTCTTGGACCAGAAATGCGTTCAACTGGTGAAGTTATGGGTATTGCTCCAACATTTGGTGAAAGTTACGCTAAGAGTCAGATTTCATCCTTTGGCCCTTTGCCAAAAAATGGAACAGTCTTTATTTCATTGGCCGACAAGGACAAAGCTACTGGGATCGAACCCGCAGTTAAACTTGTTTCGCTAGGGTTTCGCATTCTTGCTACAGATGGAACTGCTAAGTTCTTAAGAGAAAATGGCGTTGCTTGCATTACAGTTCGGAAAAACTCGGAAGGCACCGGTCCGATGGGGGAAAAGACAATTGTTGAGATGATTAATGCCGGCGAGATTGAGCTAGTGATCAATACACCTGTTGGCCGAGGCACCCGGGCTGATGGTTGGGCGATCCGTACTGCTGCGGTACAACGATCCATTCCATGTATTACCACCACCGCCGGTTTTAGTGCTGCGGTTGAAGGTATTAAATTTCTGCAAAGTAGACCGCTAAGCATTCGCTCGCTGCAAGAGTGGTTAGCCTAGATGCAATCAATTAACAAAGGCGCACAGCAAATTTTAGCACCCGTCATCAGCAATAAGCGAGTGGGTCAATACCACCAGCTAATTTTAAATATCGGCGATCTCGCGGCTTCCTGCAAACCCGGAAATTTTGTAGCCATCAAAGTGGGAGGCGAAAACTCTGCCATGGTTCTTCGGCGAGCCTTTGCGATTTCTAGAGTGGCAACGAGTTCAACATTTGGTGGAACGATGGAGTTAATTATTGCACCATATGGTCAGGGAAGTTCTTGGTTGTGTGGCCAAGGCGAAGGCGTGCTGATCGATATCGTTGCTCCATTGGGAACCGCTTTTGGTATTCCGACTGAGGCGGTCCCGGTATTACTAGTGGGTGGCGGTTATGGATCTGCACCACTATTTGGCTTAGCAGAACTTTTAAATGCCCGTGGTTGTCGGGTTGATATACTTTTGGGGGCAAGTACTTCTTCCAAAATATATGCACCCATGGAAGGCAAACGCTGCGTTAATTCAATGCGCATCTACACCGAAGATGGTTCAATGGGTCAAACCGGCCGCGTAACAGATCCAATTCCAGATTTGATTAAAGATCTCAAGATCGCGGTAATATATTCATGTGGACCGATGAGTATGCTCGCGGCAATTAGTAAGATCGCCGAGGCGTTAGATATTGTTCATCAATGTGCCGTTGAAGAAGCCATGGCTTGTGGTTTTGGAATTTGTATGACCTGCGTCTTACCAGTTAGCAATGAGGATGGTTCCATTTCAATGCTTCGATCATGTATCGATGGACCAGTAATGGATGGCGCAAAGGTGGCCTGGAATCAGGTTGGTAAAGGACTGTGAGTACTTTAGATTTTTCCACAACTATCGGAAATGCCTGGTTCCCAGCCCCAACTTTTACCGCCAGCGGGTGCGCTAGTTCCGGAGGCGAGTTAGCCCAGTTCTTCCCGTTGCGGGAAATGGGTGGGGTAGTAACTAAGTCGGTCATGTCAAAAATGCGACCCGGAAGAGCTACCCCGCGCATGGCAGAAACTCCCAGCGGAATGCTTAATTCAATAGGTTTGCAAGGTCCGGGAATAGACGCCTTTTTGATGAAAGATATTGCTTACTTAGTCACACAAAAGGCTCGGATCATAGTTTCAATTGCGGGTGAATCGGTTGCGGAGTATGCAATGCTGGCTCGCAAATTGCGTTCAGTTTCTGGTATTAGCGCTATCGAGGTGAATATTTCTTGTCCCAATGTAGAAAATAGGGGACTGGTGTTTGCCTGCGATCCGGAAAGCTCGCGTCGAGTTATCGATGGCGTACGTAAAGCTATCGGGGGAGAGCTGCCAATTATTGCCAAACTTTCACCTGATGTAACTGATTTGGTTTCGATTGCCCGCGGAGTAGTTGATGCAGGTGCTGATGGTTTAGCGCTAATCAATACGGTTTTAGGAATGGTTATCAATGTTGACACGATGCGGCCGCATTTGGCTGGCAAGACTGGGGGATTATCAGGTCCGGCAATTAGACCAATAGCGGTTCGAGCCATCTACCAAGTGCATGCGGCACTTCCGAATACACCAATTTTGGGTATGGGAGGTGTCGCTAGCGGTAAAGATGCCTTGGAAATGATTTTGGCAGGTGCAAGTGGTGTGGCAATTGGTACCGCCAGTTTTGGAAACCCCACCGCGATCATGGCTATTCAAAGTGAATTAAAGCAAATGCTGATAGATCGAGGTTTTACCTCATTGAAGCAAGCAATTGGTTTCGCCCATCGTCTGGAAGGGCAAGCAAATGGCTAAAGCCCCGATCGTTTTAGCCGTTGATACTCCGGATATTTCAACCGCTGTTGCCTGGGTAAAGGCAACCCAAGATTGGGTCTCAGTATATAAATTAGGTTTAGAATTTTTTCTCACCTTTGGGGCCGATGGGGTCAATGCAATCAAAGATGTCACTGATTCTGAGATCTTTTTGGATCTTAAGCTCCATGACATTCCGCACACAGTAAGTGGTGCAACAAAAGCGGTTGCCAATTTGGCGCCGAAGTTTCTAACCGTACATGCAACTGGGGGCAGTTCAATGATTAAGGCGGCGGTGGAATCAGCACCACAGACTCACATTGCCGCGGTAACAATCCTGACTTCCTTAGCCGAATCTGATTTAATCGACATCGGCTTTGCTAATAATGCAGTTGAAAGCGCGATCGTATTAGCAAAACTAGCAATACTTTCTGGGGCAGGCGCAATTGTTTGTTCACCCTTGGAAATATCAGCGATCCGCCAAGTGTTAGGTCCAGTGCCAATCATAATTACTCCCGGTGCACGACCGGCCGAATCTGCCGGCAGCGATGATCAAGTACGCACCATGACGCCTCGTGCTGCAATCATGGCCGGCGCCTCATTAGTGGTAATAGGTCGCCCTATTACCCAAAGTTGGAGTAAAGGTGCCAGCGCAATGTCTGATCGCACGAGCGAAATTGCTTCGGATCTTTTTATTTAGCCACTAGATTTATCCCATGGGTTTACCACCGGTGCTTTCGGATGATCAGCGAAAACAGGCATTGCAAAAAGCAGCCCACGCTCGCAAGCGGCGGGCAGAGGTGAAACTTAAAATTAAAAATGGTGAATTTTCGATAGCTACAATATTAGAGATCGCAAAAAATGAAGATGCGATTGCAAAGATGCGGGTTAAAGAGTTACTCGAATCATTTACTGGGGTTGGAAAAATACGTGCGCAATCCCTAATGGAGCGATTAAGTATCTCACCAACTCGTCGAATTCAAGGTTTAGGACGTCACCAAATTAAGGAACTTCGAAACGAATTCATGAAATCTGAACATGCTATCAAACCAGGAAAACTCATTATTCTTTCCGGTCCAGGTGGAGTTGGTAAAAGTACGGTGGCAAAAAAACTGCGGGAAGCGGGGGATTTTTGGATCAGTGTGAGTGCAACAACTCGTAAGCCACGAAGCAGTGAAGCGGAGGGTCATGATTATTACTTTGTTAGCGATGAACAATTCTCAACGATGATAAATAATGATGAATTTTTAGAATGGGCCGAGTTTGCTGGTAATCGCTACGGAACCCCACAAGACAAGGTGGAGCAGGCTTTGCTGCTAGGTAGAAATGTCTTGCTGGAAATTGAAATTGCTGGTGCCAAACAAGTAAAATCGCATTTACCGAAATCCATTTTGGTTTTTCTAGAGCCGCCCTCCTGGGAAGAGCTAGTTGCCCGGTTAGAAGGGCGCGGAACTGATGATCCGGCCCGCCGTGCCGAAAGGCTGGAATTGGCCCAGCAGGAGTTAGCGGCGGTCTCCTTTTTTGATGTAGTTGTGATCAATGACCAGGTCGAGACGGTGGTGCAAAAACTGATAGAGTTAGCCTCTTAATTGATCAATGGAGCGGGGATAAATATGGATGGCATCACAAATCCACCGATTGACGAACTTCTGAACAAGAGCGGCTCCAAGTACAGCTTGGTTTTGTATGCGGCAAAGCGAGCTCGTCAGATCAATGCTTACTACTCCCAACTCGGAGAAGGCCTGCTTGAATATGTCGGACCGCTAGTGGAGACACATGTGCATGAGAAGCCGCTTTCGATTGCGTTGCGCGAAATCAATGAAGGTCTGCTTACCATCGAAAATCTCGAGCCAACCGCTTAAATTTCACTAATGTCACTTCTAGGCCGAGAAGTTATTCTCGGGGTTGGTGGTGGAATCGCAGCTTATAAGTCCTGCGAATTATTGCGTCGGCTGCAAGATCGCGGATATCAAATTACCGTCGTCCCCACACCTTCATCTTTGAATTTTGTAGGCAAGGCAACCTGGGAGGCGCTTTCCGGCAGGCCAGTAAACACGCAACTCTGGGAAAAGGTTTATACAGTTCCACACATCGTATTAGCCGATCAGGCCAACTTCATTCTAATAGCTCCGACAACGGCAGATCTGCTGGCTAGATTAGCCGCTGGTCGAGCCGATGATTTGCTAACAAATTTGGTACTGGCCTCCGATGTACCAAAGATGTTAGTTCCGGCGATGCACCCAGTAATGTGGCTGAATCCGGCAACAGTTGCAAATGTTGCGACTTTGCGTAGCCGTGGTTTTATAGTCATGGAGCCAGAGGTAGGCCGGTTGACTGGAAGTGAAATCGGTCCCGGCCGGTTCCCCGAAACTAACTCCATTATTGCCAACTTCGATTTGATCACCGGCAATGTCAGGGACCTGCGCGGTAAAAGAGTTTTGGTAACCGCTGGTGGCACCCGAGAAGCGATAGACCCAGTTAGATTTATCGGAAACAGGTCATCTGGCAAACAGGGGATAGCAATCGCGCTAGCCGCCCGCAACCGTGGGGCGCAAGTTCACCTGATTGCGGCAAATGTGGATACCAAAGCTTTGACCGGTATTGAGGTAACTGATGTGGAGAGTGCCGATCAAATGCACCAAGCGTTGTTGCAACAATTTCCATTATGTGACATTTTGATCATGAGTGCGGCAGTTTCAGATGCGAAACCGAAGCAGCTTTCAAAGGAAAAGATTAAAAAAACCTTTTTGGGGTCGATAGAACTAGTGGAAAATCCCGATCTGCTGGCCGAACTCAGTAAAACCAGGAAGGGACAGGTTTTAGTGGGTTTTGCCGCTGAGACCAAGGATCATCTGCTGGCGGCTCGTCAGAAACTCGAACGCAAAGGCTTAGATATTATCTATGTCAATGATGTTTCAGGTGGGTCGATATTTGGGAAAGATCAGACTATGGGTACGATTCTCACACGTAATGAAGCGGATATAGCGGTCGAGGAAGTCTCCAAAGACGCTCTAGGAAATTTACTTCTTGATCAAGCCATCCGGCAGTTAGGTTAATTAATGTCAAAGCGCCTTTTCACCTCAGAATCAGTAACTGAAGGACATCCAGACAAGATCGCGGATGCGATTTCGGATGCAGTTCTTGACTCACTGCTATCGCAAGATAAGAAGAGCCGAGTTGCAGTTGAAACTCTGATAACAACTGGCCAGGTGCATGTCGCCGGTGAAGTTACGACTGATGGTTATGCCGATGTTATGGGAATTGTGCGGGATACAGTTTTAAATATTGGTTATGACTCATCCGATAAGGGCTTTGATGGAAATTCTTGCGGAGTTTCGATCTCGATCGGCCAACAATCCCAGGATATTGCCCAGGGTGTTGATCATGCCTATGAGCATCGAGTTTCAGCTGCTATTGATCCGCTGGATCAACAAGGTGCCGGAGATCAAGGTCTGATGTTTGGCTATGCATGTGATGACACACAAGAGTTAATGCCGCTACCAATTTGGTTAGCCCATGCGCTAGCTCAGCAGTTAACCAAGGTGCGCAAATCTGGCGCACTTGCCTACCTTCGCCCCGATGGAAAGACGCAAGTCACGATTGAATATGATGGTGATAAAGCGGTTGCCTTAAACACGGTGGTGGTCTCAAGCCAACATGGGGCAGATGTGGATGTGACAAAAAAACTGACCCCGGAGATTATTGAGTTTGTGATCAATCCAATCTTGTCCACAATTGATTTGCCAAAAAATGATTTGCGCATCCTAATCAACCCAACTGGACGTTTTGTAATTGGTGGGCCGATGGGTGATGCTGGACTAACCGGTCGCAAGATCATCGTAGATACCTACGGTGGAATGGCCCGTCATGGTGGCGGTGCTTTTAGCGGTAAAGATCCCTCAAAGGTGGATCGCTCCGCCGCCTATGCCATGCGCTGGGTGGCTAAGAATGTTGTTGCCGCCGGCCTTGCCCGCCGTTGCGAGGTGCAAGTCGCATATGCCATCGGGAAAGCACAACCGGTAAGTGTATTTGTCGAAACTTTTGGAACGCAAACAATGCCGGTCGCAAGAATTCAAGATGCCGTTGTCTCGGTCTTTGACCTTCGTCCGGCTGCGATCATTCGCGACCTTGATTTGCTGCGGCCGATTTACTCACTAACAAGTGCCTATGGTCACTTCGGTCGGGAACTGCCAGAGTTCACTTGGGAGCGAACCGACCGAGTTGCTGCACTTCAAAACGCAATTGAGTAATTGGTGGGCGCTGCTAGGCTCTTTAGATTAAAGGCCGAGGTTGCAACGCCGGCTTCCGGTCCAAAGGCTCATACATTTCCGATCGCCCGGGTACGGGTTAACACGGGTCTCTTTCATCTCGCTGATTTGTATGAGTATTTGGTACCCGAAACTCTTAGCAGTACCGCGCTAACTGGAGTACGAGTTCAACTCGATTTCGGAAACAAAGAAGTTGAAGGAATTATTGTTGAACGAACTGCATCACCGCTACGTGCAGGTGCACTAAAAACCATCACAAAAGTGCTTTCGCCACATCCAGTGGCCACCAAAACATCATTGGAATTAATTGACATCGTTGCCGCCTATTATGCCGGTAATCCATGGGACATCATTCGATCTGCTATCCCACCACGAGTTGCAAGTGTTGATAAGTTTTTTTTGAAAAAGAGCTTGTCAAACACAACCTCTGCCACGGGGAAACTGGAATTTATCTCACTCCGCCCCTTTGTGCCTTCGCACCTGCAGGTCAAAGAAATGGTGATAGCGGCGTTGAAGCGGGGTTCAGTTCTGGTGATTGCACCTGATGAGACCGATGTGGATCGGATCATCAGCGGATTGAATATGCTTTCATGCCCAATCCTGAAATTGACCGCAGCTATGCCAAGAGCTCAGCGTTATCTTAATTTCTTATCATGCATGAATGAGGAGTTATGTGTTGTAGTTGGGACGCGGGCCGCGGTCTTTGCTCCATTGCATGGAGTTGCAACGATCATTGTGTTTAAAGAATCTGCCTACGATCATTATGAAATTCGAACTCCCGGTTGGAATGTCAGAGCAGTTGCAGAGCTGAGATCAAAGCAGGAAGGATGCTCGCTCTTACTAACTGGTTACTCGCCTTCGATTGAGGTTGCGCTGGCGATAGATTCTGGCCAAGTTAAGTTTGGCAGTTCGAAGGAGGTAGTAAATGTAAAAGCTTTTTCGGCTTCTGATGGAACCCTGCTCCCCGGTCGAATATTTTCTGAGATTAGAAAAGCGCTCAAGACCGGACCAGTTCTTTTTTTGGCTCCCCGGAAAGGGTATGGAAATGCGCTGCTATGTGCCCACTGTCGCAACATCGCAATCTGTGATTGTGGCGGTCGTTTATCGGTCGCCGCCAAATTAAGGCCACCACTATGCGTGCATTGCGGGAAAAGCTTCGCTGCTTGGCGCTGTACCTTTTGCAATCGGGACAAGCAGTATCTTGCCGGCCGCGGAATTGAAAGGGCGGCCGAGGAAATTTCTCGTGCTTTCCCAAATATTCCAGTTGTGATCTCAGTCGGGAATGTGATTAAGGCTGAAGTTGAGGCTAAACCAACTTTAGTTCTAGCTACACCCGGGGCGCAGCCGCAAGTAAAGGGCGGTTACTCGGCGGTGGTAATACTAGATGGCATCCGTTTTTTTGCACATACCGATCTTCGTACCCAAGAGCGAGCCCGCGAATTTTTCTTTGAAAGTTCCGCTCTTATTTCTGCCAGTGGAGCTGTGCTTTTAGTAATCGATCAAACACACCCAATCGTCTCGGCAATTTCGCGCTGGAATGTTGTTCCATTGTTGAAACGAGAGCTAATTGAGCGAGAAGAACTTGGACTACCTCCGATCGCGACTGCTGCGATTCTGGTTTTGGAAGCTACCGAGAGTATTGCAATAGCTAATGGCTTGCGCACCGCGGTAGCCGCTGGTCGAATGCCACAATCAGCACAAATCTTTGGTCCTACGCCAGTTCAAAAAGATGAATCCAAGATAGTTATTCAGGTGGCCCGGAACGAATCAGCGGCGTTACGTTCGAAGCTACATGAGCTACAAAGCAAGCGCAGTATCGCTAAAAAGGGAGTCCTCTCGCTGCGACTGGACCCATATTCACTCTGATGAGTTGCTAGACTCGCCAACATGTCGATACAGGAGATCCGTTTATTTGGCGATCCGGTGCTTAAGACGCCGGCAGCTCCGGTAGTGAGTTTTGACAAGGAGTTGCGAGTGCTAATCCAGGATCTAACTGAAACGATGTTAGCAGCCCCTGGGGCAGGCTTGGCGGCGCCGCAGATTGGTGTGCCGCTGCGGGTATTTGTCTGGGATGTAGATGAGGCTATAGGCCATCTAGTTAACCCGACCCTGGAGTTAAGTGAGGAAATGCAAGATGGCGAGGAAGGGTGTTTGTCATTTCCGGAGCTTCGTTATGAAACGCCACGAGCAATGCGGGCGGTGGCAAGGGGTTTTAATATGCACGCAGAGCCGGTAACAATTGAAGGGAGCGAATTTCTGGCACGGGCGCTGCAGCATGAAACTGATCATCTCGATGGCGTCCTTTTTATCGATAAACTTTCAAAGCAAGTTCGTAAACTGGCAATGAAGGAGATTCGGGAATCAGAGTGGTTTAATCTGGCCGCTGCCAATGATCGCAAGCTCGAAATCAAAGTTTCACCGCACCCCATTTTCGGTCGGAACTCTTAGTGCGGTTGGGAGTAGCCGCCACGCCAGCGGTAGCCTTGCCAACCTTAGATTGGCTGCTTAAATCTGAACATGAAGTTGCGCTGGTTATCACCCAGCCAGATCGTCCGGCCGGTCGTGGTCGGCTGGTTTCGGCTTCAATTATTGCCGAGTGGGCGGTTGCTCATGGGATTCAGCTTTTAAAACCGGAATCGGCAAAGGAGTTGATTGGGAAAATTGAAGATTTAGATCTAGTCTTAACAATTGGTTACGGCCTCATTCTCCCCGAACTCATTTTAGATTTACCAAAATATGGTTTTCTTAACCTACATTTTTCGCTGCTTCCGGCCTACCGGGGAGCAGCACCAGCTCAACGGGCGCTGGAAAATGGCGAGCTTCATACCGGAGTGACAGTCTTCAAATTAGCTAAGGGCATAGATACTGGGCCGATCTACACTCAGAAATCCTTAACTATCGATCGACAATGGCGCAGTGCTGAACTTTTAGCAGAGCTGGCGCAATTAGGGGTGCCGGCAATTTCGGAGGCGTTTGAAATGATTCAAGCCGAGCTGGAGCCAACACCACAAGTTGGAGTAGCCTCAATGGCGGCAAAGATTTCCAAAGGTGAAGCGCAGCTAGATTTCACGCAAACTGCCGAACAAATCGTGCGTCGGGTGAAGGCATTTACCTACCAGCCGGGGGCATGGACCATCTGGAAAGGGCAAGTCTTCAAAGTATCACATGTGATTGAAACCCATGATTGCCTTGGAGTTGCGGGCGAGATTTTCCTGGATTCCAACAAAGTTATCGTTAAGTGTGGAGCCGCAACAAGTATTGAACTTCTTGAAGTAACCCCGGCCGGAAAGAAGGAGATGAAAGCCATTGCTTGGGCACGAGGGGCCAGATTAAGCGGCGGAGAGCGCTTTGGTTGAAGCCCGTCGCAATACCTTCAAGGCTGCAAAACCAGATGCCGCTCGGTTGTTGGCCTTTGACCTACTTACTGAGGTAAATCGCAACCAGGGTTACTCCAATCTGCTGTTGCCGCAGGCGCTCAACGCTAGCAAATTCGAACAACGAGATCGCGCTTTAGTTACCGAATTATTGTACGGAACGATTCGAATGCAGGGCAAGCATGACTGGGTGTTATCGCAAATCAGTGATCGACCTTGGAATGAGGTTGATCCAGGTATTGTAGATATTTCTCGTTTGGGAGTGCATCAGATTCACGAAATGCGAATTCCAGATCATGCCGCTGTGGCGGCCACAGTTGAAGTTGCGCGCAAGCGATTGGGTGAATCCAAGGCAAGTTTTGTTAATGCCTTACTACGAAATGTAACCCGTAAAACCCAAACTGATTGGTTTGCACCGCTAGCGCAAATCTCTGACCAGGTCGAGCGTTTGTCCATCCAGTACTCACATCCGGAGTGGATTATTTCGGCTTATTATGACCTGCTCAAGGAGTGGCGCCAAGTCGAGCTAGCGCTCAAGGTAAATAATGAAGCTGCAACGCCAACCCTAGTTGCTTGGCCTGGCTTCTCAAATCAGCAAGACTTAATTGATATTGGTGGTATCGCAACCAGATACTCCCCGTACGGCGCACATTGGAAGGGTAATCCGGGGGAGCTAGCGCTAATCAAGAGCCGAGCAATTGGTGTTCAAGATGAGGGATCACAGTTGGTCGCCGAAGTTTTTGCCAAGGTTGCTTCCGGCAAATCTTGGTTGGATATGTGCGCTGGCCCGGGCGGTAAAGCAGCGCTACTTTCCAGCATTGCTAGAGAACGATCAATTAAATTTGTCGCTAATGAGTTTTCGGTGGCACGTGCCGAACTGGTCAGACAGGTGGTACATGGAGATCGAGTCCTAGTTGGTGATGGCAGGTTAATCGGTGATGGCCAAGAAACCTTTGACGCAATCCTAATTGATGCACCATGTACTGGACTTGGTGCTTTACGCCGGCGCCCGGAGGTTCGTTGGCGCAGATCTTTACAAGATTTGCGAACTTTAACCGCCTTGCAACGCGAGTTGATTGCCTCGGGAATTAAAGCTTTAGCACCGCTTGGGATCTTGGGGTATGCCACTTGCTCACCGCATTTAGCAGAAACAACGGTGCAAGTGGCCGACTTACTTCGAACTCATCCAAAACTAGAACAGGTTTCGGTTGTGCCTTACCTTCCGGCCGGCTTAGTAGGTGCTGAGCGAGCAGGAGCGTTGGCCTTATGGACACATAAACATGGCACTGATGCTATGTATTTAGCTATTTTTCGAAAACGTGCGAGTTAAAGTAGCGATATGCCGCGCGAGATACGAATAACACCGAGCATCCTTAACGCTGACTTCAGCAGAATTTATGAGGAGATCGCGCGAATCGCTCCGGTCTCGGACTTGCTGCACTTAGATGTTATGGATGATGTTTTTGTTCCTAATTTTACCTTCGACTTTGCCGCCGCAACTAAAATTATTCAATTATCAACTTTGGCTGTGGATGCCCATTTGATGGTTGCTGATGTCGATGCAATAGCTGTTGCCTATGCCGAAATTGGTTGCGCCTCGGTTACTGTTCATGCTGAGGCGACTTCCGATATTCGACAAACATTAAAAAATATTCGAAGCGCCGGATCACGAGCAAGTTTGGGAGTTAAACCTGGAACCGATATCGATAAATACTCCGATTTTTTAGATGAGGTAGATATGTTTCTCATTATGACCGTGGAACCAGGTTTTGGTGGCCAAAAATTTATGGAAAACATGATGGGTAAGGTTCGTCGCACTAGAGAAATTATTGGCGATCGGCCAATCTGGTTGCAGGTCGATGGTGGAATTTCAATCTCTACCATCGCGATGGCACTTGATGCTGGGGCGGATACATTTGTAGTTGGGAGCGCCGTTTTCAACGCGCCAGATCCAGCAGTAATGGTTACAACTCTTCGAGCCTATGCCGAGGCACATTTAGGAAGCTAGTTTATTTGGCCTCCTCCTTAGTTGTTGTGCTAGTAAACTTTAGCTATGAAATCCTTCGATTCCTTGTGGACTGAGCTCAGCGAAAAAGCGATAACCAGGCCCGATGGCTCCGCAACAGTAGCCGCACTTGCCGCCGGCGTTCATCAAATAGGAAAGAAGATTTTGGAAGAAGCCGGAGAAGTATGGCTGGCAGCAGAACATGAATCCAATGAAGCGCTGGCCAAAGAAATCAGTCAACTTTTATATCATCTACAAACTCTGATGTTAGCACGCGGCCTAACCATTAATGATGTTTACAACTTTCTTTAAAGGAGACCAATGTTACGAATAGCTGTACCTAATAAAGGTTCATTGGCAGAAAGTTCGATCGCCATTTTGAAAGAGGCTGGATATCGCCAACGTATCGATAGCCGCGACCTCGTTCTTACCGATATGGAAAACTCGGTTGAGTTTTATTATTTAAGGCCACGCGATATTGCGGTCTATGTTGGTTCAGGTGAACTGGAAGCTGGCATCACAGGTCGAGATTTGCTGATTGATTCGGGGGCGAATGCGGCCGAAGTTTTGGCTTTAGATTTTGGTGGTTCTACCTTTAGATTTGCCGGCGCCGCGGATACGGATTGGAAAATGCAAGATATTGCTGGCAAGCGAGTTGCCACTGCCTATCCTGGATTGGTTGAACACACGCTGAACTCTTTAAACATCAAGGCGCAGATTGTTCGACTAGATGGTGCGGTCGAGAGCAGTGTTCGACTAGGGGTGGCTGATGTGATTGCAGATGTAGTTAGTACTGGAAACACATTGCGCCAAGCTGGTTTGAAAATTTTCGGAGAACCGATTTTAACAAGTGAAGCGATTGTTATTACTCGCAAGAGTGAATCACTGCCGGTGGAACTAGACATTTTGATCCGACGTTTACATGGTGTCGTCACGGCGCGCAGGTATGTACTTTTGGATTACGACGTACCAAAAAATCTGGTCCAGCAGGCTTGCGAAATTACGCCGGGCTTAGAATCACCTACCATTTCACCTTTGCAAAAAAATGATTGGTCAGCGGTCAGAGCGATGGTGCTTCGAAAGGATACCAATCGGGTGATGGATGAACTATGGGCGTTAGGTGCAAGAGGAATTCTAGTTACCGATATTCACGCTTGCCGGCTTTAATTAAGCAAGGCCGATTAAAGCTAAAACACTCTTGAGCGTTGCTTCATCGATAGTTAGATCGGCGGCGGCAACAACAACTGGTTTGGCATTGAAGGCGATGCTGACTCCGGCAATCGCCATCATGGCTAGATCATTTGCGCCATCACCGATTGCCACAGTGTTAGCTAGCTCTACCCCAGCTGCTATTGCAAACTCGATAAGTGCGGCGGCTTTTGCTGGGCCATCAATAATGATCCCCTCAACGCCACCAGTTAGGAAACCATCGCGAATACCCAATTTATTTCCTTTAAAGTATTGAATAGAAAGTCGGGCAATGGTCGGTGAAATTAGCTCGGTAAATCCACCAGAAACTAAAGAAACACTATGTCCCATTGCATGAAGTGCATTTACCAGATCTTCGGCGCCATCGGTAAGAGAAATTTCACTTTGCACCTGGGTAATCACATTAACCGGCAAACCTTTCAGCAACCAGACGCGGGCTTTCAGGCTGGCCACGAAATCTAGTTCGCCCCTCATAGCCGATGCCGTGATTTCTGCTACCTCATCATATACACCCGCTTTAGTCGCGAGCAGTTCGATCACCTCTTGCTGGATAAAAGTAGAATCTACATCAAATTGAATTAGTCTTTTGGGGAAAGAAATCATTTTCGATTAATCGCAATGGTGGCACCATCTTCAAACTCCATAGCAGCAGTTGCGGTAGAAACTTGATCTAGGGTTAGGCCGGAAACATTGATTTCGATAGTAGTTGGGGATGAAGAAATTCGCGTGATGGATTCGATATTCGCGTTGAGAGTTAATAGCCCATGGGTAAGAGTAGCAATTTCCTTTGGGTGCAATTTTGCGGACGCAATGGAAACTCCGATCACTCCACTTTTTTGTGCAACCAGATTTGTGGTAGAAAATAAGGTAGCGATATCAACCTGTAATTTTTGGGCACAGCCCTCCAGATCGGCCGCAATCGCACCTTGATGCCCCGGATAGAGGGTAATTAAAACTGTTAAAATCAAACGATCACTGATAATCAATTGCGCTACATCGACCACTTGAACTGCAAACTCAGCTAGAGTTTGGAAAAGGGCATCAGCAATTCCTGGCTTATCTTCACCCGTAACCAGGATCAGAGCGGTGAATTTTTGCTCGTTTTCTGATAATTGCGTCATGAGAGCGCCAAGGTTATCGTGAATCATGCCTTGAGTACGCGAGGCTTTGCGCCTGCTTTGCGATAGCAGGGACTATCTTTTGCATCTATGAGTAGCCAAACAGTTCTTTCCCTTTATAACGTGTCGGTAAGTCGAGGCGGCCGAAAAATACTTGGCCCAATCAATTTCGCTATTTCTCGAGGTGAACGATGGGTTATCCTGGGGCCTAACGGTGCCGGCAAGACGACCATGTTGCAAATATTAGCTACCAAAATTTTCCCTACAACCGGTTCGGTTTATCTGCTCGATAAACAAATGGGCAAGGTTGATCTCTTTGAACTTCGTACCCGGATCGGTAGCTGTGGCTCGATACTCGCAGATGAAATTCCAAGGCAAGAAATTGTAAGAGATGTCGTACTGACCGCGGCTTATGCAATTTTGGGCCGCTGGAATGAAAATTACGATCTATGGGATGAGTCCAGAGCAATGGCGCTGCTAACAACTTTCGGTGTTCGTGAATTGGGTGAGCGAATGTATGGAACTTTAAGTGAGGGGGAGAAGAAGCGAGTTCAAATCGCTCGAGCTCTCATGAGCGATCCGGAACTTCTCTTGCTAGATGAACCGGCAGCAGGTTTGGATTTGGCCGGTCGGGAAGATTTACTGCAAAGATTTGCTAATTTTTCGGCAGATCCAAATGCGCCGGCCACGATTTTGGTAACCCACCACATGGAAGAGATTCCAATAGGTACAACTCATGCACTCTTGTTAAAAGATGGTGCCATCGCATTCTCTGGGCCAATATCTGAAGTCATAACCTCTGAAAATATTTCGGCGGTCTTTGCTACATCGATCACTGTTACACCTGAGTCAGGACGGTTCTTCGCCCGGGCTACTATTTAACCAATTGCATCCAAATTTGCAATCATTACTTGCCCAACATAATTGGTACATAGAAAAGCCCCCGGTTACTGAACTGAACCCCAAAAGTTGGAGTTCTAATTCGGAGTCGGGATTAGATTAGCAAAGGACTGAGTCCGGTATTGAACCGGGCTCAGTCCTTTTAATTTTATTTTGATGCGTTCATGGTTAAACCAATGAATATAGAGGGCAAGCTTGGTCTCGAACTCTTTCAGGGATGCAAACCTTTGCTGGCGCAGGAATTCTTCTTTGAAGTGTCCGAAGAAGTTTTCGGCAACTGCATTATCGAGGCAGTTACCCTTTCTTGACATTGACTGCTCGAGTCCTCGATTGCGAAGAGTGTTTTGATAGAGCAAATGTCTGTAGTGCCATCCCTGGTCGGAGTGAATCATGGGAGATTCTTCTTGCTCTAACC
>JAYVQU010000028.1:0-2088 GCA_043776875.1 Actinomycetes bacterium
GCTTTATCCAGGGGAGGTACTGGCCGTTGTGGGCGACAATGGTGCTGGGAAATCCACTCTGATTAAATGTCTTTCTGGCGCCGAAATACCAGATTCTGGCTCGATACTGCTCGAGCAACGACAAGTGCATTTTCAAAAACCTCAGGATGGTCGTGCCGCGGGAGTGGAGACTGTTTATCAGTCGCTCGCCGTGGCACCGGCACTAGACATCTCATCAAACTTATTTCTTGGAAGAGAACTGCGAAAGCCTGGAATCTTGGGATCAGTATTTCGCATGCTCGATAACGGCGCGATGAAATCGGCATCCAAGAAACACATTTCTGATCTTGGAATTTCTACCATCCAAAATATTGGGCAAGCTGTTGAGACTCTTTCTGGTGGTCAACGCCAAGCTGTCGCCGTAGCGCGCGCCGCTGCATTTAGTTCAAAAGTGATCATTCTTGATGAGCCGACTGCTGCTCTTGGTGTGCGCGAATCAAATCAAGTACTTAAGTTAATTGAACGGCTTCGGGATCGGGGCATGCCGGTTATCTTGATCTCGCACAATATGCAACAAGTATTTGAAGTTGCAGATCGAATTCAAATTCAACGTCTTGGAAGATGTGCGGCGGTGGTTACAACAAAAACTCATACGATGAGCGATGTGGTTGGAATAATGACGGGTGCGACTATTGTTGAAGAAAAAGATCAAACACTTAACCCTGTTCGTTAATAATATTTCTAAATTTTTGCAAGGTTAGACTCTTCGACAACCCTTAGAGCTTGGGCGGCTATTGTCAGTGCTGGATTCATCGCGGCAGATGATGGAAAAAATCCGGCGTCGATTACGTATAAATTTGTCAAGTCATGTGCCTTGCAATACGTATCCAGAACGCTGGTCACGGGGTCATTCCCGGCTCGCACCGTTCCGCATTGATGTGAATTCATTGAGATATCAAAGGGTTGGCGGAAGATAGCTTTATAGCCTGCCCTCCTAAGAAATTTTTTGCTTTTTGCCAAGAGCTCTAGATGCGTTTTCATACCAATTTCTTTACGGATTACTTTGATCTTTCCTTCAGCCCCTAAAATAATTCGATTATTCGGATCCGGCAGGTCTTCTGTCATAAGAACAAACTCAACTGAATGCCCGGCGATATAGTTAAGAAGAAATAGTGGAACCCATTTGGCAAAACTTTTCATCATTGAACCTGTAACTTTTCCAATCAACTGAACTGCTCCCAATGGGTACCCCTTGCCGCCATCGAAGTACCAGTCATTAAAAGACAACGTCTTTTGGAAGGTAAGGTCATTCTTACGGAACCAATCAAAGGTTGCGATATGCGAGTTGATGTGCATCATAAAGTTTCGGCCAACTTGATCTGATGAGTTAGCGAGGCCGGACTTTAAAAGCAGCGCAGCACTATTTACGGCACCCGCAGAAAGAACAAAATTCTTACCGCGGACTTCAAATTCCCCATCTCCGGAAGACACCCGCAGGTGGTCAACGCTTTTCCCACCATCAATACTTATAATCTTTTCTACCTTGCACTTCGTAAGAATTCTAACTTTACCCGTCGCAATTGCTTGATTAAGGGCACAAGATTGGGCATCACTTTTTGCGTCTACCCGGCATGGGAATCCATCACAGGTGCTACATCGGATACATTTTCCACCCAGACCAAGATCGATTCCCATCGCGTTTGGAAATGGGTGCAGACCATTTTTTTTCAAACGTTTATTTAAATCTTCAACATATGGCTCGTGCGGCAACGCTGGAAAAGGGAAGGGTTTACTTCTTGGAGGTTCAGTGGGATCAATTCCCGCGGCGCTGTGCACCTTATAGAGAGTCTCAGCTTCGCAGTAGTATTTCTCCAAATCTGAGTATCTAAATGGCCATGCCGGTGAGATTCCCTCGAGATGAACTATTTCCTCGAAATCAACCTCCCGAAAACGCGGGAGAGCCGCACCGTACACTTTGGAGTTACCACCAACAAAATAGTGCACACCAGGCACGTATTCATTGTCATCACTATCTAGCCAGGTCTCATTTGGCTTGTAACGCTTGTCAATAAAGATAGCTTGAGCAGACCAATTCTCTGGCTCTTTTGG
>JAYVQU010000029.1:0-72066 GCA_043776875.1 Actinomycetes bacterium
CGCAACGCCCTCGAAGATGTCGGCCACCAAGACGGGACGGAGTAAACAATCATGAACTCAGGCCAATACAGGACAATCGAACTCACGCAGAACTGTCAGGCGACGGTGATCCCGGGCGGGCAGCCGATGCTGCTCCAACGCGGCGAGCAGGTCATCGTGACCCAGACTCTGGGCGGGAGCGCCACCGTCCAAACCCAAATGGGGTACCTCGTCCGGATCAGTGCCGAGGACTCCGCCGCGCTCGGACTTACCGACCCTGTCGCCGAAGCAACGTTCAGGCAAGAGGGGCCGTTCGAAATGGATGAGGTGATCGCGCAGCTCAAGGGCGTCTTCGACCCAGAAATCCCCATCAATGTCGTGGATCTGGGGCTTATCTATAGCTGTGAAGCGGAGCCGCTCGCCGATGGCACCCACCGGGTCGAGATCAAGATGTCTATGACCGCTCCGGGCTGTGGCATGGGCGACGTGCTCAAAGAAGACGCCCGCGCCGCGGTCCAAAGCGTTCACGGCGTCAGCGAGGTCGACGTCGAGCTTGTCTGGGAGCCAGCCTGGGGTCAGGAACGGATGTCTGAGGCCGCAAAGCTCCAAATGGGAATGTACGGGTGACTCCCCGAGCGTGTCTGCTTACGCCAACGGCGTCTACCTATCGCCTGCCCAGTAGAGGTTTTCCAATGCCAAAAGTAGCAAGGTCCCATAAGCCAAACATCGACAGTTGGGAATGGCGGTTGGATGGCGCATGCCGCGGGCTTCCAACCGAGATGTTCTTTCACCCCGATGGCGAGCGCGGACCAAGCCGTCGTACCCGCGAATCCGAGGCCAAAGCAGTTTGCGCCACCTGTTCGGTGCTTGCCGAATGTCGGTCGCACTCTTTAGCGGTCCCTGAACTCTATGGAATTTGGGGCGGCCTTGTGGAGGAAGAGCGGGCGAATCTGATCATGAAGCGCCTCACCCTCGTCATCTGATTAGTACTGGGCAATTAGTAGAAAGGTGGATTGATGACGTATCGAGTCGTGGTGATCGGTTCGGGGTTTGGCGGCCTCTTTGCAACGCAGGCATTGCGGAAAGCGCCGGTCGACATAACAGTGATTGCAAAGACCACCCACCATCTTTTCCAGCCCCTTCTTTACCAAGTCGCAACCGGTATCCTTTCGCCTGGTGAAATTGCGCCGGCAACGAGAGAGATCTTGCGTCGCCAGAAGAACGCTCGCGTGATCCTTGGTGAGGTTACCGCTTTTGATTTGGCGGCTAAGACTGTTACGGCAGTTGCGCCTTCGGGGGAGTACTGCGTTGAATACGATTCGCTCATAATCGCAGTGGGCGCTTCGCAGTCGTACTTCGGTAATGATCAGTTCGCGCAATTTGCGCCTGCGATGAAATCCATTGATGATGCCCTCGAATTACGAGGCCGGATCTTTATCCCATTCGAACTTGCTGAGTTGTCGGATGACCAGACTGAAATTGATCGTCTGATGACGTTCGTTGTTGTTGGCGCTGGACCCACTGGCGTTGAAATGGCAGGTCAAATTGCGGAATTGGCCCATCGGGCACTCGTATCAGACTTTCAAAAAATAGACACCCGCAATACGCGTGTGATCCTGCTGGACGCTGCTCCTGTAATGCTAGGCAATTTCGAGAAGGGACTAGTTGATAAGGCGAAGATACAACTCGAGCGGCTGGGCGTTGAAGTTCGGCTAGGTGCCAAAGTGGTTGGAATTGACCAAAACGGGCTAGACATCAGTGAGTCAGATGGCACGCCACACCGGATTGAGGCTTCATGCAAGATCTGGGCGGCTGGGGTGATGGCCAATCCGCTTACCAAGACGCTCGCAGCCCAATCGGGTGCGCAATTGGACTCAGCCGGGCGAATACTCGTCGAAGCAGATTGCTCGTTACCAGGACATCCAGAGGTCTTTGTGGTCGGCGACATGATGGCACTCAATGGGCTCCCCGGTGTTGCGCAGGTGGCCATTCAGGGTGGTCGCCACGCGGCCGCACAGATTAAGAAGAGGCTTCACGGGGATGCGTCACCTACTTTCTTCGTTTATAAAGACCGAGGAAGCATGGTCACGGTCTCTAGGTTCTATGCGATCGCTAGGGTCGGAACGATTCAGACTGTGGGCTTGAGCGCGTGGCTGATCTGGCTTGGAGTACATCTGGTGTACTTGATTGGCTTTAAGAACCGCCTAACGACGCTCCTGCATTGGGCAGTGAGCTTTATTGGAAGCGGTCGCGCGGAGCGCGTGGTCACTGAACAGCAAGTTATTGCACGGACTGCGATAGAGCGGCTAGGCGATAAAGTTCCGAATCCATACAACATGATTGAGGATTTGCAATGATCGGGGCTATCTGCGCAGACACCCCTCAATTAGTCAAATGGCACCAGTCGCCTTCGAAATGCAATACTCAGAACAGACAGCGGAGATCCAACATGCCACCTTTTTCCCGTGTCCACGGAATGCGGGCAAGACCAACTGGGGCGCTTCGCCACTGAAGGAGTAAGAGACCATTTAGCGCACTATGAAACGAAGGGAAAAGAAGTATCTCTGGCAAAGATGCCCACTACGAACAACTAAAAGAAATGGATAACAAAATGACTAAAGAGACCATCACTAAAGAGACCATCACTAAAGAGACCATAGAAGTAGAAGAGGTGAGCGCAGAGTCTTGCGGCTGCGGTGGCAATTGCGGCTGCGGGAGCCACTGAATCTAGGATATTCAGTGAATCGTGACGCGGCTTCCCCGATCACGAGGAACAGGTGGTTCAAACTCCTCTGGGTTATTCCAGTCGCGCTCGTGCTCCTGCTGGCTACGGTACTCATCGCCCAGTGGTTGCGCCGGCTCCCTGCAGTGCAGTCGTTCATTCTGGCCTTCCCCGGTGAGTCCCACCTGTCAGCAGGTGCCCCGGTCGGGTTCCCCGCCTGGCTGGGCTGGCAGCACTTCCTGAACATCTTGATCATCGTGTTGATCATCCGATCCGGGTGGATGGTACGCACGAACCAGCGTCCGGCTGCGTACTGGACTCGCAACAACAACAGCGTGATCCGCACCAAGAACCCACCGGAGAAAATCAGCTTGGACCTATGGTTCCACCTCTCCCTGGACGCACTCTGGGTACTCAACGGCATCCTCTTTTACGTATTGATATTTACAACCGGGCAGTGGGTGCGCCTGATCCCCACCAGTTGGGACGTGTTCCCCAACGCCGTGTCCACTGCGATCCAGTACGTATCGCTGAACTGGCCGACAACGCATAGCTGGGTCAACTACAACAGCCTCCAACTCCTGACCTATTTCACCACCGTGTTTATCGCCGCACCCCTCGCATTGATCACCGGAATCCGCATGTCTGGAGCCTGGCCGGTCAAAGCCAAGAGACTCAACAAGCTCTACCCGATCGAAGTCGCCAGGGCAATCCACTTCCTCACCATGATCTACTTCGTCCTCTTCATCATCGTGCACGTCACCCTGGTTATGGCCACAGGTGCTCTCCGCAACCTCAACCACATGTATGCGGTGCGCGAGGACACCAGCTGGGTCGGGTTCGGGATCTTCGCGGCCTCACTCGTTCTCATCATCGCCACCTGGATCGCCGCCCAACCCCTCTTCCTTCGCCCCATCGCCGCACTCACCGGAAAGCTAAGCCGACAATGACGGAACAGAGGATGGGCACTAAGGAGAAAGGAGTGTTCGAAGCCCCGACCGGTTTGGTAACTGATACCCGCAACCGTCAACTGCGAGATCTTCGTATTTCGGTCACCGATCGGTGCAACTTCCGGTGCGTTTACTGCATGCCGAAGGAGATCTTCGGCAAGGACTTCACGTTCGTGGGGCGAGCCGAGCTGCTGACCTTCGGGGAGATGACCCGGCTCGCCAGGGTCGCCGTGGCACACGGAGTCGAGAAGATCCGCCTTACTGGCGGCGAACCGCTACTGCGCAAGGGCCTTGAGGAACTTGTGGGGATGCTAGCCGCGCTCAAGACGCCGGACGGCCGTGATGTCGACATTGCCCTGACCACCAACGGCTCGGCACTTGAGGCCAAGGCACAGTCGCTCAAAGATGCCGGACTCAAGCGGGTGACCGTCTCGCTGGACTCGTTGGAGGACGCGATCTTCAAGGCGATGAACGACGTGGACTTCCCGGTGGCAAAAATCTTGCACGGTATCGACGTGGCCCATGAGGTCGGCTTGGGCCCGATCAAGATCAACATGGTGGTGAAGCGCGGCCAAAATGATCAGGACATCGTGGCGATGGCGCGGCACTTCAAAGGTTCCCCCTACATTTTGCGCTTCATCGAGTTCATGGATGTCGGCAGCACGAACGGCTGGAAAATGGGCGAGGTGGTGGCCTCGGCGGAGGTCATCAGCCGCATCAACGCCGAACTGCCGCTGGAGGAGGTCGCGCCGAACTACAACGGCGAGACCTCAACGAGATGGCGCTACCGCGATGGGAGCGGGGAGATCGGGGTGATCTCTAGTGTTACCCAGTCCTTCTGCCATTCCTGCACCCGGGCGCGGGTCTCCACGGAAGGCAAACTGTTCACGTGCCTGTTTGCGACGGACGGCCATGACCTGCGTGCCCTCATGCGCGGCGGATGCTCGGACGAACAACTTTCCACCGTCATGGCACACATTTGGCGAGAGCGCACGGATCGCTATTCGGAGTTGCGCAGTGCCAAGACCAACGAGCTTGGCACGACGGGAAAGAAGAAGATCGAGATGTCCTACATCGGCGGGTAGGCGCAGCTGAGTCCGACGTTGATGTACGTGTAGACATCATCGAAGGCAATCCAACACCGTTTGGCCTCATCCGGTTCTTCGGCAAGGTCGACTACAGCACCGACCTCAAACGTGACGACCTCCAGCAGTTCTATGACACGGTAATCACCGCATCCAGTATCCAGTGCCCGCTCGCGGACCGATCGAACTCCACCTACCGCACGAACGAGCACAGGAATTAACCGTGCTTAGCAGAAGATTCTTGCTAACAATTTGCTAACACCTTGGAGAAACCTAGATATATGTTCAGGAACTTTCAGGGAAGAATTTCCTGATTTTACGCTCAGATCAAGTCATCAAGGACAAGGTGAACCTGCTAGATTCACCTTGACTGAGACTGTAAATCCCCCGGCTCTGCCTTCGAAGGTTCAAATCTTTCACCCGCTACCACTTGTGGAGTGTGGATTCAGATTAAAACATTGGGTCTATGTCGCACACATTACTCACTAGTTACGGTTGGTTGATATTCATCATCCCTAGCTCGCAACACTTGGAACTTGAAACCGCCAAATTATTAGAAGCGACAGCATAAACCTCGGCTTTGCTCTGGTCGCCGGGATGGGTTGGCTATCACTCATTCTGGCCAGAAATCTAGGTTAGCCCGGATCGTTCACGGTTCCGCGGCCTGATGCGGCGGATAGAAGCACGGCAGCACTTTCGTTTTTTTGAGCAGGAAGATGTGATTAGCCCACTGGTCAAAGTTGGTTTATTTTTACCAGACTGTTTTTCGCAGTTGAATCTTGGGCATTTAATGCATCAATGGCTTCATCAATACTGCATGGATGCAGGGAAACAAACCCACCCACCGAAAACCTAGCGATAAGTGGGATGTCAGCGGTGATTACAACTCCCAAAACTGGATACCCACCAGTTACGCCAGAGTCTGGGCCTAAAATGATTAACTGGTCGGCCGATTGCATTTGAATGGCACCTGGCAATGTGGGATAACTGGCAAGCAGCGAGTGCGAATGACTCGGCGCTATTTTAGCGGGAACCACTGCAGCCAGTCGCATTCCCGATCGAGCCTGCAGCATCACTTTCCACTTGGAATCTAAGAGAGTGTCAGAATGGGGTCCAGGAATGAAACGCAATAATGTCGGATGGTCTTGACGAATACGCACAAACCTTCCGAGTAAATCTTTCTTTGCAGGGTATTCAAATTTAAGTTCGTCTTTCGCAAGTATTTGCTTAGGCCCTAATCGCGAAAGTATGTCGGTCGAGGCTGACCCCAATGTTGGCTCGACCAGTAGGCCAACCACTCCAAGGTAAACCGGCCCGGCACCAGCCGAGGAAACATTCAAAACAGATCGCGCGGGTAAAACCCAAGTGTGTTCCGTTGGGAAGGTTTGCCCATCGAGGGAGACGATGGCATCACCGACGACAGCGATGATCGCATCGTTGCTAGCAGTCAGAGTCAAGGTGCCAGCCAAAATTTCGAAGGCTGGTTGATCAAGATAATCGAGCAATCTTTCTAGTAGCGAATATTTTTGTGCATCCCAAGCTCCGCAAACAGGGACGCCCAAATGGGTGTACCCGGATCTTCCTCGATCTTGGATCAAGGTTAGATCGGAGTGCAGGATTCGCAGGGTTCCGTTGCTAATCCTCACCGAGACGTTTCCTTAAAGCGAACAAGATCTCCGGGCACGAGCAGCGAAGGTGAGTTACTGGTTGGATCGAAAAGTTTTATCTGGGTTTTACCAATTAGGTGCCAGCCACCGGGCATAGCGGTTGGGTAAATTATTGACATCCCAACTGCGACCGCAACAGATCCTTCCGGAACTCGAGTTCTGGGATTAGATTTGCGCGGAAGCTGATCAAATAAAAGCGCAGCCGCCGAACTTTCCTTTGGCATCAAATACGGCATTCCAGGTGCAAAGCCAATTAGGGCAACTTCCCAAGTGATTTGAGAG
This sequence comes from Actinomycetes bacterium, assembly GCA_043776875.1. Lineage (GTDB taxonomy): Bacteria > Actinomycetota > Actinomycetes > Nanopelagicales > Nanopelagicaceae > Planktophila. The sequence continues at coordinate 6,686 of JAYVQU010000029.1, forward strand.
TGGGATGTAATTAGGTGTTCCTTGCTGCATTCCAAGAGAATTGAGAGCTCGTTGAGGTCCTCTCCGACATATGCAACATCTATTTCGACAGTTCTTGCGGAGAATATGGCTCGCTCTGGTTTGTGTTGGGAGAGTAAGGAGAAAACCTTCGATTTTACCTCTAACAACTTTCTGGTTGGCTTCGGAAACTCCAAAATAATTGATTTGAGTCCAGCGCGAATCAAGGCGTCAGGAATTGCTGCTTTTAAAAGTACAATCTGCGACTGGATGGAGCTCTGATTGTCAACGAAAATAAGTAAAGCTCGGTCACCGAAATACCGAACTTCAAGCGAATTGTTAGGCACTGTGAGCTTTCAGAGTAATTCCAGCTTCTACAAGTGAGGTTCTTAACTGTCTGGCAATGTGTACTGAGGCTGGATTGTCGCCATGGATGCATATTGTGTCTGCATCCATCAGAATTTTGCTTCCATTTCTTGTCTGCATCTGTCCGGTTTCGAGAAAATCCAAAATTCGTTTCACCACTAGATTCGGATCGTGAAGAACCGCTTCTGGTTCTGATCGCGGTACCAGTTGTCCATCAGTGGTGTACGCACGGTCAGCAAACACTTCATACAAGATTGGTCTTTGCAAAGCCACAGCGCGCTGCGCCAAAACGCTGTTGTACATCACCATTATTGGTAGCGGAACAGTTTCGCCATCGCTACTATTCAAAATTGATTCGGCACTATCGACTGCCCTTAGAAAAATCTCAGCCGCCGCGAGGTTAGTTGCGGCATCGTTGTACAAGGCACCATGTGCCTTTACATGGCTTAATGACAATTGGTAACTCTTAACCACTTTTGCAACATTCAAAATCTGTTCGAGCAGCGAAGATTCGAGTTCGGCTGGAGAGAGCAGTTGGAGCATTGAGAGCCGACCAAAATTATCGCGATCGGGATATGAGGGGTGTGCCCCGATTGCGACTCCGCGTAGCGCGGCCGCTGACACGGTCTGATTAAGCACTTCGCCGCCGCCAGCATGTGCACCACAAGCAATATTTGCGGTCGTAATAATTTCAAGGAGGGCAATGTCGTCACCGCAACCTTCGCCCAAATCAGCATTCAGGTCAAGGCGACGCTTAGCAATGCGTGGTGCTTCGGCGTTCATAAAATTATTTAACGGAACTGCAGCGCGACCGCACGAACCGGAGCGCCGTCAGCGGATTGCAATTTAATTGGTAAGAGTGAAATAACGGGGTCGGCAAAATCAATCGCAGCTAAATTGGTCATATTCTCGCTGATCACACCGGCGCTTTCGGCAATCAAATGATGCACCGGAAACCCGACTCCAGGATGGCTTTCATCGGGAGTCTCATCAATGTTGATTGCGTCTATTCCGAAGACTAAAACCCCGGTAGTCAGCAGCCCTTGGCAGGCCTTGGCGCTTAGGTATGGATGATTGAAATATTCGTCAGTGCCGAAGTGAGTGCTCCAACCGGTGTGAATTAATGCGATGTCGCCCGGCTTGGCTTTGGTTAATTCTGTCTGGATCATCGCTAAAGTTATTTCGGTTCTAGGTGGCAAGCCCCGAACATCAATTAATAGACCTCGACCAATGAATCTTGCTAGAGGCAATTCATCTATCCGTTCTCGCTTCTCATCAAAATGATACGGTGCATCAACATGGGTCCCAGTTTGTGAACCCATTTGCACACTCAGCAGATTAAAGCCATCGCGTTCAATAGTGCTGTGAATGCTTAGTTTTGGCGCTGGATCACCCGGATATATTTGAGTTTTCTCGCTAATGCTATGTGACAAGTCTACGACACGGAGTATTTCCATAACGAGTTACTATCGCACACCTTGCCAGGCAGGTCTAGTATTTATGCAACTTCGAAGTTGACGACAACCCTCGAAAGGATCTAAATGAGCGACTTACAAGCTGGGGCAACAGCGCTAAATGCCAAGCCAAAGGTAAACGAAGTTGAGCAGTTTGGCATCGGAACCATTCCCGATGCTGACCGAACTTCAACGCCATTTGATTTATTAAGAATTCAATTCGGTGGCGCAAACACATTCGCTACTGTTTTGTTGGGGACCTTTCCAATTCTCTTCGGCCTTTCATTCTGGCAAGCTACCGCTGCAACTGTGTTGGGATTATTAGTTGGAATAATTTTCTTAATGCCGATGGGTATTTTTGGCCCGCGCACCGGAACTAACAACGCCGTAAGTTCTGGCGCAATTTTCGGGGTGCGCGGCCGGATCGCAGGCTCATTCTTAAGTTTGCTAACCGCAATCGCTTTCTACTCGATCGCAGTTTGGGTTGGTGGCGATGCACTTGTTGGTGGCATGGTTCGCCTGCTCGGAGTTGAAGACTCAACCTTGCTTCGTTCAGTTATTTATGGAGTAGTTGGCTTCATCGTGATTGTTGTCGTTGTTTATGGATATCAGTTCATGCTTTTGGTAAACAAGACTGCGGTAATCGCAAACACTATTTTGATGTTGTTGGCTATCGTTGCTTTCGCCGGCGTTTTTGATTCCGGCTACGCTGGAACCGGTAAGTACCTACTCGGCAGTTTCTGGCCAACATTTATTCTTTCGGCTCTGATAGTGATGAGTAACCCGATTTCCTTCGGTGCCTTCTTGGGTGACTGGTCCCGCTACATTCCACGCGGTACCTCAAATGTGAAATTAATGGGTGCAACTTTCTTTGGCCAGTTGGCAACTTTGATTCCGTTCTTGTTTGGTGTGGCAACGGCAACACTTGTTGCTGGCGACGTCGACTACATTGTTGGTTTAATTCAGATATCACCTGTTTGGTATGCAGTTTTGCTCATGGTTGTTGCCTTCATTGGCGGTCTTTCAACTGGCACGACCTCACTTTATGGAACTGGCCTAGATTTTTCGTCAGTGTTTCCAAAACTCAGCCGGGTTCAGGCAACTATTGCAATCGGTATTGCAGCATTCTTGTTCATTTTGGGTGGGCGAATTTTCTTTGACCTACTGGGTTCGGTTAATGCTTTTATTGGCGCAATCATCGTAACCACAACTCCGTGGATGGTAATCATGACAATTGGTTACTTCGTTCGTCGTGGTCACTTCAGCATCGTCGACCTGCAGGTCTTTAACGAGGGCAAACAGGGCGGGCGTTACTGGTTCTCCTCCGGAATCAACTGGCGGGCAATGGTTGCTTGGCTGGTTTCAGCAACACTAGGCTTGCAGTTTGCTTACTTTCCGCCAGTTATTGAAGGAATGTGGAATGGTGTTGCCGGCGGGGTGGACCTTAGCCTGCTCGTGGCGATAACTTCTGCAGCTGTGCTTTATCTCGGCTCACTCTTCTTGTTTCCGGAGCCAGATTACCTCTTTGGTCCCAAAGGCCCACGCCTAGTTCCTTCCCAAAAAAGCACAGTACCGCCAGTCACAAAAAAGTAAGAACACAAATTGACGCAACCAGTACCTCGAATTAACTCCGGGAATGTAGTGGGTCAGGTTGATGCAACGGTGGTGCCCAGGTTCGCCGGGGCACCAACCTTTGCCAGACTTCCTCGAATCGATGAAGTAGACCAGGCCGATATCGCTGTGGTTGGCGTTCCCTTTGATGCTGGCACAAGTTATCGGCCAGGTGCCAGATTTGGACCGGCACACATTCGGGAGTCTTCGCGACTGCTGCGTCCATACAACCCAGCACAGGACGCAGCACCATTCGCATTGGCGCAAGTTGTCGATGCCGGCGACATTGCAGTGAATCCATTCAATATAGATGAGGCAATTTTACAAATTCAAGATGGGGTAGGTTCGTTAATTTCTAGCGGCTTAAAACCTTTGACCCTTGGTGGTGATCACACCATTGCACTTCCGATTTTGCGGGCGCTGCACAAAGTACACGGGAAAATTTCTGTGATTCACTTTGATGCCCACCTTGATACTTGGGATACTTATTTTGGTGCCAATTACACTCACGGTACCCCGTTTCGTCGCGCCAGCGAGGAAGGAATTCTTGATCGCGATGGTTGCCTACACATCGGAATCCGCGGCCCACTCTATGCCGCCTCAGACTTGAGCGAAGACAAAGATCTTGGTTTTAAAATCGTGACCGCCACCGAGCTAGACGAAATCGGAGTCGGGGGCGTTATAAAAGCAATGTTGAGCCGGGTTGCTGATCGTACCGTTTATGTATCAATTGACATCGACGTGCTCGACCCGGCATTTGCTCCGGGTACTGGAACACCCGAGTCCGGTGGATTTACAAGTCGTGAACTGTTGCGCATTATTCGCGCCCTGGATCAAATCAATCTCATCGGTGCCGACATCGTTGAAGTTGCACCAGCGTATGATCATGCGCAGATCACCGGAATTGCGGCCGCACATGTTGCATATGAATTAATTACAATTATGGCAAGGGCAAAAAAATGAGTGCCGGGCAAGATGTGGTAGCCGCTGCTGCAAAAATAGTTGCTGATTTTGGTGCCCACAACACAGATGCATATTTTTCCGGATTTAGCCCGGAAGCAACTTTCATGTTTTACACCCATTCTGAACGGCTTACTAGTCGGGCGGCCTACCAATTGCTTTGGGCAAAATGGGAGAAGGAAGCTGGTTTTCGCGTACACAGTTGCAAATCGAGCGACCAGCTACTGCAATTGCTCGGCGATGACGCTGCAGTATTTAGCCACCAAGTTGAAAGCGCTATCGAATTTGGTGGCGAAAAGACCATTATTTTTGAGCGTGAGACCATTGTCTTTGCGCTAATTGCCGGTAAGTGGCTGGCGGTGCACGAGCACTTATCTCCAGTTAGCAGTTAAGTATTGCATTTCGAAGGTAAAGGGTGCGATCTTGTTGGCTAGCATGTTTTTCGACCCGCTAACCTTCGCGCTGCATTACAAGTTGGCGAGCACCGCCTCCATTTTGGTAAGTACTTGGTCAATCACCGAACTATCCATGGCACCATTTACAAACCAGGCTTCAAAAGCCGATGGTGGTAGATAAATCCCGGCAGCAAGTGCACCATGGAAGAACTTTGCGAAGAGTTCGCTATTTTGTTTTTTGGCATCATCAAAATTTCTGACCGGATCAGGTGTAAAGAAGAAAGAGAAGAGGTTTCCTTCATGCTGATACTGATGGTCGATGCCAAATTTTGCGAAGAGTTGAGAAATTCCATTGCCGACTTGATCGGCGTAGGCATCTAAGCGGTTATATAGGTCGAGATCGCATAATTTGAGAGTTGCTACTCCGGCGGCGCTGGCAACTGGATTTCCACTTAGGGTGCCGGCTTGATATACCGGTCCGATTGGAGCAAGTAAGTTCATAACCTCTGTCCGCCCGCCCAGTGCTGCCAGTGGGAATCCGCCACCTATGACTTTTCCGAAGGTAAAGATATCTGGGCTCCACCCTTCACCCTGATTTGCTCCCCACCAACCACCCCGCGAAATACGAAAACCGGTCATTACCTCATCCAGAATAAAGAGTGACCCATATTTTTTGCACAGTTGCGAAATAGATTTATTAAAGGAGTTACGGCCAGGAACGACTCCCATGTTTGCCGGAACTGCCTCGGTAATAACAGCTGCAATCTCATTTCCGCGCATAGTGAAGAGATTTTCAACTGCGGCCAGATCGTTGTAGGTGAGAACAAAGGTGTCTTCAACTGCGCCCGGTGTGACCCCAGGCGAGTTTGGAAGCCCAAGGGTGGCAACCCCGGAACCAGCTTGAACTAGGAGTGAATCGCTATGACCGTGGTAGCAGCCGGCAAATTTCACAATAATTTTTCGATTGGTTGCCGCCCGCACTAATCGGACCGCAGTCATCACCGCCTCTGTTCCGGAAGAGACAAAACGAACCAGTTCCACGGGTTCAACCCGAGTAATGATTTCCTCTGCTAACAAAACTTCATTCAGCGTCGGCGTTCCAAAGGATGATGAATTGGCGACCGCCTGATTAACGCTGGCAATTACCTCTGGATGGGCGTGGCCAAGAATCATCGGTCCCCACGAACCGACAAAATCAATATATTCATTGCCATCGACATCGTAAATAAAGGTACCTTTGCCGCTCTTCATGAAGAGCGGAGTTCCGCCGACCGCTGAGAAAGCACGAACCGGAGAACTGACGCCACCGGGAATCACCGCTTTAGCTTTGTTAAATAGTTTTTCTGATTCAGATCGGTTGTTCACTTGGCCGCCTCTTCCTTTAGCCAGTGTGCAATCTCTAAGGCCCAGTAGGTGCAAATTATTTCAGCACCAGCCCGCTTGGCCGAAAGCGCAATCTCCATGATGGTTGATTTACGATCGATTGCGCCATTCTCGGCGGCATACTCAACCATCGCCATCTCACCCGAGACGATGTAAGTCGCAAGTGGCAAATTAACAAATTGCGAAGCAGCGTGAAGCACATCAAAGTAGAGCATCCCCGGCTTCACCATAATGATGTCTGCGCCTTCAGTTACATCTAATGCAATCTCGCGCATCGCATCTTTCATATTCGCCGAATCGGCTTGATAACTCTTTCGATCTCCTTGTAGAGCAGAGTCCACCGCATTTCGAAAAGGTCCATAGAGGGCAGATGCGAATTTGGCTGCATAAGCAAGAATCGAGGTCTCGGTAAATCCAGCAAGATCTAGCGCACTTCGAACTGCAGCAACTTGCCCATCCATCATTCCGCTAGTGCCAACAATATCAGCGCCAGATTTCGCTAATTGAATTGCCATCACTTGATAAATTTCCAAAGTTCGATCATTGTCGATTCGACCTTGCCCATCAAGGAGGCCGCAGTGGCCATGGCTGGTAAATTCGTCCAGACAAAGATCGGCAACAATAACCAGATCATCACCGACCACACTTTTAGCAAGTGAGACCGCTTGATTGAGAATTCCATTTGGGTTGATTGCTTGCGTTCCGAGTTCATCTCGAAGTAGTGGAATAGCAAAGATCATCACTGCGCCGATGCCAGATTTTTTAATTCTTTCTAACTCGATCGCAAAGGATGCCAAGGAGTGCTGAAAGACGCCCTTCATCCCCTGGATCTCTTTCGGAGTATCGATTCCTTCTTTCACAAATACTGGAAGAATCAGAGATGAAGATTGCAGCGAAGTTTGCCGGACTAGGCTCCTCATTGCGCTGCTCTTGCGAACTCTTTGCGGCCTATGGGTGATATTCATTTTTCTGCTCCATCTTTTTCTTTCAGGAAGTTAACTATTTCTTCGGCCATCTCACTAGGAACTGGTGAGAAAACTTCAACCGAGGTAATGCCTAATAATTCCAGCTCCGTTAAAGCGCCTTTACCCACGGCAAAGTAGATCGGCCTCGCTTTCAGCTCGGTAGCTGTTGGGTTCCAGTGAAAGAAAGCGCTGACCGCACTAGCTGAGCGAAAGAGGATGGCTCCATATTGAGCTAGTTGAATTCGCGGGGCCGATTGTGGGCGAAGCGGTACAACTTCGTTGGTGTATAGGATTTCTCGATGGATGCTCCAACCCAATGTGCGCAGTGCATTCGCTATCTCCTCCATGGCAAGATTTCCTACTGGATGAATCAGCGTACCTGGCACCTCTTGTGCTAAGAGTTCAATGATTCCGGAAGTATTGGTGCTGGCTGGCAGCAACACATTTTCAACTCCAAGCTCTTTTAAGCGGGCTGCGGTCGAAGCTCCAATGGCAGCAACCCTAACTTTCTGATTACTTGCGACAGTTTGGCGAAAATCTTGCTCCCCAATGAGTTGGACAAAAGAATTGATCGCATTAAGTGAAGTGATAAGAAGCAATGGGTCGCGGGCATTTTTAATGGAATCCCTAAGGCGAAGCGCGGGTTCAGAGTTTGCAATCGACTGGATCATCAGGTAAGGATCGATTTCCGAGGCAATATCGAATTTCGCCAAAGCTTGCCGATCGCTTTCATTACCAGAACTTCTAATCAAGAGAATTGGCTTTGTCATTTTCACTCTTGCTTCACCTTTTTAATACCTTTAAACCGACCAGCGAGTTAGCGAGTTCAGTTGCGGCCCGCCGGCCCAAAGTTTCGGCGCCGACAAGTGAGATTTCGGTGCTGGTAAGCTGAATTCGGTGGGAGGCTCCGGTTGCTGGATCGGCCAGTTCGCCAAGTAACGATAGCTGACCATTTTTGATTGTTGCATGTGCACCAAGTGCAATCTCGCATCCGGCCTGCAGTCCACGTAAAATGGCACGCTCTGCGGTCACTTCTATTTCTACCCTTTGATCGTTGATGGTGCGTAATTGGTGGAGTAAATCCCCCCGAGCAGTCAGAACCTCTATCGCTAAAGCACCTTGCGCAGGTGCGGGCACGAATGTATCAACGGTAAAAATCTCGGAAACTTCATGACTGAGCCCGAGCCGATTTAGACCTGCCAGGGCGAGAAAAGTTGCATCGTATTCTCCACTGCGTACTTTTTCGATTCGGGTATCAACATTTCCTCGTATTAGCTCGCAGGAAAAGTTTTTTTCAGGGTAGTTGGCAAGGAGCGAAGCTTTGCGACGAGGAGATGATGTACCTATCCGGGAGCCATCAGCTAGTTCTTGAAGTGGCAACCCAGCTTTGCTCACGAGGGCATCTCGAGCATCTTGACGAGCGGGAACTGCCGCAACTGTGATCAGCGGGTGCGCCAGCGAAGGTAGGTCTTTGAAGGAATGAACAATGTAGTCGACCTCATTGTTCAGCAACTTTTCTCGTAAGAGATTTACGAAAACGCCGGGCTGAACTGGCTTGGTGAGATCTTTACTTAGATCATCGCCCTCGCTCTTGATCAGGATGAGTTCGGAAGCCAAACCGGTGGAAACAAGAATTTGCTGCGCTACCCAACTGCTTTGGTTTGTTGCTAACGCGCTACCTCGAGTTCCCAAGCGCAGTAGGCCACTTGCATTGGTTACTTCGGTATCCATTTGCGATGATTGGCGTTCGATGGATTTTGACATTTAGCGCTCTTGCTCAAGCCCAAATAGTAACTTGAGCGCTCGCTCATAATCTTGCATCGCTCCCGCTTGCGCAACTTCCTTAGCCATCACGGTTGGTTTATGGAATATTGATTTTGTTACCGTGCGAAGTGATTGTTCGACAATGGTGGCGACTTCCTCACCGTGAACTCTGGCGACTCGTAACTTTTCATCGCTGACTAGTTTTTCGGCATGAGCTCGGAGCGCTCTCACAAGTGGATCGCTCTCTCTGGCAAGGAGATCGTTGTGAATCCGTGATACCTCCTCTGCGATTAAGGATGCAGCATGATCCATAACTTCTTGGACTTCCTTTGGGGCGCTCGCATGAATTTCTGCCAAATCAATGTAGTGGACATGTTCGAGTTCCCTGACCTTGGCATCAATATCGCCAGAAAGGGAAAGGTCTAAAGCCCACACCTCTTCCAAAATGCTGCTGTTTAACAGTTCGCTAGCGACCAGCGATGGCCCGGTACCACTGCATGCGACAATCAGATTAACACTCTTAACCACCTGCGCAAACTGCTCCTTGCCGATCGATTTGATTCCGCGGCTTCGCGCAAACTCGGCGCCCCGCCCGCTGGAGGAGAAGACAGAGATTTCTTTAACGCCAACACTTTCCAGGGCGGCAAAGGCAACCCGCGCATAAGCACCCGTGCCGATGAGCAGTACCGAACTAGTCAATGGATTCAAGCCAGTTGCCATCGCTATCTCGATGCCGGTAGAAACTAAGGAACGACCAGAAGCACCCAGTCCGGTTTCGGTAGTAACTCTTTTAGCGACAAAAGCAGCGCGTTGAAAGAGCATCTCAAGCAACCTAGAAGTTTCGCAACCTAACTGCGCCTCCGATAGCGCCCGTTTGATCTGCCCCGCAACTTCGGATTCACCGATAATCATCGAATCCAAGCCACACGCAACTTCAAAAAGATGTGCTACCGCTGCTTGACCTGTCTTGATATATACCTTGGCTCGTATCTGCGATTGGGCTAAACCTGTTTTTTCAGCCAAGTAACCGATGAAGGCTTCGGCCGCTTTCGAATAATTAGTAGTGTCGAAGTAACCCTCAAACCGATTACAAGTACTTACCAGGATCGCCCCATCGATTTTAAAAAAATCAGTATCGCTATTTATTTCCCTGCGAATATTAACAATTTCGCGATCCAGTATTTCCAGCAGCCGAATATCCGCGCTCCGAAAATTAAGCCCAATAAGTTGCAAAGGCACGGGTCGAATCTAGCCCAACAATGGGAGCAGTATGCCGACACTTTTGGCAAAACTGTCACTTATCTGAAGATCTGCTCATTGAACCTCGCTGTGTAATAATCGGGTCATGGAATTAGCCGATGCTTCCGCTTTTGGGCAACACTTTCGCCCGGAAGATAAGGTGGAAGTGAAAAGCACACCTTTAATATTAAATTCGTTAAGAGGCGTGCGCAGTTCGCAGGTACCTGTTTGGTTTATGCGGCAAGCCGGCCGATCGCTGCCAGAGTACCGAAAGCTACGCGACGGTATTGCGATGCTTGACTCTTGCCTGGATGCTGAGATCGCCTCTGAAATTACGGTGCAGCCTGTTCGTCGTCATAAGGTTGATGCAGCTATATTCTTTAGCGACATTGTGATTCCACTTAAATTAGCTGGGGTAGCTGTCGAGATTCTCCCAGGGATTGGCCCGGTACTAGAAAAACCAATCCAGTGCGAAGCCAGTTTTCTAGAACTGCCTGATCCAGCCAACGTTGATTTCGGTTTAATTGAAAAGGCGGTGTTGGCATCAATTGCAAAACTTGAGGGAACGCCACTTCTTGGGTTTGGTGGGGCGCCCTTTACTTTAGCTTCATATCTCATCGAAGGAAAGCCGTCGAAGTCAATTCCCACCTGCCGAAAAATGATGGTAGATAATTTTGAACTTTGGTCGATGATTCTCACCTGGTGTGCAGAATTAACCGCGCATTTTTTGCGTGCTCAAATTCAATCTGGCGTCATTGCGGTTCAGCTCTTTGACTCTTGGGCTGGGCGGCTATCTGCCGAGGAGTACCGAAGATTTGCAAAACCTTTTTCGGCGCACACATTTAGTACATTGAAAAATGCGATTGGGGACAATGATGTTCCGATGATTCACTTTGGTGTGGGAACAAAATCGATCCTAAAAGATATGGTCGAAGTAGGCGCGAGCGTTATTGGGATTGACTCCGAAACGGATATTGGTGAGGCGAGCGCGATTTTAGCTAATAAAGTGCCAGTTCAAGGCAATCTAAATTCAGAGTTGCTACTCGGCGAGTGGAGTGAGATTGAAAAGGCAAGTGCAAAAATCCTTCGTGCTGCCACGGTGGCGCCATCTCATATATTTAATTTAGGTCACGGGGTTTTGCCAGAGACCAATCCGGAAGTAATTACCCGGTTAGTTGAGTACATACATTCGGTAGATCTAACAAAGCAGTAACGAGGGAGTGCGCCATGAGCAGTGAAGTTGAGCAAGGTCTAACTAAGGTTAAAGCTCGTGAGATTAATGAGATGATTCATTACACCTCGTGGACTGCATTTCATATTGAACCCGCGCTAGCTAGTGAATTATCCAGCCAGGAGAAAATAAAAGAAGAATTAAACAGATACTTTTCTACCCTCGCGGATCGCGGCGTACACCTTCGCGGAATCTATGACCTCACCGCCCTGCGTGCTGATGCTGAATTTATGCTCTGGCTCCATGCAGATCAGGCGGAAAATCTACAGGAGGCGATTCGTGGATTAAAGAAAGGACCAATTGGCAAACGAACCAAGAGTGTTTGGTCAGTAGTTGGATTACATCGCCCAGCAGAATTTAATAAGGGTCATGTCCCAGCTTTCATGGCGGGTGCTGGTGCCAAGGATTGGGTCTGTGTTTATCCATTTGTTCGTTCCTATGAGTGGTACTTACTTCCTGAACCAGAGCGACGAGCGATGCTGATTGAACACGGACAAGCTGGTCGCGATTTCAGTGGCATCCTAAGTAACACCGTCTCAGCTTTTGCCCTCGGTGATTATGAGTGGATTTTGGCGTTGGAGTCCGATGAACTTCATGAAATCGTCGACATGATGCGAGAGTTACGTGCTACCGCGGCTAGACGGCATGTTCGCGTTGAAATTCCGTTCTATACCGGCCGAAAAATTGATATCAATAAGTTAACCGAGATTTACTAATGAGTTACAACGCAATTCTTCTGGTTTCATTTGGTGGCCCGGAGAGCCCAGCTGAGGTCATGCCATTTCTGGAGCGAGTTACCGCGGGCCGGGGCGTGCCGCGCGAACGGCTAGAAGAAGTCGAGCACCATTATTTGGCACTTGGTGGGGTCAGCCCCGTTAACGCCCAGAGTCGTGCGCTTTTGGCTGAAATGAAGAACTCCTTTGGCAGAAACAATATTGAGTTACCTCTTTATTGGGGCAATCGAAACTCTGATCCATTTTTCGCAGCCACTCTGCAAGAGATCTATAACGACGGACATCGAAATGTACTTGCGGTAGTGACTAGTGCTTATTCTTCGTACTCCGGGTGTCGCCAATATCGTGAGAATCTAGCAGCAGCCTTAGAAGAAGTAGGACTTACTGGAAAACTAACAATCGACAAGGTTCGCCATTATTTCGATCATCCAGGTTTCGTGAACCCATTTATCACAGGGGTTAGCAAATCTCTGACCGAGTTGATGGAAGCAGATTCCTTAACCACAAGTGAGATCAAGATTTTCTTCACCACCCACTCGATCCCGCGCTCGATGGCAAATACCACTGGCCCAGAAGAACGGCGTGGCGAATTTCCGGAAGGGGCGTACACAGCCCAACACAAAGCAACCGCGGCATTGATTGTGGAGGGGGTTTCCAGAAATCTTGGGCTGGCGGTCGCGGCACTTCCAAAGTGGGAGTTGGTTTATCAATCACGCAGTGGTGCACCCACTATTCCCTGGCTGGAACCCGACATTGGAACTGCAATTTCGCAAGCTGCCGCCGAAGGTTATAAAGGTATTTGCGTTGTTCCGATTGGATTTGTGAGCGATCATTTGGAAGTGATTTGGGATTTAGATACGGAAGCAAAGGAGATCGCAGATTCGTTAAATCTTGCTTTCAGCCGAGTGCAAACACCGGGAATTGCAAAAGAGTTTGTGGAAGGGATCAGTGAACTAATTAACGAGCGCTTGTTGAACCTGCCGATGGAACAAAAGCGAGCCCTTTCTAGCCTTGGTCCGTGGGCAGATTTTTGCAGTATTAACTGCTGTCCTAACCCCCGAGCCGCCAAAGCAGCGGTGGCACAGCAATAGCTGTACCTCAGATCTATCGCGGAGTTAAAGGCGTTTTTGCTAATATTCCTTAATGAAGCCATTGGACCCGCGACTGCTGCGCTATTCGCGCAAGAGTCGTAGATTTATTTCGCTGGCAGTACTCATTGCGCTCGGTACAGCAGCGCTAGCTATTGTTATCGCTTGGGCACTCGCTGGCGTCATTACCGGCCGCCACCTACTCACTGTTCTCGTTATTGGATTCTTACTTCGCGCATCCTTGCTTTTTATTAATCAAAAAGTTGCTACTAATTTTAGTATCAAGATTCGTAACGAACTTCGCGCATCCTTGCTTAATCGCTCACTTAAGGGTCAGAGCGAGCTGGTGAAAGAGATTGGGCCAGCTGGCGTCTCGCTGCTGTTAACCCGAGGTATTGCAAATCTCGATGGCTATTTCACTAAATTCATCCCGCAGTTATTTATTGGTGTGATTCTTCCAATGAGTATTGGCACCGCGATTACAATTGTTGATTGGCAATCAGGGTTGATTATTTTGCTGACGGTTCCACTACTTCCGCTCTTTGGAATCATGATCGGCAGATTTACTGCCAGCGCTGCCGATAAAAAGATGAGCACGCTTAATTTCTTGGGAACATATTTTCTAGACCTAATTACTGGGTTGCCAACACTGAAGGTCTATGGCCGATCCAAATTACAGAAGAAAAAGTTAATGGAAGTCGGCGGCCGTTACCGAGTTGAGACGATGAAGGTGCTTAAGATTGCTTTTCTTTCATCGCTCGCACTCGAGCTTGTAGCCACCCTTTCCGTTGCATTGTTGGCGATTTCGATTGGTCTGCGGTTGGCGGATGGGGAATTGTCGCTGCACACCGGGTTATTTATTTTGGTTTTAGCCCCTGAGGTCTATTGGCCGATCCGACAGGTTTCTGCCCTCTTTCATGCCGTCTCTGACGGAGTCGCTGTTTCAGATCAGATCTTTGCGATCTTAGATGAGCCCACCCATGAAGGTGGTTTACAAGTGGCCAGGATTAAAGCCATCGCATGGAGTGAGCTCACCGTTGCTTATCCAGATCGCAGTGTGATTGTTATTGCCGCGGGCGAGTTATTGCCGGGAAAAGTCACGGCGCTGGTTGGCGCATCAGGGACCGGAAAATCAACACTTATTTCACTTCTGCTCGGACTTCGTAGGCCATCGAGTGGTTGGATTCGAGTAACCACCGAACACGGAACCTTTGATTACAAAGATTTAGATCAGAGGCAGCTGCAATCACGGCTCTCGTGGTTACCGCAGCTGCCACATCTTTCGGCCGGAACGATCCGTGATTATGTCAGGGATACCAATCTGCTTGCTGGGATTGGTTTATTAGAAAGTGAGATCCCTGGTGGCTTTGCGGCGCAGATCGGTTCAATGAGTGATCAACTTTCATATGGCCAAAAGCGAAAACTCGCGTTGGCTCGGGCACTTTCTAAGCAATCGGAAGTTTTGTTGGTCGATGAACCGACCGCTTCGATGGATCCAGATTCAGAGGCAGCAATTACCAAAACCCTTGAGCTGGAGGCACTTAAGGGCAAGATCGTTTTGGTTGCCTCGCATCGGCCGGGCACAATTTCCGGGGCTGCTTCCGAGATTGTTTTGGCGGTTTCCCGGTGAGACGCAAACTCTTATCTGGGGCACTTCTCTCGGGCATTTCGCTATCAATGTCAGTTGGTTTGCTGGCAACGAGCGCCTGGTTGATCGCGATGGCATCGACCCGGCCACCAGCGGCAACTCTGAAAGTTGCGATCGTAACGGTCTGCTTTTTTGGTTTGGGTCGCGGCATTATTCGTTACTTGGGCAGATTACAAGAACATAGCGCGGCGCTGGCCTTTCAATCATCGCTTCGAGTAAAACTTTACCAGGGGTTGGAAGCTCGCCTGCCTTCCTCATTTTTTGGTACCAAGCGGGGCTCTTATTTGCAGCGCATGGCCAATGAGAGCGAGCAGGTGCTCGATCTCTGGTTGCGATTAGCTAGCCCGTTACTGGCGGCGGTAATTTCTGGTGCGGTCGGTATTGGGATTGGCTTTTGGCTGGATCCAACGATTGGCTATTACTTTGCCGCGCTCTTTCTTGCTGCCGTCGTATTGGTGCCACTGATCGCTGCCTTCACAGGTGAGAGTGCTACCAGGGCGCAGTCGGAAGAAGTTTTGGTAGAACGTTTCGTTGCGACCTTAGATGAGTTAGATGAGTCGATTATTTTCGGTAAGAGCGCGCAGATTGAAAGCGAGCTCGGCGCGATTACCGCAGAGTTGGACTCGATCGACTTTCGTGGTTCCAAATGGGCGGGTGCCGCGGACGCGGTACTGGCGCTCTTAATGGGAGCGGCCGTGATTGTTGGATTGCTAAATACTCACAATGTTGCGGTGGTAAATGTGGCAGTTGTCATCTTGTTGCCATTAGCCATCTTTGATGGCTTAACTGGTTTGGGTGCTGCCTTCACCTCCCTGCCTGGTCTAGTTACTAGTTGGCGGCGGTTGCAAGCTATGCCTTTGACCGAAGTTTCAGAACGCAAAGCTTCCTCTGTGATGTCGGTGAAAGATCTGGTACCAGAAAATGTTGCTGGACGAATCCATCCAATTTCTTTCGATGTGAAACCAGGCGAGTTGTTATCTATCTCAGGTGCTAGTGGTGTTGGTAAGTCATCACTGCTTCATGCCTTAGTTGGTTTTATTGGCTGTATAGGCACCATGCCACAGTTGACACCAGCAAATTCGAGTGTGCTCTTACAGTCCGATCACCTCTTCATGATGTCGATTGCCGAAAATTTAAAGATCGGCAAGCCTGATGCAACCGAGGAAGAGCTGTGGCAGGTACTGGCTGATGTTGAGTTGGCGGCTTTAGTCCGTTCCCTCCCTGGCGGCATCGATACAGATGTGGGTTCGATGGGGTACAACTTCTCAGGTGGCGAGCAGCAACGGTTGAAGTTGGCCAGACTCTTCTTGCGTGAGAGCGATGTCTACTTACTGGATGAACCTTTTGAATATTTAGATGAGGCGCAAGGCAAACGAATTGCGGCGAGAATGGTGTTGCGTTTTCAGGGTGGGGCAACTGTGATTACATCCCATCTTCCTATTTCTGGTGCTACCCAATCGTTGGTGCTACGCTCGATTACCCAATAAAATGGCGCAGTACAAAGTACTTAGCAAAAAGAATTAATCAATCGAGTGCGAACAACTGCAGCTAGCAGTGACCGATTTATTCATTCAGAAATCGCGGGAACTGTCCACTATGATTTCGACTTCAGTTACTGGAATAGCGGTTCCCGCAATTGCATTTTCGAGCTGATCCCGCAATTGCATTTTCGAGCTGACATTAAACGTATGCCCAGCTTTGGTCTTGGATGTATTGCCGGCGCTACTGGGATCGCGCTGCCCATTGGATCTGTCATCCAGGCGGACCAAAGATAATCTCGGCCGTTGCCAACGCATTGGATCTGTCGGAGAAGCAATTAGCCCTTACTTGGCACTCCCTAGCCACCAAGGGAATCTCTCTTCAGCCTCCATTTTGCATCTGCTGCAGGAGATACTTTATGGCTGGAAAGATTCACCACCGGCGGTAGATTCCTATGGATTGCTAATCTCTATGGGTCCGGGCTTCGCCACCGAATTAGTTTTAGTAAGGTGGTGATCAGATGACCTACCTGCAAGCCTTTACCATCTTAATTATTGCGGTCGGGATCGAGCGGGTCGTTGAGTTAGCCGTATCAAAACGAAATTTGAAACAACCCATAGCCCTAAGCATCTGCGGATGGACGCAGGCTCAATTTAGGTACTTGGATGAATGGCTCACCAGCATGACAGTTTGTATTTTGCAAGTGAGACGCGGGCTTAAGCCCGTTACTCGCCACCACTAAGCACTTATGATGCAATTAATTTTGGATAATGGAACCCTTGATCGTTGATGCGTCATAGATACTTTGGATAGATGAATCAAGGATACTTGTGAATTGGTCATCGCTTTGATTTACAGAAAGACCTTCAGTAAGTGCGCGCGAAAAACTGGCGATCATACCCGTGTTAGTTGCGATCAATGTATTTGATTTAACCCTGGTATAGCCACCAGAGAGTCCAAGAACTCGCATAATTCGAGGATGGCCAATTAGCGCCTCATAGTTATTAGCAATGCTTGGCAGTGTTAATTTAAGCATCACATTCTGGTCGGCACGTAATGTATCTAGAGCACCAAGTAGCTCAGCTTTAAGCAAAATTTCACATCTTTCCTTTTCCGGACTATTTATATCGACCTCAGGTTCAATAATTGGGACCAAGTCGCTTTCTAAAATTACCTTTGCCCATTCAAATTGTTGATCAACTAACTGTCTAATTCCGATCTTGGATGCCGACTTAATGACTGAACGCATTTTTGTACCAAATACTGAGTGGGCTTTTGCACTTTTAAGGCGACTTGTTAAGTCCAAGTTTGATTTCATTAGTTGTACTCCATCAGCCGTTGGCGCCAGCCCACTGTCTACTTTCAAGAATGGGACTATTCCTTTTCTTTGCCACAAGTACTCGGCAGTTCCAACACCATCGATCTGCCGATTCATTGTCATTTCAAACAGAATAACTCCAAGAATACGGTCGCTGTTAAAGACAGGATTTGTAATGATTCTAGTTCGCATTTTATGCACGCGGTCAAACATTTCTGATTCGTTGTTGTAATCCGTGTTAGGAATTCCATATAGCTCAAGTGCTTTGGGTGTACTTCCACCACTTTGATCAAGGGCTGCGACAAAACCTTTACCTGAGTTCATTCTATTAAACTGTGATACATTCATAATTTCCCCCTAATAATTTCTAGCATAAAGATCCTACTCTTTTCGTATTTGCGTTGATTTCGCTTTTGCGATTCGCTTTCTATTGCGTAAGTTTTGCTTTTGCGATTCAATCTTGAGTTCTCTTTCGACTCATTCACTGATAATTTCGCACTTACGTTGAGTGAAATTCTTTCATTTCAACAACTACGGAAAGGCAACATCATGGCTATTTTACAGGAAGTTCTCATTGCAAATAAGGAGTATGTAGAAAATTTCGGAGAAAAAGGAAAGCTGGCTCTGCCACCGGCTAGACAATTTGCCATTCTTACTTGCATGGATGCGCGGCTCGATCCGGCAAAGTATGCAGGACTCTCCGAAGGAGATGCCCATGTTATCCGCAACGCAGGCGGACGTGCATCCGATGACGCGATTCGTTCTTTGGTGATCTCTTACAAATTGCTCGGCACTAAAGAGTGGTTTGTAATCCACCACAGTAATTGTGGAATGGAATTCTTTACGGATCAAGTGATGCGCGGGTTGCTTGCAAATAGCCTTGAAACCGCGGCCCTTGGCGCCGACGGTTTTTATGATGTAGGTAAGGGTCCAGGGTCCGATGAAGGTGCTTACATTGACTGGCTAACAATTCCAGATCGTGACAAAGCAGTGCTTGAAGATGTGCAGAGAATTCGTCGGCATCCACTTGTTCCGCAGAGCATACCGATCCATGGATTTGTGTATGAAGTAGAAACTGGAGTCTTGAGGCAAGTGGCCGGAGCTGCGCGCTAATTTAACTTATCTCTTTAATTACAAACCCCAGCCATGTGAAAGGTGACTGGGGTTTCGGCTTTGGTTTGGGAACGAATTTCACGAAAATTAGTTTTACTTACTAAATTAGCTCTGTTGCTGCATTGACCACAAGGTCCAGATATGTGAACGGACTGAAAGTGGTTGACGCATGATTGTCAGAATCTGAAAGGCAACATCCTCCGGGCGCAGGTACTCGGCCAAAGCGGGCGAACCGGTTGCTCGACCCGCACCGATTGCGAACTCAGTCTCGGTACCTGCTGGGCAGACGAGCGCTACTCGAACACCTTTCGAGCGAAGTTCGCGATCAAGACCGCCGGCGAAACCAACTTGGGCAAATTTAGATCCAGCATAGATTGACTCATCGCCGCCGCCACGAAATCCGGCAACGGATGCAACCATAATGATGTCGCCAACTTTTTTCGCTAACATTGTTGGCAGACAAGCTCGCGTAATGTGAACAGTGCCCTCAAAGTTAGTGCGCATCATGCGATTGATCTCATCATCACTGTAATCCAAGACCGAGCCATACATACCGATACCAGCGTTAGGCACAATGCAATCAATGGTGCCAAATGTGTCAACGGCAGTCTTTGCGATAGCTCTAGCAACATTGGGTTCAGCACAGTCGCCGGCATGCGCAACTGCATTGGTCGAACCAAGCTCGGCGACTAACTCAGCTAGCTTGGCCTGATTGCGGGCGTTGAGTACGACCTTCGCACCGGCTTCCACCAATTGGCGAGCAGCTGCTGCACCAATTCCAGTTGTTGCCCCGGTAATTACTACTACTTTGCCGCTGATGTCTCTAAGTTCATATGTCATAACCAAACCCTAGCAGCGCGCGAATCCCGGTAGTTGCGATTTCCCAGCTTAATTACGCTCTAAAACTTGAAAACCAGGAGGTTTTTTGGAGTTCCCACTGCTGCGCTTTGGAAAATCGATGAAATTTTCCGCCTTTGCGCTAGCAATACCAACCGGAATGATTTGGCTGATAGCGGGTAGTAAAAGGTATCTGGTACGCCATTCTGGTTGAAATTTATCATTGAAACGGTAAAGGCTTTCCACTTGGAACCACCTTGATATCAATCGTAATAAATTTCGCTTGATTCTAATTGAACGGCCTGCACTAATTTTGTCAGCCCGTTCGAAGACTGATTTGAATAATGCAAAATTGAGCGAGATCTCTTTCAATGAATTGCTACGTGCATATTGGATGCTTTCGGCAATCAACGCTTCATTGACACCAGAAGGGCTGTTACGGCTGCGTTGCATGCGATCGAGCGAGAGTCGATTAGCGCCCCATGGCACAAAGTGTAAAAATGCTGTTATCTCTTCCTCTTTCTTCGCCACCGTAATTACGGAGTTGGAATCTCTTTCATCTAGGAATCGATCCAGTGCCATCGAAAATCCGCGTTCGGATGCACCATATCTCCAATCGTGGGCACAATTGATCAATTGTATGCGCTCGCTCTGGGTAAGTTGCGAAACTTTGCATGTCTGCGTTGTGTAACCAAGTCGTGCTACTTTTTTTACCATTTCTCGAACATTTTTTATCGCACGACCTTCCAAAGTGAAATCATCCACGACGACAACCGCTTCATCTCCGATATCAATTGCAATCATTTTTGTTTTTTCAATCCAAAGCTCACCAGCTCGATCAGTACACCCGACCACAGCCGGAGTCCAAGCAAATTCCGCCGCATGACTGAGAAACTTATCGATTACTTCTGGCCAAAGGCTGAACTCGCCAAATGGGTCGCCGCTGGCAAGGGCCACTCCATTTTCAACCCGATAAGCCAACCCTGCTTTACGATTAGCCGACCAAATGATTTTCTTGTCCTTTCGAGTCGCGAAGTAACTTAATGAATCAGAAAATGGGTCTTTAACGAGAATTTGCTGAATATCAGACAGATCCTGCCCTGAATATTGATCTACATCCTTCACTCGGCGCAGATAGAGCCACAACGGAAGTAAAAAGGTAAATACCCCAAAAGTTCCAAGCGTGAATCCAACGGTGTCGTTGACACGGTCGCTGTCAAATTGAACTGGCCCAGTCAACCCAACCATTCCAGTTAAGACTGTGGAAAATACCTGACTAAAAGAGGGTGATCCAATAAGTGAATCGCTATGACGAAAATATATAAGGAGTAACCCCATTGCGCAGAGCGCAGGAAGTGCGACAACAAAGCCCAGAAAAGGACGCCACCTAGTTGTTGGATCCGATTTTGCATAAAACTCATCTTTGAAAAGAGCCAAGGTCATGAGCAACGCAATTGATAGCGACACCTGAATCGGATGTCGATGGAACCGAAATAAATCACTAAATAAATTAATTGCGACAATAACTATTGCCAGCTGCCAAGCGCGTCGCTTTTTTCGCTTTAGACCACGTGCCAAAAAGATTAACGCAAAGCCAGTAAGTACGGCGGTTGCAAATGCGGTTGAATTAACATAGACCAAGAAGTAATAATCAAGAGTTGCCGCAGGAAGTTTAAATTTGTTGAATACATTAGCAAAAATATTAAATATCCCAACAACAAAAGTAAATCTAGCTAGCAGTTGCGGTACTTTAGATTTATACCGCCGAACAGCGAACTTCATAAACTTGCCTTAATTAATTTCGTGCCAAACCACTGCAACGCTGGGGTAATTGCCGGGATCCACGCCTCAAAATTATGCCCAGCTCCAGCTAATTCCAGCGTAGTGATATCGATTTTCTGCTTCATCTCTGAAACAAAGCGAATAGTCTGGAAATAGGAACCGCGGTCAGTAGGAGAAACTGTGGCAAAAATCGACAACTTCGGTTTAGTTTTTTCAATGATCGTTCGCAAGTCATACTCTTTGCGCAAAGCTGCTGCCACTTTTGGAGTCAGGCTTTTACTTGGCTGTGGTGTGAAATAGCCAGCGATTGAAGCCGCTGCAACATATTGATCGGGGTGGCGAATAGCCAACATTGGAGCGCACCATCCCCCAGTTGAATTTCCCATGATTCCCCATCCGGTTGATTTCACACCCAGCCAGCTAGTTGCAAATGCTTTGATATCAGCACTTAGCCAAGTTTCAATTTGCGGCCCACCTGGAGTATCAAAACATTCACCGTCATAACCGTGAAGCAAATTTGTTTCGGTCAGAATTGCCACGCTCTGCGGTAATTTATTAGCGCTCCAAGCAGTTTCCAAATTCTTAACGATGTTGAGTCGTTTGATCCACCCAAGTGGTGTTCCAGGAAATCCAGGAAGTACTTGTAATACTTTATAAGAAGCTAGATCAACCGGGGCGCCACTCTTTATTTTTGTAACCGCACTTTTAGGAAAAATTATCCAAACATTACCTTGCTCGCCAGAATTTTTGCCTCGAACAATTCGCTCGATAGTTACCGTTCCAGCCGCCGAAACCGTTCCGGAAACTAGGTCCTTAGCAGTGATTCGCGGTGATTCAGGGAATCCACTTGGGGCGCCGGTAAATGCCGAAGCACTAGATTCAATACCAAAAAGATCGCTCCAAGATGTATAAAAGGCGCCATAATTATTGAGCGAAATTACAAGAGTTATGACAATTAATAAATTGGTAACAAGCATAACTCCGACTCGACCAGAGACATGCAAAATATGTCGACGAGATAGCGCCGGCCATAAATATATGGTTGTAGCAAAGGAAAGGATTGATAGCCCGATTAGAGTGTAATAAAGCGATGCATCCGTTAATCCCATACCCCCACTTTAGATAGTTCAATGGAAAAATGCTAACAATTGCAACAGGTGAACCGGCTTACTACCCATGGATTATTGATGATGCGCCAGAAACTGGAAATGGTTTTGAAGGTGCCGTTGCCTATGCAGTTGCTAAGCAACTTGGTTTTGCTGCTGCCGATGTTACTTGGGTTCGGACAACTTTTGATTCAGCGGTAACGCCAGGTGAAAAGAGTTTTGATTTCAATTTGCAACAATTTTCAATTACGGAAGATCGCAAAAAAGCGGTTGACTTTTCTTCGCCTTATTACACAGCGCCACAGGCAATTGTTTCCTTTAAGGGAAGCAAGATTGATGGCAAAACATCACTTGCAGAACTTAAAGATGCAAAACTTGGTGCTGCCGTTGGTACAACCTCACTTGATGCAATTTCCATGCAGATCGGCGCCACACCAGAAGTGTTTAACGATAATGCTGCCGGAGTTTCAGCTTTGAAGAATAAGCAGATCGATGGCTTGGTAGTAGATCTGCCAACTGCTTTCTATCTTTCAGGGGTTGAAGTTCCTAATGGAATAATTGTTGGCCAGCTCCCTTCAACTGGTGCCGGCGATCAGTTCGGTCTTTTGTTAACAAAGGGCAGTCCGTTCACCTTATGTGTCTCAGCGGCAGTCGATGCAATTTCAGCAGATGGCACCTTGGCAGCAATCACAGATAAATGGCTAGCAACCGATGCTGGTGCGCCAGCCTTGAAGCCTTAATAGATACTAAGAAATAAACACGGTAGTTTGGCGGCCATGTCAGAGATAGAAAACTCTGCGTGGACACCAAGCTCACGTGAAATAGAACGCCGTAAAGCTCGGCGGACGATAAACCGCAAACAAGCAGGTATCGCTCTGCTCTCCTCAATTCTTGTGCTTGGAACTTTGTTCACAATTCTGGTCACCTCACCTGGCTGGGAAACCGTCAAATCCACCTTCTTTGATATTGGTTATGGGCAAGAGATTTTTCCAACGGTCATTAAGGGACTTTGGATCAATCTTCAGCTGACTTTTATTGGTGGTGCAGCAATTGGCGTGATCGCACTTGGCCTGGCATTGATTCGTACAACAAAGACACCGGCACTTACGCCATTTAGATTTTTAGCCACGGCTTATGTAGATATCTTTCGCGGAGCACCACTTATCCTGATTATTTTGCTAGTTGGTTTTGGCGTGCCGGCACTTGGCCTGAAAGGTATATCAAGCAATGTAATTTTCTTAGGAACTGTCGCGGTTGTGCTCACATATTCGGCATATGTTGCCGAAGTAATTCGCAGTGGAATCCTTTCCATTCATCCAAGTCAACGAGCAGCAGCCAGATCACTAGGGTTAACTTCCGGTCAAACAATGCGTTTTGTGGTTTTACCGCAGGCGATTCGCCGAGTAGTTCCGCCTTTACTCAATGATTTTGTTTCGCTATTGAAAGACACCGGCTTAGTTTCAATCCTTGGCGTAACCGATGCGGTCCGGGCCGCCCAGATTAACGCCAGTCGCACTTTTAATTACACACCTTATGTAGTTGCCGCGATTTTGTTCTTACTCATCACAATTCCCATGACGCGGTATACAGATCGTGCGATTAGGCAACGTGCTAGTACCCAGAACTCAGAAGGTTCGACTTAATGAGCAATGTGCTAGAGCTATTTAATGTACGCAAATCCTTTGGCACCGAAGTTGTGCTAATGGATCTGTCATTAACCGTTCCAGAACACACCGCTACTGCCCTAATCGGTGCATCTGGTTCTGGGAAATCAACCTTGCTTCGGTGCATTAATTTACTTGAGTCCATCGATGATGGGCAAATTTTCTTAGATGGCAAAGAAATTTCCGATCCACAGGTAAATGTAGATGATGTACGTCGCAAGCTTGGAATGGTCTTCCAATCATTTAATCTATTTCCACACAAAACTGTATTGGAAAACATCATATTGTCGCCGATCAAAGTTCATGGAATAAATAAAGAAGAAGCAATTACCCATGCTTTTCACCTTTTAAAGCGGTTTGATTTAGCAGATAAAGCCGATCAATATCCAGATCGATTAAGTGGTGGCCAGCAACAACGCGTGGCAATTATCCGCTCACTTGCAGTTAGCCCGCGTCTTCTGCTGTTAGATGAAGTGACCTCAGCCCTGGATCCAGTGCTAGTAAATGAGGTGCTTAGTGCGGTCCGTGATCTAAAGAGCGATGGCATGACCATGGTGCTGGCTACCCATGAAATGGGTTTTGCTACCCAAGTTGCCGATGAAGTGTGCTTTCTTGAAGATGGAAATATTGTGGAACGAGGAAGTGCCGAGCAAGTACTTCACAACCCGACAAATCCAAAGACGCAAGAGTTCTTAAAGCGGGTTCATCAAGCAGGAAGGCTGTAAAATCTAATTATGAACGATTTTAATCAACGTATTCAACCAATTCGTGAGTTGATGAAAGCTAAAGATTTGGAAGCATTTGTATTACAGCGCAATCCAAATCTTGCTTGGGCTATTGCCGGACGCGCCCATGTTCCAAATTCAATTGACGCAGCCTGTTTTGATTTAATCATCACACAAGATTCGGCATTAGCTATCACAAATGTGGTAGAGGCTCCAAGGTTAATTGCCGAAGAATTTCCAATTGAGGTTTCAGTAAAGGAGATCAAGTGGTCAGAAGGAAGAGATGGATATTTACCTGAAGGTGCCCAAGTTGGCTCGGATCAACCAGGAGCTGGTCGAGTAGAGCTAGGAATCGAAATCGAAAATATTCGGGCATCTTTGATAGCCTCCGATGTAGCCAGATTTCGAGAAATCTGCACCGATGCTGCAATCGCTTTGGGAAATGCGATGAAGCAGGTTGAGAGTACGGATCGTGAGATAGATGTCGCAGGGTTAATTTCTCATTCATTATGGCAATCTGATTTAGAAATTGCTTTCCTAGGCGTTGCCGGACAAGATCGCGTGCATAAATTTAGGCACCCACTTCCGACGGATGCAATAGTTGGGAATCGAGTCTCGGCGTCAATTTGCGCAAAGCGAAAGGGACTGATTGCCTCCGTTACTAGGATTGTGACTTTTGGTGAAGTCAACGAAGTCATGGTTGCCGAATATGAATCAATCTTTAAAGTTGAAGCAGCCCTCTTAGATGCAACCGTTGTGGGTGCGCCATTTTCAGATCCGATAAACGCTGCCATGGCTGCCTATCCAACATATGGCTTTGCGCCCGATGAATGGACAAAACATCATCAGGGTGGC
This sequence comes from Actinomycetes bacterium, assembly GCA_043776875.1. Classification (GTDB taxonomy): domain Bacteria; phylum Actinomycetota; class Actinomycetes; order Nanopelagicales; family Nanopelagicaceae; genus Planktophila. The sequence continues at coordinate 32,400 of JAYVQU010000029.1, forward strand.
CCAACCGGCTATTTACCTCGTGATTGGCCAGCCAATCAAGGTAGTTCTCGCTTGATTGCCAACAACCAGCCAATTGCTTGGAACCCAACTGGCAAGGGTTGGAAGGCCGAAGACACCATTTTGGCGACCAAATTAGGCGTAAAACTACTCACGAACGACCCAAAATGGCCGTCATTTGAAGTCAATGGTCGGACCAGAGCATTCTTGCTTCAAAAGTAGCGCGCATTACAGTCCTATAACGAAGCGCAAAATCACCCTTTTTGCCATTGACTAGCGAGATTTTGAGTGGCACCCTCGCCCAAGAGGTCTTACCACTGGAGGTTTAAATGAGCACCGTTGCTCTCGTCGCGCTAGCGCGTCCAACCTTTGACCTCGAATGCGCCCAGGTAAATTTTGATAGCGCTAAGGCATTGCTTACTGAACTGGGAGCAAAGGTGGTCGGACCATCTGAACTTGTAATGACCGTTGATGATGTTGCTGCGGTGAAACTTCCAGAAGCAGACCTACATATTTTATTTATGGCATCTTTTTCGGATGCATCACCTGCAGTTGAATTATTTGGAAAGGTAAAAGGGCCAGTACTTGGTTGGTCAATGCGCGAACCTGGAAAAGTTGGTGAGCCACTTAAATTGAATTCAATGTGTGGAGTGAATTTAGCCGGGCATGCACTAATGAACGTTGGTCAATCGATTCGACATATTCATGGCAATGCTGATGAACCTCAAGTGCGCGAAGCAATAAAAGATGCGCTAGCAGGAAGACTGCCGCAAGAATCTTCGCCAGAAAATATTGTTGGTCAATTGGGTAATCAAGCAGATGCACAAAAAGCACTTGATTGGTTGAAGGGAAAAAGGATTGGCGCAGTTGGTGAAGCACCAACTGGTTTTACTCCATGTCTCTACGATGCACAACAGATTCGCTCATTATTTGGTTTAGATATCCGTCAAATATCAATTGCTGATGCGTTTGGGAAGATTTCAGAGGTTAAAGAAGAGGCACGGGAACTTGCGTATGCAAATGCGGTATCAGCACAACCTTCAATAGGCTCAGTAAATGTTGATGAAGCTAAAAAGGTTTATAGCGTTGAAGTTGCACTTGATGAATGGCGAGCAGAAGAAGTATTGGATGCAATAGCTATTAGATGCTGGCCAGAGTTTCCAACAGAGATGGGTGCTTGTATTTGTTCCTCCCTTGGTCGGCTATCTGATCGTGGAACTGTTACAACTTGTGAACGTGATGTTTTAGGGGCAGTCACCATGATGGTATGCGAGTCGCTTGGTTCTGATGAGAATTATTTGGTAGATATTGTGGATTTAGATGCTTCCCAGAATTTAATGCGTTTATGGCACTGTGGTTCGGCTGCGACAAAACTTGCGGTAGATCCAGTAAATGCAACACAAACAACTCATTGCAACCGCAAACTTGGGGTTGCAGGTAACTTTCCGCTCAAGACCGGACCAGTAACGCTGTTCCGTATTGATCGGGATGTGGATCCGAGCAATCGCACGGGTTTACGTATGGTTGTGAGCCGAGGGGAATCAATCCCAGCTCCCAATCACTTCCAAGGCAATACCGCAACGGTTATCACTGAACCTGATGCCGCTGCTTTAGTGAATGGAATAGTCACAGGGGGATATCCGCATCACTTGGTCATTTCGTGGATCGATGTGCGACCGGGTATTCGTCAAATGGCAAAGATGTTAGGGATACCCCTCACAGAATGGTAAACAACAACAAACCCTCGAAAGCAAGGATAAAAATGAAAACTAAAGGAACCAATTCCTTCAGTGCTCGTCGTATCGGTGTTGCAGCAACAATTGCTTTTGCTCTTGTTGCAACCACACTTCCATCGGCGCTGGCAGCTGGAGAAGTTTTTGGAAAAGCTTGCCCAGTTGAAGGAGTAAGCACCGGAACAAGTTCTTCTTCACTTGTATGTAAGGAAAATTCAAGTGGAAAACTAACCTGGCAACGTGTTCGTCTGGGTCAGACTTATGGCTCTCCAGTTAGGACATCAACTCCACCGAAGGGATCTATTGAATTTTGGCACTACCGCCCAGAAGATAAAGTCGTATTCCAAAATATCATCGACAAGTACGAAGCACGTTATCCAGGCACAAAGATCACGCAAGTTGTATCTTCAACAAGTGATTATGACGCAACTGCACGCGTGAAGATTTCTGGTAATAAAGAAGCCGCATTATTTGCCGCATCACGCGGAGCAACTTTCAATGGTTTCGCTTCTGCTGATATGTACCTAGATATTTCAGGTCAGCGCTTTGTAAGGCAGAACGCTATCGCCAACGCACTATTTGCCGGTCAATATGGCGGCAAGCAAGTCGGTATTCCTTACCACTATCTATTTAATGACCCTGTCTATAACACCGAAATTTTTGCAAAAGAGGGGTGGAAAGTTCCTAATAATCTCTCCAGTTTTATCTCTTACTGTAAAGTTGCAAAAGCAAAGGGTTATGTTCCTATGGCATGGGTGGGAGCTGTTCGCGGACAAGCGGCACAAATCTTTAACTCGATGCTAATGAATTCAACTGCGGATTACGCAACTCTTGAAAAGAACTTAAGTGCTATTAATACTGGCAAAGAGGATCTGACCACTCCATGGTTTAAGTCCATCGCGGAGAACTACAAGAAGTTACTTGATGCAGGCTGTTTCCCAGATAATCCAACTGGTATGACAGAAGCTGCAGGTAACAATCTTTTCGCAACTGGAAAATCACCAATTCTTCCAACCGGATCATTCTCAATGGGTGCCATCAAAGCGCTCAACCCAGCAATGACTGGAAAGATGCAGTTGATGGGCTTGATTATGACTGATGATGCCAAGCCAAACTATGTTGGTATTCACAACAATACCTTCATTTTAGGCGTAAACAATCAGGCAACTTCTTCAGATCAAAGGATTGCACTCTCTTTCTTGTCTTACTTGATGCAAGGCGAGACCGGCGCTATCTACTCAAATGGAACTACACAACATGTTAACGTTCTCAACGTTTCATACACTGCAAATGTTGACTTGTTGAACACTTCAGTTTGGCAGAGTTATAAGACTCTCCTTGCTCCACGCTTTTTGATCACGAATGCTGCAGTTAGCAACTTGACCAATGATGCGCTGATCGCGATTGTCGGCGGTAAGGCTGTTGATGCCACGCTCGCTGACTTCTCAAATCAGATCAAGCAGAAGCTGTCGGCTTAACTCATTAAGACACTCGAGTCAGTCTCCAACTCCGCCGCTAGAACCGGCGGAGTTGGGGTTGGCGCACGTAAAAAGCGTCGAGACAGTATCATCTATTATGCAATGGGTACACCTGCTGCCATTCTATTTATAGTTTTTTACCTGTATCCAGCGCTTAATACTCTTCGATATTCGGTGACTCGTTGGAATGGCATTGATCCAGTTGAGTTCGTAGGGGTTAGAAACTTTGTCAATCTACTCACGAATGATGATTTATTTATTAAAGTTTTGGGCAACAATGTTAGATTTACGTTGTTGGTAGTTATTTTTCAAACTTCTTTTGCCTTACTTTTTGCGATCTACCTAGTTAAGAACACTAGAACAAATATTTTCTTGAGAACGCTATATTTTTTCCCGACAATCCTGTCATCCGTTTCTGTGGCAATGATCTGGCTCTTTCTTTATGATCCAAATGTTGGCGTTATCAACACAACTCTCACTAGGATTGGCTTAGATGCTTTCGCACTAAATTGGTTGGGTAGCGAAAACTCAGCCCTTTATGCGATTGCTTTTACTCAGGTTTGGTTTCACACCGGACAAATGATGGTGATTTACATCGCTGGACTTCAGCAAATCCCGCAGGAGCTATACGAAGCCGCTGAAGTCGATGGCGCAACTAGGTGGCAGCAGTTCCGAAATGTAACTTGGCCGATGTCAATTCCAACGACGGGCGTCGTAATCGCCTATACGACGATTCAATCTTTTAGAGCCTTTGACTTAGTGTTCGCAATGACAAATGGTGGACCAAATAATTCATCTTCTATTTTTGCCACGCTAATTTATGTGACTGGCTTTTTCGAATACAAAGTTGGCTACGCGGCAGCACAGACGGTTTTCATGATTATTACTATTGTTCTAATCTCTTGGTTACAACGCCGCGCTATCAATGATAGATACAAGGGGTAGATAAGATGTTTTATAAATCATCAAGAATCTTTGCCTTGGGCTTTTTTACTCTTCTAATTGGTGTGCCAAGTCTGGTCGTAATACTGGGAACTTTTAAGACGACACTGGAAGTTTCTGAAAATCCGTTAGCCATACCTAAATCTTTTGCGTTAACAAATTATCGCGAATTGCTTTCAGGTGGTGACTTGTTTAAGAACTTTGGCAATTCACTGTATGTAACCCTATTTTCAGTAATGATTACCTTACTTTTAGCTAGTTTTGCGGCTTATGCGATCTCCAGGATGGTTACCGTTACCGGAAAGTTACTTTTTGTACTATTTGCCATTGGTTTAGCAATTCCCGGTCAGGTAAACATCGTCCCGGTTTATCAGCTTTTTAACCAGCTCGGATTACTCAACTCACTCAATGGCTTAATTTTGATAAATATAACGACGACCCTGCCAATTTCAATATTTATTTTAACAACCTTCTTTAGGGAGTTGCCAAGAGAGATGTTTGAAGTTTCTTCTATAGATGGTGCCGGTCCATTTAGGGTCTATCGATCAATTGCATTGCCGTTATCACGGCCAGCCATGGGAGCAACTTCCATCTTCCTATTTGTGATTAATTGGAATGACCTTTTGTACCCATTGCTCTTGATTACTCAATCAGATAAGAAGACTCTGCCACTTGCGATGTTGGATTATAAGGGTGAGTACTTCACTAATTTTAATATGATTTTTACCGCAGTAATTGTGGCTTCCGTGCCAATGGTTGTGATGTACTTGTTCATGCAACGTTCCTTTGTAGCAGGCCTTACAGCCGGTGCGGTTAAGGGATAATCTTGAGTTCGATCTCTCAATTAGCACCACAACGTGCAGCGCGTATTGCAACTCAACTAATGGATTTAATTAAACTTCAAAAATTAAGTCCTGGAGATAAATTGCCACCTGAGCGTCAATTGGCGGACCTATTTGCGGTAAGTCGGCCAAGTTTGCGAGAAGCTCTCCACATTTTGCAAGCGCAAGGCATGGTTAAAATAAAACACGGACAAGGAACTTATGTGCAAGAGCCAATTGTTGCGCAAGAACTTCGTGCATCAATGATGTCAAGCACTCATGGACTCAATGAATTATTTGATGCCCGTGAAGTGCTGGAGGTTCCAGCATCCAAATGGGCAGCTGAAAAAGTAACAAAGGAAGATATTCGTCTGCTGCGTGCGACTTTGAACCAAATTGAGACCGTTACTTCTACGAATCCGATTGATTATGACCAACTTCAGGCATTAGATGCCAAATTCCACTTAACAATTGTTGGAATTGCAGGTAATCGCTTTATAAACCAAACTCTAAATGTTTTACAGGATGTAATGAAAATGTCTATGGAAACAACGCTGCGTTTACCAGGACGCTCTGAAATCTCGCGAAGCGAGCATAATTTGATTTTGGCAGCAATTGAAAATGGAAACGGAGAGTTAGCTTCTAAATTAACTTTACAACATATAACTGGAGCGCGAAAAACAGCTTTGGCAGATGCGAAAAAGAAAGATAGCAATTGAGTTCCGTCCAAGTCGTCTGCGTTGGCGTCATTTCGATTGACACGATTGCTCTCGTTGAAAAATACCCAAGTGAAGATGAGCGAGTAGTTGCGCAAGAAATCTCAAGAGGTGGTGGTGGCCCAGCAGCTGTCGCCGCTGTTGCTTTAAGTCGACTCGGAATAAAAAGTGCAATTGTTGGAACTATTGGTGATGATGCTGACGGGCGAGAAGTACTTCGGATATTTGAAAGTGAGGGTGTTGACACTTCTGGTATTTCTGTAGGTAGTTCGGCAACGGCCGGAAGTGTAATTGTTTCATCTAAGGAACAAAGTGCGCGGGCGATTAGTACCCGACAACCAATTGTGCAAGCGCCAATAAATAATGCTGCTAAAAATTTAGTGGCCCAAGCACAGTGGGTTCATGTGGATCATGTCGGGATTGATCGCCTTGCTGCACTTGAAATTACCCGCGGATCTGGCCCGCGCATCTCCTTCGATGCCGGTTACAGCGTCGAAAATTTTGAGCCAAATTTGGTGGATTTATTTGTGCCTACCAATCGCCAAATGGCACTTCGCTACCCTGATGTGGATTTGCCGGTTGCACTAGAAAATGATTCTCTGAAAGCCGGAAATACTGTTGTCGCTACTAAAGGTTCAGCCGGAAGTGCCGGTTATTCGCGGGAAACTGGTTTTGTTTCTGCGGCTGGATTTAGCGTTGATGTAGTTAGCACCTTAGGTGCCGGCGATGTATTTCATGGCGCCCTTTTAGCGCAAATAATTAAAGGTTATTCATTACTAGATGCCATGCTCCGGGCAAATGCGGTAGCAGCTCTTTCTTGCCGTGGCCTAGATGGTCAATCCATGATTCCCACAACTATCGAACTAGATGCATACCTGGAGGCGCAAAAGTGAGAGCAGCACTAACAAAATTAGCAAGAACATCAGGTGCATTAGCTATGGTGGCGGTAGATCAACGCGAAGCACTTCGCGGAATGTTTGCAGTTCACCAAAGTACGCCAGTTCCGGATTCACAAATCACACAATTCAAAGTTGATGTCGCACGCGAACTTTCACCATTTGCCTCAGCACTTCTTGTTGATCAAGATTTTGGGATTGACGCCATTATTGAGCAAAAGGCGCTTCAAGGTACCTGCGGACTAATCGCAGCTGCAGATCTCTTAGTCGGCCCGGCAGGGGGAGCGGCAACCGACACTGCAGTGGATCCTGATGTGGATCCAATCCGGATGCGCGATATCGGCAGTGTTGGATTAAAATTCTTAGTTTTGTGGCGCAATGATGAATCCCCTGATGTACGCGCAAAATTGGTAGCCGATTTCAACAAACTTTGCATCGCTTCCGGTTTACCGTCAATAATTGAAATTATAGTCAAGCCACCAACTGATTCTTCTAAGAGTTTTAATCGGGAAGAAGAGTTAATCATTGCCGCCCGGGAAGCAGCTACCTGGAAACCAGATCTCTATAAAGCGGAAGTTCCTTTTCATGGTGAAGGCGATCTCAATTTAGTGACTAAAAACGCAGAGCGAATTTCGGAGGCGATTGGCTCACCTTGGGTTGTTCTTTCAAATGGTGTGAAGCAACCATTCTTCAATGACGCCGTTAAGGCATGCGCCATCGGTGGTGCCAGTGGTTTCCTTGCTGGACGTGCAGTTTGGGCAGATATTGTTGGCGCAACTGATATTCCAAAAGCGCTTCGGGAAGTGTCTATTCCTCGCCTAGAAAAACTTGCTGAAATTGTGGATGCTCATGCAAAACCTTGGAGCAGTTGGTAATTAGTTCCAGAGTTCTTTAATTTCAACTACTCGACCCTCATTAATACTTTTGTGGGCAGCAAGGCCGGTAATCACGCTAGTTACTCCATCGTGCAAAGTTACTTCTGCCGGCGTCGAATTTAATATTGCATCTCGAAACTTGGTGTGCTCGATGTAAGAAGCACCGTAGTGGTGGCCCATATATTTGATATCAAAGTTTTGTACAATTTTTTGTTCGCTTCCACCTGCGCGGCTCGCCCCAACTGACCAACTAGAAAGATCACCAACAGAGTTACGGCGAGATGTTCGAATTATTTGTGATGGTAAAAAGGATTCAATCTTTCCTGAATCACCAACAATGGTAAGAATCTCTTTATCAAATGAACCCTCCCCAAACATACAAAGGTCCAACATCCCACGTGCGCCATTTGCATACTCCAAAACAACATACGCATTGTCCAGCATATTTGCTTGCTTGCCCTCATAATTTTCACCTAAGTGATTTACACTTTGTCCGCCAGAGGCAAAGACACGTATAGGTTGTTCGCCTACAACAATGTCCATCAAATTAAAGTAGTGACAACATTTTTCAACCAAAGTTCCGCCGGTACGATCAGCAAAACGATTCCAGTTATCAACTTTTGGGTAAAAAGGTTCGCGATGTTCGCGAATGGAAACTTGATGGATTTTTCCGGCATCTCCCTCCTTTGCCCGCGCAATTGCTTCAGCAACGGGTGGCATCCATCGGTATTCAAGCCCCATCCAAGTTAGGCCATTGCGATTTTCATCCCACGAAAGAATTGACTTCAAATCTGCAACTGTGGTGGCAAGCGGCTTCTCGACAAAAATAGCTAGATCGGTGGCAAGGGCATCTTTCAAAACTTGCACATGAGTGTCATTTGGTGTTGCAATCACAACCGCATCAACTAATCCTGAATCTAAAAGCCCTTGATGGTTGCTAAAGACAGTAGCCCCAGGTGCCATCGCAATGGCGGCTTGAACTGATAGATCGTGTGGGTCACTTATGGCGGTGATCGTTGCCCCACCCATAATTTTGATGTTTTCTATATGCTCGCGACCCATGCTGCCGGCACCAATGATTCCATAGCGAAGCTCTCTTTTCATTGTCACAGGTTAGACCACTGCCGAGAAATCGGACAAGAGGGTGGACGAAACACGCTCAACTAAACTAGACTCCCGCAAGAGGTCAAACCACTATACCTATTAAAGTGAAAAGAGGCAGGTCAGATATGGCAATAACTCCGCCGCAGTTTCTGCTCCATCATGACGGCGACAATGTTGCCGTTGCGATGACAGATCTGCAACCAGGAATACTTCATGGACGTTCAGTGAAGGAAGGCACCGAAAGTACCGCGGTTTTGAATCACGCAATTCCTTTGGGTCACAAATTTGCTCTTACAGATCTGGCAGAAGGGGATGCAATTATTAAGTACGGGATCAAAGTTGGAGTTGTATCAGCTGCCATCAAAACTGGCGATTACATTCACACACACAACATGAGGAGTTATCGATGGGAAGCAAGCCGCGCTTAACCGGATACCGCCGTGAAAACGGCACTATGGGTATTCGCAATCACGTAATTATCTTGCCGCTAGATGACTTATCAAATGCCGCCGCAGAAGCGGTTGCAAAAGTCATCCCAGGCACGCTTGCGCTGCCACATGCATTTGGTCGTTTGCAGTTTGGCCCAGATCTGCAATTAACTTTCGACACTCTGATTGGTACCGGAGTGAATGCAAATGTTGCCGCTGTTGTAGTTATTGGAATTGAACCAAAATGGACGCAACGCGTTGCAGATGGAATTGCTAAAACCGGAAAGCCGGTTGCTGCCTTTTCCATTGAAGGCAAAGGCGATCTGCAAGTAATTCAAGAAGCAAGTCGCACCGCTGCCATGTTTCTACAAGATGCATCTGGATTAGTTCGCGAAGAAACTGAAATGGGCGACATGATTATGTCGGTCAAGTGTGGCGAATCAGATACAACTTCCGGTCTCGGATCATGTCCTACAACTTCACAAGCAGTCGATCGCTGGGTTGAGGCGGGCGGAACTGTGTTCTTTGGTGAAACATCTGAACTCACTGGTGGCGAACATTTGATCGCTGAGCGTTGTATTGATCAAGCAACTCGCGACTTGTTCCAACTTACATATGACAACTACATCAAAGTTATTGAAGCAACTGGTGCGAATCTGCTTGGTTCTCAGCCAACCCAAGGCAATATCGCTGGTGGACTTACAACCATTGAAGAGAAAGCTCTTGGAAATATTGCTAAAACTGGTTCGGTACCGGTTGTAGGCGTATTAACCCCCGCACAAGCGCCAGATCCGAAGAACAGGGGTTTGTACTTTATGGACTCTTCATCAGCTGCCGCTGAGTGTGTAACGCTCATGGCAGCAGGCGGTGCGGTAATTCACTTGTTCCCAACCGGTCAAGGAAATGTTATTGGTAACCCAATTATTCCAGTCTTGAAACTAACGGCAAACATTAAGACTGCGATGTCAATGACTGAACATATTGATTTGGATGTTTCAGGTTTGCTGCGCTACGAATATGACCTTACAAGAGCTGGCGACATGATGATGGATGTCATTGATCAAACTATTAATGGGCGACTTTGCAAAGCCGAAGTAATGGGACACCGTGAATTTACTTTCACAAAGTTGTACATCTCTGCATAATGATTCTAATCTCTGAAGATGTCTGGGGGGCTCCTTTCCAGTTACTGGAAGGGAGATTTCCTATTACTAGGAACGATGATTTATGGAGTAAACCGGATGAACTTAAAGCAGCACTCAAGGATGCAACTGCGTTAGTAGTTCGAAATCGTACAAGAGTTACGGCTGAGATAATTGCCGCAGCCCCTAAGTTGAAAGTAATTGCGCGCGCTGGGGTTGGGTTAGATAACATTGATTTAAAAGCTGCCGATGCCGCCGGTGTAGTAGTGGTAGCTGGCTTAGGCGCAAATGCGGTAAGTGTTGCTGAATTAACGCTCGGTTTAGCGCTTGCGCTTTTGCGAAATATTCCGGGTCATGATGTGGCTACCCGTAATGGTGGTTGGGTACGCGCACCAGGGCGGGAATTGTCTGGGCTTACCTGGGGATTATTAGGTTGTGGCGCAACTGGCTTGGCAACTGCAGATTTATTAAAAGGTTTTGGTTGCACTGTTATCGGGTTCGATCCTTATGCCACAAATTTGACTGGAATTGAGTTAACAACTTTTGAAGCTGTATTAAGAGAAAGTGATGTTGTCAGTATTCATATGCCATCGACAGCCGAGACTAATGGGATCATAAACGCAACTACTATCTCTTTAATGAAATCGGATGCAATTATTGTCAATGTGGGACGCGGTGAAGTCATCAATGAAGCCGACTTAATTACCGCACTAAAGGTTAAAACTATTGCTGGGGCGGCACTTGACGTACGAACACAAGAACCGCCAACTAAAGGCGAAATGGAAAGTATTCCTAATCTAATTCTTACTCCACATGTGGCTGGTATCACCAGTCAAAGCCAACTTAGAATCAATCAGATCCTGACATCAAATATTGAGCTTGTTCTTAATGCAAAGCCTGCGACACATGCGGTTGGAGCATTGAAGGAAAGTAGTAAGTAATGCCAAAACTCACCATTGCTTCAGCAATTGCTAGTGCACAATCACTATTGGAGGCCGTTGGTGTTCCTGCGCAGCAGGCAGCAGTAACGGCGCGTTGCATAGTTGCCAGTGATCGGTGGGGGATTGGAAGCCATGGTTTGATGCGGTTGCCTTTTTATCTGGCGCGTTTGCAAGCCGGTGGGATAAAGCCTAAGGCCGAGCTTAAGTTGATCACGGATTTACCAAGCCTGGTTGTTTTTGATGGTGATGATGGTTTGGGCCATTGGCAATTACAAAAAGCGGCAGAAGTTGCCTCAGAACGAGCAGCAGTTAATGGAGTTGCGGCGGTAGGAATTGGTCGCTCTAACCATTGTGGTGCTCTTGGAATTTATGTTTGGCCGATGATAAATCGCGGATTAGTAGGAATTGCTTTTAGTAATGGTCCCGCAGTTATGCCGCCATGGGGTGGAAATAAAACTTTACTTTCAACATCACCAATAGCAGCCGGTATTCCAACGCAACCACCCACTGTGATTGATCTTGCCACTAGTGCAGTTGCCCGCGGCAAGATTCAAGCTAAAGCCCAAGCTGGCGCAGAGCTAGAGACGGGTTGGGCATTTGATAAAGCCGGCGCGCCAACAACCGATGCTAGAGAAGCGCTGGCGGGAATGTTGGCGCCACTGGGGGGCGTAAAAGGTTATGCCCTTGCTGTTTTAGTTGAATCATTGACTGGAATGTTAATTGGTCCGACGCTTTCCAAAAATATCCCCGACATGTTTGCCGCAGATCAAGACGCACTCCCGCAACAGATTTCACATTTCGTGATTGCCATCGATGCCGCAAAACTTTCGGTCGATGAAAATTTAGCTCGAAAAACTGAATTTGTGGCAGAGGTAAGTACTGCCGGAGGCCGCCTTCCAGGTTCCAACCGGGTTAACCCAGAGAAATTAAATGAAAAGGATGAGATCACGATTACCGATCAAGTTTCCGAGCAATTACGCAATTGGTCAAACAAGATGGGGCTTTAAATGACAAAAACGCTGCCAGGGCTTGGAATTATTGCGGTAATTGTGGCGGTGGCTTTTCAGATCAATAGTTTTCAACCAGCAATTAGTCCACTTGCACTTTGTGTAGCTTTTGGTTTTCTAATTGCCAATCTCTCAACGTGGCCAACAATTGCCGCCGCCGGAACTAATTTGGCAAGCAAGAAAATAATGCGAATTGGAGTGGCATTACTTGGCGCGCAAGTGAGCGTTGTTTCCCTGAAAGCAATCGGAATTAAAGGCGTGATAACAGTAATTCTTGTCGTTAGTTTTACAATCTTTGGAATTTTGGCGCTTTCAAAACTTTTTAAATTAAGTGGCGAATTGGGTCTACTAGTCGGAGTCGGTTTTGGTGTTTGTGGCGCAACGGCAGTAGCCGCTATTCGTCCACAAACTCGAGCAACTGAAGAAGAAACTTCTTACGCGATCGCACTCATATCACTTTGCGGAACGCTTTCGATATTTGTCTTGCCATTTTTAGGCCACTTAATGGGTCTTTCAGATCAAACCTTTGGTGCGTGGGCAGGGGCCGCAGTACACGATGTCGGGCAAGTTATTGCAACGGCATCAGTATGGAGTGATGATGCGGTTAAGTCAGCGATCGTCATCAAGCTCTCTCGAGTGTGCTTGCTGGCACCAATTGTTTTAATTCTCTCAATTCGCCACCGACGCTATTTGACTGCACAAGGTCAAACTGGCGGGGAAACTGCAAAAGTTGCTTTGATCCCCTTCTTTGTAATTGGCTTTATTGCAGTTGCAGTCATTCAAAATGTCTTTCAAATTCCGACCGGTTTCCATGATGCGGTGGTTTTAACTAGCAAGGTAATGCTTGGTGCTGGATTGGTAGCTCTTGGGTCAGGGGTGCGCTGGAGCTCCATTCGCGCAATCGGCCCGCGCCCAATGATGATGGGATTAATTGCCTGGGTAATTGTTGCTGGGGTTGCGCTAGCCGCGGTTCAAATTACCGGGATTTGACTTATACCCCTAGGGGTATCATACTTTCCTTTAACCGCCATTAAAGGAGTTTTCGTTATGTGTTCACCTGTTACTTGTAATGTCTGTAAAAAAGCTACTTGGTCCGGCTGTGGTGAACATATAGCAGCGGCATTAGTTGGAGTCCCAGAGTCAGATCGCTGTAAGTGCTGAATTGATTATGTCCACTAAAAAAATAGCACACGTGCTCAGTGACGAGGAACAGGTAGCAGCGATCGCAAAGCGCATTAAGCGGGCACAAGGCCAATTAGGGGCGGTGGCAAGAATGCTGGAAGAGGGTCGCAACTGCGATGAGATCGTCATTCAGATGTCCGCCGCTTCGAAAGCGATAAATACCGCTGCCTTTATCTTAATTTCAGCCAGCCTGAGAGAGTGCATAGTTGAAGGAAAAACAGACTCTGATGCGGTGACGGCACAACTTCAAAAACTATTTTTAAGTCTTGCATAAGGAGTAAATTAATGAAAAAAGTATTAACAATCTTTGCAGCTCTTTTGCTGCTAGCAGGCTGCGCTAGCGCAACGAGTGAAACAAATATGAATGTATTGGATTTCTCCAAGAAAATTGCTGAACCAGGAGTCGTACTTGTGGATGTTAGAACTCCAGCGGAGTTTATGAGCGGACACATCAAGGGTGCGATTAACATTGACTTTAACAGCGGTAATTTCGAATCAGAGATTTCAAAGCTAAGTAAAGCTGATGTTTATGCGATTTACTGCAGAAGCGGAAGTCGATCCAGTCAGGCAGCAACAGTCATGGACAATGTTGGTTTCCAGGAGGTGTACAACTTAAATGCTGGAATTATCGACTGGACTAATAATTCAATGCCGCTAGTAACAAATTAATGAGAATTATTGTCATTGGTGGAGTCGCAGGTGGAATGTCTGCGGCAACTCGCTTGCGCCGCTTATCTGAGAATGCCGAAATAATTGTTATCGAAAAAAGTGGACATGTTTCATATGCAAATTGCGGACTGCCATATTACATCGGTGGCATAATTGAGCATGAGCAGGATCTTTTGCTTCAAACTCCAGCTAGTTTGCAGGCACGCTTTCGATTGGATGTGCGCGTAAGTACCGAGGTATTAGCGATTAATCCAAGCAAAAAGACCGTTGCCATAAGAAATCTCCTTACACATGAAAACGCAGAATTAGATTATGACAAGTTAATTTTAAGTCCAGGGGCGGCGCCGGTAGTTCCGCCGATCCCAGGTATTGAGCGGGGGATGGTGCTTCGCACTGTTGAAGATGTAGAAATGATCGCAGCAAGCGTCGGCGAAAAACCAAAGAGCGCTGCAGTAATTGGTGGCGGATTCATTGGAGTAGAAATTGCCGAAAATCTGGTCCATCGCAAAATTCCAACCGCACTTATTGAGGCTGCTGATCAAGTATTAATGCCCTTAGACCCGGAACTTGCAACGCTGGTTGCCAAGGAAATGCGGGCACATGATGTCGATCTACGTCTTGGTTCAAGTGTTGTGAATATAACCTCTGATGCCGTTGAACTTGCAAACGGTGATGTTATTCCGGCCGAGATTGTAATTTTGGCTATTGGCGTACGCCCAGAAATCGGTTTAGCTAAAGCTGCCGGCCTGGAAATTGGTACGCGTAATGGAATTAGGGTTGATGAATTTAATCGAACTAGTAACCATGATATTTATGCGGTGGGAGATGCTGCCGAAAAAACTGATGCCCTTGATGGCGCTGCCACACTCGTGCCACTTGCTAATTTAGCTAATCGCCATGGGCGCGTGGTAGCAGACCACATTTGTGGCCTCACTGTTCGCCCAGTTAAAACTATTGGAACTGCAATTGTTAAAGTCTTTGACTTGATGATTGCCACTACGGGTTGGAATGAGAAGCGCTTAAAAGCGGCTAACCGTGCGCACCAAGCTATTCACATTCATCCAAATTCACATGCCGGGTACTACCCAGATGCAAAACAAATGACTCTTAAATTGATTTTTGATCCAAAGAGCGGTGAAATTCTTGGCGCACAAGGAATTGGTATAGCAGGCGTGGATAAGCGCATCGATGTAATTGCAACCGCAATGCGCGGGGAAATTACCGCTCCTGAACTTGCTGATCTTGAATTAGCGTATGCCCCGCCATATGGATCAGCTAAGGATCCGGTGAACATGCTGGGATATGTGGCCGAGAATGTGATTTCAGGTTTGGCAAAGATCGCACAATGGCATGAGATTAACGAGTACCTTGATAGCGGCTTTGAACTTTTAGATGTTCGCTCCGTTGCAGAATGCGGCCAAGGAATCATTCCAGGTGCAATCAATATTCCAGTTGATGAACTTCGTGATCGGCATTCAGAACTCAAGCACAAAAATATCCTAGTGAACTGCCAAGTTGGTTTACGAGGACATACCGGATCAATGCTTTTGAAAGAGCTTGGATACAACGCAGTAAATCTAGATGGTGGTTACCTTACCTGGATCAATTCGCCAGCGGCAATAGAAATTCAAGCGTAGTAGAGATAAAAAAGGAGAGAGAAATGTGTAGCAGAACTACTTGTCGCAAATGTGGAAAGCCATCGTGGTCAGGTTGCGGTCAACACATTGAGATTGCCTTGGTAGGTGTTAGCAAGAAGAATCGCTGCCAAGGACATGCCAATGATCCTAAAGAACCGGGTTTTTTCAGCAAGCTGTTTGGTAAGAAGTAATTGCTAAAAGCAAGAGTTTTAGTTGCGCTCCAGTTTGGGCTCTTAGGGATTCTCTTCCTAAAGCCAGCCGGGGCTCTCCTTGTTGAGTCAAGGGTGTTGCAAAATATTTCAATCGGGTTTTATTTCGCGGCATTGATTATTTTTTTCTTTGCTTACCGAGCATTAAAGCCTTCTTTGCGCATCTCTCCAATTCCAAAACCAGGAGCAGATCTGATAGTGACTGGAATTTATAAGTGGGTTAGGCACCCGATGTATCTAGGTGTCCTATTAGTTGGCGCAGGTTTCGTGCTCAATAACTTTAATCTAGCAACACTCATTGTATTTTTCATGCTTTCAGTCAACATGATACTCAAAGGTAATTACGAGGACTCACTGTTACGTGAACGTCATGAGCACGCAAAGGATTACCAATCCAAAACAAATGGATTATTAGGCTGCAAGGCAAAAGAACGGAGAAAAGACCGTGGCAACAATAAATGTGGCTGAATCTCAATTTTAGGGGCTCCGGAATTTTCTGAAGGAGCATCCACAATCCGGGGTTAGCCAATTAGTGACCAACAGGTGGGTTTTATAACGCAAAATGCTTAAAATTTGCTTAATCGTGACCTTATTGTTACCGATATTTCCTATCAATTGAGCCTGCTTAAGCGTACATTTCCCCTCGTCCAAAGGTTTTGTCCCCTCAAATCCTAATGACCTTCGAAGGCTCAATTTAAGAGAAAAGGACAATTGATGTCAGATGTAAAAAATGGCATATCCCGCCGTTCAGTACTTAAGGGTGCTGCAGTTGGCGGTCTCGGAATAGCAGCAGGTGGATCACTTCTTGCTGGTTGCGGATCAAAGGCAACAGGACCTCTTGCATACGGAGCGCGCTCTGTTGATGTAGGCCCAACAGCACAGAATGAAGCTTTGATCGCCGCTTACACCGCAAAGACAAAGAATGAAGTTAAGTACAACGCAACTGAATCAAATGCATTCCAGAACAACCTCTCACAGTATTTGCAGGGAACACCTGACGACACTTTTGAGTGGATGGCTGGATATCGCATGCAGTTCTTCGCAGAGCAGGGTCTGCTTGCAGATCTAACATCTGTGTGGGACACGATCGGTGATCAGTACGATGCTAGCTACAAGATTGCTTCAACTGGTCTTGATGGCAAGCAATACTTTGTTCCAAAGTCTTGGTACCCATGGGGTTTGCACTTCCGCAAGTCGATGTTTGCTGACTTAGGGCTTAAGGCAGACAGCGTTACAAACTGGGATCAATACCTAAAGATGCTTGATGGAATGAAGAAGAAGGGTCTTATTGGTTTTGCTGCCGGAGATAAGGGCGGCTGGGAAGCAATGGGAACATTCGACATTCTTAACGCACGTATCAATGGGTACCAGTTCCACGTCGATCTCTTGGCAGGCCGCGAAAAGTGGACTGATGCAAAGGTGACTGATGTATTTAAGCACTGGGAGCAGCTGGTTCCGTACATGAATCCAAATGTGCTAGATCTCGAGTGGGATGGAGCAATGCAGCTTCTGCTACAGAAGAAGGCTGGATCAATGCTTATGGGTTCATGGTTCGGAGGAAACTTCAAGGAGCAGTCACAGGCTGACTACGATGATCTTTCAATCATGCCATTCCCGGAAATTAATCCAGAGCACGGCCGCGACACTGTTGATGCACCAATCGATGGTTGGTGTGTTGCTGCAAACGGAACAAATAACGACGGCGGAGCAGACTTCCTTGCCTTCGCTGGCGATATAGAAGGTGTCAACGCAACTCTTGCTGCCAAGGATCCAAAGGGCGCACTTATCCCAATGACATCTGCAAACAAGGGACAGGACACATCTTCCTATGATGCATTCCAGAAGGAACAGCTTGCTGTAATGGCAGAAGCCAAGTACATCACTCAGTTCCTTGATCGGGATACTCGGCCAGACTTTGCAGGTCCAGTTGTTGGTCCAGCAATTCAGTCATGGTTTAAGAATCCTAAGGATGTCGCAAAGATCCAAGACACCCTTCAAGCACAGTGGGATGCACTTCCACCCCTAGCTTAATTAAGAGATAGGGTTAAAAGTATGAGCTCGACGACGAAGAACAAGACCAACGTTCCTCGTCGTCGAGCTTTTTCCAGAACAGATAGAACAACACTTGGCGCATTCGTAGGTATCCCGCTTTTCTTTCACTTATTACTTGTGTGGATTCCAGCGGTTTTAACAATTCTTCTTTCATTTACTTACTGGTCAGGCATTTCAATTAGCCGTATCAAGTGGGCCGGCCTGGCAAATTACAAAAATATTTTCTTTGATACCCCAGCTTTTTGGGAAGCGTTGAAAAATAACATTATTTGGTTAGGTTGGTTTGGCTTAATCGCAACACCAATTGGAATTTTGCTGGCTTATCAAATCGATCGTCAGATCCGAGGACACAAATTTTATGAAACCGCGTACTACCTTCCGGTTGTTTTATCACTTGCTGTAACCGGAATCATCTGGAACTTCTTGCTTCGACCAGATGGCTTTGTTAATGGTCTGCTTGGACGCGATATTGATAATGCAATATCATTTTTTGGAAATTACAACATAAATATTTATGTCATTTTAACAATTGCTTCTTGGCGTCATATTGGCTACATCATGCTGCTTTATTTAGCTGGCTTAAAGTCAGTGGATGCTGCGTTGCGCGAAGCTTCAGCCCTTGATGGCGCCACCGAATGGCAGACCTTCAAGAAGGTTGTTTTCCCTTCTATGAAGCCGGTAAATGTCATTGTTATCGTCATTACGATCATTGAATCCCTTCGCGCATTTGATATTGTCTATATTATTTACGGCTCATCGGCAGGCTTCCCGATTTTAGGAACCTTGGTATTTCAGAACATTGCCGGTGAAGGTGCGTCAATGAAGGGTGCTGCTTACGCATCAATCCTCTTTGTGCTTTCAATCGGCCCGATCATCGCTTACCTGCGAACAACCTTTAAGAGTGATGTCCAATGAGTATCGATCTAGAACTTCAAGCCGCCACTACTAAGTACAAGAACAAGCAGAAAGTCAAAGATCGTTTCATCTCTGCCTTAATTGGCGTTTTTGCAATTGTTTGGATTTTTCCAATTGCCTGGACAATCTGGACCTCGCTTCGCCCATACAAGGATGTGCGCGCCAACGGTGTTTTCTCAATTCCAAAGAGTTTAAACTTGCAAAACTACTCAGATGCAATTTCACGTATGGAACTTCCGTTATATTTTGCGAATACTTTTGCAATCACAATTCCAGCGGTGTTCTTAACCTTATTTTTTGGTTCACTCATTGCCTTCGTAGTTAGTCGTTACTCTTTTAAGTGGAATGTTTCGCTACTTCTACTATTTACTGCGGGTAACTTGCTGCCGGCGCAGTTAGTATTTATTCCAGTTTTTAAGATGTATATCACTCTTGGAAAAGCACTCGGGATGCCAAGACTTCTGTATGACTCACCATGGGGCGTTGTTCTGATTCACGTTGCTTTCCAAATGGGCTTTGCGACATTTGTTTTGTCCAGCTATATGAAAACTGTTCCAAAAGAAATCAGCGAATCAGCAATGGTCGATGGTGCCAGCGTTTTTGTGCACTACACAAAGGTGATGTTGCCATTACTTCGTCCAGCACTTGCTTCCCTTGCTGTTTTGATGACAACTTGGATTTACAACGACTTCTTCTGGGCTTTGGTTCTTATGTCCACTGATTCAAAGCGCCCGATCACCTCTGCTTTAGGTCGCCTACAAGGTGAATTTGTGACTGATTACAACCTCTTGGCAGCTGGTGCCGCTATTGCAGCACTTCCAACTCTAATTGTCTTCTTTTTGTTGCGTAAGCAGTTTGTTTCGGGCTTAACTCTCGGTTCTACAAAGGGATAATGATGAAGGCAATTCAAATTACCGAATTTGGCGGTCCCGATGTAATGCACCTTGTTGATCTACCAGATCCAACGGCAGGGGAGGGACAAGAGTTATTAAATGTTTCTGCAATCGGAATTAACTATGCAGACACCCATCAAACAGAAAACTCGTATCTCTCTCCTCAAAAACTTCCATTAGTGCCAGGAATCGAAGTCGTTGGTACTACAGAGGGTGGAGTTCGCGTGTTGGCACCGGTTGACGGTGGGGGATATGCGCAAAAAGCATTAGCTCATTCTGCCGCATTGATTCCAATTCCAGATGGTGTCACCGATGAACAAGCATTGTGCATGATGGTGCAGGGTTCAACTGCATGGCATATTTTAAAAACCGTTGGTCACCTTAAAGCTGGTGAAACGGTTGTTGTCCATGCAGCAGCTGGCGGAGTTGGAACAATTGCCATTCAATTAGCAAAACTGTGGGGTGCAAAAGTAATTGCAGTTGCTTCATCCGTTGGTAAACGCGCACTTGCAACATCCCTAGGTGCAGATGCAACTGTTGAAGCAACCCATGAAAATTTAGGTGATGCGATCAAAGCCGCTAATGGCGGCAAACCAGTAAACATTGTGCTGGAAATGGTCGGTGGCAAAACATTTGATGACAGCCTTGAAATCCTCGCACCATTTGGTCGTTTAATTACCTACGGAATGGCTTCTCGTGTTGCACCATCAATGATTCAGCCAGCATCCTTAATGGGTGGAAGCAAAACAATTACCGGGTTTTGGTTGGCGCATTGCTTTGGCAAAAAAGAGTTAATGAATGATGTGATTGAGCAGTTGTTTGCACTTGTGCAGGCGGGAGAGTTAAAACCAGTTATCGGTGCCACCTTTCCATTGAGCCAAGCCAGTCGTGCGCATAAAGCGATGCTCGCCCGCGAAACTACCGGCAAAATTACGCTAAATCCAAAGGGGTAAGGGGCGGGGATTTTTGTATTCCTCTTTGATAGCGGTATTCTCAGCACTCGACCAAAGGTTGCAAATATGACAGCGCCCCCCTAGCTCAGTTGGTAGAGCGCTTCCATGGTAAGGAAGAGGTCACCGGTCCGATTCCGGTGGGGGGCTCGAAAGAGGTTCTTCACCAAGAAGTACTCATCTTTCATCGCACAACGCTAGTTTCATCGCACAACCCTTGGCGGGGTAGCTCAGCTTGGTAGAGCAAGCGGCTCATAATCGCTGTGTCGTGGGTTCAAATCCCGCCTCCGCTACTAGACAAAGCCGCGTGAATTTCGCGCAATGAGCAGGCTCAGGTAACCTAGGCCCCTCAACATTGAATATAAGGAGTAAGTCCATGGCAAGCAAGAGTTCGGACGTTCGTCCAAAGATCACCATGGCATGCGTTGATTGCAAAGAGCGTAACTACATTACCAAGAAGAATCGCCGCAACGATCCAGACCGAATGGAACTTAAGAAGTTCTGTCCGCGTTGCAAATCTTCAACTCTTCACCGCGAAACTCGCTAATGCTCAATCCCGATTCGGTCGGGCGCACCTTTGAAGGTGCAGAGTCGGTAACTGTTTCACAATCTCAAATTGATGCTTTTTGTGCGATTATTCAAGAAAGTGATACCGCCGTTGCACCACCAACATTTTCAATCCGGATAACGCTGGACCAGTCGCAAGCGATTTTGGCTAACCCAGAAATTGGTTTGGACTGGACCCGATTAGTTCATGGAGATCAAAAATTCGAGATTAAACGCCCAATTGTTGCTGGCGATTCTTTCAAATGTTCATCAACTATTGAAAGTTACAAAGTGGTGGCCGGAAATGAAATTGTCTCGGTACGTTCTGATCTTCATTCAGGAAGTGAACTAGTTGTTTCTACCTGGTCGACCTTAGTGGTACGCGCATGATCGAAGTGGGTACTTTAATTGCGGAAAGGGTTTTTTACTTAGATCGAGCGCTTTTGCAGGCCTATGCCGATGCTAGTGGAGATCAAAACCCGATTCACCAAAGTGAAGAGTTTGCCGTATCAGTTGGCTTGCCAAATGTAATCGCCCACGGAATGCTGACTATGGCATTGGTTGGAAAGTTCGTTTCTGATTGGGCTGGCGGATCTGCAACGGTTAAAGAGCTCTCGGCTAGATTTGTAAAGCCAGTAATAGTGCCCGCTGATCAAAAGGTAGATCTCACTGTTACAGCAAAGGTTTCTGAGGTTGATGGAGATCGCATAAAGTTAGAAATCAGCGCTACTTCGGCGGGAATAAAGGTTTTAGGTATGAGTAAAGCTGTTGTTTTGAAAAGTGACATTAAGTAAGTGAGTGTTCCAGATCCTGTTACCGCTTTAGCGCAAGCACGAATGGATGCACGAGCCGCTAAAGATTTTGGCCTGGCCGATAATTATCGTGACCAACTTCTGCAAGCAGGATATGAAGTAATCGATGTTTCGGGCGGTTACGAATTACGTGCAAAGAAGCCTTACCTAACCCTGGCCTATCCCCGTGACATCCGACCAATTGCGTTAGAAAAAGAGCTCACGGTGGGTTTGATCGTTGATGGATTTACAGTTGATGCTTTAGCAACTGTAAAAACAATTAAGGAAAATAGCGATTGCGGCGTTGCCATTATTTCAATCGGTGATGCCGGAGCTTTGTTTGAGCAGATGGACAAGCGCACATACTTAATTTCGGTAAACCCAGGTGCAGCTTGGGGAGATTGTGCAAATGTCTTTCTGGAAAAGGTGCAGAGTAAGTATGTAGTAGTTATGGATCCATCAACCCGCTTCATTGGCGATGCCATCACCCCGGTAATCACAGAGTTGGACAAGGGCGAATACGTTGCAGTTGGTTGGCGTGGCGGATTGATCAATACTGAAGATGAGTGGCGCAGTGTTGACGATAAAGGAGTCGGTGAAGTTGATGTCCTCTTTTCTTACTTCATGGCCTTCAATCGGGAAGCAATGATCGAAGTTGGTGGATTTAACCCAAGGGCTTTGTACTATCGAAATGCTGATATTGAATACTCGCTCAAGATTCGTCAAGCTGGCGGTAAGTTACTGCAAATGGATCTGCCATTGGAACAAGTGCGCCACCACGGTTATCACGATGTAGATCCTGCATTTCGGGAGTTGCAATCAAAGAAAAATTACGACCGGATCCTGGATAAGTACCGAGGTAAAAGCGCAATTTTGTCCCCACGCAGGTAATCTTGCGTCATGACCGAGTTATCGCAATT
Source organism: Actinomycetes bacterium (assembly GCA_043776875.1). GTDB lineage: Bacteria > Actinomycetota > Actinomycetes > Nanopelagicales > Nanopelagicaceae > Planktophila. The sequence goes on from JAYVQU010000029.1 coordinate 55,244, forward strand.
CACCAGCTTGCGCGTAGGTGGCCCGGCAAAGAAAATCGTGCAAGTAGCTACCGAAGCCCAAATCATCGCCGCCATTGAAGCGGCGGGGGATTTACCCATTTTGATCATGGGTGGCGGCACAAATGTTTTGATCTCAGATAGCGGTTTTGCAGGAACAGTTATTCGAATCTCAAACAACTTGGTCAAATCAGAGGTTGATGCCTGCAGCGGTGCCACCCTAACTATTGGGGCCGGTGAAGATTGGGATGCTTTTGTCTTAACAACGATTGATCGAGGTTTCGCTGGCTTGGAAACCCTCAGTGGTATTCCTGGAACTGTTGGAGCCGCACCAATCCAAAATATTGGTGCGTATGGTCATGAGGTTGCTGAATTCATCACTCGAGTTCGCACCTATGATCGTCAAGAAAAGTGTGTAAAAACTTTTACCAATAGTGATTGTGAATTCTCATATCGAAATTCACATTTTAAATCACACCCTGGGCGCTACGTTGTTCTAGATGTACAATTTCAGATTCGACGCGGCGAAATGAGTGAACCAATTACTTATCTAGAACTTGCTAAAAAACTTGGAGTTGAGCCAGGGGATAAGGCATCAGTTATTGCTACCCGGGAAGCGGTATTAGAACTTCGCGCAAGTAAGGGAATGTTACTAAAGGCCGATGATTATGATTCATGGTCTGCTGGATCATTTTTTACAAATCCAATAATTTCGCAACAAGCAGCTGATGCGCTACCTAACGCTGCACCAAAGTGGCCGTTAAATGATGGACGGGTAAAAGTTTCGGCCGCGTGGTTAATTGAAAATTCAGGAATCCATAAGGGTGATGAAGTTGGCGGTGCTCGCATCTCCTCAAAACATGTTTTAGCTTTATCAAATTCAGGAAGTGCCACCGCTGCTGATATTGCACAACTAGCTACTCGAGCACGTAATCATGTTAAGGAAGCATTTGGAATTACCCTTGAAGCAGAAGTAAACCTAGTGGGAATAGAGATTTAACCTTCAGTTAAAAGCTGCTTGATTCTCCCAATACCTGCAACAATATCGGCATCACTTGTTGCATATGAGAAACGTAAATAGCCAGATGGACCAAATGCTTCACCAGGTACTGCCGCAACCTCAACCTCTTCTAAAAGAATGGTAGCTAACTCAGCTGAAGTTGTTGGTGTTTTACCGCGGATACTCTTTCCTAGCGCGCCCTTAACCGATGGATATACATAAAAGGCACCCGTTGGTGTTGGGCATTCAAATCCGGGAACTTCATTGAGTAAGCTAACAATTAACTTACGGCGACGATTAAAAGCTTCGCCCATTGCGTGCACGGCATCAAGATTTCCAGTCAACGCAGCAATTGCGGCGCGCTGTGAAACATTTGAAACATTTGATGTCAGGTGTGACTGCAAATTAGTTGCGGCTTTTATGACATCCTTGGGTCCGATCATCCAACCAACACGCCAACCAGTCATTGCATAAGTTTTTGCAACACCATTAACAACGATGCAGGTATCAGCAAGTGCCGGAACCAAAACCGGAAGTGATGGCGCTGTTGCACCGTCGTATAAAAGGTGTTCATAAATTTCATCGGTGATTACCCAGATTTTATTTTTTAGCGCCCATTCGCCAATTTCTTTTACCTGCGCTGGTGAGTACACAGAACCAGTAGGGTTTGATGGCGAACAGAAAAGTAAAACCTTTGTCTTAGATGTACGGGCGGCTTCTAGTTGCGCAACTGAAACTAAATAGTTTTGTGTTTCATCTGCAAAAACTTCAACAATTATGCCCCCTGCTAACTTCACGCATTCTGGATATGTAGTCCAGTACGGAGATGGCAGCAAAACTTCATCACCCGGATCAACAATTGTCGCAAACGCTTGGTACACCGATTGCTTTCCGCCATTGGTAACTAACACTTGATCGACTGTGATCTCGTAATTACTATCCCGCTTTGTTTTTGCAACGATCGCATCCAAAAGCTCAGGCAAACCAGTTGTTGGGGTGTAGCGGTGATTTGCTACCACCCTGGTCGCGGCTGCTGCTGCTTCAACAATGTAGTCAGGAGTTGGAAAGTCAGGTTCTCCTGCACCAAAACCAATTACTGGGCGGCCTGCGGCTTTGAGCGCTTTAGCCTTTGCATCAACGGCCAAAGTAGCTGATTCTGAAATAGCTGCAATTCGGGCTGAGATATGGGAAGTCATAGGCCTAAGTCTGCCGTATTTGCGGCGCGAGTTAGACCTGAACCCCTCCTTGCCTCTACACTTCGACGCTCACGAGGGTTTGCTTTTCCCTATGGTTTTGCCATGCTCTCGCGAAGGGCAGTAGCTCAATTGGCTAGAGTTGCCGTCTCCAAAGCGGCCGGTTGGGGGTTCGAGTCCCTCCTGCCCTGCGTTAAAGAAGTACCGAACAAAGCAGTTTCTTAGTTCAAAAGATGTGCAGCACGAACTAAAGTCAATGAAAGGAACAACGATGACAGAGTCAGTTGATCAAGTAGCCGAGAAACTTGGTCTATTTGCGCGCGTTGGACTTTTCTATCGCCAAGTTGTTTCTGAACTTCGCAAGGTCGTATGGCCAACACGTAATCAGCTAACCACCTACACGGCGGTTGTTCTTGTGTTCGTTGCTTTCGTCATTGCGGTGGTATCCCTCATCGACCTTGTACTTACAAAGGTTGTCTTCTGGGTATTTGGATAAAGGGAAAACAATGACCGAAGAACAAAATGTAGAAATCCAGAAGGCAGACGCATTCGAAGCCGCGCTCGCGGCTAATGCAACAGAGATCGCAACTCCAGTAGTTGAAGAGATTGTTGAAGCTCCAGTTGCAACTGCCGAGCCTGAACTTGCGCTGGCCTCTGATGAAGATGGCGACATCGAATCAGATGAGAATGATCCAAATGCAGAATTTCGTCGCACATTGCGAACTGCCCTTGGCGATTGGTATGTAGTCCACTCTTATGCAGGCTACGAGAAGAAGGTAAAAGGCAATCTTCACAACCGGATCGCTTCCTTAAATATGGAGGATTACATTTTTCAGATCGAAGTACCTGAAGAAGAGGTAAAGGAGCTCAAGAACGGCCAGTTCAAGATGGTTAAGCGCAACATCTATCCAGGTTATGTTCTGGTTCGAATGGATCTAACAGATGAGTCATGGTCTGCAGTGCGTAACACTCCTGGTGTAACTGGCTTCGTAGGCAATGCTCATCACCCATCGCCGCTTAGCATGGATGAGGTGGAAAAGATTCTTGCTCCGCGTCCAGTTAAGAAGTCGGACAAGGATCAAATCCGGGTCATTGATTTTGAAGTAGGCGAATCAGTAACCGTTATGGACGGCCCTTTTGCAACCCTGCCAGCATCGATCTCAGAGATCATGCCAGAGCAAGCAAAGCTTAAGGTTCTTGTTTCTATCTTCGGACGCGAAACACCAGTGGAACTTTCATTTGCGCAAGTACAGAAGATTTAATTTTAAAGAAAACTAAGAAAAAGAGGAATAGATATGGCACCAAAGAAGAAGATAAGCGGCTTCATCAAATTGCAGATTCAAGCTGGCGCAGCAACACCTGCACCACCAGTTGGTCCTGCGCTAGGTCAACATGGTGTCAACATCATGGAGTTTGTGAAGCAATATAACGAAGTAACTTCATCACAAAAGGGCCAGATCATTCCAGTTGAGATCACTGTGTACGAAGATCGCTCATTCACATTCATCACCAAGACAGCTCCTGCATCACGTTTGATCTTGAAGGCTGCTGGTGTTGAAAAGGGATCAGCTGTTCCTCACAAGACTAAGGTTGCAAACATCACCATGGATCAGGTCAAGGAGATCGCAACAGCAAAAATGTCTGATCTAAATGCAAATGACATTGATGCAGCTGCCAGGATCATTGCGGGTACAGCTCGTTCAATGGGAATCACAGTAAACGGCTAAGCTTTATAAAGTTTGGTAAATTTCTGATCGCCAAAGTGGCGATGAGATGTGGGAGGACCACGCTGGTCCGCTAACCACAACTAAATAGTCCTAGAAGAGATTCTTGGAAGAAACTAGAGGATGAAATGAAGCGTTCAAAAGGCTACCTAGCGGCAGCTGAAAAGGTAAAGAAAGATCACCTATACACACCGCTAGCGGCAGTGACACTTGCCAAAGAAACATCAACAGTTAAATACAACGCATCTGTAGAAGTGGCGCTAGTACTTGGCGTTGATCCAAAGAAGGCTGATCAAGCAATCCGTTCCACCGTTAACCTTCCACACGGAACCGGTAAGACTGCTCGCGTTTTGGTTTTCGCAAACGGTGCAAATGCGGATGCAGCTCGCGCAGCTGGTGCAGATATTGTCGGTGGCGATGAACTCATTGAAGAAGTTTCAAAGGGTCGTCTTGATTACGACGCTGTTGTTGCAACTCCAGATCTCATGGGTAAGGTCGGTCGCCTTGGAAAGGTGCTCGGGCCACGCGGCTTGATGCCAAATCCAAAGACCGGAACAGTTACAACTGATGTCGCTAAAGCGGTTACGGATATTAAGGGCGGAAAGATTGAGTTTCGGGTTGATAAGAACTCAAACCTGCACTTTCTCATCGGTAAGGTTTCATTTACCGCCGAACAGCTTGCAGAAAACTACGCCGCAGCGATGGAAGAAGTTCTTCGTGCAAAGCCAAGCTCGTCAAAAGGTCGGTATATACAGAAAGCGGTAATTTCAACAACAATGGGACCTGGAATTGCAATCGATCCAAACCTAGTTCGCGAACCATCCGCTAACTAAAACTTTTATTAAAAGAGCCTCGGTGATCTCACCGAGGCTCTTTTAATTCTCTTACGGCTTCTGTGATTAACCCATACAATCATGAAATGGCCTCCTTAGTTGAAACTGCTCCACTAGTTCTCGATCTGGGAGTAGTTCTTATGGTCGCAGCAACAATGGGTTTTGCGGCGCGAAAATTGGGCCTGCCTTCCGTGATCGGATATTTAGTAACTGGTCTATTAGTTTCCCCTTTTACGCCCGGTTTTGTCGCAGATAACAACCAACTTTCATTGCTTGCAGATATTGGTGTTGTCCTGCTCTTGTTCGAAGTCGGCATAGAAATGGACTTACGCCGAATAAGCCGGGAACAAAAGGCACTTTTATGGGGAGTCCCCACCCAAGTGGCGATTGGATTATTGATAGGTACGCCCATCTTCTTGTGGTTAGGCATCCCAATTCTTGGCGCGCTATTACTTTCACTTTCAATTGGCATGTCATCTAGTGTGGTAATAGTAAATATCACCAGAAGTCCAAGACGTACAACAGATGCAGCAACCGAAGAAGCCTTGTTAGGTTGGGCGGTAGTACAAGATATTGTAGGAGTCACAGCCGCTGCCGTTATTTTGACTTTGTTTGGTGAAAGCGACAAGTCAATACCAGTAGCAATCGGGGGCTTATTTGGATTTGCAGTTATTGCTATTGCGGCCTCTAAGTTATTGCCTAAGTTGTTGAGGCTAGTAAGGTGGGAAAAAGACTTATTTCTTATTTATTCAGTGTCGATTGGATTAGTTCTTGCCGCAGCCGGCACCGTATTTTTTGAGATCCCAATGGCACTTGCAGGCTTTATCGCCGGACTTGCCATCAACCAAAGTCGGGACACTGAAGATGTGCGAAAAGCAATTCTGCCATTTCGTGACTTGTTCGCAGTTTTGTTTTTCGTAGCGATTGGTTCTTTAATTGAACCGGCACAGATCGGCAATGCTTGGCCTTTTGCACTTTTAATATTGGTCATGATGGTGCTATTAAAGACAATCCCGACGGGTTTGCTGGCAAGAGTTGGAAAAATGAAGGTTAAAACTCGGCAATTTTCCATAGGGTTAAGCCAAATAGGTGAGTTCTCCTTCGTTCTTGGAAGCCTTGCTTATTCGCAGGATGCATTAACACGCACTCAGTACACCGGAGTGCTGCTTGCGGTGGTCCTATCGATTATGGGCTCGACTTTGGCGGTCCGACGAATTCCCAGCTAATGAAGTCAATCTGACTGAACAGGCCGTCACTTCAGCAAAAAATGTTAGCGATAGATTTCGCGGCGATGGCCGACTTCAACAATTTGGATGATTAATTTCTTTCCATCGACCGTGTACAAGATTCTAAAATTACCAACACGAACGCGATAACCCTCGCGATTCGTTAATTTGGCGGAAGCTGGCGGAAATGGGTTTTCACTTAATAAGAGAAGTGCAGCATGAATTTTCTTTTGATCTTTAGTTTGTAACTTCGCAATTGCTTTAACTGCACGGGGTTGTACCTGCAGTGTGTAGCCAATCAAAGCCAGCCGAGTTCTTTCTTTACTTGCTCCCACGGAAGTGGGGCAGAGTTTTGCGCCATAGCTTCATCGAAAGCAGCGATATCTTCGAGCTCTTCCATAGAATCCAACATCTTCTCGTACTGCGAAGGGTTTATGATTACGGCGATTGGTACGCCATGACGTGAGATTGTCACAGGCGCATTTTTAGCTTTAGCGATTGTGGCCGCTAGCTCTTCGCGGGCGAGTGAGATGCTGATGTCGGTCATAGGTGAATTGTACATAATATCTCCTATATTGTACAAAGCCACCGAGCGTGAACTAATTTTGAGTTTCCTTAAGACTGCCCCTATTCTTTACCCATAACCAAAGACCGCAGGTTTAGCTCCTCCGCAAGGAAGATCTAAATAAATGAGGAAATCTCAGCCCGCGTAGGTGTTCACGTAAATCCGTGCGCGTCTACGCGTTACGGATTTTTTTATTTCCTACGGTCACCAATGAAACAGGAAAGGTGAACCATATGGCTCGCCCAGATAAGACAACAGCGGTTGCGCAACTTGCGGAGGATTTCCGTACAGCTAATGCAACAGTGCTAACTGAATATCGAGGTCTTTCCGTTAAATCAATGAAAGCACTTCGCCGTGCCCTTGGTGAAACAACCAAGTACTCAGTAGTGAAGAACACTCTTACCAGGATTGCGGCAAAGGATGCCGGAGTAGAGATCGCAGATGATCTTCTTACCGGTCCATCAGCTGTTGCATTCATTAAGGGCGATCCAATTGCTGCCGCAAAGAGCATCCGTGATTTTGCAAAGGAAAATCCATTCCTAGTTATTAAGGGTGGTTTCTACGAAGGTAAGCCGGTTACCAAAGAAGAGATCATGCAACTCGCTAACCTCGAGTCTCGTGAAGTTTTATTGGCAAAGCTTGCTGGTGCAATGAAGGGATCGCTTGCTAAGGCAGCGCGGGTATTTGATGCATTACGTATCAAGCTTGCCTCTGAAGCACCAACAATCGAAGCTGTGTCCGTGTCCGAGCCGATGGAAAACATTGCTGAGGCACAGGTTCCAGCCCAAGCTGCGACTACAGATGTAGTGGTTGAAGCTGAAGTACCAGTTGTAGTAAATGTAGTAACCGAAGAATTAACAACATCAACAGAAGAGAAGGAATAACGAATATGACAAAGCTCAACACAGAAGACCTATTGGCACAGTTCAAGGAGATGACATTGGTCGAGCTCTCAGAGTTCGTTAAGTCATTCGAAACTGAGTTTGATGTAACAGCAGCAGCTCCAGTAGCGGCTGCAGCAGTAGGTGGCGCAGTAGGTGGCGCAGAAGAAGCAGCACAAGATGAGTTCACCGTTACTTTGGAAGCGACTGGTCCGCAGAAGATTGCTGTGATCAAGGAAGTTCGCGGACTTAATTCAAGCCTAGGATTGAAAGAGGCGAAGGATCTGGTAGATGCAACTCCAACAGTCCTGCTAGAGAAGGTAAGCAAAGAGGTTGCAGACAAGGCAAAGGCAGCACTAGAGGCAGCTGGTGCAACGGTTTCAGTCAAGTAATTCAAGTTCAAAAACCCCGTTTGGCTTCCCGCCAAACGGGGTTTTTCTTTGAGTGCTAGCAGAGATGATTCAAATTCACTTAAAGAGATAGACGGCGTATGGTCAATTTATATAAGCAAAAGTAGATAATCGTCGGTAAAGAAGGTAGTCATAATGACTCGTACATATGTAATCACAGGTGCCGCATCCGGAATTGGCGCAGCAACATCTAGATTGCTAACGCAAGCCGGCAATAAAGTCATTGGAGTGGATCTTGGCAACTGCGATATTGATGCAGATTTAAGTACAGTGCTAGGTAGGCATGATGCAGCCTCAAGTGCCATCAAAATATCGGGTGGAACCATTGATGCGGTGATTGCATGTGCAGGATTAGCACTTCCAATTGCTAAAACAGTTTCGGTAAATTACTTTGGAGTAACCGAACTGCTCTTTGCATTACTTCCCACACTTTCCAAATCAAGGACTTCACGAGTTGCGATTACAAGTTCAATGGCATCTTTGATGCCCAACAGTCCTGAACTTGTCGCTGCTATGCATGAGGATGATGAAGAAAAAGCGGTGAAGATTGCACAAGGGTTAGTAGAACAAGGTGGGGGAGCTGAACAATTAATTTACGGCTCCACTAAACGAGCTATTAGTCGATGGGTTCGTCGTGAATGTATAAAGCCGAAATGGGCTGGGACGGGTATCCCACTAAATGCAGTCGGCCCAGGAATTGTAAAGACCCCTATGGTGGCTGGCATGATTGCCACCCAAGAAGCTCGAGACTCATTGGCTACGATGGTGCCAATGCCGCTTAATGGGTTTATGGAGCCAGAGGCAGTCGCCTCGCTTTTGATCTGGCTCACTAGCCCCGAGAATACTCACACCACGGGGCAGACCATTTACATCGATGGTGGCTCTGATGCGGCGTTGCGCGGAGAAAACATCTGGGATCTAGCCATAAAAAGTCAAAATTTCCACATTTTTTGATATTTCGCTGACAAACCCGCGGTCAGAGAGTATAAGCACCCGGGTGGACAGGGTAGGGGGTGAGTCGGTACCCTTCACCTTCGCATAAATTTCTATGGTCAGGGCATATAGCGGCTGAGACCTAATTGTTGTGCGTTCCTGCAAATTGTCTGAAAGGACACCTCTTGGCCGCGTCTAAAAAAATCTCAGTAGCACCACGTCGAGTTTCATTCGCAAAGATCCGCGAACCCCTAGAAGTTCCTAACTTATTAGCGCTGCAAGTTGAAAGCGTTGATTGGTTGTTAGGTAACGATGCCTGGCGTTCACGTATCGCAGCTTCCGATTCAATGAATCGGGGAGAGATCCCAACAACTTCCGGTCTAGAAGAAATCTTTGAAGAGATTTCTCCGATCGAAGATTTCCAGGGAACTATGTCTCTCTCATTCCGCGATCACCGTTTCGAGCCACCTAAGTACTCAATTGCTGAGTGCAAAGAGCGCGACATGACTTACTCACGGCCACTCTTCCTCACCGCAGAGTTTACTAACAATGTAACTGGCGAAATTAAATCACAGACAGTTTTCATGGGTGACTTCCCAGTTATGACAGCCCGTGGAACATTTGTTATTAATGGAACCGAGCGCGTTGTTGTTTCGCAGTTGGTTCGTTCACCCGGTGTGTACTTCGAGCGCACAATTGAAAAAGCATCGGACAAAGATGTCTTTACGGCAAAGGTAATTCCTTCTCGCGGTGCTTGGATTGAGTTTGAAGTTGATAAGAAGGATCTCGTTGGAGTTCGTATTGATCGTAAGCGTAAGCAATCGGTAACCGTTTTCTTGAAGGCACTTGGCTGGACCGAGGAACAAATTCTGGAAGAGTTTGGCGAATTTGATTCAATGCGCGCAACTCTGGAAAAGGACACCGTTAAAACCCAAGATGAAGCGTTGCTAGATATCTATCGCAAACTTCGTCCAGGTGAGCCTCCAACAAAGGAAGCTGCCCAAAACTTGATCGAAAACCTTTACTTCAATCCAAAGCGTTATGACTTGGCCAAGGTGGGTCGCTTTAAGGTTAATAAGAAGCTAGGTCTTGATCTAGAGCTTTCATCTTCCATACTAACAATCTCTGACATCGTTGCGACTTTGCGCTACTTGGTAGCACTTCACCGCGGCGATCTATTGATGGAGTACGGCCGCGAAGTTCGCGTTGAAAAGGACGATATCGATCACTTCGGTAACCGTCGTCTTCGCACAGTTGGTGAATTGATTCAGAATCAGGTTCGCATTGGTTTGTCTCGGATGGAGCGCGTTGTTCGCGAACGTATGACAACTCAAGATGTTGAGGCAATTACTCCTCAGACCTTGATCAACATTCGTCCAGTAGTTGCATCAATTAAGGAGTTCTTTGGAACTTCGCAATTGTCACAGTTCATGGACCAAACAAATCCATTGTCGGGACTTACCCACAAGCGTCGTCTTTCCGCCCTTGGACCTGGTGGCCTTTCCCGTGACCGTGCCGGCTTTGAAGTTCGTGACGTTCACCCATCTCACTACGGACGTATGTGCCCAATTGAAACTCCAGAAGGCCCAAACATCGGTCTTATCGGTTCACTTGCAACGTATGGTCGAGTAACTGCATTTGGATTTATTGAAACTCCTTACCGCAAGGTTTCAAAGGGACGTGTTTCAGATCAGGTTGATTACCTAACCGCTGATGAAGAGGATGAACACATCATCGCGCAGGCAAATGCACCATTAACTGATGACAACCACTTTGCTGAAGCGCGGGTACTTGTACGTCGTCGTGGTGGCGAAGTTGAGTACATCCCAGCTGAAGAAGTTGATTACATGGATGTTTCACCTCGTCAGATGGTTTCGGTTGCAACTGCAATGATTCCATTCCTCGAGCACGATGATGCTAACCGTGCGTTGATGGGCTCTAACATGATGCGTCAGTCAGTTCCTTTGATGCGTGCAGAAGCACCGGTCATCGGTACCGGCATGGAGTTTCGTGCCGCAGTTGATGCTGGCGATGTTGTCACCGCAACAAAGGCTGGCGTTGTTACTGAAGTTTCTGCTGATGAAGTTAAGGTCATGGAAGATGACTCGACCTACCAAACTTATTCACTGCACAAGTTCACACGTTCTAACCAGGGAACTTCATATAACCAGAAGGTTATTGTTTCGGAAGGTCAGCGCCTTGAAGTTGGCTCAGTTATCGCTGACGGTCCATGTACCGATCAGGGCGAGATGGCACTTGGAAAGAACCTGCTTGTGGCATTCATGTCATGGGAAGGTCACAACTACGAAGATGCGATCATTCTATCTCAGCGCCTAGTTCAGGATGATGTGCTTACATCGATCCACATCGAAGAGTATGAAGTTGATGCTCGCGATACCAAGCTTGGCGCGGAAGAAATCACCCGTGATATTCCAAACGTTTCTGAGGAAGTTTTGGCAGATCTAGATGAGCGTGGGATCATTCGCGTTGGCGCCGATGTGGTTCCGGGCGACATCTTGGTTGGAAAGGTAACTCCTAAGGGAGAAACTGAATTAACACCGGAAGAGCGTTTGCTTCGGGCAATCTTTGGCGAGAAGGCGCGCGAAGTTCGCGATACATCGCTTAAGGTTCCGCACGGTGAATCTGGAAAAGTTATTGGCGTAAAAATCTTCGAATCTGAAGAAGGTTTTGAGCTGGCAGCTGGCGTTAATCAATTGGTTCGCGTTTATGTTGCACAAAAGCGCAAGATTCAAGATGGTGACAAGCTTGCTGGTCGCCACGGTAACAAGGGTGTTATTTCCAAGATCCTGCCAGTAGAAGATATGCCTTTCTTAGAAGATGGAACTCCAGTTGATGTTGTGCTAAACCCACTTGGTGTACCTGGTCGTATGAACGTTGGTCAAGTTCTTGAAATGCACTTGGGCTGGGTGGCAAAGACTGGTTGGGAGCTTTCTGGTGTTGATGAAGCATGGCAGAAGCACATGCGTGCAATCGGTGCCGAAAAGGGCGAACCCGGAACAAAGTTTGCTACTCCGGTTTTCGATGGTGCGCTAGAAGATGAAATCTCAGGTCTGCTATCTGCAACCCTTCCTAACCGCGATGGGAATCAGCTAATTGGTAGAAGCGGAAAGGCTAAATTGTTTGATGGCCGTTCCGGTGAGCCATATCCAACTCCAATTTCAGTTGGATACATGTACATCTTGAAGCTGCACCACTTGGTCGATGACAAGATTCACGCACGTTCGACCGGTCCATACTCAATGATCACGCAGCAGCCTCTTGGTGGAAAAGCTCAGTTCGGTGGGCAGCGATTTGGTGAAATGGAGGTGTGGGCACTTGAAGCTTATGGTGCTGCTTACACCCTCCAAGAGTTACTCACAATTAAGTCAGACGATGTTTTGGGCCGAGTAAAAGTTTACGAAGCCATCGTTAAGGGTGAAAATATTCCGGAACCAGGTATTCCTGAATCATTCAAGGTACTTATTAAGGAAATGCAATCACTATGTCTAAATGTAGAAGTGCTTTCTTCAGAAGGTGTAGCCATTGAAATGCGCGATACCGATGAAGAAGTATTCCGTGCCGCCGAAGAGCTAGGTATCAACTTGTCACGAGTTGAGCCAAGCAGTGTAGAAGAAGTGTGAGAGGGAAAATAACATGTTAGATGTCAACTTCTTTGATGAACTACGTATCGGTCTCGCATCTGCAGACAACATTCGTGAATGGTCCTTTGGCGAAGTTAAGAAGCCAGAGACCATCAATTACCGCACGCTAAAGCCAGAAAAGGATGGCCTTTTCGACGAGAAGATCTTCGGACCAACTCGTGATTGGGAATGTTATTGCGGTAAGTACAAGCGGGTTCGATTTAAGGGAATTATTTGTGAGCGTTGTGGCGTCGAAGTCACGCGCGCAAAGGTTCGTCGCGAACGCATGGGCCACATTGAGCTAGCTGCTCCGGTAACTCACATCTGGTACTTCAAGGGTGTCCCGTCACGACTTGGTTATTTACTTGACCTGGCACCAAAGGATCTAGAGAAGGTTATTTACTTCGCTGCTTACATGATCACTGAGGTTGATGCCGAAGCTCGCGAAGAGGATATGCCACAACTTGAAAAGAAGCTCGCTAATGATCGCAAGAAGATTGAAACACGTCGCGCTAATGATGTAGATGTACGTACTAAGAAACTGGAAGCAGATCTTGCCGAACTTGAAGCAGAGGATGCAAAGTCAGATGTAAAGCGCAAGGTGCGGGAAGCGGCTGAGCGCGAACTTAAGGCGATCCGCGATCGGGCAGAGCGCGAAATCACTCGTCTAGAAGATGTGTGGACCCGTTTTAAAAACCTCAAGGTGCAAGACCTCGAAGGTGATGAGAATCTTTACCGGGAAATGCGTGACCGTTATGGCATGTACTTCAAGGGTGACATGGGTGCTGCAGCAATTAAGCATCGCTTGGAAACTTTTGATCTTGCAACAGAGCACAAGCTACTCACAGACCTTTCTGAAAATGGTAAAGGCGCAAAGAAAACTCGCGCAATCAAGCGATTGAAAGTTGTAAACGCCTTCCTTACAACAAGCAACAAGCCAGCTTCAATGGTTCTTGATTGCGTACCAGTTATTCCACCTGATCTACGTCCAATGGTTCAGCTCGATGGTGGTCGTTTTGCGACTTCAGATCTAAATGATCTATACCGTCGTGTTATCAACCGCAACAACCGTTTGAAGCGTCTTGCTGATCTTGGTGCGCCTGAAATTATCGTTAACAATGAAAAGCGTATGTTGCAGGAAGCTGTAGATGCGCTCTTTGATAACGGTCGTCGTGGTCGTCCAGTTACCGGGCCAGGTAACCGTGCACTGAAGTCGCTGTCAGACATGCTCAAAGGCAAGCAGGGACGTTTCCGTCAGAACTTGCTCGGTAAGCGGGTTGACTACTCAGGTCGTTCGGTAATTGTTGTTGGTCCACAGTTGAAGTTGCACCAGTGCGGTCTTCCAAAGCAGATGGCACTTGAACTTTTCAAGCCATTTGTAATGAAGCGACTGGTAGATCTAAACCACGCGCAAAACATTAAATCTGCAAAGCGTATGGTTGAACGTGCTCGTCCAGTTGTATGGGATGTACTTGAAGAAGTTATCGCAGAGCATCCAGTACTTCTAAACCGGGCACCAACCCTGCACCGGCTAGGTATTCAAGCTTTCGAACCACAATTGGTTGAAGGCAAAGCGATTCAGATTCACCCACTTGTATGTACTGCATTTAACGCAGACTTCGACGGTGACCAGATGGCGGTTCACTTACCACTTTCTGCTGAAGCTCAGGCTGAAGCTCGTATCTTGATGTTGTCATCCAACAACATTTTGTCGCCAGCAAATGGTCGCCCAATTACTTCTCCTACTCAGGACATGGTGCTTGGTCTTTATTACTTAACAATGTTGCGCGAAAATGAACTTGGTGAAGGTCGCGCATTTAGCTCCATCGCAGAAGCGATCATGGCGCACGATCAACACTCTGTTTCATTGCAAGCAAAGATCAAGATTCGCTTGACGCCGACATCTGAAACTATTGAGACAACAATTGGTCGTGCATTATTTAATGAGGCGCTACCGGCTGATTTCCCATACATTGATGTTGATGTAACTAAAAAGCAGCTCGGGTCGATTGTTGATCGCCTGGCTGAGTTCTATCCAAAGGTAACTGTGGCTTACACCTTAGATGCGTTGAAGTCACTTGGTTTCCACTGGGCAACTCGCGCTGGTGCAACTATTGGAATCGAAGATGTTGTTACACCGCCACGCAAGAAAGAAATTCTGGAAAGCTATGAAACTTTGGCTGAGAAGGTCCAATCACAATATGAAAAGGGACTCATCACCGACGATGAACGTCGTCAGGAATTGATCGAGATCTGGACAAAGGCAACTGCTGAAGTGGGTAAAGAGATGGAAGAAAACTTCCCGCGCGTGAACCCAGTTTGGATGATGGTTTTCTCAGGTGCTCGTGGAAATATGATGCAGATTCGTCAGATTGCGGGTATGCGTGGACTTGTAGCAAATCCAAAGGGTGAAATTATTCCTCGCCCAATTAAGTCAAACTTCCGTGAAGGTCTTTCGGTACTTGAGTACTTCATTTCTACTCACGGTGCACGTAAGGGTCTAGCAGATACCGCACTTCGAACCGCCGACTCTGGTTACTTAACCCGTCGTCTTTGCGATGTTGCCCAAGATGTGATCATCCGGGAAGAGGATTGCGGTACTGAACGTGGTCTGGTGCTACCGATCGGTGTTCGCCAAGATGCCGGAAACCTGGTCAAGTATGACCATGTTGAAACTTCAGTTTTCGGCCGCACCTTAGCTGAAGATGTTGCAGTTGATGGCAAAGTAATCCTTGCCGCTGGTACCGATCTTGGTGATCGCAACATAGATGAACTCGTTGCACTTGGTGTCGATGAAGTAAAGATCCGCTCTGTCCTAACGTGTGATAGCAAGGTTGGACAGTGTGCAGCTTGCTATGGTCGCTCCCTGGCAGCAGGACAACGTGTCGCAGTTGGTGAAGCAGTTGGAATCATCGCCGCCCAATCAATCGGTGAGCCTGGTACTCAGCTAACAATGCGTACCTTCCACACTGGTGGTGCGGTTCACGACTCTGTTGACATCACTCACGGTCTGCCACGTATCGTCGAACTCTTCGAAGCACGTACACCTAAGGGTGTTGCACCAATCGCAGAAACAGCAGGAGTTGTTTCATTCCGCGAAGATGCAAAGGGCAAGAAGATTATTGTTACGCCAGATGATGGCGGGGAAGAGGTTGCTTACCCAATCACCCGTCGCCAGAAGTTGCAGGTTAAAGAAGGCGATCGCGTTGAAGTTGGCCAAAAGATGGTTGTTGGCGCAATCGATCCAAAGCAAGTTCTTCGTATTCTTGGACCACGTGCAACTCAGGTTCACTTGGTTAATGAAATCCAATCTGTGTATCGCTCACAGGGTGTTGGAATCCACGATAAGCACATCGAAATTATTGTTCGCCAAATGTTAAAGCGCATCACTGTGCTGGAAGCAGGAGATGCAGATCTTCTTCCAGGTGAACTGGTAGAGCGTGGTCGTTTTGAAACTGAAAACCGTCGGGTTGTGACAACAGGTGGTAAGGCTGCTTCAGGTCGCCCAGAACTTATGGGTATCACCAAGGCATCCCTTGCAACTGAGTCATGGTTATCAGCTGCATCCTTCCAGGAGACAACTCGCGTACTAACAGATGCTGCGCTTTCAGAGAAGAGTGATCCACTGCTCGGACTGAAGGAGAACGTCATCATTGGTAAGTTAATTCCTGCTGGTACCGGTCTTGCTCGTTACCGCAACATTCGGGTTGAGCCAACCGAGGAAGCAAAAGCGGCGGTTTATGCAGCTTATGATGAGTATGACTTCACACCATTTGACCAACAAGGTTCAGGTGAGGCTGTCCGGCTCGATGAGGTTGTAATACCTCGTTAACGCAGGCTTAATCCCACGGTGAGGCTTTACGGCCCCTTCATTCCTAATGGAATGCAGGGGCTGTTTTGATTTCTTGGCTTCAGGCTTTGGAAGCGGTTCGATGTCGGTGGCGCAATTCGGCCACTGCTTCATTAATTGTTTGTTGATCAAAGGGTAGAAGCCCTTCGCGCAGATCAATCAACACATGCGAAGTATTGTCGAGGGTTTCATCTAAAACTTTTGTTGCTAATTTTTCGCTCATTCCTATAGTTACCCCAAATTCGATTAGAGACCTTCTAGAGTGACCTATTTTTTTTCCACCTATCGTGAGTGCTAGTGATTTGTCACCGTAAAGGAGCGTTGAAGGAAGATCGTAGGCGGGGGAGATTTTCCATTCACCATCTTCGGCGAAAAGAATTGAGATATTTTTTGCATGAAGATCACCGTTTCCAGTTAACCATGCAAAGCAGAATTGCCGGTAAAGTTCTCTGGCGGCCAGTTTCTGTGACGAACAAACTTTGCTCAATTCGTCGATAATATTCTCCGTGCTCATGTTGTATTTGTCTGCGGGCCATTTATCAAGCACTTGACATGCATCCTCTGCGGCTA
>JAYVQU010000030.1:0-2068 GCA_043776875.1 Actinomycetes bacterium
TAGAAAGTAAATTGATATCCAATCGTTATAAAGACCCCTTGTTAATCACACACAATCGGGTAGATTTTTGGAACGTTCAAATTTTGAAAGTACCTAGGAGGAGAACTATGAAAGGTCGTATCGCTTTTTCGGCCGGAATTGTGACAATAGCCATGATTTCACCGTTCAACCCAGCGTTCGCTGCTGATCCGGCGCCCGTCACCACTATTTCGTTAGCCACATGGGGATCATCCCCTTCGGAAACTGCAGCTCTTACCGACACCATCGCCACTTTTGAATCCCGTTATCCGGCCATCAAGGTCAATTTGATTGTTGATACCGATCACAGCGCTCAAATGGCGGCTAAATTTGCCTCTCATACTCCGCCGGATGTCTTTTACTTAGATGCTGGCGTTGCGCAGGATTGGGCCAGCCAAGGTGTGCTCTTGGATCTAAATCCACTAATTGCTTCTACCAATTTCAATCTAGCTCCATTTAACGCCAGTTATTTGAAGCCGTTTCAATCTGGCGGCGCAATTTACGGATTGCCAAAGGATGCCAATCCGCTGGTATTAGAAGGCAACACATCTCTGATGGCCCGAGCCAAGATTAAGATGCTCCCAACCACGATCGCGCAGTTCGATGCCCAAGCCAAAATGCTGATGGCAAAGAAGATCACTCCGATGTGCGTTGACGCAGACATCAACCGATTAGGTGCTTATATGTATGCATTCGGTGGTGGCATTGGATCAGGGTCGAACTCGCTACTGGGTTCGGCCGGTACTAAAGCCGCAATGACATGGGTGATGGGCAATTATCGCTCCGGTGCATTCCGCACTCCGGCACAGCTCTCCGCTGGTTGGGCTGGAGAAGCTTTCGGAAAAGGAAAATGCGCCTACACAATGGAAGGGGCGTGGTTGGATCCGTTCCTAAAAGACTCATTCCCATCCACTTTTAGCAAAATGATCAAGGGTTCCTTACCAATGGCAACGAAGGCCGGATCACTTGCTTTTACTGCTGCATACGCAATCGGTAAAGAGTCAGCACATCCTGCCCAGGCCTGGACCTTCATTTCATACATGACAGGTGCACGCGGAATGACTGTCTGGACCTCATACGGAGTGGCATTGCCATCTCGTTCTGATGTAGCCATTCCTCTCGGCTATGAAGTCAATGGTGTAGTTGCAAAACTTAAGACAACTGTCACCACCCCTGCATTTGTTGGTTGGTCGAAGGTTATTGATGCATTCAATAATGAGGCCAAGAAGCAGATCCAAGATAAGAACTTCAATGTCGCTAAAGCGAGTGCGGCAGTGCTTGCTAAGGCATCTGCAGCCTGGCCAAGAGGTTAATTCAGAGTACACACCTACAACTGCGGGGATCTTGTGACCAGATCTCCGCAGTCGTAACTCTTCACCAGTGTTTGCGGATTTGATTTACTGAAGTGTAAACCTTTCCCAACCGCTATTCTCTGATTTGATCAACGGCGTGGAGGTAATAATGTGAGCAGTCAAAAGATTGAAAGCAAAAATCTCTCGGCGATCGAAGTTGAAAATAAAAAGCTGAAACGCCAGCGAATGCTTAAAGAGCATCTGGTCGGTTGGAGTTTTGTATCACTGCCAATGTTGCTTTTTATGGTCTTGAACTTTGGTATTTTCTTCTACGCTATCTATATTTCTACCTACCGTTGGGGGATATTAGGTCCTCGAGGGTTCAAGGGTTTGGGCAATTACGCAACCGCCCTGCACGACCCAATTTTCTTAAAATCTATTCGCAATTCGGCTTTATACGCAGTTCTTGTGGTGCCCATGCAAACTGCTCTTGGGCTATTTCTTGCCTTGTTAGTAAACGCGAAAATAAAAGGTGCTCAGTTCTTTCGGGCGACATTCTATTTTCCCTCAATAGCCAGCAGCGCTGCGATAACGACACTCTTTATTTTTTTAATGGCTCCAGATGGGGTGTTTAATCGCTTTTTACACCTTTTTGGTATTAATATTCACAATTTATTTAATCAAGGCGCCTGGCTCTCTGATTCAAGAACAGCTCTTTTTTCAATTATTGGATTAAATGCTTGGACTACCAGTGGCAC
>JAYVQU010000031.1:0-2064 GCA_043776875.1 Actinomycetes bacterium
GCAGGTGGTTCTAAATCACCGCCCGCAAAAATAGTGAAATCAGGTGCGGAGATTAGCAACGCAATACTGGAGTTATTTATTTGCGATCCCTCCCCTGGCACTTCGGCAAATTGATGGATGGTGGCTTCCGGCCATAAAACTTCGAGTGTGATTCCTGCCAGCTGGACTTTCATGCCTTTTTGCGGAGTAATGATTGTTGACTCCCGCAAAATTTGCATTGCCTTTGAGCTCTCGGAAAGTGGTTCAAGATTGTTACTAATCCAGGTTTGCCCAACCGCTCGCGACTTTATTAGACCCGATAAACCTGCAACATGATCGGCATGAAAGTGGGACAAGATCAAAAGTGGAATTTCCTTAATTCCTAACTTTTTCAAACACTTATCTATTAGCGTCGGATCTGGTCCAACATCAATCACAATCCCTTGGCCCTTTCCAAGATTGATGATCATTGCATCACCTTGACCGACATCACAATTGGCAACTTGCCAATCACCGGCTGGCCACCGCTGAATCCAGGTTAAGGAAAGAATCAACACAACCATTACAGCGGTTGTCTTTCGCCACTGATTTTTAAATACCCAGATAAAAGTCACAATGGCAAAGACCATCCCAAACCCAATTGCACCACTGTGAATTGTTAAGACCGGAAACTCGGCAATCCAATGGGCAACTCCGGCAATTAATCCAGCCGGAAAACGAATCAGCCAAATCAGCAAACTGGAAATTATTGGCGCAACTGGTGAAAGCAAAGCAGCCAGAAATCCAAGGATGGTGATTGGGGCTACCGCTGGTGCTGCCAGCAGATTGGCCACAATACTCATGGGTGATAGATACCCGGACAAGGCAACAAGTATGGGTGAGCAGAAAATCATGGCGGCAATTGGTGGGGCCAGCGCTCCAGCTAATTTCCTATGCGTCGGCAACCGCGCTTGAATCAAAGGTGCAAATAGTAATAATCCGGCAGTTGCCATTACCGATAAAGCAAAACCTACTTCGCGAGCTTGCCAAGGATCACCAATAACCACCGCCGCCATTGCAAAACCTAGTGCCGGCAATGAATCACGGGCCCGATTACTTGCCTGTGCGAAAATCAAGACCGCAGCCATTGCCGCCGCACGAAGCACCGATGGCGATGGTCGTACTAAGGCAATAAAACACAATAGCGCGAACGCGGTAGCCAATAGTCGAATCTTCTTTTTCTTGAAAATAAACTGCATCATCCACAAAACAAAACTTGAAACAATGGCGAAGTTCGCCCCACTCACCGCGACCAAATGCGTTAGGCCTGATCTTTTCATCTGGTCTTTAAATAGTGGACTCTGTTTGGAGGTATCCCCTAAGACCATGCCAGGTATCAGCGCCCCGGCATCCCCACCTCCAGAATGATTACGCAAACCGGTCCGAATTGAACCCAATGATGCTGCCCACCGAGACGGCTTGGTTAAAACTTGAATTTTTTGATCAACAATCAACAGCGCAGCTACCCGAGCCTCTTTACTTTGCACAACACGAGCTGATGCTGAAAATGTTTGGCCAGGAAGTGCAACCAGATCGTGTGCTGCGATTATTCGCACCGGAACTCGTAATCTGAACTGATCGCCATCAACTTTAAAGTGGGTCAATCGCGCCAAAAATGAGTAACTGCCGGTGCTGGTGCGCGATGGATCAGTAACTATCTGTGCTTCAAACACAATTGAGGTTCCAAAGTAAGATTGGATACTCGAGTTTTCCAGCGATGCCTGTCGCAGTGACATCGCAGTAGCTCCAACTAGGATCGCAACAAGTAATACCGTCAATCGCAGTTTCTGGCGAGCTAGAGTTAGCATCAATAACAACCCAGCTGCGAAACTGATTCGCCACGGTGAAGTAGCACTTTGAATCAGCGCGCCACACCAAATAGCACCGCCTAGCGCTATAGCTCGGTAATCAATTACACCCTTACTTTTGCTTTGATTTGTGCGAATTTCGCGCCGCCTATTCCACTGACTTTTTGCAAATCTTCAATGCTGGTAAAGGATCCATTTATTTTTCGATACTCGATTATTCTTTTGGCTATCACCGGAC
>JAYVQU010000032.1:0-2032 GCA_043776875.1 Actinomycetes bacterium
TCACGCTGGGAAGGTGCGACAATTAAATTAAAACCTGATTTGGCGCTCATTGAAAAATTCACTGCCGACCATCATGCAATTTCGATTTCTCGAATCGAATGCCATTACTTTATGAACAATGCGTTTTTTAAAACCAGCAGCTGGCTGCTGGAGAATGTCGAAAAGATTCGTCACATTCCGGCACACATCATTCATGGAAGATACGATGTTGTGTGCCCAGTCGAAAACGCCTGGGCACTTGCTAAAGCATGGCCTGAGGCAAAACTCAGCATCATTGCAGACGCAGGACACGCGGCGAGCGAACCTGGAATTGTCGACGCATTGGTCACGGCCACAGACGAATTTTCGGCGTTGTAATAACAACTACGCTGCATGCGCAACAGGAACGCGAGTTTTCCACGCAAGTCTTAACCAAAATCCCGAGCCGACCGATAAAAAGACCGGCAGAAGCATAAGCGCCAATCGCAGATTTCCACCGGTTGCATCTGACACGCGACCCACGATCGAAGGTGACCAGAAATCGCCCAAGATATGAATCATGAAAATCGATCCTGCCATTGCCATACAACGGTACGAAACCGGAACCGTTTCTAAAATGAGAGTGTTAATAGGCCCTGTGCAAGCAAACAAAAAGATCACCGCTAAAAACATACAGATGAGAGTGGTCATCGTTGAAGGCATCAAAAAAGCCGCTGCCGTAATGGGGGCTCCAATTAAAAGCGACACTCCGCAAATAAGTGCGTAAGCATTGTTTCGCTTTTTGCGCATGGCGCTTGCAAGAAATCCACCGCTAATTGAACCAATCAATGATCCCACCAAAGTGATGAGGCCAAAAATGGTACCGGGATTTTGCATTCCATGAACGCGTTCCATAAATTGCGGACCCCATACGGAGTACGCACCCACGCCAGCCGTGTAAGCGCAATATCCAAAACAAACGAGCATGTAGCTTTTCATTTTAAAAAAAGGAAGCATTTGTTTGATGAAAAAAACCATAATCGAAAAGAAAACTACAAAGACTCCAGTGACCACACAAGTGGGATTTGCGAAATGATAATTGCCAAACACACTGTCTGCTAAATACTTTGCTCCCGAAGTTAGATTTAATAAAATCGCAATGAGGGCCACAAGCCCCAAACCCACTTGAAAAAACTTTTGCTTATAAAAAGTTTTGAGATCACCTAAATCCATTGAGCCATGGCCGATATCCTGTTCTTCTCCGGCAAATTCGGGATGCGCTCGATCAAGCGCGCCACGCTCGGGGTCTTTAAACGGCAACAAGAAAAATGCAGCAATCACTCCGGGTAAACCTACCCACCCCAACGTCTCTCTCCAACCATGAGTTTTGTGCATAATGTCGCCCACGATAAATCCGACCGCGTATCCCACAGGAATACAGGCGTAAAAAATGGTGAGTGCTTTGTTGCGTTTAGGGCCGATGAATTTATCCGATAAAACCGAGGGACCGACAGCACCAAAACTGGCTTCCCCTAAGGACACCATCATCCGCGCCAGCATTAAAGCCAAAATGCTGGGAGCTAATCCACCAGCCCATGTAGACAAACTCCAGACGATAACTCCTAAAAATATCAAGTACTTACGAGGCATTCGATCGCCTAAAAACCCAGAGAGGGGAGAAAAAATCATATAACCAAACATAAACGCGGCGTTGATGTCGCCTAACTGCCCATCCTGTAAATTAAACTCATGTTTGATAGGAGAGAGCATCGAGTTAACAACTGACCGGTCAATGTAATCAAGCATGTTGAGAACGGTGAAAATGGCCAAGGTCCAGTTAGGACTTAGTTCGCGATTGGTTTTAAAAATGCTCATGGCTTTTAGTGTACGGCATCACAGAGTAAAGCAAAGCCGAGCCTTTTAAATGCGCGTCAAAAATTCCTTGCTTAGCGGGATCTTCTGTAGCAAAAGCATGACCCGAGCCAAGAAGTTGGCGAATAAACTCAAATTTTTGAAAATAATTTTTGGGAAAATTTTTATACCAAGATGGATCCTTAGCTCAGTTGGTAGAGCA
>JAYVQU010000033.1:0-6917 GCA_043776875.1 Actinomycetes bacterium
GCGACAGCATGCAGGGGCGAACTCGGCGGGATACATTTTTGGCATAATCAAAGCCTTTCATGAAAGGCCTAATCTTGAAGTATAAGTTGGTAACCAAACCGTAGGGCAGGTCAATGAGTCAACTAAACCGACAGCAGCGCCATCCGAAAAAACCACTTTGTCCAAACTTGGTATTGCGGCAGTAGAAATGGAAAACTCATGAAGCGAGATTTGATACTTTTAGTTGACGATAACGAAGACATCCGTTTGCTTTTAAGAGCGACTCTCGAAGAAGAAGGTTTTGATGTGGCCGAAGCGATCGATGGGGAGGAGGCGATCGCTAAATTTTCCGACAGTAGGCCAGCACTGATAATTCTTGATCTATTGATTGGACAGCCTGATGGCTTTGTCGTGTGTAATGAAATCCGGAAAATTTCGACCGTCCCAATCATAGTTCTCACCAGCAGAAGCGGGGAGGTCGATGAAGCCATGAGCTTGGCAGCAGGGGCCGATGATTTTATTACCAAACCGTTTTCACCCAGAATCCTTGCGCTTCGAGTCAAAACGCAACTAAGACATAGAGTCCAGCATCAGAATTCAGAAGAAAAGTTTTTGAAATCAGGCGTGCTAGTGCTTAATCTGGAAAGTCATGAATTTACCGTCATGGGGGCAGTAGTTGCGCTCACCCGAACAGAGTATGAGATTCTCAAATTGCTCATGTTTAATCCAAAAAAAGTCTTTACCCGCGCCCAAATAATGGAAGCAATTGACGGATCCCTGATATTTTCAAGTGATCATCTTTTGGATACTCATGCTTCGAGATTGCGACAGAAGGTAAAATTAGCAGGCGGCCCGAAAATCGCACATGCAATTCGCGGTGTGGGCTTTAGTTTGCAAAACTTTAGCGATCCCAATAAAACTGCGCAGCCCAAATGAGAAATTGAGAGTCCGCTGCTGGGAACCACCGTTCTATTATTTGAGCAAATTATTATGCCTTAGCTGCGCGCCGTACTGCTTCCACTGCAACCGCGATATCTGCATCATTGGTGGACCAGTTGCTTACTGATACTCGCAGAACTTCCCGACCCAGCCATTGCGAACCTGAAATCCACATTGAACTATCATCAATTAATCGCTGACCAATAGTTTTAGTCCTTTCATCACTTTCAAAGGCGAATGTCACTTGGGTAAAGACCACATCATTTAGCACGGTGCAGCCAGCAATCTTGGAAAGTTCTAGTGCGATAGCTTTGGCATTTTCTACCATCCCTTCAACAAGTGATGCCACCCCGTCCCGACCAAGTGAGGCGAGCGCTGCCCAAACCGGAACTCCGCGCGCACGCCGCGATAGTTCTGGCGTCTTCTCGAAGGGATCGCCCAAGGTTGCAGAGGATGCGACCGCAAGGTAGCTGGCGTGAGTGCCGAAAGAATTATGCATCGAACTTGGATGGGCAACTATTGAAATGCCACAATCGTAAGGAACATTTAAAGTTTTGTGTGCATCAGTGGTCCAAGAATCAGCTTTCTCAATTCCATTCAACAAAGGCCGAAGTTTTTTTGAAGCTAATGCCCACAGCCCGAAAGCACCATCTACATGCACCCAGGCGCCATGTTGATGAGCTAACTCGATAGCTTCATCAAAGGGATCAAAGGCGCCGGAGTGAATTTCACCCGCAGCTAAACAAAGAATCGTTGGGCACGATTCGGCTTTCAGGGCTTGCTTTAATTTGTCAATCCGGATACGACCTTGACTATCAGCTGCAACGACAGTTGGTGCGCCTAATCCCAAATAGCGAAGCGCTAAGTCAATGGTTATATGTCGCTCTGCGCCAACTAGAACTCGAACTCGTGGTGCTCCATTTAATCCTAATTCGTTCACATCCCAGCCGGCATCACTTAAAACTTTATGTCTTGCTGAAATCAATCCAGTAAAATTAGCCATGGTGGCACCAGTTGGGAAACCAACATCAGCAGTTTCCGGTAATCCCAAAATGTCTTTGATCCAAGTGCCAGCAATTTCTTCTAAGGCTACGACTGTAGGAGTTGTGTTTCGCATGCCAGCATTTTGGTCCCATGCGCTAACCAACCAGTCCGCCGCTAAAGCGGCCGGCAACGTTCCGCCGATTACCCATCCGAAAAAGCGCCCTGAACCCATATTCATCAATCCAGGTTCGCCCAATTGCGCCATTCGTTTTACAACTTCAGCCGGGTTTATAGATTCGTCTTGAAGTTCGTTGCCAAAGATTTCCAACATTTGCTCAATATCTTTCTTTGGATTGATACTTCGCGTAGAAATATTATTTAGCCAAGAACGCGCATGATTAACCGCAACCTCTAATGGTGCATGGAAAATTTCGTTTTCTGAAGTCATGCTCTAGCCCTTTCAAAGCGCGCTCTCTGACATTGAATTGAGCAATGTTCGGCAGTGCAACTAGTTTGGTGGGTAGGTCAATTCTAGAGAAAATAGCTGTCTCTGGACCAGAGACGCGAAGACATTAGGCCAATTAGGTGGAACAGAATTGGAGTCGGAGTTAGTGGCAATTATAGGTTCTACCGTAAACGGTGATATCACTATCGCACGAGAAGTTTAAACAAGAGTATGAGTTCTCGAATTGGAGGCCAATTTGAAGGAGTACCTATTGGGAGCAATCTTGCTGATATTGATAGTTGTTTTGGCATACGGTGCTGTCACCGGTCGGGTGAAACTAGATGATGGGTGTTGCTGCCCGACTGATCCGAGCAAAGATTTAAGGATGCGCCCGTAACATTTTTAGTTAAACCCAATATGCGGCGTGATCCATATCGAAATTAATGCACCAGCTAACATGAATGGACCAAAAGGAATAGCCGTCTTTTTTGTTCCTCTTCCAAAAAACATGATCGCAATTCCGAAGACACTACCAATGGCGAAACTAATCATTGCGGCAACATAAACCGAAATTGCACTTGTGTAACCGGTGTATAAACCAATTGACAACGCCAGTTTCACATCGCCCATTCCCATTCCACCTTTTGAAAGCAGGCTTGCAATTAGGAATAATGCACCTAAAACAATTGAAGCAAATACCGCGTCTTGAAGCCGATTGAGGCGATCGTGCAGGATGGCATCTATCGATAAACTGGTGAACCCTGAAAAATATAGCGCAGTATTCAATTTGTTAGGTAGTCGGTGACATTTTAAATCATAGAAAGAGAGAGCAATTCCTAAAACTATAAAAATCATCCATGCCAAAGCAAGAGTAAGTCGGTCAAAAAAAGAGATTGGGATAAAAATTGCGGCAACCATTGAAGGAAGTAGCCAGAGATCGTGCGGCGAAAACCGAAGTTGGCGAAATCTACTGCTACTCACGAAGTAACTCCCTACCTAATCATTAATCAGGTTTAAGTTGTTTTGACTCAAACTTGGTGTTATAGTAAGAGTCATGATGACCAATACCGGGGCGGACATCGCCAAAGCGTATGACCCGTACCAGTACCCAGCCTTTGCAGTCACAGTGGATGTTGTTATCTTCACGATGGTGGCGGGTGAACTCCATGTACTACTAGTGCAGCGAGCTCAAAAACCATTTGCAGGTATGTGGGCAATTCCAGGTGGATTCAAATTTCCAAGTGAAACTCTGGATCAAGCCGCCGCTCGAGAGTTGGTTGAGGAGACCGGAGTTTCGGCGGCAGCGCTATTGCAACAATTTGGCGCATATGGTGACCCCGGCCGCGATCCCCGAATGAATGTTGTGACAGTTGCATATTTAGCCGTGGTTCCTAAAATCGGTGAAATTGTGGCCGGCACCGACGCTGCCCATGCCTCATTAGTGCCGGTAGCAAAGGTGTTGCACAACTCTTTTGCTTTGGCCTTTGACCATAAAAAGATAATTAAGGATGCGCTTGAGCGGGTGCGGGTTCAATTGGAAATCTCTGGTGTCGCCGCCGCTTTTGTTGGTCAGAGCTTCACGCTTTCGGAACTTCGCGCTGTGTACGAGCAACTTTGGAATGTTGAACTCGACAGCGCAAATTTCAGGCGAAGTGTTTCCAAGGAGGAAGGTTGGCTGATTGCAACCGGCCAGTTGGCAGCGCCAGGTCCAGATGGCGGAAAACCCGCCGAATTATTTAGGGCAGGTAAGGCATGGATTTCAAGTGCGCCGATTCGGCGCCCGCGTAAGCAATTAGGGAAGAGGTAACGATCATGAGAGCTGTTCTGTTTGAAAAGTATGGGCCGCCGGAAGTTTTACATGTTGCAGAAGTTGCCCAACCGATCCCACTAGCTGATGAAGTTTTAGTCAAGATATTGGCCGCTGGCGTAAATTGCTCTGATTGTGGAACGCGCGGAACTCGGCCTTTCTTCGTTCGAATATTTACTGGTTTGAGAAAACCTAGACAACCATTTACTGGGCGCGAATTTTCCGGAGTAGTGCAAGAGTGCGGCGCAGAGGTAACCGAGTTTAAAGTCGGTGATGAGGTTTTTGGGATCTCTACTGGCCGGCGAAATGGCACGCACGCCGAATACGCCTGCATTCGCGAATCCGCACCCATTGCAAAAAAGCCAGCACATATAAGTTTTGAAGCAGCAGGCGCCGCCTCAGATGGAGCCATTCTTGCTAAGGAGTTCATGCGGCAAGGCGGCGTTAAAGCTGGCACTCGACTTCTTGTTTATGGTGCATCCGGTTCGGTTGGCACTGCCGCGATTCAGATCGCCAAAAACCTAGGCGCAGAAATTACAGCTGTATGTGGCAGTGATGCCATGGAAACGGTGCGCTCACTAGGACCTGACTACATCATCAATTATCAACAGGAAAATTTTTGGGATAACAGCCAAAGTTATGAAGTGATCTTAGATGCCTGGGGCAAACTCAGTTATCGTCAAAGTCGCAAAGCATTGGCCGCTGGTGGCACTTTCGTAGCCACTGATTTGGGCGTTGGTTATCAGAATCCGCTTTTAATTCTTCTTACCAAATTCAGCCGACGACGACGCGTCATCTTGCCAATCCCTGGCTACCAAAAAAAGGACATTATTTGGCTCAAGCAATTGATGGAGGAGAAAGTATTCACTCCGGTTGTAAGTCGCCGATTTGCGCTGGAAGAGATTGCCGATGCGGTCTCGCATGTGGATGCTGGGCAAAAACTTGGCAACATCGTTCTCACGATAAATAGTTAACGGGCAAAATCAACTATCGGCCGCTGACCGCGCTTGCTCTATCTTCGCAGTCGTTAACTTAGGCGCAGAAACAATAAATATAATTACTCCTAAAATGGCACCCAATAAGTAAGGCAAGCGTAGCGCAGTATCCCGAGAAACTAATTGTTGGCCAACGGTTACTAACGTTCCTCCTAGAAGTATTCCAATTGGAATACTTCCCCAAGCAAAGAAGCGATAGACGCTATTTACTCGGCCCAGTAAGTTTGAAGGAATGATGCTTTGGCGCAGTGAAACGGTAATTGTGTTCCACAAAATCGCGATCAAAGTTTCAACGAAAGTCACAACCCACACAACTTGCCAGGAAGAAGTACTTCCAATGATCAAGAACCCTACTGGGCCAAGAGCTAAAACCAGCGCTAAGGAAACGCCGCTACCTAATCGCTTGGAAATCTTCGGCGCGAGCAACCCACCAACAATTCCACCAAAGGCGCCAGCGGTTCCCAAAAGCGCAAAAATAAATACGGTCGTATGCAGAATTTCTTGGGCAAAGAGAATAAATGATGCGGTCACCATTGCACCCACCCCATTTAGAAATCCCAGGATTATTGCCATTGGTCGAAGCAAAGGGTGCGCCCAAAGCCAACCAAATCCCGCTTTGATTTCGGCTCGGAAATTTAGCTTCTCCCTAACTAGCGCTGTCGTAGGTTTAAAGCTTCCGGAAATGGATGCGATCAGAGCAACCGATAAAAAGAAGGAGGCCGCATCAAAGAAAAAGGGAAGAAATATTGCAACACCAATAATCAAAGAGCCAAGGGGTGGTCCGATAAAGCTATTTGCAAGTGACTCCGCCGACCACATACGTCCATTAGCTTTTTCCAAATTCTCTGCCGAAACCACACTTGGCATCAAAGTCTGCGCACTGTTATCGCGCAAAACCTCTGCCAAGCCAAATAAAAATGCCGAAATGATCAAAGCAAAAAAGAGTGGCCAATTTGTTGCAAGTTCGGTGATAGTTGTTAATTCATTAAGCAATGGAAGAGAGTCACTACTTTGCCAAATTATGATTCCGACTACCAGTGTTAGAGAGCCACGAAATATATCCATGGCAACAATTAATTTTCGGCGATCAAATCGATCAGTAATTACCCCGGCATGCAAAGTAAAAATTAACCAAGGCAAGCGCGAGGCAAGACCAACCAGCGTAATTAATATGGGTGAGCGAGTAACCGCGGAGGCAATCCATGGGTAGGCAACCCCAGAGATGCCATCACCTAAATTAGACACCGCCGATGATGTCCAAAGTTTCCAATACGATTTTCCTAGTTTGCCAGGCATTCCGCTACTTTATCTTAGAGAGCTCACCGCAACACGCTCTTTTCCAACTGCTCCGATGCGTGCGATTCTCAATGTCTTCTCTTTTTTCTCTGAATTGGATCTATCTGTTCCTGATGAACTTAACCATATCGATGTGCTGGTAGTCCACTAAATCCTGAGCCGGTAAGGGCGAGAATTTTCCCAGCTAAAGGTTCACTTGTGAGATCAATGCCTTGGCTAGCAGTCGTGATAATTAAGGTTTGGCCATTTTCGCCTCCGAATGTGCAGGAAGTTGGTCGGCTCACTCCAACTTTAATTTCGGTGATTTTTTTACCATCGGCTCCATACACTTCTAGTCGGCCCCCGTCCCATAGCGCAACAATAATTTCTCCTTCAGCAGTTACGCACATTCCATCTGGAATACCTTGGGACGTATCAAAAGTAATGAAATCTATTGGATTGCTAATTTCCCCATGAACTGATTCGTAATTAA
>JAYVQU010000034.1:0-25427 GCA_043776875.1 Actinomycetes bacterium
ACAAACTTTGCTCAATTCGTCGATAATATTCTCCGTGCTCATGTTGTATTTGTCTGCGGGCCATTTATCAAGCACTTGACATGCATCCTCTGCGGCTAACGACAGCGGCTTGCCTTGTCCGTCGATTGTGCGGTCAAATCGCGTTACGAGGAGTCCACTTTTCCCGTCTGAATCATGTACTAGCTCGGTTTGAACGACGCTCTTTAGTGATTGTCTAGCAGTTTGGAGAAAGTAGTTTTCATTTTCAATTATTAGGGGATAGTCTGGAGATTCCAATTTCAGGATGTATTGGGAACCCGCTCTCGATGCTGGCAACCAGATTCTTTTGGCTGAGACTTTCTCTTGAACACCTGGGATGCCGACCTTGTCTACCTCTGCGAATTCATTTAGCAGATCTGCAAACCTGATTTCTTCGAAACTCTTCTTCACTTCCACTAAGGGATTGGTTGAGCTGTGGGTGTCACCGTGTGGCAGTATTTTTACGTCGCCGACGACATCCGTGCCTATGGCAAGTAAAAGCGAGAGTTCGTCGTCTGCTGAAGTCTTTATCGCGCGTTGCAGCAAGTGCAATCTTCGACCTTCCGGGAGCAACCCGGCGAAGAATGATGGTATTCCTCCAGCAGCTACCAGCTTGGGTTCTTCTTTTTTTGGCAAGGTGTGCGCAATTTGTGGCAGACTGCTTGCGAGGTATTCAGGGGTGTAGTCGAATTTGACCCCTTCTTTAGTTCGAGTTAGGTGAGCTGCAAGTTCTGCACCTTTATAAACATCGGCTTTTTGTATTCTGCCTATTTCCTGGATTCCGCGCTTGTCGCTCATTATTGTTTCCAAGAGTGGATTTTGTGGATGCGAATTTCAAGCCCGAGTGCCTCTAGAATCGATAAAAGTTTGTCCGTTTTAATGGTCACACGCCCTGTCTCCACATCCCTTACCAATCGCTCGGATACCTCGGCGAGATCAGCTAACTCCAATTGGGTGAGCCCAAGGGTCTTTCTACGAGCTCGAATAGCATCAGATATCTGCGTAAATATCATTTTCGCCCCCTTGGAATCGGTAAGATCTTGCCGATTTAAGAAATTAGAGCACGAAAATACCATACATCTATTCAATTCGGCAAGATCGTTCCGATTTTGGCAAATTTCCCGCCAAAAGGATGTGAGATAGTCGGAATCGGCAAGATCTTGCCGAATTGAGATCTCGAGCCGGATCAAACCAAATCCAGTTACGAGGCGTATCAATAAAAGCGACTGGGAATCGCTCTCTTCTCTATTTGTGCCACTGTACAAATATTGCGATGCGGCCCTCTCCGAAAAGAGCGATCCATTGCTCGGTCTGAAAGAGAATGTAATCATCGGTAAGTTGATTCCAGCTGGTACCGGTCTTGCTCATTATCGCAACATTCGGGTTGAGCCAACTGAGGAAGCCAAAGCCGCGGTTTACGCAGCTTATGATGAGTATGACTTCACACCATTTGACCAACAAGGTTCAGGTGAAGCTGTCCGGCTCGATGAGGTTGTAATACCTCGCTAGTTAATTAATTGAGAGATAGCCCGCCGATTTGTTTCGGCGGATTATTTTTTTCAGTACACATATTGCGAGTTGCTCAATTAGCACTTTGTCTATCGGGCTCAGTGCTCACTTCGTAAGTCGTTCTTTGACCCTTGCCACCATGACGTTTAACTAAGTCGATTTCGATGAGTGTGCGAAGACATTTACGAATAGTGGGCGCCTTTATTTTCGTAGCATGCTCGAGTTCAATAACAGTCAGAACAGAGGTAGACAATGCCTTAAAAACCGCCAATGTGTTTGAGTTGAATGGCCTAGATGCTATGACGGTTTGTTTAATTTGCTTTGGCGGTGAAGAAAGGTCCCGCGCATAAATTTTGGCGGTGAAGTCGACGCCTGAATCAATAAATAGCGGGGACGGCATTCCAGCATCATTAACAGCTTTGAGTATTGCGGGAATTCCAGAGGCAAGACTTTCAACGATGCGATTATCGTCTGATGTCCGAACATATTTACAAATCTCAAGGAGCCTGGCATTGCGCGCTGAGCTCACATTATTGAGTTCCAGTTGGTCGACAGATATTCCATAAAGTCCTCCGGGACTGCTAACTATTAGCGCTGAAATTGTTCAATTTATCTCAGGAGTTAATCCACCTAGAGCTGATTTAACCTCGATATCGGCGGAATCACCCTTAGATTTTCTCAAACGGGCAACAACTTGAGCCAAGTCCATTACATCTCGATTTACCAAGCGCAAATGTAACAGAGAACAGCAAATGTAACGTTACATGTAACGTTACATTTGTCATTTGAATTCTGGCAGGCAGATAACCAACCTCCATACGAGCGTTAAACCCACCTCCACAAAACTTCCTTCTCGAAAATTACCTTACCCAGATGGTTTTTTCGACTTGGCTTTCGCATTTTTACTTTGGGCGATGGTTCGGCAAAAAAATCTCCAGAACCAAACCCAGCTAGGCCCCCACCTACTTCGATAAAGCAACCACCTTTACCAAGAAAACGTGCGTTCATCGGTTTGCCAGATATTGCTGCCACGATGTTGTCTGCAACCACGTGAGATTGCGCATGAGCAAACACGCCTGCTCTTGGTAAGGGTTTTCCAATACTTAGTGGAATTTGCGCGTTGTCACCGATGGCATAAACATCTGCAAAGCGAGTTAAAAGCGTATTTCGATCAACATCAATCCAATTACTTGTGCCTGCCAATGGTGATTGGGCCACAGCCTTTGGAGATTTAATTGGTGGCATATATGCAAGTAGGTCAAAAGGTACCTGCTCACCATCTGTGAAATTGGCTCGTTTTAATTCGACCGTGGCAATCTGATGGCTTGCCCGGTAATTAATTCCTCGATTTGCCAATATTTGCTTAACCGAATCTGAAACGTTTAAACCAGCAACACCCATCGGCATGGGCTCTGCCGAGTGCAGCGAAATATCGACCGCACTTCGTACGCCACGCTTTCTCAATTGGGCATCTATTAGCAGCGCCGCTTCATATGGAGCAGCAGGACAGCGATAGAGAGGTGATGCAGTTACCACCAACACGCGACCACTTGTTATCTCATTTATTTTCCGACCAATTTGCGTCGCACCAGACAAGGTGGCGAAGGTGTGCCCTGATTGCTTCAATCCTTCAATCGCATCGCTGGCATACTCTGCACCAAGAGTTACGACCAGATAATCAGCACTAATTACTTTCCCAGAGACGGTAGCGCATTTACTTACTGGATCAATTTCTTCGATATCGCCAATGATTATTTCAATCCCACGCTTTTCCAATCTTTTTAATGGTTTCGTGATCTGCGCCCCGGTGCGAGTACCGTTCATTACCCATAGATACGAAGCGGCATAACTGAAATCAGGATCGCGATTTACCAGGATAATTTTGTGGCGTGCATCCAATTTTTTTCGCAATCGGTTTGCGGCAGCTATTCCGCCAATACCGCCGCCAAGAATTAAAATGGTTTTTGCCAAGCCATCGGAAGAATTTGGCATTAAAGTACCCCCACTTTGTCGGCCGAGATTGTGAGCTCTACTAACATTGGATTACTCCATTTTATGAGAGGCGATCTGACGAGTTTCCTCTCTTTCCGTAGAACTGCGCTACTTCAGTGAGAGGGGTATCTCTCAATCACATCAACGCAGCGCAACTCGGCGGGTGGGCAGCAAACCAGTTAGCAATCGGGAATTCATTTTTTGAGGACGCAATTTTAGCGTACTGTGTTGCTCATGACGGCAAACCCAGATGAAGCAAAGATCTCTCACCCAATCGTCGCTGTCATCGGTGGTGGAATTACTGGATTGATGTGTGCCCGCCGACTTAGCCAACTTAGCCAACCAGGTGTTCGCGTAATGCTCTTTGAGTTGTCTTCGATTCTTGGTGGTCAAATTCGTCAGGCAAGAATTGCCGAACATGATGTTGATTTAGGAGCTGAAGCAATTCATGTTTCAGCGCCAGGGATTAGCGCTTTAATAAGCGAGGTTGGCCTATCGGAGGGACTCATAAAATCCAATCCGGGGATCTCTTGGTTGTGGACCGAGAAAGGAGTTCAGCGACTTCCGGAAGGAGTAGGTCCAGCCGGTCCTAGAAAATTAAAACCGGTACTTCGATCTGGTGTGATCTCACTCGGTGGGTTGGTCAGAGCCGGGCTGGAGCCACTAGTGCCAAGGCGAAAACTTCGTGGTGACATCGGAGTGGGTCAGTACATTGGAAAAAGGTTTGGCAGCCAGGTAGTTGATCGATTTGTAGATCCGGTGCTCGGAAGTTTGCATGCTGGGGATGTTAACGGACTGAGCCTTAGGGCTATAACGCCGGAGCTGGCCGCGATTGCCGATCGGCGAGGTTCGATAATGATGAGTAGGCGCGGACAAAAAGCACCTCCGCCAATGTCATTTGCGACCTGGGCTGGCGGATTAACAACGCTCACGCAACGCATGCTCATCGATACTGGTGTTGAAATCCGCGCGCTCTCCGCCGTTGGAACTGTCAAGATCTTGCCCTCTGGTCGATATCTAGTGAAGACATTAACTGATGGATCAACCGAGGTGGATGCGGTGGTTCTTGCCGTACCGGCACAAGTAGCGGCAAAGATCCTTCGGCCACTTACGCAGGTGGCAGCTTCGTTATTGGAAAAAATTCGATATGCATCTGTTGCCACTGTCATCCTTTCCTACCCTCGGGCGGCGGTTGACGGGTTGAAGGCCTTCCAAGGAAATGGCCTGCTTGTTCCATCAAGTAGGAAACGTCTCCTTAAAGCCGCCACATTTATGAGTACGAAGTGGTTGCATTTGGCCGATCCAGAGCTTGTGCTTGTGCGATTGTCCTGTGGCCGGGCAAATGAAAAAGTGATCGAGGCGATGAATGACGAGCAGTTGGTTGCCAGGCTCCATGCAGATTTGGTGGATGCAACAGGTGTGAAAGCGGCACCAATTGATTCTTATGTACAGCGCTGGCCAGATGCGATGCCGCAAATGGAGATTGGACATGTCGAGTTGGTTGCCAAGATCCGAGAAGACCTTACCTTTTTCAAAGGGATCTACTTGGCGGGATCTTCCTACGACGGAATCGGAATCGGAGCCTGCCTCAATTCTGGTGCCAAAGCTGCGACACAATGCTTGCTCAACTTATGGATTTCGGAAGCAGGCCGGCGATAGTAGTTGGTTTCAGTCACCGACAAAGGACATTGGGGAACCTTCTGGCAGATATGCGCAGGCAGGATCTTCTCCGAGCGCATCTCCGGTGGCTGCATATGCGCGCGCACGTGAGCCACCACAAAGGTCGGCATATTCGCAATAGCCACATCGGCCGGAGAAGTTGGATGCACGAATCTGGAGTAGCAGCGGATTGTCTCGGTAAATTGTTGCAATCGAATTGGTGCGGATGTTTCCCAAGCCTTGCGGAAGAAATCCAGCAGGGTAGACCTCGCCGTCATAGGCAATAAACACAATTCCTTTGCCATCACGTGTGGCAGTTGTGTGAGCCCGCAGTCGACTAGTTGGGGGGCCCATCAAATCGAGCAACTGGGCAGTAATTCTTCGATACAAATTTGAGTCAGGTGCTGGGTCGCCCGCAATTCGGCGATTGACGATGCGGCGGAAGAAAGGTGCTTCTACGGTTCGCACAATGAAACCATACTGCGAGGCATCAAATAGGAAGTGGCAGATGTCTTCGTGTTCATTGGCGCTGATGGCTTCGGTGACTTCGCCCCGTCCAACCTGAACTAGGAAAAAGACCTCCCAAATGTGTGCGCCAGCATCGGAGACAATTTGTGCGATTTCGGCCAACTCGTCAACATTTGTGCGCATTACGGTGGTGTTGATCTGTACGGTCAGACCAGCAGAACTGAGGGCGCGAATTGCGGCAACGGTCTGCGCAAAGTGTCCAACAATGCCGCGAACCCCTTCGTGGGTTTGGGCGGTGGAGCCATCCAGGCTAATTGAAACCGCCTTGACCCCACTATTTACTATTTTTTGAATCATCTCTGGCGTCAACATCGGTGTCACCGATGGCGATAGCGCCACCGGAATTCCAAGCTCTTTCGCGTAATCGACCAATTCGAAAATGTCTCCCCGCAAAAGGCAGTCTCCGCCGGTAAGAACCAAGATGGGGTAAGGGCGGCCAAAACCCGCGACTTGATCGATGAACTCTTTTCCTTCGGCTGTACTCAATTCACCTGGAAGCGCTGCTGCCGTTGCACTCGCTCGGCAATGTTTGCAGGCAAGCAGACATGCACGAGTGGTCTCCCAGAAAACGAGCATTGGCCGTTGCGCATAATCAAGTCGTGGTCCTGAGCTCGTTATTCCTGAATCATGTGCCATTTCAAACTCTCCGCTCTACTTGCAAGTGCCAGCATCTGACAGTTGCGCAAAACTCTATTGATAGTGAGTATCTCTAATGTTTTAAGTGTAATCCGGTTTCAAAGAGCGTCCCGCTTGAGAGTGAGCGCTAGTGCTCATATAACTACTTCTTTAAGTTGGCTAATCGATCCAAAATTGGCGGGTGGGAGTAATGCACCGCAACATAAAGTGGATGAGGATTTAAATTACTTAAGGATTCAACAGATAACTTCTTAAGTGCAGAGTACATGTATTCATCTGCACCAGGGTAGGTATCGATTGCGTATTGATCAGCCTGGTATTCGTTGTGACGAGAAAATGAGTTATTTATTAAACCCAGCACCGTCGAAACCGGTGTGAATAACAAGAAAAATGCCAATATTGAAAGATGGAAACTAGGAGTGTCAGAACCCAGTGCTTTCGATAAGTTTGGATTGCCTAGTAACCAGCCCAATAGTGCAAAAATGACAAGAGTTTGCATAATGCTAAAGGCAAACATTGTGTACACATGCTTGCGCTTGTAATGACCTACTTCATGGGCAAGCACTGCAACCGTTTCTTTGGTTGTTAACTTCGCAATCAAAGTGTCATAGAGGCCAATAATCTTGACTCGACCCATTCCGGAAAAGAAGGCATTCAACTTGGTAGAGCGCTTTGAAGCATCCATTTCATAGAGTTTTGACAGCGGAAAACCTTGTGATTGGCAGTACTCCTCAACTTCAGTTCTAAGTTCACCTGCTGGCAATGGCTTTAGCTTGTTGAACATTGGCAGGAAGATACGAGTTCCAAAGATAAACATAAACAGTGAGACGGCCGAGAGTAGCAACCATCCAATTAACCAGAAGCCACTTTCTAATTCCTGGTAGACCAGCGCAATCAAATAAAGCAGCGGAAGTCCTAGGCTAAGACTTAGCAGTAACCCTTTAATTGCATCGGTAACAAATAATTTCTTGGTTGTTTTGTTGAATCCAAACTTTTCTTCAATGACAAAGGTCGAGAAATAGGAAATAGGTAAGTTGCTTAGCATTGAAACCACTATTAGAACACCAATAAAAATTACAGTAATCAACAAATTGTTGTCGAAACGATCTCGAATTTGCTGATCTAGCCAAGCAAACCACCCCAAAATAATCGCGGACAGTATGACAACAGTGCTAACTACAGCGGTTAATAGTTCGACTTTGTACTTAGCGGTGCCGTATTCAAGAGATTTTGCGTACTCATCAGCGCTGTATATTTCGGCTGCTTCAGGGGACAGAGGAGTGTTCTTGGCAGTTTCATTAAGAAAATCAAGCACGCGCCCAGCAACGAAATCAAGCAAAACAAAGGTAACAATGCCCAGTAGTAATAGTTCAGAGGTATTCATGATATTCCTAACCGTTTAGAAGTGCTGCGAAGGCGATTTCAACCATAGTATTTAAAGAACGTTCTCGATCAGAAGAAGACATAGATTCGTGCGAAACAATATGATCAGAAACGGTAAGAATTGCCAACGCACGACGTTGCTTGCGGGCAGCGATAGAATACAACTGGCTTGCTTCCATCTCAACACCGAGCACACCGTGTTGCATTAATTTTTGCGCAGAATCGGTTTCATCATAGAAGTAATCCATTGATGCAATTCCGCCAATGTGTAAATTCGGAAGATCCTTTGCCGCCTCATATGCGGCAAGAAGTAATTTGAAATCTGCGTGCGGAGCAAAATCTAAGTTGTTGGTAAATCGACGATTGATATTTGAATCGGTAGAAGCACTCATTGCCAAAATGACATCGCCAACTTTAGTCTTTTCAAGTAGACCACCACATGTTCCAATTCGAATTGCCGTTTGAACTTCGTAGTGATCAAAGAGTTCGTTGGCGTAAATTGAAAGGGAAGGTAAACCCATTCCGGTTCCTTGCACCGATACTCGTTCACCCTTGAATGTTCCGGTGTACCCAAACATATTTCGTACCGAGTTGTACTGCTTAACATCCTGTAAGTAATTTTCAGCTATCCATTTAGCTCGCAGTGGATCGCCCGGTAAAAGAATCCGCTCTGCTATTTCGCCCTTTTCGGCTGAGATGTGTGGTGTGCTCATTAACTCAGCCAACCATAGAAGCGGCCTACTTATACCCCCTTGGTTGGTGAGTTTTACCCCTTTTTGGGCTCAAACCCCGCAGAGAGCGTGCATTGTCGCGACACGCCGAAGCGCAAATTTTGGCTACTTTGCCCCGCTTTCCTGGTCAATAGGAGTAAAACCTTCGGATTTGCCTCGCGTGCGGGGACTGGGCTAACCTTCGCACCTGCTCTTTTTAGAGCTTCTTTGCCGGTTGCGTGTGAACAAGTTGAAAAACTTTTTACAACACAAATGCGAATTGGGTGCAACACACCCGACCGCGTGGGTCGGCGAACAAGCGTGAACAAAGATCAGTAACGAAGATATGAATGGAGATGAAGTGCCAACAATTCAACAACTAGTGCGTCGTGGTCGTGCCGAAAAGAGTACGAAGACAAGCACACCTGCACTTAAGGGTTCACCACAACGTCGCGGTGTTTGCACGCGCGTTTATACAACAACCCCTAAGAAACCAAACTCTGCACTTCGCAAAGTTGCACGTGTACGTCTTACTAGTGGCATGGAAGTCACCGCATACATTCCAGGTGAAGGTCACAACTTGCAAGAGCACTCCATTGTTCTGGTACGTGGTGGTCGGGTAAAAGATTTGCCTGGTGTTCGTTACAAGATCATTCGCGGATCATTAGATACCCAAGGTGTTAAGAACCGTAAGCAATCACGTTCACGTTACGGTACCAAGAGAGAGAAGAAGGCTAACTAATGCCACGCAAAGGCCCGGTTGTTAAGTCACCAGTTGTTGCCGATCCGGTTTACAACTCACCTGTTGTTACTGCGCTAATTAACCGGGTACTTCTACATGGTAAGCGTTCAACAGCGGAAGCCATTGTTTACAACGCACTTGAAGGAACTCGTGCAAAGACCCAAATTGATCCGCTCATTACTTTGAAACGCGCGCTAGACAACATCAAGCCAGCAGTTGAGGTTCGCTCACGCCGCGTTGGTGGAGCTACTTACCAGGTGCCAATTGAAGTTAAGGCAAGCCGTTCAACAACTTTGGCG
The DNA here is from genome assembly GCA_043776875.1 of Actinomycetes bacterium. Lineage (GTDB taxonomy): Bacteria > Actinomycetota > Actinomycetes > Nanopelagicales > Nanopelagicaceae > Planktophila. The sequence goes on from JAYVQU010000034.1 coordinate 9,477, forward strand.
CTTCGCTGGTTAATTGACTACTCACGTTCACGTCGTGAAAAGTCAATGGCAGAGCGGCTAACAAATGAATTAATTGATGCCAGCAACGGTCTTGGTGCTGCCGTAAAGCGTCGCGAAGATACCCACAAAATGGCGGAAGCAAACAAGGCGTTTGCTCACTACCGCTGGTAAACCGCTAGATAGACAGAGAATTTAAGAAAAAACGAGAAGAGGAATAAGTGTCAGCAGTAGAAAAGATCGATCTAGCTACGGTTCGCAACATCGGAATCATGGCGCATATCGACGCGGGGAAAACCACGACTACTGAGCGCATTCTTTTTTATACCGGTGTCAATTACAAGATCGGTGAAGTACACGAAGGTGCTGCAACCATGGACTGGATGGAGCAGGAGCAAGAGCGTGGTATCACGATTACTTCAGCTGCAACTACATGTATCTGGGACAAGCACCTCATCAACATTATTGATACACCCGGTCACGTTGACTTCACAATTGAAGTAGAGCGTTCCCTGCGCGTATTAGATGGTGCCGTTGCCGTGTTCGATGGTGTTGCTGGTGTTGAGCCACAATCTGAAACTGTTTGGCGTCAAGCTGATCGTTACTCAGTTCCACGTATTTGTTTTGTTAATAAGCTAGACCGTACAGGTGCATCATTTGAAAAGTGCGTTAGCATGATTAAGGATCGCCTCAACGCAGTTGCCCTTGTTCTGCAACTTCCAATTGGCGTTGAATCAGAGTTTCTTGGAGTTGTTGACCTGATTGCAATGAAGGCACTCACCTGGCGCGGCGAAACCCAAAAGGGCGAAGATTACACAGTTGAAGAAATTCCGGTAGATATGGTGGAAGCAGCCAAGGCGGCTCGGGCAGCAATGATCGAAACTCTTGCTGAAAATGATGATGAAGTTATGGAAAAATTCTTAGAAGGAATTGAATTATCAGAAGCAGAGATCATCGCCGGAATTCGTCGGGCAACGCTTGCGGCAAAGCTTTCACCAGTTCTTACCGGTTCAGCCTTTAAGAACAAGGGTGTTCAGCCAATACTTGATGCTGTTATTCGCTACCTGCCATCACCGCTTGATGTGGAAGCGATCGTTGGACACGATATGAATGATGCTCAGAAGGAAATCAAGCGCTTCCCAAAGAATGATGAACCGTTCTCAGCGCTTGCATTCAAGATTATGACCGATCCGCACCTTGGAAAGTTGACATTTATCCGGGTGTACTCAGGCGTTCTTGAAACAGGTTCAACAATTCTGAACTCAGTTAAAGATCGGAAAGAGCGCATCGGAAAGATTTACCAGATGCACGCTAACAAGCGGGAAGAGCGGGACAATGTTGGTGCCGGAATGATCGTTGCTGTAATGGGCCTGAAGGACACTACAACAGGTGAAACTCTGTGCGATCCGGCAAAGCCAGTAATCCTGGAATCAATGGACTTTCCAGCACCAGTTATTTCGGTTGCGATCGAGCCAAAGACTAAGGGTGATCAAGAAAAACTTGGCGTTGCGATTCAGCGTTTATCTGAAGAAGATCCAACTTTCCACGTGAAAACTGATGAAGAAACCGGCCAGACAATCATCGCTGGTATGGGTGAGCTTCACCTAGAAATTCTGGTTGACCGGATGCGTCGCGAATTTAAGGTTGAAGCAAATGTTGGTAAACCTCAGGTTGCTTACCGGGAAACACTTCGTAAAGCAGTTGCTCGTCACGACTACACACACAAAAAGCAGACTGGTGGTTCTGGACAGTTTGCCAAGATTCAGATTGCAATTGAACCACTTCCAACTGGCGTTGTTGAAGGTGGATACGAATTCGTTAACAAGGTAACTGGAGGCCGCATTCCACGCGAGTACATCCCTTCAGTTGATCAGGGTTGCCGGGAAGCAATGACATCAGGTCCGCTTGCTGGCTACCCATTAACAGATGTACGAGTAACTCTTCTTGACGGCGCCTATCACGATGTTGACTCATCGGAGCTCGCTTTCAAGGTGGCTGGTATCGCAGCGTTCAAGGAAGCCGCAAAGCTTGCTGATCCTGCAATTCTTGAACCAGTAATGAAGGTCGAAGTTGTTACCCCGGAAGATTTCATGGGTGATGTCATCGGCGATCTAAACAGTCGTCGTGGTCAAATCCAGGCCATGGACGAGCGGTCAGGTGCCCGCGTTGTTAGGGCGCTAGTTCCGTTGTCAGAGATGTTCGGCTATGTCGGAGATCTCCGCTCCAGAACACAAGGTCGCGCGAGCTACAGCATGGAATTCGACAGTTATGCCGAAGTTCCAGGCAATGTTGCAAAGGAAATCATTGCAAAAGTTCGCGGCGAATAAGCCCCTAACCTATTTAAGAAATTAAATAGAAAGAACCAAAATCCCTAATAACTAGCACTAAGAAAATGAAAGAGGAAGCAAAATGGCAAAAGCCAAGTTCGAGCGCAACAAGCCGCACGTAAACATCGGAACTATTGGTCACATTGACCATGGTAAGACGACTCTTACTGCTGCAATCTCAAAAGTTTTGCATGACAAGTTTCCGGATGTAAACCCTTTTACACCTTTCGATCAGATCGATAAGGCCCCGGAAGAGCGGTTACGCGGTATTACAATCTCTATCGCTCACATTGAGTACCAGACAGAGAAGCGTCACTACGCACACGTTGACTGCCCAGGTCACGCTGACTACATCAAGAACATGATCACTGGTGCGGCACAGATGGATGGAGCAATCCTTGTCGTTGCAGCTACCGATGGTCCAATGCCACAGACCAAGGAGCATGTTCTCCTAGCACGTCAGGTTGGCGTTCCATCAATCGTTGTTGCACTGAATAAGGCAGACATGGTTGATGATGAAGAAATTCTTGAACTCGTTGAAATGGAAGTTCGTGAACTTCTAGATAAGTATGAGTTCCCAGGAGATGACACTCCAATCGTTCGCATCTCAGCACTAAAAGCACTCGAAGGCGATGCTGCCTGGTCATTGAAGATTGTCGAGTTAATGGATGCAGTGGATGCATTTATTCCACAGCCAGAACGCGAAATTGATAAGCCATTCCTGATGCCAGTTGAAGATGTTTTCACAATCACTGGTCGTGGAACTGTTATCACCGGTCGGATCGAGCGCGGAATCGTTAAGATCAACGAAGAAGTTGAAATCGTTGGTATTCGTGAACTTGCACAGAAGACCACTGTTACAGGTGTTGAAATGTTCCGTAAGTTGCTAGACGAAGGTCGAGCCGGCGAGAACGTAGGCCTGCTTCTTCGTGGGCTAAAGCGGGAAGATGTTGAGCGCGGTCAGGTTGTTTGCAAGCCTGGTTCAATCACACCTCACACTGAGTTTGATGCATCTGCATACATCCTTTCAAAGGATGAAGGCGGACGTCACACACCATTTTTTAACAACTACCGTCCACAGTTCTACTTCCGTACAACTGATGTGACTGGTGTTGTAACACTTCCAGCAGGTACCGAAATGGTTATGCCTGGCGATAACACTGAGATGGCGGTAACGCTGATCCAGCCAATCGCAATGGAAGAAGGACTTCGCTTCGCAATCCGTGAAGGTGGCCGCACAGTAGGTGCTGGTCGCGTTACCAAGATTAAGAAGTAATTCGCCAAAATATTTTGATCGTTTCAGTGGCGGTATAAATACCGCCACTGAAATAAAATATGAAAATTTATTAACGTAGTAAAAACGAAAGAGGAGAACGACATGGCGGGACAAAAGATCCGCATTCGACTCAAGGCCTACGACCATGAGGTGATTGATAGTTCAGCGAAGAAAATCGTTGAAACTGTTGAGCGCACTGGTGCAACGGTCGCGGGTCCAGTGCCGCTACCAACCGAGAAGAACACTTATTGTGTTATTCGCTCTCCTCACAAATATAAGGACAGCCGCGAACACTTCGAGATGCGCACACATAAGCGCCTAATCGACATCATCGACCCAACACCTAAAACTGTTGACTCACTGATGCGACTCGACCTGCCAGCTGGCGTCGACATCGAGATCAAGCTCTAAGGAAAGGACGAAGACAATGACTTTTACAACTCAAGCAGCTGGCTCGTCCATCAAGGGCGTCCTCGGTAAGAAGCTTGGTATGACCCAAGTTTTTGATGCTAACAACAAGATGGTGCCAGTAACCGTTGTTGAAGCTGGTCCATGTGTTGTTACCCAGATCCGCACACCTGAAAAAGATGGTTATTCAGCGGTACAGATCGCCTTCGGTGCCATCGACCCAAAGAAGATTACCAAGCCACTTGCTGGCCACTTTGCAAAGGCTGGTGTCACACCACGCCGTTCCATAGCCGAACTTCGTACCCTTGATACATCCAGCTACACAGTTGGCCAAGCACTTGGTGCCACAGTTTTCACCGCTGGTGAATTAGTGGATGCAACCGGAACCAGCACAGGTAAGGGAACTGCTGGTGTTATGAAGCGCCACGGTTTCCATGGGCTCGGGTCATCTCACGGGGTAGACCGGAAGCACCGGATGCCCGGTTCAATCGGTGCCTGTTCCACACCAGGGCGTGTTTTCAAGGGTATGAAGATGTCAGGTGTAATGGGTGGCGTTCGCGTTACCACCCAAAACCTGGTGGTGCATGCAGTTGATGCCGACCGCAACCTGCTGCTAATTAAGGGATCAGTTCCTGGCCCAGATGGGCAGTTGGTATTCATCCGTTCTGCAGCTAAGCACGCGCTCTATGAAACAGCAGGAAAGGCTGGCAACTAATCATGGCACTTACTGTTGAAGTAAAGAACGCAGCAGGCTTGAAGGTCGGATCAGTAGATCTACCAACAGAAATCTTCGATGTTCAAACAAACATTCCTTTGATTCACCAGGTAGTAACCGCTCAACTTGCAGCTGCTCGTCAGGGAACCCAAAAGGCCAAGAACCGTGGTGAAACATCTGGTTCAGGTAAAAAACCGTTTAAGCAAAAGGGAACCGGCCGGGCCCGTCAGGGTTCGATTCGCGCTCCGCTACAACGCGGTGGTGGCGTCGCTCATGCGGTTCGTCCACGTTCATATTTCCAACGTACACCAAAGAAGATGATTGCGGCAGCGTTGCGCGGAGTTCTTTCCGACCGGCAACGCAACGATCGTATTCACGTACTTGATTCAATTGTTACCGCAGCTTCAACTAAGGCAGCTATTGCAGCGGTTCGTCAGTTCAGCGATCGCAGGAATCTGCTAGTAGTTGTTTCTCGGACGGAAGATCTTGCCTGGCGTTCACTTCGAAACGCTGATGACATGCACTTACTTGTGCCAGATCAGTTGAACGCTTACGACATCCTGAAGAGTGATGATGTTGTTTTCTCGGAAGCGGCGATTAATGACTTCCTAAAAGCGCCGGCAAAAGGTAAGGGTGCAACATCGATTGCACGTGAATCTGAACTCACCACTATTTCAGAGGAAAGTGGGGTCAGCGCATGAAAGATTACCGCGAGGTGCTACTTGCACCAGTAGTTTCGGAAAAGAGCTACGGGTTGTTAGATGAGAACAAGTACACCTTCATCGTTGCACCAGATGCAAACAAGACAGAGATCAAGATCGCTGTTGAAAAAGTATTTAAGGTAAAGGTAGTAAGCGTTAACACAATGAACCGTCAGGGCAAGAACAAGAAGACACGTTTTGGTGATGGAAAGCGGAAAGACACCAAGCGCGCGATTGTTCAAGTTGCAGCTGGCAACCGCATCGACATCTTCGGAGGACCGGTTTCCTAACGGAGACTGGACCTGGAAAAGAAAAGGATCATCATGGCACTTCGTAAATTAAAGCCAACGACCCCTGGTCAACGCGGCGCAAGCGTTCCTGATTTCGCTGAAATCACCCGCTCGACTCCGGAAAAATCACTGGTTCGTCCAATTCACTCAAAGGGTGGACGTAACAATCAAGGTCGCATAACTATTCGCCACCAAGGTGGCGGTCACAAGCGCGCCTACCGGCTAATTGATTTTATTCGCAACGATAAGGATGGTGTTCCGGCGAAGGTCGCTCACATTGAGTACGACCCAAACCGCACCGCCCGCATCGCGCTTTTGCATTACGCAGATGGCGAAAAGCGTTACATCATCGCCCCAAATAAGTTGGAGCAGGGTGCAACAGTTGAGAACGGCGCAAAAGCAGATATTAAGCCTGGTAATAACTTGCCACTTCGCAATATTCCAGTTGGCACAACGGTCCACGCAATCGAACTTCGCCCAGGTGGCGGAGCAAAGATTGCGCGCTCAGCTGGTGCATCCGTTCAGTTAGTTGCAAAAGATGGTCCGTACGCACAACTACGTATGCCATCTGGTGAAATTCGTAACGTCGATGTTCGTTGCCGGGCAACTGTTGGCGAAGTTGGAAATGCCGAACAAGGCAACATCAACTATGGAAAAGCTGGTCGTAAACGTTGGCTAGGTATTCGCCCAACAACACGTGGTGTAGTTATGAACCCTGTAGATCACCCACATGGTGGTGGTGAAGGTAAGACTTCTGGTGGACGTCACCCAGTGACTCCATGGGGTAAGCCGGAAGGCCGCACCCGTAAGAAGAAAGCATCAGATTCAATGATCGTTCGTCGTCGCAAATCGAATAAGAAGCGGTAGGTAGGAGCCCTTATGCCAAGAAGTCTCAAGAAGGGTCCATTTGTTGATGGACATCTACTCAAGAAAGTAGCTGCCCAAAACGATGCCAACACAAAAAATGTGATCAAGACCTGGTCACGTCGCTCGATGATCATCCCGACGATGATCGGACACACCATTGCAGTTCACGATGGCCGCAAGCACATTCCGGTTTTCATTACTGATGCAATGATCGGACACAAATTAGGCGAATTTTCACCAACACGTACCTTCCGTGGTCACGTCAAGGGTGACGATCGAAAGGCAGCTCGTGGCTAATACCCAAGACACAAAAACCCAAGCATTGATTGCCCGCGCAGTACTGCGCGATATTCGTCATACTCCACAAAAGGCACGTCGGATCGTCGACCTTATTCGTGGACAGCGTGCTGATGAAGCACTTTCAATTTTAAAGTTCGCACCGCAAGCTGCCGGACAAGATGTGTACACACTTCTTAACTCGGCCGTTGCAAATGCGAAGGCAAAGAACCCAACAATCCGCGATGCTTCCGAGCTATGGGTTGTCGAAGCGCTAGTAGATGAAGCCCGCACAATGAAGCGTTTCCGTCCACGTGCCCAGGGTCGAGGTTTTCGGATCTTGAAGCGTTCATCACATATCTCAGTTGCAGTTAGCGATGTTAAAACCGCTAGCAAGACTCTGAACAAGAAGGGAGCGACCAAGTAATGGGTCAAAAAGTAAACCCACACGGCTTCCGTCTTGGCATTACAACTGAATTCAAGTCACGTTGGTATGCCGACAAGCTATACAAGGATTACGTCAAGGAAGATGTCGAAATCCGGCGCATGATGCAAAAGGGGATGGAGCGCGCAGGTGTCTCTCGAATTGAAATCGAGCGCACACGTGATCGGGTCCGGATCGATTTATTCACTGCTCGTCCCGGAATTGTGATTGGCCGTCGTGGTCAAGAAGCAGATCTGCTACGTCAGCGGCTAGAGAAGCTAACCGGCAAGCAGGTTCAGCTAAATATTCTTGAGGTTAAGAACCCAGAGATCGATGCCCAACTTGTTGCCCAAGGAATCGCAGAGCAGCTTACTGCCCGTGTTTCTTTCCGTCGGGCAATGAAGAAGTCCATGCAGTCAGCGCTCAAAGCTGGTGCACAGGGCATCCGGGTTCAGTGCGGTGGCCGACTTGGTGGTGCCGAAATGTCACGTTCGGAGTTCTACCGGGAAGGTCGGGTTCCATTGCACACACTTCGTGCCGATATTGATTATGGCTTCTACGAAGCCGCAACCACATTCGGTCGCTTAGGGGTAAAGGTCTGGATCTACAAGGGTGAAGTTATTGGTTCCCGGGCAGAGCGCGCGGAAAAGGCACTTGCAGAAGCCCGCGCACCAAAGCCAGAGCGTCGCGGACCACGTGCACCACGTGCACCTAAAGGTGAAGTAACGGTTTCAAAGACTGCACCAACTGCAACTGCGGAAGGAGCAGGTAACTAATGTTGATTCCACGTCGTGTTAAGCACCGTAAGCAACACCACCCATCCCGCAAGGGCGCGACAAAGGGCGGGTCTACCGTGGCTTTTGGTGACTTCGGTATTCAAGCGTTAGCCCCTGCTTATGTAACTAACCGTCAGATTGAAGCGGCACGTATCGCTATGACCCGTTACATCAAGCGTGGTGGAAAGGTTTGGATCAACATTTATCCAGATCGTCCAATTACCAAGAAGCCTGCCGAAACTCGTATGGGCTCTGGTAAGGGTTCACCTGAGTGGTGGATTGCAAATGTTAAGCCAGGTCGCGTTATGTTCGAGATCTCTGGGGTAACAGAGCTAATCGCTCATGAAGCATTGCGTCTTGCGATGCACAAGCTTCCAATGAAGTGTCGGGTAGTAAAGCGTGAGGAGGCATAAGTGGCTATTACAACTAATGAAGAGCTACGCCAATTGTCAGCTGATGATTTGAGTGGCAAGGTTCGCGAATTGAAGGAGGAGCTTTTCGGGCTTCGCTTTCAAGGAGCAACCGGACAGCTGGAGAGTCATGGTCGGCTAAGTGTTGTGCGTAAAGAGATCGCACGTATCTACACAATTATTCGCGAACGTGAACTAGGAATTGGAGGCGCTGCGTAATGAGTACAGCAAATGAAGGTCGCGGCTTCCGCAAGACCCGTGAAGGAATTGTTGTGAGTGACAAGATGGATAAGACCATCACCGTTGAAGTCTCAGATCGTGTGAAGCATGGTATGTACTCAAAGGTTTTGTCACGCTCAAGCAAGTTAAAAGCACATGATGAGGCGAACACTGCTGGCATGGGCGATCGGGTAATGATTATGGAAACTCGCCCACTGTCAGCAACAAAGCGCTGGCGTTTGGTCGAGATCCTCGAGAAGGCAAAGTAAGGGTTCGGTGGATAACTAATGATTCAACAAGAGTCGCGCCTACGCGTTGCCGATAACACAGGAGCTAAAGAGCTGCTATGTATTCGTGTGCTCGGTGGATCCAAGCGCCGCTATGCCGGTATCGGAGACATCATCGTTTGTTCTGTTAAGGATGCAATTCCTGGCGGACAGGTAAAGAAGGGTGAGGTCGTTAAGGCGGTCATCGTTCGCACCGTTAAGGAACGTCGTCGCCCAGATGGTTCCTACATTAAGTTTGATGAAAATGCCGCTGTGATCTTGAAGGCTGATGGCGAGCCACGTGGAACCCGTATCTTCGGACCAGTTGCACGTGAACTTCGCGATAAGCGCTTTATGAAGATCATCTCGCTAGCGCCGGAGGTGCTCTAATAATGGCAAAGATTAAGAAAGCTGACACCGTTCTTGTGATCGCAGGTAAAGATCGCGGAACATCAGGAAAGGTGCTTTCAATTGCTGGCAACCGGGTGCTCGTTGAAGGTGTAAATCGCCAGAAGCGTCACACGAAGGAGTCAACTGGTGACCGCGGCGTAAAGGTTGGCGGAATCATTACCGTTGAAGGCACAATTCATATTTCAAATGTCATGGTCGTTGATAGCGATGGCAAGGCTTCCCGGCTTGGTGTTCGCAAGAACGAAGCAGGCAAGAATGTTCGGATCTCACGTCGCACCGGAAAGGACATCTAATGTCAACAGCGGTAGATGTACGGCTAAAGGCTAAGTACAAGAGCGATATTGCGCCGGCACTAAAGAGCCAATATGGATATAAGAATCCAATGATGATTCCATCATTAGTAAAGATCGTTGTGAACATGGGTGTCGGTGACGCTGCCCGTGATTCAAAGTTGATCGAAGGCGCAATTCGCGATCTAACAATCATCACTGGTCAAAAGCCACAGGTGACAAAGGCTCGCAAATCAATCGCGCAGTTCAAGCTTCGGGAGGGTCAGCCAATTGGTGCCCACGTAACTTTGCGTGGAGATCGGATGTGGGAGTTTGCAGATCGACTGCTTTCCATCTCGCTTCCACGTATCCGCGACTTCCGTGGTTTGTCGCCAAAGCAGTTTGATGGAAATGGAAACTACACCTTCGGTTTAACCGAGCAGGTAGTTTTCCCAGAAATCGAACAGGACAAGATTGACCGTCCGCGTGGAATGGATATCACAATCGTTACTACAGCTAAGAATGATGATGAAGGTCGCGCACTATTAAAGGCGCTCGGCTTTCCATTCAAGGAGGCATAAACAATGGCAAAGACATCGCTCAAGGTAAAGGCAGCTCGCAAGCCAAAGTTTAAGGTGCGCGGCTATACCCGTTGCCAGCGTTGCGGACGTCCGCACTCTGTTTATCAAAAGTTTGGCCTCTGCCGGGTTTGCTTCCGCGAAATGGCTCACCGTGGTGAGCTACCTGGTATCACTAAGGCATCTTGGTAACTCCACCTATCTGCAGAATCACTAGGACAACTTCATAAGTTTCACTACCACAACTTCATAAGCAAAACTCTATCCAACTAACTACAACGAACCAGGTCTATCGAAAGAAACCAGTTCGAGAAAGGCCACGAGGCCACGTATGACAATGACAGATCCGATCGCAGACATGTTGACCCGTCTGCGCAACGCGAACTCCGCCTACCATGATTCGGTTGCAATGCCGTCATCATCGGTCAAGGTGCGGATCGCTGTGATCCTTCAACAAGAGGGATATATCGCGGGATACCGTGTTGAAGAGACCGAAAATGGAGTAGGTAAGAATCTAGTTCTTGACCTTAAGTTTGGGGCAAACCGTGAGCGTTCAATCGCCGGCCTGCGCCGAGTTAGTAAGCCAGGACTTCGCGTTTATGCAAAGTCAACATCACTACCTAAAGTACTTGGTGGTCTTGGAGTTGCAATCATTTCAACTTCATCTGGATTGCTCACTGATAAGCAAGCTAATAAGAAGGGTGTAGGCGGAGAAGTTCTCGCTTACGTATGGTAATCAACTAATGTCACGTATTGGTCGCATGCCGATCGCCCTTCCAAGCGGCGTTGAAGTAACAATCACAGGTCAGCAGGTTGCAGTAAAGGGGCCAAAGGGTTTACTTACACTTAACGTTGCTGAACCAATTCAAGTTTCCCAAGAAGCTGGTGTTATCACCGTTGCTCGCCCAAATGAAGAGCGGGTAACACGTTCTCTTCATGGTCTATCTCGCTCGCTCGTTGCGAACATGGTTGAAGGTGTGACTAACGGTTACACACTTACCATTGAAATCGTCGGTGTTGGTTATCGGGTTGCGGAAAAGGGCAAGGATTTAGAGTTCCAGCTCGGCTATAGCCACAACATTGCATTCCCAGCACCCGAAGGAGTCACCTTCAAAATTGAGTCACCAACTAAGTTCCATATCTCTGGAATTGATAAGCAGTTGGTTGGCGAGGTTGCGGCAAAGATTAAGAAGCTGCGCAAGGCTGATCCGTATAAGGGTAAAGGATTGCGTCTCTCAGGTGAAGTTGTTCGCCGTAAGCAAGGAAAGACAGGTAAGAAGTAATGGCTATTGGTGTAAAAGTTCGCAAAGGTTCGGCAACGAATGCCCGTGCCCGTCGTGCTTTCCGGGTTCGCAAGAAGGTTTCTGGAACAGCAGCTCGTCCACGTTTAGTCGTTTCGCGCTCATCTCGTCACCTGTTTGTTCAGGTTATTGATGACACACAAGGCAAGACCCTTGCCTGCGCTTCCACAATGGAAACTGATCTTCGCGGCGATAAGGGCGACAAGACTGCAAAGTCAAAGGCGGTTGGTGCATTAATTGCAGCACGTGCCAAGGCTGCTGGAGTTTCAACTGTCGTCTTTGACCGTGCTGGAAACAAGTACCACGGTCGTATTGCAGCGGTTGCTGACAGTGCACGAGCGAACGGATTGGAGTTCTAATGTCTACTAATCCAACTACTGCGGCAGCACCAGCAGGTAATGAGCGCAGCAATGATCGTGGCAAGGGACGCCCAGAGCGTCGCGAGCGTCGCGATGATCGCGAAAAAGAAAAGAACCCATTCATGGAGCGGGTTGTATTTATCAACCGGGTATCTAAGGTGGTAAAGGGTGGACGTCGTTTCTCATTCACCGCCCTGGTAGTTGTCGGTAACGGCAATGGTCAAGTCGGCGTTGGTTACGGAAAGTCTAAGGAAGTTCCAGCAGCGATTGCGAAAGCTGTGGAAGAGGCGAAGAAGTCATTCTTCACCGTTCCACGTGTTCAAGGAACAATTCCGCACTCAGTACAAGGTGAAACTGCAGCTGGCGTAGTTCTGCTACGTCCAGCTAGCCCAGGTACCGGAGTTATCGCCGGTGGCCCAGTGCGGGCAGTGCTTGAATGTGCCGGGATCACAGATGTATTGACTAAATCACTTGGATCTAACAATGCCATCAACATGGTTCACGCAACCGTTGCGGCATTGAAGATGCTTGAGAGCCCAGCCCAAATTGCGGCGCGACGTGGTTTGCCATTGGAAGATGTTGCACCGGCAGCAATTATCCGTGCTTCCCAGATTTCGGTAGGTGTCTAGTGCCACGTTTGAAAGTAACCCAGATTCGCTCGAAGGTTGGAAACAAACCTGAGCAGCGCGACACACTTCGTTCATTGGGCTTAAAGCGCATTAACGATGTTGTTGTTAAAGAAGATCGTCCAGAAATTCGTGGCATGGTGTACGCCGTTCGCCACCTGATCAAGGTTGAGGAGGTCGAATAGCGATGACACTAAAACTTCATCATCTTCGTCCAGCGCCAGGTGCTAAGAAAGCTAAGACTCGTAAAGGTCGCGGTGAAGCATCAAAGGGTAAGACCGCCGGTCGCGGTGGCAAGGGAACACGTGCTCGTAACACAGTTCGTGCAGGTTTCGAAGGTGGTCAACTGCCGCTGGTAATGCGCTTGCCAAAGCTTCGTGGTTTTAAGAACCCAGAGCGGGTTGAGTACCAGGGCGTGAATGTTTCAACAATTAACGCGCTATTTCCCAAGGGTGGCGATGTGACTGTTGCAGATCTGATTGCAAAGGGTGCAGTTCGCGATAGTTTGCCTGTGAAGGTGCTTGGAAATGGCGAAATTGATGTGAAGGTGAGTGTTACTGCACACGCATTCTCATCAACTGCGGTAGACAAGATCACTGCAGCTGGCGGCAAAACCAATATTCTTTAATCGAACCGGCTTAATTAGTCAAACTGTTAATCAGTTAGAGTGAAAGAGGAGAAGATCAATGCTTTCAGCATTCGGCATGGCCTTTAGGACACCAGATCTACGAAAGAAGATCTTCTTCACTCTTTCTATCATGGCGCTGTTCCGTTTTGGCTCAGTTGTCCCAACGCCAGGGGTCTCTTACTCAAATGTAAAAGAGTGTTTGAAAACGGCAGAAACTGGTGGATTGTTTGGCTTGATTAACCTCTTTAGCGGTGGAGCTTTAATTCAGCTCTCTGTCTTTGCGTTGGGCATCATGCCTTACATCACTAGCTCGATCATTATTCAGCTGCTCACAGTGGTTATTCCACGTTTTGAAACTTTGAAGAAAGAGGGACAGTCCGGAACTGCGAAGTTAACTCAGTACACACGTTACTTAACAATTGGGTTGGCAGTTTTGCAGTCAACTGGATTGATTGCTGTAGCACGTACTCCGGGCCGTTTGATTTCAGGTTGTGACCTTGCAATTATTCCGGACACATCATGGCAACGAATCGTCACCATGATCTTTGTAATGACCGCTGGAACATCTGTCATCATGTGGCTCGGTGAATTAATCACCGATCGTGGTGTTGGTAACGGTATGTCAATCCTGATCTTTACATCTATTGCAGCCGGATTTCCAAGCCAACTTTGGTCAATTAAATTACAAAAGGGATTGTTCGCATTCCTATTTGTTATGGCGGCTGGAGTATTGGTAGTTGCCGCGGTTGTCTTTGTTGAGCAAGCCCAACGTCGTATCCCAGTACAGTATGCAAAGCGCATGGTTGGACGCCAGGCTTACGGCGGTACAAGTACTTACATTCCAATCAAGGTTAACCAAGCTGGAGTTATCCCAGTGATTTTCGCATCGTCCTTGTTGTACATTCCATCGCTCATTGTGAACTTTACAAATAGTCAAGCTGGTTGGGCGGTCTGGATTAGCCGAAACTTTGTTAAGGGTGATCACCCAATTTATATCGCCACGTATGCGGCCCTAATTATTTTCTTCACTTATTTTTATGTTGCAATTACTTTTAATCCAGATGAAGTAGCAGATAACATGAAGAAGTATGGTGGCTTTGTTCCAGGAATTCGAGCTGGAAGGCCAACATCTGAGTATTTACAGTATGTGCTTTCCCGAATCACCGCGCCTGGTTCTTTATACCTAGCACTTGTGGCGGTCATTCCAATTGGTGCACTAGTTCTATTTGGTGCAACCCAGAACTTCCCATTTGGTGGAACCGCTATTTTGATTGTTGTCGGTGTAGGCCTAGATACCGCTAAGCAAATCGAAGCACAATTACAGCAACGTTCATATGAGGGATTCCTGCGCTAATGCGCTTGGTCCTGGTTGGTCCGCCAGGTGCTGGTAAGGGAACACAAGCTCAATTCCTTGCATCTCACTATGGTATTCCACATATTTCTACCGGGGATATTTTTCGCGCAAATTTAAAGGCTGGAAATGAACTAGGTAAGCAAGCAAAAGCATTTATGGATCGGGGCGAATTAGTTCCAGATTCAGTGACTAATGAAATGGTGAAAGATCGCCTAACTCATGCCGATGTTATAAACGGCTTTTTATTGGATGGTTTTCCGCGCAATGTGGCACAGGCTGAAGTTTTACGTGCAGTTTTGGCGGATAAGAGAGCGCCCCTACATGCCGTTCTGGAGTTTTCGCTAAATGATGAAGAAATTGTTGCTCGCCTTTCGGCACGACGCACTTGTCGAGATTGTGGTTTGCCTTCAGTTGGCGCAAATACTTGTCCAAACTGTGGTGGCGAAATTTATCAACGCGAAGATGACAAGGCCGAAGTAATTAAACGGCGACTTGAAATCTACACAGAGCAGACTGCACCTATCATTTCTTTTTATCGCAATCAAGGTCTACTCATTTCTGTGAGCGCACTAGGTACGGTCGAAGAGATCACCACACATGCAATATCTGCCTTAAGCCGGGTAACGCAGTAAGTTTATGGAAATGGCTATTCAGATAAAGACAGTTGCGCAAATAGAGACGATGCGCCGTGCCGGTTTACTGGTCAGCCAAACTCTTGAATTAATTCGCACATCTATAACAGCTGGAATGACAACGGATGCACTTGATGCAATCGCCGCCGCAAACATTAAGCGTGGGGGAGGAATCTCAAACTTCAAGGGCTATCACGGTTTTCCGGCAACTATTTGTGTTTCTGTAAATGACGAGATTGTGCATGGAATTCCTGGAGCTCGCATAATTAATGAAGGCGACATTGTTTCAATAGATTGTGGTGCGATCATTGATGGTTGGCATGGCGATGCGGCAATTACCGTTGGCATTGGGCAGGTAGATCCAGCAGATCAAAAACTGATGGATGTATGTGAAGAGTCGATGTGGCGCGGAATCGCAGCTGGAAAAAATGGTGCCAAACTCTCTGATATTGGTTTTGCAATTGAGCAGTACACGAACACGCAAGGAAAGTATGGAATTTTGCAAGAGTATGGCGGACATGGAATTGGCACCGAGATGCACCAAGAGCCGCATGTGCTTAACTTTGGCAAGGCCGGAAATGGTCCAGAGATTGTTTCGGGTCTGGTTTTGGCGATCGAACCAATGATCACCCTCGGGTCAGCTCGGACTAAGGTCTTGGCTGATGATTGGACCGTAGTCTCGGCGGATAAGTCGCGCGGGGCGCACTTTGAGCATTCATATGCGATTTTGCCCGATGGAAAACCTTATGTGTTAACCGCCATAGATGGCGGGCGGGAACAGTTGAGCCGCCTTGGCGTTGAGATTTCCGGTCTTTTATAATTTACGGCTAATTCGTTACCT
>JAYVQU010000035.1:0-24849 GCA_043776875.1 Actinomycetes bacterium
GGTCGTTTAATTACTAAAAATTCAACCATGTTTTTTAATTCGGCGATTCGATGCCATCGCTCCAATTTATCGGCCGCATCTTGCCCAATCACAAAAACGATTTGATCATTTGGAAAGTTTTGTCGAACCGCTTCCACGGTATCAATGGCATAACTTGGCCCCATTCGCAGAACTTCAATTGGATTGACCTTAACCTTTGCCGCTATTTCAGGAGATAAATCTTGCAAAGCTAATTGGCACATTTGGCGGCGATCATTTGCTGATGCAATTGGCGGCTGGTCGCGAAGTAGCGGTTGCCCGGCTGGGACGATGATCAACTGATCAACCATCCCCTTTTCAATCAGTTGGGTAATTACCTGCAAATGACCCAAATGAATTGGGTCAAAGGTTCCGCCGTAAATACCTACCCGAGCCAAATTATTCTCGGTCTAGTCGTAACACTAAATATAGAAGTAGCGCGAACACCACGAATGCTACGACACCAAAGAAAATTGGCGGGGCCGGAAGTTCTCGGGTGCCTTCAATTGCAAGGTTTATCATGGCGCAAATCCTACTACTTACCTGCCAATAGCTCTTTAAAGCTAAGCTCATCTATGATGCGAACACCTAGTTGTTCTGCTTTAGCTAATTTCGAGCCGGGATCAGCGCCGGCTAATAGATAATCAGTTTTCTTAGATACCGATGTTGCGGCTTTTCCGCCGTGGGCGGCAATGGTTTCAGAGATTCCATCGCGGGAAAATGTTTCAAGCCCACCGGTAACTACAAAGGTAAGTCCAGCCAAGGTTTGCGGGAATGCTTCGGTTGATACGTTCACCATACATACACCAGCCTTGCTCCACTTATCGATGATCGCGTTATGCCAATCAACACTAAACCACTCTACGATTGAATCGGCAATAATTGGGCCAACACCATCAACATCGGCAAGTTCACCCGCCGATGCATGCGAAATTTTTTCAATCGAACCCAATGCATCGGCTAAACCTTGGGCAGCGGTAGGCCCAACGTGGCGGATAGAAAGTGCAACGAGAGTGCGCCAAAAGGGAAGTTTTTTAGCATCTGTTAAAGCCGCTAATAGTTTGGCAACATTGGCTGCAGGTTTGCCATCTTTTTTAGTAAAAAAGGTTGAAGTTGCCAGCTTCTCCGCCGTTAAATAAAAGAGATCAGATTCATCCGTAATAATTTTTGCATCTAGTAATGCCACCGCAGCTTCATAACCTAGTACATCAATATCTAGCGCCGTACGAGATCCAATATAGTAAATTCGCTCACGTAACTGTGCCGGACAACTGCGAGTATTTGGGCAACGAATATCTACATCACCAGCACTGATCGCGCGCAGATCGCTGCCACACTCGGGGCATTTAGTAGGCATCACAAATTTTCTTTCATTTCCAGTTCGCTTTTCAATGACTGGAGTTAGAACCTCCGGAATTACATCTCCAGCCTTTCGAATAACAACTACATCACCGATCAAAACACCTTTGCGAAGAATTTCTTCGGCGTTATGTAAAGTCGCATGGGTAACTGTGGAGCCGGCAACTTTTACCGCCTCCATAAATGCAAAGGGTGTGACCCGCCCAGTGCGACCTATGCTGACCTTGATATCGAGCAACCTGGTAGTTACCTCTTCCGGTGGGTACTTGTATGCAATAGCCCACTTAGGCGCGCGCGCAGTAAAACCCAACCATTGTTGCTCGGCGATGCCATCGACTTTAATAACAACGCCATCAATTTCATGTTCAACATCGTGCCGGTGTTTTGCGTAAAAGGAAATAAATTTTTCCACCTCTTTTCGAGTACTGCACACTGTGAAGCGCTCACTTGTGGGCAGACCAAGTTGCTTAAGCGTTTCATAAGCCCCACTTTGAGTTTCAAAGGAGATTCCAGCGCGAGCACCCACACCATGGATGACAACTGAAAGCGGACGGCTGGCAGTTACTCGCGGATCCTTTTGCCGCAATGAACCGGCCGCGCCATTTCGCGGATTAGCAAAAAGTGATTTACCTGCCTCTTCCAAAGATTCATTGAGCTCATTAAAAGCTTTGATCGGAAAAAAGACTTCTCCGCGAATTTCAATAAGTGTCGGCAGTTGTGGGCCATGAAGCACGTGTGGCAAGTTCTTGATTGTTTTCACATTAAGTGTTACATCTTCGCCAGTTACACCATTACCACGTGTGAGTCCACGAATTAATTGCCCATTCTCATAGGTCAAATTGATTGCGAGACCATCGACTTTAACTTCGCACAAGTACTTTGGCTGGGCAATTTCTTTTTCGACCCGATCAAACCAACTTGCAAGCTCTGATAGATCAAAGACATTATCTAAACTCATCATTTTTTCTATGTGATCACGTTGCTCAAACTGGGTAGAGAAGCCACCGCCTATGTGTTGGGTTGGCGAGTCCGCTTGTCGAAGCTCTGGATTTTTTTCCTCCAACTTCTCGAGCTCGCGCATTAGCTGATCAAAATTAGCATCCGAAATACTTGGCTTATCCAAAACATAATACTTAAATTGATGATCCTGAATTTCAGTGGTTAATTCGGTAATTCTATGACGCGCCTTGTTACTCATTTAGTCTCACAGATTGTTGCCGAACCTACTACGCGATCACCATCGTAAATAACCATAGCTTGCCCAGTTGCAAGTCCAAGCAAAGGTTGAGTAAGCGTTGCTACCAGCAAAGTTCCATCAAAGAAGTAAGTACATGGCAAGGCTGCACCGTGGGCACGGATCTGAACAAAACCTTCCATTTCTTCATTTGTGACTGCCGGGCCACACCACACCGGATGTTCACCCCGCATCGTTGTAATAGCTAACTCTGCCCGCGCTCCAACGACGACGGTATTGCTGACCGGTTCAATTTTTAGAACAAAGCGCGGGGATCCATCATGAGTTGGCACGGTGATGCCTAACCCTTTTCGTTGTCCGATTGTGTAGGTGTAAGCACCTTTGTGCTCACCAATTTTTTTACCAGATTGATCAACGATCGGCCCAACTTCACTTCCTAATCGATCGCGCAACCAACCAGCGTTGTCACCAGATGGCACAAAACAAATGTCATGACTATCTGGTTTTTGGGCAACAGCAAGTCCACGTGCTTCTGCCTCCTTGCGGATATCTACCTTGGTGGTATCCCCCAACGGAAAAATTGCACCTTCAATTTGGGCAATGGTCAATACTGATAAAACATAGGATTGATCTTTCGCGTGATCTACTGCCCGATGCAAAGTTTTCCCACTTTCACTAACTTGGGTGCGGGCATAGTGTCCGGTGACAACTCCGTCAAAACCCATTGCCCGGGCGCGATCTAAAACCGCGGCAAACTTAATTTTTTCATTACAACGCAGGCATGGATTTGGCGTTCGGCCGGCGGCATATTCGGCTAAGAAATCTTCCACTACCCCATCATGAAACTCCTCTGCCATGTCCCAGATATAGAAAGGAATTCCGATCACATCTGCGGCCCGCCTAGCATCATGAGAATCTTCAATTGTGCAGCATCCGCGAGCACCAGATCGATACTTTTGCGGATTGGCTGAAAGGGCTAAGTGAACACCAATTACCTCATGCCCTGCTTCAACTGCGCGAGCAGCAGCCACCGCTGAATCAACGCCACCGCTCATTGCCGCGATTAATTTCATTTTGTATGTGCCGCCAGTCCTCGGTTAATTACATCGGGCAACACCGAGATAATGAAATCCAAATCTGCTGGCGTACTTGTAGCGCCGAAAGAAAAGCGCAGCGAAGATTGCGCAGTGGATTGGGTATGACCCATAGCAAGCAAAACATGACTAGCCTCATGAACGCCGGCGCTGCAAGCAGAACCGGTTGAGGCTGAAACATGAGCGCTATCTAGCAGCAATAACAAAGTGTCGCTTTGGGTTCCGGGGAAAGTTACATTAATGATTCCGGGCAAGCGCGCACAGTTGTTTCCATTTATATAGGCATCCGGAATCAGTTTGAGAACTTTCGAAATGAAGGTATCGCGAAGTACTGACACCGAGTTAGTCGGGTAATTATCGAGGGCAGCGGCAGCAAAAGCTACGATGCTTGGTGCGTTAAGTGTGCCGCTTCTGATTTCCCGCTCTTGCCCCCCACCATGGAGTAAAGCCGGAATCTCAACTGCGCGGCGCAAAATCAAAGCACCAATTCCAAGTGGGCCGCCAATTTTGTGGGCACTTAGCGACATGGCATAAACACCAAGTTGGGAGTAATTAAGCGGCATCTTTTTAAAACTTTGCACCGCATCTGTGTGCACTGGAATGTCACCAGCTAGGGCGACAATTTCCGAAATTGGTTGCAAGACACCGGTCTCATTATTGGAGTGCATGATCGATATCAGCACGATCTCATTTGCGCGCTGTGCAATTATATTTTTTAAAGTTTCCAGATTTATCACACCATTGGAATTAACATCAATTTTAATAACTTCGGCGGCTTCGTGATCTTGTAACCACCGGGCCGGATCCAAAATCGCATGATGCTCAATTTCAGAAATCACAATGACTTTCTTACCTTGGTCGCGACCTCGCCAGTACAAACCTTTTAGCGCGATGTTGTTGGCTTCGGTACCTGATGCGGTAAAAATAACCTCCATTGCTAAACATCCAACTTGTTTGGCAATGGATTCACGTGCATCCTCTAGCGATTTTCTGGTTGCACGTCCATGTGTGTGCAAACTAGATGGATTGCCAAGTTGCTGTAGCTGGGCAGAAATAGCTGCAAAAGCAGCAGCTGACATTGGTGTGGTTGCGGCATGGTCTACATAGATAGAAGGCACGGGCTTAAGTCTAGGACTTGTGGGCTTTTACGCCCTCCGTTGCCTTAGGCAATACCGCAAATAGATCCCCTACGACGCCAAAATCTGCAATTTCAAAGAGTGGTGCATCGGGATCTTTATTGATCACCACAATTGTTTTACTAGTTTGCATTCCGGCACGATGCTGAATGGCTCCTGAAATACCGCAGGCCACATATAACTGCGGGCTGACTGATTTTCCGGTTTGGCCCACTTGATGAGAGTGTGGATACCAACCAGCATCCGTTGCCGCACGTGAGGCACCAACTGCAGCGCCCATGGCATCGGCAAAAGCTTCAACTGGTGCAAAGTCGCCATTAGTGCCGCGACCGCCGGAAACAACAATGTTGGCCTCTGTTAATTCCGGACGACCACCTTGAATTGGTGGCTGAGTGGAGGTAACCGTTGCTTTTTTAGCAGCATCAGTGACTTGAAAACTCAATTTTTCAATTCCAGGTGTGGCGGTGGTTAAATCAGCATTTATTGAATTGGGACGCACTGTAATAATCGGTGTCCCATGCGAAACCTTCGAGTAAACCGTTGTGGAACCACCAAAGACTAATTGAGTTGCAATTATATCTGAAGATACATCAACCGCATCGGTAATAATGCCAGAGTTTGTTTTTACTGCCACCCGAGCGGCAACCTCTTTGCCAAAAGCATGCGAAGCAATTAACAATGCTGACGGCAATTTGGTTGCGACAAGTTGCGCAAGAACATCGGCGATTGCAGCAACTCCATAATGTGCAAAAGCATCTGATTCGACAACAATCACATTTGAAATTGGCCCAGTATTTAAAGTGGCTGTCAATGCATCTCCATGTCCAACTGCTGCCAAAACTACAGCGGTAACTTCACCAATACGAGCGGCCGCCGTTGCCATTTCAGCATTAGTTTTAGTCGCCTTTGTGCCAGCAAAATCAGCCAAAATAAAAACAGTACTCATATCAACTTCGTTTCTATTAAGTAAGCCGCTAATTTTTCGCCGCCGGTTCCATCATCAATGATTTTTATACCAGTTGCACGTGGTGGACGTGGCGCAGAATCTACAACAAGTGACCAGGCAATATCAACGCTTACGCCAACACTTGAAAGGTCGCGTACATCGATGGTTTTCTTTTTAGCAGCCATGATCCCCTTAAATGATGGATAGCGCGGTTCGTTAATCTTTTCCACAACTGAAACAACACAAGGGAAACTTCCGTACATCTGATCCATGCCAGCTTCGGTGACGCGGGTAATTGTCACCTTGTTTTCGGCAGGATCAACAGTAACGGTAGATGCAAAAGTAAGTTGCGCGGCATTTAATCTTTCTGCAAGCATTGCTGGAACTACACTCATGCGGGCATCAGTTGATTCGGTTCCACAAATAATTAGATCAAAATTTTCCTTTAAAATTACCGCCGCCAGCACCGCCGATGTTGCCAGCGCATCTGCTCCAGCCAATTTTGAATCAGTAATTAAAATTGCATCATTTGCACCCATTGAAAGCGCTTTCCGAACGGCTTCGGTCGCACGTGCTGGTCCCATTGAAACTAAAGTGACAGTATGAGGGCCACCTTCTTCATTTCCACCGTGGGCCTCGGCAATGCGAAGTGCCTCCTCCACTGCATACTCATCTAGATCGTTGAGAACCGCATCAACATTTTCCCGATCCAAAACTCCATTAACCATCTTCTTTTCCGCCCATGAGTCTGGGACCTGTTTTACGCACACAGCAATTTTCATGCGCCAAATGTTACTAGTCAGTAACTCTAATTGGTTACCAGATCACCGTGAATCAACCCAATATTTATACTTATCCACGGCAAGATAACCGCCATGCTCCCTGCAGATCCCCGAACCCTTGGCGCTACCGTCACTAATGGTGGAGCCAACTTTGCTATCTGGAGTAATGCCGCCGATGCCGTGGAGTTATGCCTGTTCAACGAAGTAAATGGAAAGATGGTTGAGACTCGGTTTGCCATGTCTCATCGCAATGGTCCAATTTGGCATGGCTATCTAGCAGGTGTTCGTCCAGGTCAGCGGTATGGGTATCGCTTTTATGGTCCATGGCTTCCAGAACATGGTGTTCGATTTAACGCGGCAAAGTTGTTGCTTGATCCTTATGCCCACGTAATTGATGGAGCGGTTGATTACTGTCCGGAAATTTATGGGCATGTGGCAATCGACGGATCTGGAGCTGGAGATCTTAATGAACGCGACCACCGTGACAGTGCCGGCAAAGTTCCGTACTCAGTAGTCAGCGATTACCACACCCGGGGAATTTCTAGACCATTAATACCTTGGGCGAAGATGGTTATTTATGAAGCGCATGTAAAAGGATTAACCGAACTCAATCTAGCTATTCCAGAACATGAACGTGGAACATATAAAGGGCTTGGCCACCCAAGCACAATCGCACATTTGAAATCGATTGGAATTACCGCGCTGGAACTATTGCCTATTGCACAGTCAATAACTGAACCTAATCTTCACAGTCGCGGAAGAGTCAATCACTGGGGTTACAATTCATTATTGTTTACCGCCCCGCACCGTGAATATGCGGCAACTGAGGATCCGATCTCAGAGTTGCAATGGTCAGTCGACCAATTACATGAGGCTGGAATCGAAGTAATTCTGGATGTTGTTTACAACCACACCGCTGAAGGTGGTGTCGGTGGACCCACACTTTCCTACAAAGGCATCGACAATCATGCATACTACCGGCAAGATCCCAACGGAAATTATGTGGATGTGACTGGTTGCGGCAATACCTTCGCCGCAAGTGCGCCGCACGCAGTTCGCCAAATTGTTGACTCGCTGCGTTGGTGGATTGAAGTTATTGGAGTCGATGGCTTTCGCTTTGATTTAACTACCGCCCTTTATACAAGTGATAGCGCATTTAATTCATCGCTTATGGCCGCCATTGGTTCTGACTCAGTTTTACGTAATTTTAAAATGATTGCCGAACCGTGGGATGTTTCACGTTATTGCCTGGGCGACTTCCCGCATCCATGGCGGGAATGGAACGATGCCTATCGAGATTCGGTGCGTCAATTTTGGTTAGGTGATCTTAAGCGCGGTTATGGCGAGGGTGTTTCAGATATTGCTTCCAGCATCAGTGGATCAAGTTCTATCTTCCATTACCGTGGACCAACATCTTCCATAAACTTCATTGCCGCCCATGATGGCTTCACTGTGCATGACCTGGTTAGCTTTAACCAGAAACACAACCAAGAAAATTTAGAAAATAATATGGACGGAAGTGATTCCAATCGATCATGGAATGTTGGCTATGAAGGAGAAACTACAGATGCCGGAATTAATGAAATTAGGCACCGGCTCAAAAAATCCCTACTCGCTACTTTGCTGCTCTCATCTGGTGTGCCAATGTTAAATATGGGAGATGAAGTAAGTCGTACGCAAAGCGGATCCAATAATGCTTACTCACTGCCGTTAGCTCATAATGGTTGGGCGCTGCCATGGGAGTTAAGTGATGCGCAAGCAGATATTTTGGCGGCGGTCAGATCATTGACCAAGATGCGTGAGCGGTATTTGGCCGATGTTACATCAGAGTTTTTTACTGGCGCCTTAGATAAAGGGACAAATCGGAAGGATATTGCTTGGTTTTCATTAGCGGGAAATGAGATGAATGACGATCAATGGCGTGATGGTGAAAAACGCAGCATCACTGTTTTTATTGAAGACAATCCCAATAAAAGCTTATTACTGATGCTGAACTCCTCCCGCGAGGTCACAACATTTACATTGCCCAATGCCAGCTGGGGTGAAACTTACAGATGCATATTTGACGCTTCCAAAAATGTGAATACCTACGAACCGGTGATTTCTGCGCCATCGGCAAAGGTGCAAGTGCCAGCACACAGCGTTCTGGTATGGCTGGTATCCCGTACTAGATAGTAAGCAACTAGGCGCACTAACATCGGTTCGTGCTCGCAGTTATTGCTCCTGGTCAAGGATCTCAGACTCCAGGGATGCTCAATACTTGGATGCAAGATCAATTACTTAAAGAAATACTGACTAGTTGGTCTAAGGCGATTGATCTTGATCTACTACGACTTGGTACAACAGCCGATGCCGATGAGATTAAAGAGACGGCAAATGCTCAACCATTAATTGTTGCTACCTCATTACTGGGTTTGCATGCCCTTGGTGTGAAAGAGTGCGCAGTAACCACAGGACATTCAGTCGGTGAGCTAACTGCAGCGGCAATTTCTGGCGCCATTAGCAAGGAGGATGCACTGACCTTAGTTCGTGCACGTGGAATTGAAATGGCAAAAGCAGCCAGCATTTCACCTGCCGGAATGTCAGCGGTACTAGGTGGGGATCGCTCCGAAGTTTTAGCCTTGCTCGCATCACTTAACCTGGTGCCGGCAAATGACAATGGGGCAGGTCAGATTGTTGCGGCCGGGAATTTAATTGCCCTCGCTCAACTAGGCCAAACACCCCCATCCGGTGCACGTGTGCGCCCATTAGCTGTGGCGGGTGCTTTTCATACCAATTACATGCAGCCAGCTGTAGCACCACTTCGGGCATTGGCGGCAACACTTTCAATCCATCCAGTTTCTATTCAACTTATTTCCAATAAAGATGGAGCTGTCGTAACCGATGGCCAACAAGTTTTGCAGCGAATTGTCAATCAAATTGCCAACCCAGTTCGCTGGGATCTTTGTATGGAGACGTTGAAAGCACTAGGTGTAACTGGTGTCATTGAACTACCACCTGCTGGAACTCTGGTTGGCTTACTAAAGCGGGCAGCAAGTGAGATTGAAGGCTTTGCGCTTAAGAGCGCTGATGATTTAACCGCCGCCCAAGAGTTCGCAGAAAGGCATGCATGAGTATCAAAATAGCTCCGCAAGTTTCTAGTCAGATTTTAGCTGTTGGCACATATCGTCCAAAGCGGTTAGTGCCAAACTCTGAGATTGTTGACCGGATCGATTCAACTGATGAATGGATTGTGCAACGTACCGGAATTGAGAGTCGTCGATTCGCCGGTGAAGATGAAACCGTTGTTTCCATGTCAAAGGCAGCTTGTGAAGTTGCGCTCAAGCGGGCTAATTTAACTATCGCCGATATCGACACCTTGATTCTGGCAACAATTTCCTACCCATTTCAGGCGCCAAGTGCGGCAACGGAATTAATTAATGAACTCGGAAATCCAAAAACCGCCGCCTTTGATATCAGCGCGGCCTGCGCCGGATTTTGCTATGGCATTGCGATGGCAAGTGATTTAGTTAAATCCGGAACTTCTAAAAATGTGCTGGTAGTTGGAGTTGAGAAACTCTCGGATTACACAGATCCAGATGATCGCGCCACCGCTTTTATTTTCGCAGATGGCGCCGGAGCCGTCGTCATTGGGCAAAGTGATCAGCCAAGAATTGGGCCAACGATTTGGGGTTCGGATGCAGATTCACGTGATGCAATTACTTTGACGCCGGCATACACAGATTTTAAAAACAATCCTGATAAAGGTGTGAGTGCACTTGGTTGGCCATACATTTCCCAACAAGGTCAAACCGTTTTCCGTTGGGCGGTATTTTCAATGAGTAAGGTTGGACTCAAAGCACTTGAGGCCGCAGGTGTCAGCGTTGAAGAACTTGGGGCTTTTATTCCACATCAAGCAAATATCAGAATTGTCGAAAGCATGGCACGAGAAATGAAGTTACCTGATTCAGTCTTGATCGCAGATGACATTCGCACAAATGGAAACACTTCTGCGGCATCCATTCCCTTGGCAATGGATAGATTGTTAATTGAGCATCCGAAAATGCACGGAAAATTAGCCCTGCTCATTGGGTATGGTGCTGGCTTGGTTTATGCGGCGCAGGTCGTGGAACTACCGCCTAAGTATTGAGATTTGCACCACTTACGGCGAGCGATACTCGTAAGTAAGCAAGTGTTTGCACCACAATAAACCCCTTGCACCGCACGATTCAACTTTCTAGAAAAGGAAACAATCACGATGGCACTTGCACAAGCAGATGTACTTGCAGGACTCAAGGAGATCGTCGAAGAAGTAGCTGGCATCCCTGCTGCATCAATTGAAATGGACAAAAACTTCACTACGGATCTGGATGTTGACTCATTGAGCATGGTTGAAGTTGTAGTTGCAGCCGAAGAACGTTTTGGCGTGAAAATTCCAGATGAGAGCGTTACCGATTTGGTAACCGTTGGCGATGCCGTTAATTTCATCGTTAACGCTGCCAAGTAAAGCTTTACACTTTAGAAATTTTTGCTAAATGACTCGTCGTCGCGTCGTTGTCACTGGTCTTGGTGCAACCACTCCGCTTGGTGGAGATGTCACAACTACTTGGTCTAGCCTTTTGGCTGGTAAGAGTGGGGTGCGTTCTTTAACGGAAGATTGGGCCCAGACAATTCCAGTGACCTTCGCTGCGCGAGTTGCAGTAGAACCAAGTGAACAGATGGAGCGGGTCCAACTTCGTCGGTTAGATCGCTCTGAACAATTTGCCATAATCGCTTCCCGGGAAGCCTGGAAAGATGCCGGCGCACCTGAGATCGATAAGGAACGCTTAGGAGTTGTCATTGCTTCCGGCATTGGCGGAGTAACAACTTTGCTTGACCAATATGACATCTTGCGCGAGAAAGGCGCACGACTAGTAACTCCGCACACCGTTCCCATGTTGATGCCTAATGGACCTGCCGCAAATGTCGGTCTTGAACTACAAGCACAGGCCGGAGTTCATACACCAGTAAGTGCATGTGCATCTGGTGCAGAAGCAATTGGCTATGCATTAGAAATGATTCGAAGTAACCGGGCAGATATTGTTGTTAGCGGTGGCGTAGAAGCTGCAATCCATCCGATGCCAATGGCGGGTTTTGCCGCCATGAAGGCGTTATCTACCCGCAACGATGCCCCAGAACTAGCATCTCGTCCCTACGATATCAATCGTGATGGTTTTGTACTGGGTGAGGGTGGCGGAATTCTGGTGTTGGAAGAGTACGAACATGCAACGGCACGTGGTGCAAAAATTTATTGTGAGATCGCAGGTCAAGGATTAACCTCTGATGGCTATCACATCGCCGCCCCTGATCCATCGGGTGCTGGTGTTGGGCGGGCGGTGAAATTTGCACTTCGAGATTCTGGACTGTCTACCGCCGATATTGTGCACTTAAATGCGCATGCAACTTCTACTCCTGCCGGAGACATTGCAGAAGCTAACGCGCTTCGTGAGGTCTTAGGAAGAGATGCCGATCGGGTAGCAGTTTCTGCCACTAAATCGATGACTGGTCACTTACTAGGTGGGGCTGGTGCAGTTGAATCTGTCTTCATTGTTAAGTCACTACAAGATCGCATGGCTCCCCCAACAATTAATATCGAACAGTTAGATCCTGCAGTGAGGTTGGATGTCGTGCGAGATAAGCCTCGTGCACTTCCTGCCGGAGATATCGCAGCGCTCAATGATTCCTTTGGCTTTGGTGGCCACAATGTTGTATTGGTTTTTAAGAGCCTTTAAATGTCAGAAAATGTGCTCGACCCGCGCGATCCCGTTTCAAGAATTGCGCGTCTGGTAGATGATGGACAATTTGAATTCTTAGTTCCACGAACTGATTGTGGAATGATCGCTGTCACGGCTTCGGTTAAAGGCAACAAAGTGGTGATCTTTGCCTCTGATCCAACAATCAAGAGCGGCGCACTTGGCGTTGCTGGATCTAAGGTAATAGTTACCGCTTACAAAGCAGCAATGGGAGCACAGGTTCCAATAATTGGTCTCTGGCACTCAGGTGGTGCCCGATTAGGTGATGGCGTTGCCTCGCTGGATGCTTTTGGTGAAGTTTTTCAGTCAATGATTTCGGCAAGTGGCCGCATCCCTCAATTCTCACTTGTGCTTGGGCCAACAGCCGGTGGCGGGGCATATGGGCCGGCGTTAACTGATGTTGTTGTCTTAGCGCCGGAAGGACGAATCTTTGTCACCGGCCCAGATGTGGTCAAGAGTGTGACCGGCGAAGAGATCGATATGGCACATCTCGGAGGGCCAGAAGCGCACCGCAAGAACAGCGGTCTGGCGCATGTAATCGCGGTTAGTGAAGTTGAAGCAATAGCTGATATTCGAGATCTAACTGCACTTTTTGCAAATCAAGGTTTTATGAACCCCGATGTGGAAGATCTAGAGCTATCAACTTTTGTTCCAGATTCAAAGGTCCGCACCTACGAAGTACATCCACTCATCAACGCAATTTTGGATAAAAAAACAGAGCAGATTGAACTTCTTTCAATGTGGGCGCCAAATATGAGAACGATTATCGGTCGCTTAGGTGGTGCAACAGTTGGCGTGCTCGCAAATAACCCGGCACACCTTGCTGGTGTGTTAGATGCTGCAGCTGGGGAAAAGGCGGCACGTTTTGTTCGCACATGTGATGCTTTTGGCATTCCGCTAATTGTGATTGCCGATGTGCAAGGGTTTTTACCTGGGGCTGGCCAAGAATGGGAAGGTGCAGTTCGAAGAGGCGCAAAATTACTGCATGCCTTTGGGGAAGCGGTAGTTCCCCGTGTCACGCTAATTACTCGGCGTGCTTATGGCGGAGCTTACGTTGCCATGAATTCAAAGTCATTAGGAGCGACTCGAGTATTTGCTTGGCCACAAGCTGAAGTTTCGGTCATGGGCGCAGTAGCTGCAGTTCGCGTGTTACACCGAAGATTGCTCGCCGATATTCCAACGCAGCAACGCGAAGCTATGGAGTTAGAGTTGGCAGCGGAACATGAAAAGGTTTCCGGTGGTGTTGCAAAAGCAATCGAAATCGGAGCGGTAGATCAAATAATTGAACCGAGTTTAACTCGCAGCGCACTGGCTAAAACTATTGCTGATGCTCCGCATCGCCGTGGATCTCACGGCAACATTCCGCTTTAAATCTATTAACTCTTAAAGGTTACTGAAACTGTTGCAGTAACGGTCTTGGCAATCGTAGTCGTGATGTAATTGTATTGCTTAGATCGCGCGCAAGTGTGCGACCTCGAGCAAGTCAACTTTGCGAAAGCGATCAAGTTCGCTTTCCCAAGGAGTCCCAATTATTTTTGCTACACCTTCGCGGATTGCCTCTTCCTCAAAAGCGTTATTTAACAAATGTGTCATTTGATTTTCATTAATGAGCACCGCACCTGACTGGTCGACTACCGCCCGATGAATTCCAAGTTCTGGCGTGAATCGAAATAACTCGCCCCCCGTTTCACAATTTTCAATTACCTCAAAGTTTAAGTAGTGCCAACTTCGAAGTGCGCTGGCAATTTGGGCAGCAGCGCCATGCCGATCCCTAAACTCCAATTGAGTTCGAAAAGTTGCCGGCAGCAAAGGTTGTTGAATCCAATTGAGGGTGATCCAACTTCCAAGCACGCCTTGAATCGCCCATTCAATATGATGGCGCAAAGCAGATGGAGTTGAGTGAATGGTTAAGAAACCTCGCACCTGTCGCCGGTTTGAAGCCTGAGTTCCACTTGCAGGTAGTGTTAAACGTTCCATTGTTCTCCTAGCAAGGTGCGCCAAATGCGACCTTCCCCAGCGGCATTTGCACCTCTAGCTTGCTGCTAACAACCCAAACTTGCTCGGTGAACACCTCAATTAGACACCCAAAAGCCTAGAACTGTCCACTCCTGCTTTAGGCGCACGGGGCGATAGGCGGTACAGTTGCCCTTAGTCGGACGCTTAATCAGTACCCGTTTCATGTTTTGCATAATCGGTATCGCTGGAGCAAGAGGAAGACCGTGAGTCGAGGAATGCTCGAATCACCCACATATCGAAGGAAAATAAATACATGGCAACAGGCACAGTTAAGTGGTTCAACTCTGAAAAGGGTTTCGGTTTCATTGCAGTTGATGGTGGCGGACAAGATGTTTTCGTTCACTACTCAGCTATTCAAGGAAACGGTTACAAGTCCCTAGAAGAGGGTCAGGCAGTTTCATTTGAGGTCGTACAGGGTCCAAAGGGTCCTCAGGCTGATGCAGTAAACCCTGCCTAATCAACACTAGCTATTAAAAAAACCCCGCCGGGTAACTGGCGGGGTTTTTTACTTCACTTCTTTGGTTCTACTGGAATTTCGCCAACTTTTAATTTGCGGGCGTTAACCTCTTTTACCGGTGATAAATCTTTTCCGCTCTTCCATGCATCTAAATACTTCCAGGGTAGTACTTCGCCACGCCTTACCCACCAAATATTTGCAACCGTTGGCCACGAAATTCCAAAGTGCAAATGTGGTGCGGTGCCACGCGCACTTCCGGTTGCACCAATTGCACCTAAGTAACGACCAGCTTTTACAGTTACTCCTGGTTGAATGCTGGCTGGAATTGAACGCAAGTGTGAACCATAATATCGAACTCCGTCAATACCAATTATTGAAACCGATAAACCACCACGAGTAATACCTAAATTTGTTTTACCGCTCCACTCATCTATTCGATTGACCTCATTGACTACTCCATCGATTGGCGCAACAAATCGGCAACCCGCCTTTGCCAAAATATCAGTGGCGGCATAGTCGTGGTGGGCACGTGCATAATTGACCTCACATTCGACCACTGGAAACAGATAAGTGGGTGCAGCTTGCGCTAACTGCGGAAAAGCTAAAATTAACAATACAGAGAGTGCCAACAAGCGTGACTTCATAAGCACAACCCTATCTTGTCCACTTTTGCGGGTATGCAGCAACTCACATAAAGAGCGGTTCTTCATAAGTGACTTTCGACGCCCTATGGATTACTTTAAGCGAATAAAACCCTCGTATCTGAAAGGTCACTAATGAAGACAAAGAAGTTTTTATCGATCGCCTTATTGTCGGCGGTGCTTGTTTCACTCATGACATTTATTGCAGCTCCGGCAAATGCCATTGAAGCAAAAGGCCGTGCATGTGCACAAGAAGGTTTGCTTCGCACAATCTCGGGTATCACTTATCTATGTGAGCAAAATTCAGGTGGATTGGTCTACGGTCCTGGACGCAAGTTGACTGGCTCGCTGACAGTTGTTTGCGGAGCTACTGAAGCCTGGTGCGGTGCTATGACAGCTGCATTCGAGCGCAAGACTGGCATATCAACAAAGTTTGTTCGCTTATCTTCGGGTGAGACAACTGCTCGCCTAGAAGCATATAAATCAAATCCTGAATTTGGTGTGTGGCACGGCGGACCTGTCGATGGTTTCGGTGTTGCGCGCATTAAGGGCTTGATTGATTCGTACAAGTCTCCGTCTCGAAACTTGATTCCTGGAAAATATAAGGATGAAGATGGTTACTGGACAGGTGTTTATGTGGGAGCACTTGGATTCTGCTCAAATACTGAAGTTCTTAAGAAGTTAGGTGTACCAGTTCCAAAAACTTGGGCAGCACTTTTGGATCCAAAGTTGAAAGCTAATATTTCAACTGCGCACCCAGCTACTTCTGGAACGGCATTTACAACTTTGTGGACCCAAGTAACTCGTCTAGGATCCCAAGATGCTGCAATGGCCTACATGAAGGATTTCCATAAGAACGTTCTGTTCTACTCAAAGAGCGGTGTTGGACCTGTGGCAATTGTTGGTCGTGGTGAAGCCGCTGTCGGTTTGGTCTTTTCACATGACTGTGTCTTCGGAATCGAGCAAGGTAATCCACTTGTTGTTTCATTCCCAGCAGAAGGAACAGGCTATGAAATTGGTGGCGTTGCGATGATTAAGGGAGCTAAAAATCCTGATGCTGCTAAGGCATACATTGATTTCACACTTTCGGCAGATGCACAGAATCTTGGAGTCGGCGTTGGTGCATACCAAATCTTGACTAATCCAAAGTCACGCAAAGATGCACGTATGGTCAAGTTAACTAAGTTGAAGATCGTGGATTACGACTTTGACAAGGCTGCACTAGCAAAGACTGCACTAACTGCACGATTTGATGCAGAGATCATCGCTCGCACACAAGTTAAGGGCTAAGTAAGAGGGTATAGATCGGCAAGAACTTCGAATTTATTTCGGGGTTCTTGCTGATCACCTATTTCATTACTAACTGTGATTTACATCAGGAGAAAATAAATGGCTAACAAAAAGCAGGGTGCTAAATTTGATATTTTCACAAAACTAGCACTTGTTGCAGTCTCAGCAATCATCCTTCTTCTCATTGCTGTACCTGTTCTAAGCATCCTTTTTGAATCAACTCGACCAACGGGAATGGCCGTTCTCAAAAATGCCCTAACAAATCCAGTTAGTCGCAAAATATTACAAAATACAGTTGTACTTGGGCTTTCCGTCGGCCTCTTTGGAACGATTATTGGCTTCATCTTGGCTTACATTCAAGTCCGGCTTAATTTCCGTGGTAAAAAAATTCTTCACGTTATCTCTTTGGTGCCTCTCGTTTCACCTCCATTTGCTTTTGCTACTGCAGTTATCGTTTTGTTTGGACGAAGTGGAATTATTTCAAATGACCTCTTAGGTAAAACGCCAATGTTGTATGGCTACTCGGGCTTAGTAATTGTCCTTTCCGCCTCGTACTTCCCGGTTGCATACATGAATTTATTGGGAATGATGAAGAGTCTTGACCCTGCACTCGATGAAGCTGCCTCAGTGCTGGGAGCTAAAAAGTTCAGAATTTTTAGAACTGTAACGTTACCGTTATTGGTACCAGGGATTGCAAGTTCATTTTTACTGTTGTTCGTTGAATCTATTGCCGACCTGGCAAATCCACTAGTAATTGGCGGGGACTACACGGTTCTTTCCTCACGCGCATACATCGCCATCAACGGTGAATACGATGTTTCAGCAGGCGCGGCATATTCAGCAATCTTGCTTCTGCCAGCACTTCTAGTCTTTATTGTTCAACGCTATTGGTCACAACGAAATAGCGTGGTCTCGGTTACTGGAAAACCAACTGGGCAGATTTCACCAATAACCTCACGTGGACCTCGACTAGCCCTTTTAAGTTTTGGTTGGACAGTGGCTGCTTTTATTGTTTTGGTCTACGCCACAGTAATTTCTGGTGCATTCATCAAAATTCTGGGTGTCAATAACTCCTTTACTTTAGATAACTACCGTTACATTTTTAGTGGAATTGCCAATGATGCCCTCAGATCCACCGTCATCATGGCTTTAATTGCCACACCTATTGCAGGCATTATTGGAATGGTTATGGCCTGGTTGATCATTAGAAAACTCAAGCGTGGAGCTGAAGCATTGGATTTCTTTGGAATGCTAGGAATTGCCGTTCCAGGCACGGTTCTAGGTATTGGTTATGCAGTGACATTTAATGAACCAGTCAAATTATTTGGCCAAACCATCATTCCCCAGCTCGCTGGTGGTGGTGCGATTTTTGGCGGTGCCTTAGCGATCATCATGGTCTACACAATTCGTTCGAGCCCTGCAGGCCAACGAGCTGGCGTCGCATCACTTCAACAAATAGATCCATCAATCGATGAAGCATCAGCATCTTTGGGTGCATCTGGTGGTCGAACATTTAGAAAGATTTCTCTGCCCTTAATCAAAGGCGCATACCTGACTGGTTTGATGTTTGCCTTTGCTCGTTCAATGACGACACTTTCACCAATCATTTTTATTACCACACCAGAAACCCCAATTCTGACCCAAAAGATTTTAGCTGAGTCAGATTCAGGTCGCTATGGCCCAGCATTTGCAATTTGTACCTTATTGATAGTCATCGTATTAACTGTCATGGGAGCAATCAATTTAGCTGTCAGAGGTAAGCAAAGTTCAGAGTTTAAACCAACATTGATTTCAGGTTAAGGAAAAGAAAAGAGATGAACATGTCCACAGCAAGCGGCCGTCTAGTACTTTCAAACTTGGTAAAAGAGTTTGGAAATGGCAAAGATAAAGTAACCGCCGTTGATAATCTCAACTTAACGATCGAACCCGGTGAATTCATTACGCTTTTAGGACCCTCGGGCTGCGGTAAAACTACAACTTTGCGAATGATCGCGGGATTTGAAACTCCTACCAGTGGGCGCATCGAACTTGATGGCGAAGATCTTTCAACTAAGACACCAGATAAGCGCCCTATGGGAATGGTCTTTCAGTCGTACGCGCTTTTCCCACACATGAATGTTCATGAAAATATTTCCTATGGCCTCAAGGTAGAAAAAGCTAAAAAAGATGAGATTCAAGCCAGAGTCTCGGAAGTTTTAGAGTCGATGGGTCTTTCAAACTTGGCAAACCGTGCCCCTAATCAGCTATCGGGTGGACAGCAACAGAGAGTTGCGCTTGCACGTGCGATGGTTGTGCGTCCAAAAGTTCTTCTCTTCGACGAGCCGCTCAGCAATTTAGATGCAAAACTGCGTGCTGCAATGCGCACTGAAATTCGATCTATTCAACAACGCCTTGGCATCACAAGTGTTTTCGTCACACATGACCAAGATGAAGCCATGAGTGTCTCTGATCGAATCGTCGTCATGAGAAATGCTGTGGTCGAGCAAGTTGGAACTCCTCAAGAGATCTATCGACACCCAAGTTCTGTCTTTGTAGCTGATTTCATTGGACGATCTAATTTTTTCAAAGTTGATAGCATTGAGACTACCGGCCAAGGTAAGGCACGGATTTCAATTTTGGGTGAAAGTATTGAAGTTGCTGCACATCCGGATGCACTCTCTTCCGGAAAAGCCAAATTATTACTTCGTCCTGAATCTCTAAGGGTCGTAAAGTCATCTGATAATTCAATTGGAGTAGCAACCGTTAAAAATGTAATCTTTTACGGAGCTCATGTTGAGTACGTGTTAGATAGTAAGTACGGAGAGATAACAACCCTGGTGAGTGATCCTATTTACGATGAAATTGTGTCAGTTGGTTCATTAGCAAAAATAAGTTTTGATCCATCTCGTGCCTGGTTACTTCCCGCAGAATAGTAAGCAGTCAGTAGAACTCACCTTTTAAGAAAGTGCTTTACGGGCGAGTTTTGCTGTGACCATCATGTGCGGGACTGATAATACCCAGACAATTACGAGCGCAAATTCGATAAGAGCGCAAACACTGCATCAAAGAATTCTGCAAATGCCAGTGATTCAGAGAGTGGCATGATCCACGAATCTTCGCCACGAATCTTCTTTGCAAATGCATCCGACATCAATTGATAAGGATCGCAGGCGGCGAATTCCTCTACCAATGATGCACCATCAATCGCTATCTCAAGAGCACTTGGCTGATTGTGTGAATTGAATGCATCATTTCCACCAGTTGCAACACGGCCTTTAGTACCGATGACTTCAAAGTACGAAGTGTCAGGCATATTCATTGAGGTTAGTGCTTGCGCCTTAGCTCCACCGATGGTGAAACTCGTTTTCAACGTTTCATCGCTACCACCAGGGTGCCATGTGGCCTCGATTGAAAGATCCGATGTCGGTGCGAAATCTAACAACCATAACGGTGCAGCAACTGAATATGGACCGAGGTCGTAGAGACCACCGCCGCCTAGCTCTGGGGCGGTGCGAATGTTTGCTGAATCAAGTCCATCGTAGGTAAATCCCGTGCGAATTGATGTGACCGTGCCGATCGCACCCGATGCAACAATCTCTTTAAGACGCGTGGTACGTGGATGCCAACGATTCCAACTCGCTTCCATAAAAAGTTGTCCTGTCTCATCAGCAACCTTTATTGCATCTCTTACTTCTTTGGCGTTCATGGCAAGCGGTTTTTCGCAAAGGACGTGCTTGCCTGCTTGCATAGCCTTGATTGACCAAGGAATGTGAAGTGAATTAGGTAGTGAAATGTAGATCGCTTCTACCATCGGATCATCGATGAGCTCTTTATAATCGGTGTAGATCTTGCCCGAAGGTGATAGCGATTTTGCACGTCCTGGATCTTTACTAGCAACTGCGTAAATCTCGCCGACCTCCGACTTTAAAATTGCAGGGTACAAAGCCTTCCTAGCAATATGTCCGGCACCGATAAATCCCCAACGTACTTTTTCCATGTAGGAATCTTAACCATTCTGTAACTTACTCATAGTTAGTCGCCCAGGTTCAAGGCATTTAGCGCTTGTTACCAGTAACACATAGTAAAATCGGCACAAGGTGGCAAGATGGAGTCGTGGGAAAACCCGTAATATCGCTTAAGTCCGTGATAATTCGATTCGCTGGTGACAGCGGTGACGGTATGCAATTAACCGGTGACCGCTTCACAATGGATACCGCAAGTTTTGGAAATGATCTTTCAACACTTCCAAACTATCCAGCTGAAATTCGTGCGCCGCAAGGAACTCTTCCAGGAGTCTCATCCTTCCAATTACATTTTGCAGACCATCGCGTCCTTAGCGCTGGTGATGCACCAGATGTATTGGTTGCCATGAACCCGGCAGCATTGAAGGCGAATATAAAAGATATTCCGCGCGGTGCAACAATCATTATTGATAAAGATGAATTCACGCCGCGCAATTTGAAAAAAGTTGGATATGAAATGAGCCCGCTTGAAGATGGCTCACTTGATGCTTATCACATCCATGCAATCCCGCTCACCTCATTAACCGTTGCCACTCTTACCGAGGTTGCAATCACACGCAAGGATGCAGAACGTGCAAAGAACATGTTCGCACTCGGTGTTTTGACGTGGATGTATCATCGCTCAACGGTGGCAACAGAATCATTCTTGCGCGCCAAGTTTGCGAAGAAAGAGTTGATTCTAAAAGCTAACCTCCTTGCATATCAAGCAGGTTGGAACTTCGGCGAAACATCAGAAGAATTTGCGGCATCATATGAAGTTGCACCTGCAAAAATGCCTCCTGGAAAATATCGCAACATCAGCGGCAACACTGCACTTGCTTATGGACTTATTGCAGCGGCGCAACAAAGCGGTCTACGACTCTTTCTCGGTTCGTATCCGATTACGCCTGCTTCAGATATTTTGCATGAACTTTCAAAACAGAAAAAATTTGGGGTCATTACTTTTCAGGCTGAAGATGAGATTGCCGCGGTTGGCGCCGCCCTTGGCGCCGCATATGGTGGCTCCATCGGCGTTACAACCACCTCTGGTCCTGGGATAGCGCTCAAGAGCGAAATGATTGGCTTGGGCATCATGCTTGAATTACCGCTCATCATTATTGATGTCCAACGCGGAGGTCCCTCGACCGGTCTTCCGACAAAGACTGAACAATCAGATTTGCTGCAAGTCATGTTTGGCCGAAACGGCGAGAGTCCAGCAGTAGTCATTGCAGCATCAACACCTAGCGATTGTTTTGATATGGCCATGGAAGCCGTGCGGATCGCGACAACATATCGCGTGCCGACCTTCTTATTATCAGATGGATATATCGCAAATGGTTCGGAGCCGTGGCGGATCCCGGAAGTCGACATACTTGCAAAGATCAATGTTGAATTTGCGAAGACACAAGAGAATTTCATGCCTTACTTGCGTGATCCAGAAACCTTGGCACGTCCTTGGGCAATACCTGGTACCCCCGGGATTGAACATCGGATCGGTGGAATTGAGAAAGCCGATAAGACGGGCGATATTTCATATGATCCAGAAAATCACGATTTCATGGTGCGCGTGCGCGCGACGAAAATTGAAGGAATTAAAGTTCCGGATCTCATTGTTGAGGATCCAACTGGAGATGCAGAAATATTATTCCTTGGCTGGGGTTCAACATATGGCCCCATCGCAACCGCAATTGAAGTATTGCGAGAAAACGGCGAGAAGATTGCCCAAGCTCACCTCAAATATATCAATCCATTTCCTAAGAACTTAGGCGATGTCTTAGCAAAGTATCCCAAGGTGATCTTGCCGGAAATGAACCTTGGCCAACTGGCTATGTTGATTCGATCGAAGTATCTCAAAGACATTATTGGATACAACATTGTCCGTGGTCTTCCATTTTCAACAGCCGAGCTTGTCGAAGCAGCGATGGGAGTAATTCATGACTGATCTAATGTTAACAAAGAGAGACTTCACCTCCGAACAAGAGGTGCGATGGTGTCCAGGATGCGGTGACTACTCGATCCTGTCTGCTGTGCAGTCTTTCCTTCCCGAACTTAATCTTCCCCGCGAAAATATTGTTTTCATTTCAGGCATCGGATGTTCATCGCGGTTTCCTTATTACCTCGAAACATTCGGTGTGCACTCAGTCCATGGACGCGCACCTGCAATTGCCTCGGGTCTTGCAATTTCGCGTCCTGATCTCACCATCTTTGTAATTACTGGAGATGGCGATGCGCTATCCATCGGCGGCAATCACCTGATCCATGCGATGCGTCGCAATATTGAACTAAAGATTTTGCTCTTTAACAATCGCATCTACGGATTAACTAAAGGGCAATATTCACCAACGAGCCCTGAGGGAATTATCACCAAGTCCACCCCCGCTGGTTCACTCGATACCCCCTTTAATCCGATCTCACTTGCACTCGGTGCGGAAGCATCTTTTGTGGCACGATCCGTTGATAGCGATCGCAAACATCTCACTGAAATGCTGCGCGCAGCAACAGCTCATAAAGGATCAGCGCTGATCGAGATTTATCAGAACTGCCCAATCTTCAATGATGGTGCATTCGATTTGGTAAAGGATGCAGATACCAAAGAGGCTTCGCTGCTCCAGTTAGTCCATGGCCAACCGATTAAGTCAACTAAATTCGGAGTCGTACGCAAAGGAATTACCCTCACACTTGTCGAACTTTCAACAATTGATGAAGCAGATCTGATAATCCATGATGCACATAACCAAGATCCGTCATATGCCTTCGCACTTTCGCGCCTTTCCGGATCCGATTTAGAGCATGTTCCGGTCGGCATATTCCGCGATGTCGAACGAAAAGGATATTCAGCAATGGTCAATGAGCAAATGCAGGAGATCATTGAAACTCAAGGTGCCGGAGATCTCTCGAAGCTACTTAGCGGTGGCGACACCTGGCACATTGATTAAAGATACATCAGCCACAAATTGGGAAGTGCGCGTAACAGGCATGCCGAGGCCGATTAGTACTAAATAAATTTCTTTACGAAGTAGTCAAAGTAAGAAGTGTCACCTCTCACGAAAGTGGATGTGCGCTAGAAATTCGAGTGTAGATTTCAGTTATGGAACTTCACGAAATTGGAACAGTTGAAAATTCGAAGAAACACGGGTGCAATTGCGGTCACGAAAAGAGCGAGGGAGTTCCCGAGCTTGATGTGCGAGTTATTGCGCATGAGATTCGCCACGGAGCAGTGCTTGGGGCACTTGAGTTCCTTAAGCCAGGCAAGGCCATGATTCTTGTCGCAAACCACGAGCCAATTCCGCTTCTTAAGCAGATTGATCATAAATTTCCCGACCTCTTTACTCGCACAAATGTTGAAGAAGGTCCCGAAGTGTGGAAGATTCAATTCACGCGAGCTTCTTAACTTATTGAATTTGAAATTTGAGAGTAAATTTAGCCAGGGAATTTTGCAAAATTGGCTCAGTTGAAAAATTCAAGAAACACATCTGCAACTGAATAAGGGGTATGCCTTGAAAAAACAGTCGGTCACCAGCCCCGATCCGATACGTAAACGCAAAAACGGCATTTCCTTCCCAATCTCATTAACAATCTCTCCGATTTACGATGAAACCAGTGCCATGATCGGCGCATCAGGTATCCACTGTGATCTTAGGCAAGAGAATACCGCCTCCCAAAACGCCCCCAACCTGGCCTCGATCGGAAAATCAACTTTCATCGGCAACTCTACCCAGCAGCGCAAAATCGACCAGACAATCCGTGACATCTTGGAGTCCGCCCCGGACGCGATGGTGCTATCCAATAGTGTGGGCAGTATCGTTCTGGTGAACTCCCAAACTGAGAAACTCTTCGGGTATCACCGGGAGGAATTGATTGGGCACCCAGTCGAACTCCTCATTCCAAACCGTTTCCATGCCCAGCATCTGGGTAACAGGGAGAACTTTCTAGCCCACCCCCGCCGGCGAAGTATGGGATCGGGTTTTGCTGGCCACGGCAGGTGCAAGGACGGATCAGAGATCCCGGTTGATGTCAGTCTTAGCCCGATTGAAACCGAGGATGGCATTCTCATCGCGGCCGCCATCCGCGATATCACCAAGCAGAAAGAGCAGATGCAGCAAATTGTGACGGCAACTGAGCAGCGAAATGAGTTTGTAGCGATGGTGGCCCATGACATTCGCT
>JAYVQU010000036.1:0-61572 GCA_043776875.1 Actinomycetes bacterium
TGATTCCTTTGATAAATCTTTACCTTTTGAATTGACCGCAGGTCAGCTGGAAGTAGGTAAAGAAATTGAATCCGATTTAGCTAAATCCCACCCGATGCATCGATTGTTGCAAGGAGAAGTTGGTTCTGGTAAAACAGTCGTGGCGCTGCGCGCCATGTTGGCGGTGGTAGATAGCGGTGGACAAGCTGCGTTGCTGGCACCGACTGAAGTTTTGGCCGCGCAACATCTGCGAACTATTACTAAATTATTGGGTGAACTTAGTCAAGGCGGAATGCTAGGCGGCTGCGAGAATGCAACACAAATTACTTTATTGACCGGCTCCCAAAGTGCGCCGGCTCGTAAAGCAGCTTTAGCAATGGCAGCTGATGGTTTGGCTGGAATTGTGATCGGAACACATGCATTGCTCGGGGAGAAGGTAGAGTTTAAAGATCTCGGTTTGATTGTTGTGGATGAGCAACATCGCTTTGGTGTTGAACAACGAGATGCGCTAAAGGAGAAAGCGGTATTGCCACCGCACCTATTGGTAATGACTGCAACTCCAATTCCACGAACCGTGGCAATGACCGTCTTTGGTGATCTAGATGTATCGACGCTGCGCGAGTTACCACTTGGACGGCAACCGATTATTACTCATGTCGTACCAGTTAAGGAGAAGCCAACATTTCTAGATCGTGCTTGGCAGCGAGTGCGAGAAGAGGTCGCAGCGGGACATCAGGCTTACATCGTCGCGCCCAGAATTTCTGCTGATTCTGATGCCAACGCTGACTTAGATTTTCTGTTCGGTACAGCCTCACCTGAGATCGCAGCTGTGGAGGAGTTGGCCCCCTTGCTACATGCTGGGGCATTGCAGGGATTGCGAGTTGCCATTTTGCATGGTCGGCTACCGACAACTGAAAAAGATGCCACTATGCAAGCTTTTTCGGAAGGGGAGATCGATGTTTTGGTTTCTACAACGGTGATTGAGGTTGGTGTAGATGTTGCCAATGCAACGATTATGGTGATCATGGATGCGGATCGCTTTGGAGTTTCCCAACTTCATCAACTTCGCGGCCGAGTAGGTCGTGGAAGCTCACCTGGATTATGTCTACTTGTAACCAATTGCTCAGACCAAACTCCGGCTCGAACTCGCCTTGATGCAGTGGCCGAAACCTTGGATGGATTTGAACTTTCCCGAATTGATCTAGAACAACGCCGGGAAGGTGATGTTTTAGGTGCTTCGCAATCTGGAACGCGATCTCATCTGCGTCTGCTTCGAGTTTTGCGTGATGAAGCACTAATTGAACGAGCCCGTGAGGATGCCCAATCTTTGATCGCTTCCGATAATGATTTAGCGCAGTACTCTGGGCTAAAGGCAGAACTTGCCCGGTTGCAGCGTGATCAAGCCATTGATTACTTGGACAAGGGGTGAAGTAATTGCGAATAATTGCCGGTGTTGCAAAGGGGCGAACTTTGAGTGCGGTTGCAGGTGCTACTCGACCAACATCAGATCGAGCTCGCGAGGGTTTGTTTTCATCTTTGGCATCAGAGTTCGGAAGTTTCGAAGGATTACGAGTTCTCGATCTATTTGGTGGATCTGGTGCGATTGGTCTGGAGTCACTCTCACGAGGCGCATCTCTGGTGCATGTTGTAGAAGTAGATGATG
The DNA here is from genome assembly GCA_043776875.1 of Actinomycetes bacterium. Classification (GTDB taxonomy): domain Bacteria; phylum Actinomycetota; class Actinomycetes; order Nanopelagicales; family Nanopelagicaceae; genus Planktophila. Next base: position 1,643 of record JAYVQU010000036.1, read on the forward strand.
AAGCAAAAAGAAGTATCGAGACAAATTTCGAGCTGGTAAAGAAATCAAAACCTGAAGGAAGGTTCCATTTGTACGGAATGAGTGCGGAACTCTTTCTCAATGATCGGCCAAAGGAAAAGTACCATTTGGTTTACCTAGATCCACCGTATGATTTTACAAATCAAGGCGTCGAAGATCTTTTGCGTAAATTACATGACAATGAATTCTTGAATAGTGAGGCTTTTATAGCCGTGGAGCGAACATCAAGAGGCGATCAATTTACCTGGCCCGATGCCTTCTTGCCGGTACGTGAGCGAAATTATGGGCCAGCCACCATTTACTACGCTAATTTTCTCCCCTAAGAATGGCTTACTTGCCCCACTCTTGCTAGCGTTTGGGCTATGAAGCGCGCAGTTTGTCCAGGATCATTTGATCCAATCACTTATGGGCATTTAGATATTATTGAACGTGCTGCTGAGCAGTTTGATCAAGTTGTTGTGGCCGTCCTTGAAAATCGCACAAAGTCCTCCCTTTTTACAGTTCAAGAACGAATATCAATGATAAGCGAGGTCACACAAGAAATACCTAATGTTTCGGTGGACTCATGGCATGGCTTGCTAGTTGATTACTGCAAAAGCAATGGCGTTCAAGCAATTGTAAAGGGATTGCGAGCCGTTACAGATTTCGATTATGAGTTACAGATGGCTCAGGTAAATTTACAAGGTTCTGGCGTTGAAACGATGTTCATGGCAACTTCTCCGGTTCATTCATTCCTGTCTTCGTCATTAGTAAAAGAGTTAGCGCACCATGGGGGAAATGTTTCAACCATGGTGCCACCATCAATTAATGAAGCCTTAAAACTTCGAGTAGCAAGGAAGTAGCAGATGGATTCAGTTGAGAAATTGATGTCAGCAATAACGATGGTAGAAGAAGCACGCGGAGTTCCGCTATCAGCAAGTTGCGTGGTTCACCGGGCCGAAATGCTGGAACTATTGGATGAAGCTCGTGAGGGGCTTCCCACTGATTTTAAATCTGCTCGTGCGATCATTGATTCACGCGAAGCTATTATTGAAGAAGCGCGCGTAAGTGCAGAGCAACTGATTGCAATTGCACGTGAAGATGTTTCGCAAATGGTTGAGCAAACTTCAATTGTTCAAATCGCTCGCGATGAAGCTCGCAAGGTTTTAGAGGATGCACGTGACACCGCTGAATTAGAAAAGCAAGAGGTGGAAGAGTACATAGATGGACGTCTTGCAACTTTAGAAGTAATTCTCAATAAAACAATGGACGCAGTTTCTCGTGGTCGTGATCGATTAGCTGGTTCGAGTGACAAGGATGTTTTGTCGCAACTAGCTGATGAAAACTAAAGGCTAATTTTTCGGGATGAGTCAGATTCACCACCTATTTAAACTTAATACCTACGAACTCCCACGACGTGCGGGTGAAATGAAAGAGTACGAACTTGAGGTTGAAGTGCCAGAAAGTATTGGCATGGAGCTTATTTGTGTTCCCGCTGGCGATGTAATTGAAGTCGATGCCCGATTAGAATCGGTAACCGAAGGCATTCTCTTGAGCGCAGATATCTATGCGGTTGCAAAGGGTGGGTGTATTCGTTGCCTAGACCCAGTTGAAATTGTTATCCGGCGTAAGATTCAAGAGTTGTACAAGTATGAGCCCACCAATGAGCGCGGCAAAAAGAAGAAGCACCAACCCGATACCGATGATCTAGCTACTGATGATGAGTTCATGATGGAAGGGGAGCTGATGGATTTGGAAACTCCTATCCGAGATGCCATCGTTTTATCCCTGCCGATTAACCCTTTGTGCAGCCGGGATTGCTTGGGACTTTGCCCTGAATGTGGGGAAAAGTGGGCGCAATTGCCACAAGATCATGGGCATGAGGTGGTTGATGCGCGTTGGGCCAGCCTGTCCGGCCTCGAACTGTCTGACCCCGATTTCAAGATTTAGGGTTTTTAAGGGATACTTTCCCTCTGCGGTCGGCATCGTAAAGACGTCCCTGATGAGCCGCTCAGCCGAAAGAAGAGGTTCGAAAAGTGCCAGTACCAAAGCGAAAAATGTCGCGTTCAAAGACGCGTTCACGTCGTAGCCAGTGGAAAACTACTGCAGCCGCCCTCTCAACATGTGGTCAATGCCAGCAACCAAAGTTGCAGCACACTGCCTGCCCAACCTGCGGTACTTATAACCGTCGCCAGGTATTAGAGGTCTGACCTGAGTTCATTGCTCACTGAGCAGCTGGGAGTAACGCTCGATCCAGCTTTGCTTGAATTGGCTTTTACCCATCGTTCATTTGCTTATGAATCGGGTAGTAAGGAAACCAATGAGCGCCTTGAATTTCTTGGGGATTCAGTACTAGGTTTAATTGTTACGGAAGAACTTTACAAACGATATCCAGATTTTGATGAAAGTCGTTTGTCACCTTTACGTTCTGGTGTTGTAAATATGCGTGCGTTGGCAGATATTGCGCGGGGCTTACAACTTGGTCAATACATTCGACTTGGAAAAGGTGAAGAGGTTACGGGTGGGCGCGATAAGCATTCTCTTTTGGCAGATGCATTGGAAGCCTTAATTGGCGCTATTTATTTACAGTTTGGTTTTGAAAAGTGCTCCGAAATTGTGCAGATATTGATTACCCCCACAATGGACTCAGCTGTTGCACGCGGTGCCGGCCTTGATGGAAAAACTGCGCTGCAAGAGTTGGCCGCAGCTTTAGGTAAGGGTGCACCTGAATATGTGGTCAGTGAAGAAGGACCAGATCATGATAAGAACTTCAGTGCTATTGCAATGCTTGCTGGACAACCCCTTAGTCAGGGCAGCGGAAAGAGTAAGCGAGAGGCTGAACAAGTAGCCGCCCGCGTCGCTTATGAAGCCTTGAAAACCGCCTTTCCACAGCCTTAAATTAGTCAAAATCACGCTCTATAGGCGATAGGTTTACCGCGTGTATTTGAAGAGTATAACGCTCAAGGGCTTTAAGTCCTTTGCTTCGGCGACCACTCTGCGACTTGAGCCTGGAATTACCTGCGTTGTCGGTCCCAACGGTTCTGGTAAATCAAATGTAGTTGATGCCCTCACCTGGGTAATGGGTGAACAAGGCGCAAAATCATTACGTGGTGCAAAGATGGAAGATGTAATCTTCGCTGGAACAAGTGGTCGGGCACCACTTGGTCGGGCAGAAGTTTCATTGACAATAGATAATTCTGATGGCGCACTTCCAATCGATTACACCGAAGTAACTATTTCTAGAATCTTATTTAGAAATGGACAGAGTGAGTATCAAATAAATGGCGAAGCTACACGCTTGCTCGATATCCAAGAATTACTCAGTGATTCTGGCATCGGACGCGAAATGCACGTCATTGTTGGCCAGGGGCAGGTCGATGCCATTTTGATGGCAACACCTGAAGAGCGACGAGGTTTCATTGAAGAAGCCGCAGGAGTCCTTAAGCACCGAAAGCGCAAAGAAAAAGCGTTGCGAAAACTTGATTCGATGCAGGCAAACCTTGCTCGCGTGCAAGATTTAACGGTTGAACTACGACGACAACTTCGCCCACTTGGAAAGCAGGCAGAAGTTGCTAAGAAGGCGGCAACAATTCAAGCCGATCTTCGAGATGCAAAGCTACGTCTTTTTGCCGATGACTATATTTCAATGTCTAATACCCTCGAACTAGAAGTAGCAGATGAAACAGCATTGCGCGAAAAACGAACTGAAGTTGAAACAGAATTGGATTCTGTTCGTCGTCGGGAAGAGGCACTGGATGCACGATCTGCATTTGAAAGTCCACTACTGGTCGCAGCCCAAGAAAGGTACTACAACCTAAATTCATTGCGAGAAAAGTTTCGTGGTACCCAAAGTCTTGCCCAAGAAAGATCACGATTTCTAAATGAAGAGGCGGAAGAGGCGCGTACATCTGGTCGAGATCCGCAAGCTCTAGATTTAGAAGCGCAAACATTGCGGCGCGAAGAGAGCGAACTCCGCACAAGTGTTGGGACTGCAAAAAAATCTCTTGTAGAAAGTACCAAAGCACTCTCACAAGCTGAGGCATCGCTAAAGAGTGATGAAGACAAAACTGCTGCTGCGATGCGGGCAATCGCAGATGCGCGCGAAGGTACTGCTCGGCAAGAAGGCCACATTAAATCTTTGCAAGCGCGACTTGAAGCAATCGCTGAAGAAATTGAACGTCTTAGCCGGTCTCGCAGTGACGCCCAAGCACGCGTAGATCAGGCACAACGCGACTACGCAATCTACGAATTAGAAATTGCCAGCGCCGATGCAGGTGAACTTGGTCTTGACTTGCAGTACGAAGGTGCTAAGTCAGCACTTGAATCTGCCAAGGGAAAACTAGATGATTTAGTAGATTCAGAACGAGCAGCAGATCGCGAACGTAACGCCGTTGAAGCAAAACTTGAGGCCATAAAATTAACTTCAGGCAATCGTGATGGCGCTTCTGCACTGCTTCGCGATTCACACGGTGTTTCAATTCTTGGCAACATTGCCGGATTGATTGAAATTGATAACGGTTGGGAGACAGCTGCCGCGGCTGCACTTGGAAGTTTGGCAGGTGCGGTTGTCGTCAAGGATCTATCTTCTGCGGTAACTGCACTCATTACCTTGCGGCGCGAAAATTTAGGTCAAGCCGATGTGCTGGTGTATGAGCCGGGGAATTTCGCAGCTTCTAGGATTCCAGATGGCTTGAATCCACTCTCTGCTCACATTCGTTCAGATTCTATTGGCGAGTTGCTTACATCTCTACTCGCGGCAACCGTTGTCGCAAATGATGCCAATTTAGCTGAAGCAATCCTTCGATCACATCCTGGAGTAACAGTCGTTACGCGAGATGGCGATGTGATTTCTCGGACTCGTGCAACTGGTGGGTCAAACTCCTCTTCCTCCTTGATTGAAATCAAGGCATTAATTGCTGACCTAGAAAGTAAACTGCATGAAATTGTGCATGATTGCAATCGATTGAAGTTTGATATATCTACCTCAAATGCAGAGTTAGCAGCTCGTCAGAGTGCTTTTGATGTTGCTCTTTCAAGGCTTAATGAATCAGATGCTCGCATTGCAGCACTAACTGAACAACTTGCGGTTTCTGGTCAGAACATGAAGTCATCAATGGCTGAAGTTGAGCGCTTGGCTACCTCTATAAATGAAGCAACTGCAACAAAATCACGTGATGAGGGCGAGATTGTCATCGCTCAAAACCAGTTGCAACAGCGCGGCGAGGTGGCAGAGCCAGATCATTCACGCACTGAAGTTTTGCGAAACCAAGTTTCGCTGGCACGAACATCAGAAGTAGAAGCTCGGTTGGCAGTTCGTACGATTGAAGAACGAGTTGATTCGGTTGCAGCACGTGCACTAGTACTCGAGCGATCAGCTCAAGCAGAACGCGATGCATCCGAACGAGCAATAATTCGTCGCAGTACCAGGGCACGGGCAGCGATAATTTCACAGGCGGTCGCAGAAGCTGCCTATGAAGTCTTAATCCATATCGAACGCGCTATTTCCAAAGCGGCTAATGAGCGGTCGCGTCTAGATGAATCCCGTACCGACCGCGAAGGCGAGACCCTTACCGTGAGAGTTCGAGGTCGCGAACTCACGACGCAACTTGAGGCATTGACTACAAGTGTTCATCGGGATGAAATTGCGCGGGCCGAACAACGCTTACGAATAGAAACTCTCGAGAGCAAGACGCTAGAGGAGTTTGGCGTAGACACCCTAACCCTGGTCAATGAATATGGACCAGACAAAGATGTTCCAACATTTCATGAAACTGAAGATGGCGAAATTGTTTCCACCGAGATGGTTCCTTATCGTCGCGACCAACAACAGAAACGTTTGACTTCGGCTGAAAGATCGTTAAACCTCCTTGGAAAGATCAACCCACTTGCATTAGAAGAGTACGCATCGCTAGAAGAGCGGTTAAAGTTTCTAGCCGAGCAGTTAGAGGATCTTAAAAACACTAAGAAAGACCTGTTGGATATTGTTAAAGAGGTTGATAATCGAGTTCAGTCAATCTTCATGGAAGCCTATGAAGCCACAGCTAAGCATTTTGAAGATATCTTTTCTCGGCTATTCCCAGGTGGAGATGGTCGTTTGATTTTGACCGATCCAGACAATCCATTAACCAGTGGTGTCGATGTTGAAGCACGCCCTCCTGGCAAGCGCATCAAACGTCTTTCACTTCTGTCAGGTGGTGAAAAGTCTCTGACCGCCGTGGCCATACTGGTAGCTATTTTCAAAGCCCGACCAAGCCCGTTTTATGTGCTCGATGAAGTTGAAGCAGCTTTAGATGATGTTAACTTAGGAAGATTACTTGGTGTCTTAGAAGAGCTTCGCGAGAGCTCTCAACTAATTATCATCACTCACCAAAAGCGCACGATGGAAATTGCTGATGCGTTGTATGGGGTGACCATGCGCGGTGATGGTGTTAGTGAAGTTATTTCACAGCGCTTGCGCGAATCTGACGCCAGTTAAGGTTTTTTAGGATGGGTCTGTTTAGCAAGTTCATCGCCAAGATGAAGGGAAACAATGATTTCTCACCTACTGATTGGGCAGAGCTCGAACAAGAACTCTTGGCATCAGATCTTGGACCAACTCTAACTAAGGAATTTCTCATTGCCGCAAGAAAAGTAAAGAGTGATAATGCCGAGGCAGCACTTCTTGAAATTCTAACAAGCAACCTTTCCGAAAAGTCACATGAAGCTGTAATGGCTCAAGGAACAACAACAATTTTGGTCGTAGGTGTTAACGGAACTGGCAAAACGACATCAGTTGCCAAGATTGCTTTTTACTATAAGAAGTCAGGCAAGTCTGTAGTTTTAGCTGCCGCCGACACATTCAGAGCTGCCGCTGTAGACCAATTAAAAACCTGGGGCACACGCATCGGTGTGGATGTAGTTTCGGGTAAAGAAAATGGCGATCCGGCATCAGTGGCATTTGATGCGGCTAAGCAGGCCAATGACGATCAAGCCGAAATACTTATTATTGACACCGCCGGACGACTTCACAACAAAAGTGATTTGATGGCCGAACTTACAAAGATTAAGCGAGTAGTTGAAAAAGTCTTACCAGTAAGTGAGGTCCTCCTTGTGATTGATGCAACCACTGGCCAAAACGGATTGCAACAAGCGAAAATCTTTGCAGAAAGCGTTGATGTGACAGGAATTGTCTTAACAAAGTTGGATGGCAGCGCTAAGGGTGGGGTGGCGCTAGCCATTGAAGCAGAGTTTGGAATCCCCATTAAGTGGGTAGGTACGGGGGAGTCTGAAACTGACTTTGCACCATTTGACGCTCAAAATTACTTAAAGGGGTTACTGTCGTAACCTAGTTGTAACACCTGGACGGTTTTTGTCACACTTTTGAAACCTATTCAAACATCATCTGTAACCCGAAAGTAAGAGGGTTCGATAATCTCAAAGGCGAGCGGGCAGTTCGAAAAATTAGGTGGTAAATATAATGGAGGAAGTTGTAATTAATTCAGGCGATACCGCATGGATGTTAGCAAGCACCGCTCTCGTTCTTCTCATGACACCTGGACTCGCGTTCTTTTACGGTGGAATGGTTCGTACTAAGAGTGTACTAAATATGATGATGATGTCCTTTATAACAATTGGAATCGTTAGCGTTCTTTGGGTTATTTACGGTTTTGAATTAGCTTTTGGATATAAGGCAGATTCACCATGGTATGGAAATTTATCTTTCTCAGGTTTGGGTGGCATGGTTAATGAGTTCACTAACAATGGTGGAATTTATCCAATCCCAGTATTAGTTTTCGCAGCCTTCCAATTGATGTTTGCGATCATTACACCAGCTTTAATTTCTGGCGCAATCGCCGATAGAACAAAGTTCACAGCGTGGGCAATCTTTGTTGCGATTTGGTCAACAGTTGTTTACTTCCCAGTCGCACATTGGGTTTTCGCATTTGGAAACAAAGTCGGCGATACGCTCACTGGAACGGGGTTCTTGGCCGGTAAGGGCCTGGAAGACTTTGCTGGCGGAACGGCGGTTCACATCAACGCAGGCGCTGCAGGACTTGCGCTAGCAATCATTTTGGGAAAGCGAGTTGGTTGGCGTAAAGAGTCAATGCGCCCACACTCATTACCGTTAGTCCTTTTGGGCTCTGGTCTGTTGTGGTTTGGCTGGTTTGGCTTTAATGCCGGATCATCGCTTGCCGCAAATGGAGTCGCAGCTCTGGCACTTTTAAATACGCAAGTTGCAGCAGCAGGTGCCGTTCTAGGTTGGATACTTGTAGAAAAAATTCGTAATGGTCATCCAACTTCACTTGGTGCTGCATCTGGTGCTATATCTGGTTTGGTTGCAATCACTCCAGCCTGTGCCTTCGTTGCGCCTTGGGCAGCGGTAATCATTGGCGTATTTGCTGGAATCTTCTGCGCCCTTGCCGTTAGCTTGAAGTACAAATTTGGCTTCGATGACTCATTGGACGTTGTTGGAGTTCACCTGGTAGGTGGAATCTGGGGATCACTAGCGATTGGTTTATTTGGTACTAGTGTTGTCAACAGCATTGGTCTAGATGGATTGTTCTACGGCGGCGGCGCTGCACTTCTTGGTAAGCAAGCCTTAGGAGTTGGTCTGGTCGCTGCATATTCATTTATCGCCACTTTGATTATCGGCTATGCAATAGAGAAGACAATTGGTTTCCGCATCACTAAAGATGCAGAAATTGAAGGTATTGATCTGAGCGAACACGCTGAGACTGCATATGAAATGTCTAGCTCATCACGAGGAGGTGCTTTCTAATGAAACTTATTACCGCAATTATCAAACCTTTCAAATTGGAAGAAGTAAAGGATGCACTGCAAACTGCCGGTGTAACTGGAATGACGGTTTCGGAGGCGAGTGGATTTGGTCGTCAACGAGGCCACACCGAGGTGTACCGCGGAGCTGAATACACCGTTGATTTAGTGCCAAAGGTTCGCCTTGAGGTACTAGTCGATGATAAAGATGTCGACTCAGTGGTCGATGCAATAGTGAAGGCTGCTTCCACTGGATCAATTGGTGATGGAAAGGTTTGGACAACACCAGTTGAGCAAGTGATTCGTGTTCGGACTGGGGAGCGCGGTTCAGAAGCAATCTAAACTTGACTCCATGAGCACTCGCGGTAGAAGAGATCGATCGAACGAGAGCGATCGATTTCTATCAACTTTGTTTCACAAAGCAGCAGCGACCCATTGTGGAATAGATGCGGGTAAGGAGATAGCGCTCGCTGCGGTCGGAGGTTATGGCCGCGGCGAGCTAGCTCCCGGGTCGGATTTAGATATCTTGATCTTGCATTCAGGAAAGATCGCACCCGAAAAACTTAAAGCCCTGGTAAATGATTTGCTCTATCCATTGTGGGATAAAGCTAGCGTTGATCATTCTGTCAGAACAAGAAGTGAAACACGAGCCTTCGCCGCAAGTGACTTGAAAGTTGTGATGGGCCTTTTAGATATTAGATTAATTGCAGGAAGTGCTGAATTAGTTGCCTCTGTACAAAGTGATTCCTTGGAGTATTGGCGTAAAAATTCAAAAGAAAATCTTTCAAAGTTACAGGATTCATTGTCACGACGTCACAGTAGATTTGGAGAGTTGGCCTACCTTTTAGAGCCGGATTTAAAAGAGGCTCGTGGAGGGCTTCGAGACATTACTGCGCTTTGCGCAATTTCACTTTCGGGAATGGTACAAATTCCGCTAGAAAAAATAGGTTGGGCGCTATCAACTCTCAATAATGTTCGCGAAGCGTTACACATTGAAAGTGGTCGCGGAAAAGATCGCCTGCTCTTTCAGGAACAAGACAAAGTGGCCAAATTTTTGGAGTATTTAGATGCGGATGCAATGATGAGTGAAGTGGCCCGCGCCGCGCGTTCCGTTGATTATCTACTCAACTACACATGGCATTCTTTAGAGCACCGCGGCAAAGATGGACCAGGAAGAATTACTCGCAGACCCCGAATCGTTACGGTGGCAAAGAATGTGAGCGCTGCACATCGGGAAATAGTTATTGATCCATTTACTTCACTAGATGAAGATCCAGTTGTTGGAATACGTGCGGCAGCAACTGCAGCGCAATTGGGATTACCGCTTTCACTTGAAACATGCAGAGAACTTTCATTGGCGCTAGATCGCGGTGAAGGCGTCCTTCCAAATCCTTGGCCTCGTCAGGCGCGAGAATTACTGATCTCCCTGATTGGTGCAGGAGAGGCAATGGTTGGCATCTTTGAGACTCTTGATCAGGAGGAGATCATTTTCCATTGGATTCCGGAATGGCGCGCAGTGCGATCCTTACCGCAGCGAAATGCCCTTCATAGGCATACAGTGGACCGACATATGGTTGAAACAGCAGTACATGCTGCTCGATTGACTCGAAAGGTGCATCGGCCCGATCTGCTTCTCTTTGCCGCTCTTTTCCATGACATCGGAAAAGGATCCAATGAGGATCACTGTGAACGCGGCGCTAGACTCATTGAACCCATTGCACGCCGAATTGGTTTTGATGGTAAGGATATTGAAACTCTGAAAGATTTAGTTCGCCATCATTTGCTGTTGTCCGCTACTGCAACTCGACGCGACTTGGACGATCCAGCAACAATTCAATCCGTTTTATCGCAAATAAAAGATGGTAATACATTAGAGCTGTTGCATGCTTTGAGTATCGCTGATGGGGAGGCAACGGGCAGTGCAGGGTGGAGCGACTGGAAGGCTGGGTTAGTCTCGGATTTAGTGAACCGGGTGGGCAAGGCAATGACCGGAGTTGAAGTTGCTCAGCAACCTATGGTCAGCGATGAGCATGTTGAATTTGCAAAAAAAGGCGAGTTAAGAGTTTCACTGCAGCCACACGCAAGTGGATACTCAGTTGAAGTCATTTCACCCGACAAGCCAGGATTGCTTTCAATTGTTGCTGGCGTTTTCAATGTCGCTCGCCTTGATGTTAAATCGGCACGCACTAAAACCATCGGTAATTCTGCTGTTATGTATTGGATAGTTACACCGGAGCCACATGCACCTGAAATAAGTGAAAGTGAATTACTTGAGTTAATTGCCAAAGCTATGGTTGATTCAACGCACGTGCAAGAGAAACTAATAGAGCGAGCAAAGGCCTATGCATCAATTCCTACAATTCCGGTACCGGACCCTGAGGTGGAGGTATTTACAGATGCAGCAACTGATGCAACTGTGATCGAAGTTCGAAGTCATGATCGCCCCGGTCTGCTATTTAAAATCGGCGCAGCAATAACTCAATCAAAAGTCGATATCCGCTCGGCAATAGTTACAACACTGGGTGCTGAGGCCATTGACACCCTTTATGTAACGGAGTTAACAGGTGGCCCACTAAGTGATGAGCGGGCTCGATTCGTCGCCTCGCAACTTAAGGCGGCACTGAAGTAGTCTTTGCCCACTATGTTCGAGTCCCTGACCTCCCGATTTAGCGGTGCATTTTCTTCATTGCGCTCTCGGGGAAAGATTTCATCAGGTGATATTGAGGCTACCTGCGAGGAAATTCGGCAAGCTCTTCTGGAGTCTGATGTTGCGCAATCTGTAGTTGAAAACTTCATCGCAGATATTCGTCAGAAGTCTTTGGCTGCTTTGCCCACTATGCAAGCTGGCACCAATCAAGCAAATGCGATCTTTGAAATTGTTAACTCTTCTCTGGTTGAGATTCTTGGTGGTGCTGCACGCAGAGTTCGTTTTGCAAAGAACCCACCGACAGTAATCATGTTGGCCGGAGTTCAAGGTGCCGGAAAAACAACTTTGGCTGGAAAGCTAGCAAAGTTTTATGCAGACCAGGGAAACACCCCACTTTTGGTTGCCTCGGATTTACAGCGCCCCAATGCCGTCACACAGTTACAGGTAGTGGGGGATGCGGTAAATGTTCCAGTCTTTGCGCCAGAGCTTGGTAATGGTGTTGGCGATCCAGTAAAAGTTGCAAAAGCTGGAATCGAGTTTGCAAAATCAAAGATGTACAACATGGTCATTGTTGACACTGCAGGTCGTTTAGGTGTTGACCAAGATTTGATGAAGCAGGCATCTGATATTCGAGATGCCGTGAATCCAGATGAGATCTTATTTGTAGTCGATGCAATGATCGGGCAAGATGCGGTTCGAATCTCCCAGGCATTCTTAGATGGAGTTGGATTTGATGGTGTAGTACTTACAAAACTCGACGGTGATGCTCGTGGCGGTGCAGCGCTATCAATTGCCTCATTGACCAAGCGCCCCATCATGTTTGCATCAACTGGTGAAAAGCTGCACGAGTTCGATATTTTTTACCCAGAGCGGATGGCTTCTCGAATTTTGGGGCTTGGCGATGTTGCGACCCTGGCCGAACAAGCAAAGAAAGCCTTCGATTCAGAAACTTCAGCAAAACTTGAAGCTAAATTTGCTAGTGGTGAAGATTTCACCTTATCCGATTTTCTGGATCAATTGCAGGCGATCTCCAAGATGGGCAACATCTCGAAGTTATTAGGAATGTTGCCAGGTACTGGCCAGATGAAAAAACAGATTGAAAACTTTGATGAAGGTGAAATACTTCGAACTAAGGCAATTGTTCAAGCTATGACACCAACAGAGCGGCGCGATCCAAAGGTGCTCAATGGTTCACGTCGGGCCCGAATCGCCTTGGGGTCAGGTCGAAAGGTTTCAGATGTTAATAATTTGGTAGACCGCTTTGCAGCGGCTCAAAAGATGATGAAGCAGGTTCGAAATGGTGGCATGCCTGCAGGCATGGGAGCAATGGGTATCTCGGGATTACCGCCTATGCCTAAGGCGAACAAGCTGGTTTCAAAAAAGCAGTCTAAATCGGGCAACCCAGCCAAGCGAGCTCTAGTAAATCGAGGCCTGGAAAAGGGAGCGTAATCCGCCGATTTCCTTCTTTGCCCGCCAGATGGCAGGATTGGGCACCTGTTGATGGGGCCCTCTACCCCCGTTCAACATCCATAACCGATAGTTGCATTTCTTGATTGCGCACCCCGCTGCAATTGATGAGCGTGACACACATTTACAGGAGTACACCTTTCTTGGCTACAAAAATTCGTTTAATGCGCATGGGTAAAATCCGCACACCATTTTTTCGCGTAGTAGTTACCGACTCACGCAAAGCTCGAAATGGACTCTCAATTGAAGAGATTGGCCGCTACGCGCCAGGACAAGAGCCATCACTGATCGAGATTAATTCAGAGCGTGCTTTGTACTGGCTTGGCGTTGGCGCACAGCCATCTGAAGCTGTAGCAGCTCTGCTTAAAGTCACTGGCGACTGGCAAAAGTTCAAGGGACTTCCTGGAAGCGAAGGAACGCTTAGGGTTGCCGCAGTAAAGCCAGGAAAGATTGTTGCTTACGAAGCGGCGATGAAGGCTGCGGCAAACGAACCCGCAGAAGGTGCGACAACTTTGAAGAAAAAAGCGCTGGAAAAACTTGCGGCTAAGTCGAATCCGGTTGTAGAAACTCCTGCGGCGGTAGTAGAAACTCCTGCGGCAGTAGTAGAAACTCCTGCGGCAGTAGTAGAAACTCCTGAGGCAGTAGTAGAAACTCCTGAGGCAGTAGTAGAAACTCCTGAGGCAGTAGTAGTGTCCGAACCAACTGCAAGCGATGCTGTGTCCGAGGTTCCAGCTGAGGTTGTGACTGCGGACGTTGTGGCTGAAACACCAACAGTTGAAAAGGCACCTGAATAACAATGATGGATGAAGCGCTAGAACACTTGGTTAAGGGAATCGTCGATAATCCTGATGATGTTGTGGTGGCGGAAAAAACACATCGTCGCGGAACAACGCTAGAGGTTCGCGTTAATCCAGAGGACATTGGCAAAGTCATTGGTCGTAATGGCCGTACGGCAAAGGCGCTTCGCACAGTTGTAAGTGCGCTCGCAGGACGTACAGTGCGTGTCGATCTCATCGAGACCGACGAAGCTCGCTAACAATGCGTTTACTCGTGGGGCGAATTGGTCGCGCTCACGGAATTCTTGGTGAAGCGACGATTGAGGTTCGTACAGATGAACCTGACCGTCGCTTTGCAGTTGGCAACAAAGTTGCCACCGATACTCATGGCGAATTAACCATCATTTCTGGGCGCGTTCACAATGGAATTTTATTGCTGGGTTTTGCTGGAATTGTTGACCGCAACGGAATCGAAAAGCTTCGAAACACAATGATGTATGCCGAGGTTGATATAAATGAAGCCAGCAATGTGGAGGATGAGTATCACGTCCTGCAATTAATCGGCTGCCAGGCCGTTCTAGAATCCGGTGAACCTTTTGGTGAAGTTACCGATGTGATTAACTTACCGGGTCAAGACCTTTTAGCGGTCATGACTACAAATGGCGAGCAATTGATTCCTTTTGTCCAACAATTAGTACCAACTGTGGATGTAGTTAATAAAAGGATTGTAGTAATTCCTCCCATTATTATGGGGGAGATGAAATGAAGATTGATGCCATAAGTATTTTTCCTGATTATTTTGCCCCACTGCATTTGTCACTACTAGGTAAGGCGCAGGAGCAAGGAGTAATAGAGGTCACGATTCACGATTTACGCTCGGCCGCCACAGACAACCATCACACTGTTGATGACACTCCGTATGGCGGCGGAGCCGGAATGGTGATGTTGCCTGAAGTCTGGGCCCAAACAATTGACCCACTTATGACTTCGGATTCAGATTTAATAATTTTGACTCCAGCAGGTAAACAATTTGACCAACCTATGGCAGCAAAATTTGCACAGTCAAGGCACCTAGTTTTTGCATGTGGTCGTTATGAGGGTATTGATGATCGGGTGCGCCAATATTATGAATCAAAGAGTTTGCGAGTACATGAAGTTTCAATCGGGAACTATGTTTTAGGTGGCGGAGAAGTTGCCGCACTCGTGATGATTGAGGCAATTACGCGATTAATTCCAGGGGTGGTCGGTAATCCGCACTCCTTAGCAGAAGAGTCGCATAATAAAGCGGGATATCTTGAGTATCCCAATTTCACTAAACCAGCTAGTTGGCGTGATATTGCAGTGCCTGAGATCTTGCTTAGCGGAAATCACAAAGAGATAGAGAAGTGGCGCGCGTTACAAGCAATTGAGCGTGCAAACAAGAACTTATAACTCGTCAGTAACACATACCTGCCGTAGCGTTAACCTTATGACTCGTGACGGTGCAGCAATTCAGGCTCGACTGATTAGAGATTTGGAACCAGTTGTAGCCGTTGAGTTCGAGCGGCATTTAAGTGTTCAAAAAAATTGGTACCCACATGAGTATGTCCCTTGGTCGCAAGGCCGCGACTATGCAGGACCGTTAAATGGTGATGCATGGGAGGCGAAAGATTCCCGCCTGACCCCAGTCGCGCAAGATTCGCTGATCCTGAACCTTTTAACCGAAGATAACTTACCGAGCTATCACACCGAAATTTCCTTATCCATGGGCCGTGATGGTGCTTGGGGAAATTGGATTGAGCGTTGGACCGCCGAAGAGGCACGCCACGCTATTGTGATTCGCGATTACCTTATGGCAACTCGTGGAGTTGATCCATACGAACTTGAAGATCTTCGCATGGCGCATATGTCGCTTGGATACCAAACTCCTTATGAAAATGACATGCTGCACACAATCGCTTATGTTTCTTTCCAAGAACTAGCAACACGTATTTCTCATCGCAATACCGGAAAAATTTCCAATGACCCAATCGCCGAAAACATGATGCAGCGTGTGGCGCTAGATGAAAACCTTCATATGCTTTTCTATCGCAATACCTTGAACGCAGCATTGGAACTTGAACCGAATGCTGCCATGCGCGCAATCACCGATGTTGTGACTAACTTTGATATGCCGGGTGCAAGCATGCCTGGTTTTGGACGGAAAGCGGTTCAGATAGCTCTTGCGGGTATTTATGATTTGCAGCAACACCTCGATGAAGTTGTGGCGCCAGTACTTCGCGCATGGAATGTTTTTGATCGCACCGACCTGTCCGATGATGGCCTCAAGGCTCGTGATGAGTTGGCGACCTTTCTGGTGAAGACTCAGGATGATTCAAACCGATTTAATGAAAAGAGAGAGCTCTATTTTGAGCGCTTAATTGCCCGCGGACAGGAACCACTGCGCATCATCAAGTAGAGTGGTACCCATGTGCCGACTTCTCGCCTTTACATCTATCGAACGTAAGAGCTTTTACGGTGTTGCTGGAGACAACTTTGACAATTTCATCTCGCTTTCAGCGCAACATAAAGATGGATGGGGAATTGCCCACGATGGCAGGATCGAGAGAAACCTTAAACCAGCACATGAAAGCTTTGAGTTTTCAGAGGCAGTCAAAGGGCTCAACACAGATGGAGCTCTGCTTCACCTGCGTTTAGCATCAAAAGGAATACCCATAGACATCAATAACAACCACCCATTTATTCATGGTCAATTTACTTTCATGCACAACGGCACGATTTTCCCAGCAGACAGGGCGAAACAATATATAGCAGACAAGTACAAAGCTTTCATTACCGGATCTACTGATAGCGAGCTTCTTTTCTATGCAGTGTTAACGCAGATTGATGATTTTGGTTTGGTCGAAGGCGTTAAAAAGTGCGTTAATTTGATTCGCGAAAACGCTGATTACACCGCCCTCAACATAGTGATGCAAACCCCAGAACACTTGATTGCAGTTTGCGAGTTCAAAGAGGGCAATAGATCTAAGTGGAGTACGCCCGATCATTACGAGCTTCGCTTTATCAAAACCGAACATGATGTTGTTGTCGCTTCAACTGGCTGGGGAAACACAGATTGGCAGCTTCTAGGTAATCATCAAATTTTAGTAGTAGAGCGCGCTACTTTAGAGTATTCAACTGCATTTTTATGAGCCGTACATATTTAGTCGAAACCTACGGCTGTCAAATGAATGTACATGACTCCGAGCGAATCGCGGGACTACTAGATGAGGCTGGTTATATTCCTGTAACGCAAGGCGAACAGGCAGATCTAGTCGTTTTCAATACCTGCGCAGTACGTGAAAATGCAGATAACAAATTGTATGGAAACTTAAGTTTCTTAGCGCCTATAAAAAAGGCTAATCCCAAGATGCAAATAGCAGTTGGTGGATGTTTGGCACAAAAGGATCAAGCAACTATAATCAAAAAAGCCCCATATGTTGATGTCGTTTTTGGAACTCATAATGTTGGGTCGCTTCCAATTCTTTTGGAGCGAGCCCGAATTGAAGAAGAGTCACAAGTAGAAATTTTGGAATCCCTCGAACATTTTCCCTCAACTTTGCCAGCTCGTCGCTTATCTGCTTTTTCATCATGGGTGTCGGTCTCAGTAGGTTGCAATAACACCTGCACCTTTTGCATTGTTCCCACTCTTCGTGGAATTGAAAAAGACCGAAGTGCGGCTGATATCTTAGATGAGGTCAAGGCATTAGTTGATCAAGGTGTTATTGAAATTACCTTGCTTGGGCAAAATGTAAATGCCTATGGAGTCGATTTTTCTGATCGTCATGCTTTTGCTACTCTACTTCGCAAATGCGGGAAAATCGATGGGCTAGAGCGAGTTCGCTTCATGTCTCCACACCCACGTGATTTCACTGATGATGTGATCGAAGCGATGGCAGAGACCGCCAATGTCATGCCACATTTGCACATGCCCTTGCAATCAGGTTCCGATCGCATTTTGCAACAAATGCGCCGTTCTTATCGGAGCGACAGATACTTAGGAATTCTTGATCGGGTACGTACTGCAATTCCTAAAGCAGCGATTACAACCGACATCATTGTTGGATTCCCAGGAGAAACTGAGCAGGATTTTCAGGCGACTTTGGATCTTTGCAGTACCGCTAGATTTACCGCTGCGTATACCTATCAATATTCAAAGCGACCAGGAACACCTGCAGCCACTATGCCAGATCAAGTAAGCGCTGAAGTTGTAGGAAAGAGATATACCCGTTTGCACAACCATCAGCAAGTAATTTCCTTATCAGTTAATCAAGAAGCAATAGGGAGCACGCATAAAGTTTTAGTAGGTGACTACGAAGGAAGACGAGATGGCGCCCAAGCTCGACTTACTGGTCGCAGTGAAGACTTCCGATTAGTCCATTTTGACAACGCATTTGTAGCCAGGCCTGGAGATGAGGTTACGGTGAAGATTTCGCAAGCTTCGGCGCATTATCTCATTGGCGATCCACTAGCCGTTCGGCAAACTCGTGGCGCTGATGCCCACGCCGAGCGACTGGAAAAGAGAGCTTCTACCACCACGATGCTTGGTATCCCTTCGGTTAAGCGATGAGGGTAATTGTTATATGCGGTGCAACGGCAACAGGTAAAAGTGATCTTGCCGTTTCTTTGGCTCGGGAAATCGATGCCGAGATACTCAATGCTGACTCCATGCAACTGTATAAAGGAATGGATATTGGTACCGCGAAAATATCTTTGGCAGAACGCAAAGGTATTGCGCATCATCTGATAGATCTTTTAGAGGTGAGCGAGGATGCAAACGTTGCATGGTATCAGGACAAGGCGCGGGCTACGATTTCTGAGATCCACAACAGAGGTAAAAATGCAATCATTGTGGGTGGCACAGGTCTCTACATCAAGGCAATTTTGGATGATTTAAATTTTCCAGAGACCGATCCTGTTGTTAGGGCTGAACTCGAACTTGAATATGCAACCAAGGGCATCGCGCCGCTTTTCCAACGCTTAGAAAAGTCAGATCCAGCGGCAGCGCTGGCAATAGATAAAGCTAATTCACGAAGAGTTATCCGAGCTCTTGAAGTAATTAAAATTACCGGCAAACCTTTCACTGCTAATTTGCCGCGAGCAGAAAGCAGTAAATATCCATATGCCCAACAATTTGGCTTAGTGATGAATCGTGAGATTCTAGGCGAGGCAATCGGCAATCGTGTTGATCGCATGTGGGAGCAAGGTCTGGTGGATGAAGTTGAGCAGTTGCTTGTTGCTGGGATTACTAAAGGCACAACTGCGCAAAGGGCATTAGGGTATGCCCAAGTTATCGCATTTAAAGCGGGCAAAATCTCGGAAGAAGCGGCTAAGGAAGAAACTAAACTGGCGACCCGTCAGTATGCCCGTCGCCAAGAAACCTGGTTTTCGCGAGATGAGCGAATTAGCTGGATCTCACCAACGCAAAACCGAATGGAGCGAGTGCTTAACTCGTTAAACTCATGAGCATGATTGCGACATATGGTCACGGGACCGAGAATGACTTTGTTCTTGTCTTTGACCCAAATGATGAGCACTCGATAACAACCTCCCAAACTGCGGCAATTTGTGAGCGCAAAACGGGTATTGGCGGCGATGGATTAATTCGAATCCTGAAGCGCGATGGTAAATGGTTTATGGATTACCGAAATGCAGATGGCTCATTAGCCGAAATGTGTGGAAACGGCATCCGCGTAATGGCTCGTTACTTAGTTGAGCGGGGCCATCAGCCGGAAGGTATATTTGCAATAAACACCCGTGATGGCGTCAAGCACTTGCGGGTACCAGTCGATGCCGATATTTCAGTGAATATGGGCCAAGTCAGCGATGAAAATGAATCAATTACGGTAGCCACAAATGGGCACATCTGGAATGGATACAACATTAACGTTGGAAATCCACATGCCGTTGTTTTTGTCGATGAGCTCTCAGATGTGGGTCAATTGTTAGAGCCGCCAGTAGTACGCCCACGGGATTCATATCCGGAAGGTGTCAATGTCGAATTTGTAAAAATCACTGGCGGTAATGAGATTGCGATGCGCGTTTTTGAACGCGGATCTGGCGAAACCCGATCATGCGGAACCGGAACCTGCGCCGTTGCGCTAGCTGCCACCCTTCATACAAAAGGCAAGCTGCCTGCAACCTGGATTATTAATCCGCCTGGTGGACGGTTAGTGGTGTCGATTGATGGACATTCTAATGCGACTCTTACCGGTCCTGCTGTTCTGGTAAGAGAGGTAGATATATCGAGGTATTTAGTTGAATAACGAATTTGATGATGAATTTGAGAAACTTTTACTAGAAAGTGCGCGGATTGCAACTGAATTTGATGCAAATGAAGCGGATGAGAGCGCTGAGGTATCGCAGGAGTTATCCGAAAGACATGCGCTTCGCCGGGTAAAGGGATTTTCAACCGAACTACAAGATATTTCTGAGGCTGAATATCGTCAGTTGCAACTAGAACGCGTCGTTCTAGTCGGAGTATGGACGGAAGGCACCATCGCTGATGCTGAAAATTCTTTGGCTGAATTAAAAGCCTTGGCTGAAACAGCAGGATCGGAAGTACTCGAAGGATTGATTCAGCGCAGAGACAAGCCAGATCCTGCGACCTATATTGGTTCTGGAAAAGTAATTGAACTTAAGCAAGTAGTAGTTTCAACTGGTGCCGACACTGTTGTTTGTGATGGCGAACTTTCACCATCCCAGCTGCGACAGTTAGAAGAAAAGTTAAAGGTAAAAGTTGTAGATCGCACCGCTTTGATCTTGGACATTTTTGCCCAGCATGCCAAGAGCAAAGAGGGAAAGGCGCAGGTTGAGTTAGCGCAGATTGCATATCTACTTCCTCGACTGCGCGGATGGGGAGACTCACTATCAAGACAGGTGGGTGGTCGCGCTGCCGGAGGTGCCGGAATCGGTGGTCGTGGACCTGGTGAAACTAAAATTGAAACAGATCGTCGTCGCATCCGCGACAGGATGGCAAAGCTTCGTGGTGAGATAGCTCAGATGAAGGTAGCTCGAGATACAAAAAGGCAAGAGCGTCGCCGAAACAATATTCCCTCAGTTGCAATTGCTGGATATACAAATGCAGGTAAATCATCATTGCTAAACAAGTTAACAAATGCTGGCGTCCTAGTTGAAAACGCATTGTTTGCAACCCTTGATCCCACCGTACGAAAATCGGTAACCAGTGATGGTCGGGTTTACACATTAAGTGACACCGTGGGTTTTGTTCGACATCTGCCACATCAATTGATCGATGCCTTTAAATCTACTTTGGAGGAGGTTTCCGAATCAGATCTCATTGTGCATGTGGTAGATGGTTCTCATGCCGACCCATTTGGACAAATTAGGGCGGTTCGGTTAGTAATTAATGAAATCGGTGGCAAGGACATACCGGAGATCATCGCCATTAATAAAGTTGACATCGCCGATCCCAATGTAATCATTGAAATTTTGCGGAAAGAACCAAATAGTTACGCTTTTTCAGTACGCACGGGTTTCGGTATCGAAGGATTACTCCATGCAATTGAAAGTTCGCTGCCACGTCCTTCGGTCGAGATAACTGTTGTTATTCCTTATGAACGGGGGGATTTGGTGCATGCAATTCACGAAAGTGGAGAAATTTTCTCTGAGGAGTACTTGCCAGAAGGAACGGCAATTCACGCTCGGGTAGCTGGTGGATTAGCCCAGAGGATTGAAAATTCACAGTCGAGTCGGGAATAACTCCGACACGCCGAGTGTTGAATGTACAAGTACTGGTTAAATACGCCATGATGCGCCCTCACGAGGTTAGCAATTAGTAAAAATAGGTAGTTAGGTGGTGAGAGCAATGGCAACAGATTATGACACACCCAGAAAAACTGATGAGGAACTTCATGAGGAGTCGCTAGAAGAACTTAAAGCTAAGCGTGTTGATGCTCAATCCGGTCAGATCGATGTAGATGAAGCAGAAGCTGCAGAAAGTCTAGAACTTCCCGGTGCTGATCTTTCTGGTGAAGAACTTTCAGTTCGCGTTGTTCCAAAGCAGGTAGATGAGTTCACCTGCTCACGATGCTTTTTGGTGCATCACATCACTCAACTTGCAAAAGGCGAAGGTGCAAAAGCTGTTTGTAAAGAGTGCCACTAGTAATTTCAGTTGGGTCAACCAGTTCTAAGCTTTAAGCGCCTTTAATAATTCATTTCCATGTGCAGTCGAAATTAACCAATAGGGTGTTGAATCTCTTTCATCATCGACAATGAGTTGAATAGCTCTCGGTGACCAAAATCGAATGGCTAGAAATGCTGCTGGATCGGCATCTCGTGTGCGAACTCTTCGGAACTCTTGATTGTTTAGAAGATTGATTTGGCCGATGTGTTTATGCGCCATATGTGCACGGCCAACTCGCAACTCGATCTGATCAACTTCAATTACTAATGCGGTTTTGAAATAAAGGGCAATCAGCGACAAGGTCAGAACCACCAAACTCACGAACGCTGGATTATTACCCAATGCCGCCCAAATTGAAAGTACTAAAGAAAGCGAAAAGAAATAAACTAGGCCCAAGAGCCACAACGGTGGATGGATCACTTCCCGATATCGCATGGGAGTTACCGTATCGGATAATCAGGCAGTAACCTTAAGACATGGTACGAATCGCAAGCACGACTCCCCCTGAGGGAGCAATCATTCCAGACCGTCATCCGTTGGCACCGCCAGCTGGAACCCGGATTCCGTCGCACTTTGGGTATTGCTTTGGCTGCGGTGAACTTCATCCAACTGGTCTGCATCTAGTTGCTTACGCCGGGGCTGGCGCCGATATCACCTCTACCTTTACCGTTACCGAAAACCATCAAGGCGCCCCAGGCTTAGCTCATGGCGGCTTGCTCTCACTGGCAGTTGATGAAGCACTTGGAAAGTTAATGTGGTTATTACGAGCACCGGCAGTGACCGCTCGCTTGGAGACGGATTTTATCAAACCAGTACCAATTGGGACCACATTACATATCACCGCAAAAATTACTGGACAGGTCAATCGCAAGGTATATACATCAGCAGTTGGCCGACTTAACTCTCCCGATGGCGAGATAGCGCTACGCGCTGCAGCACTTTATGTAATAGTGTCGATGGATCATTTTCTCGATAATGCTCCTAAAGCGTACTTAGAACAAATCTCGAAAACGCCATACCTGATGGCCTTTGTTGACCCAAATTTTGAGATTAATCCGTAATGAGCAAACAAGTTGAAGTACTAATTACGCGCCTTGATGACTCGATTCCGATGCCGGCATATGCCAAAGGTGGCGACGCCGGGGCAGATATAGCAACCCGGATCGATATTACTTTGGCACCGGGGGAGCGAGCGCTAGTTCCGACTGGAATAGCAATTGCTTTGCCAGCTGGATATGCCGCCTTTGTGCACCCACGTTCAGGTCTTGCGGTCAAGCATGGAGTGAGTTTGGTGAACGCCCCCGGAACCATCGATGCCGGCTATCGCGGTGAGTTGGCGTGCATCTTGATTAATCATGATCCGAAAGAATCGGTGACATTTAAAAAGGGGGATCGCATCGCACAGCTGGTAATTCAAAAGGTAGAGCGGGCAACCTTTGTTGAGGTAGAAAATTTGCCGGGATCTACCCGCGGTGAAAATGGTTTTGGATCGACCGGTCGGACATGAGTCAACACCAAGAGGATCGGGACAAGGTAATTAAGGCTTTTGGTGGCAAGAAAGGGTTAATTGATTCTGGCTTACCAGCAATTATTTTTCTAGTAGTTTTTAATGTAAGCGATAATTTGCGAACCGCACTCTGGGCCGCGCTCACACTTTCGATCACACTGGCAATTTGGCGCCTGGCCCGTAAAGACACGATTCAGCACTCGGTTTCCGGTGTGATCGGGGTATTGATCTGCGCCTACTTTGCTAATCGAAGTGGAAATGCCACTGATTTTTATATTCCAAAGTTATTAACAAATTTAGGATATGGAACGGTTTACCTGATTGCAAACTTGGTTGGTTGGCCAATTCTGGGGTTAGTGCTTGGCCCCCTGCTTGGCGAAAACTTCACTTGGCGCAATCATCCAAGGCGTAAAAAGATGTATATAAAAGCGAGCTGGATTTGGGTTGGCTTGTTTTTCTCCAGGATTGCCATTCAATATCCGATTTATAAGACTGGCAATGTGAACTTGCTGGGCACGGTAAATCTTGCGATGGGGTATCCATTATTTTTTGCAGCAGCGTATGGTTCTTGGTTAGTAATTAAGTCAGAGCCGCGTGTTGCGGACAAGCCCAGTTAAGCTTGGCTAAATTATGAAACAGGCCTTGATTTGAGCTTCGGCATCTGCAGATGCAATAAAAAGCAGCTCATCACCAGCGGCAAAAACATCATGGGCTTTAGCAGCAATAACACGTCCATCGCGAACGATAGCTGCGATCGCAGCATTTTCAGGTAACTCAATCTCTCCAACGGTTTTACCGATACACGCAGAATCATCTGGAAGAGTTAGTTCGACCAGGTTTGCTTGGCCTTTTCTAAATGAGAATAAGCGGATTACATCGCCAACGCTTACAGCTTCTTCGACCAGGGCTGAGATGATACGGGGAGTTGAAACAGCAACATCAACACCCCACGATGAGTCAAACAACCACTCATTTTTTGGGTGATTTATCCGAGCAACAACCCGCGGAACTCCGTACTCGGTTTTACCTAAAAGGGAGGTAACTAGGTTGACTTTGTCATCTCCAGTAGCGGCAACAAGGACTTGGCAGGTGTCAAGATGGGCATTATCAAGTGAGGTAATCTCGCAGGCATCAGCCATCAGCCATTCCGCATCGGGGACGCTCTCAACCTTTAACGCCCTTGGATCCCTATCGATCAAAAGAACTTGATGGCCGTTGTCCAAAAGTTCACGAGCGATGGCTCGACCAACATTTCCAGCCCCAGCAATTGCAATTCTCATCTGCGTCTAACCTCTGGTGAACTGGCCAGAATCTCTTCCGTGCGGGCAAGATCGGATTCAGCGACCATCACATGGATTAGATCACCTTGTTGCAAAACTGTGTGTTGATCAGGGATTAAACCCTCACCAAGTCGGGTAATAAATGCAACGCGCGCAGGTGTTATCTCATCGATGAGCAAAATCGGACGGCCGTGCCAATCTGTATGAGGATGCACTTCACACAATTGAACCACCCCAGTTGCATCACGCCATTCTGATCGCGATCCTTCTGGAACTAAGCGGCGAAGAATTTGATCGGTTGCCCATAAAACTGTGGCAACAGTTGGAATACCTAGGCGTTGATAAATTTCTGCTCTACCTGGATCATAAATTCGAGCCACCACGTTTTGCACGCCATAAGTCTCACGAGCTACTCGAGCAGCTAAAATATTTGAGTTGTCACCATTGCTGACTGCTGCAAATGCGTCAGCATCCTGAATTCCAGCCTCTAGCAAGGTATCGCGATCAAATCCAACGCCGGTAACGGTTCGTCCCTTAAAATTTGGCCCAAGCCGCCGGAAAGCCTCCCGAGCCTGGTCGATGACTGAGACTTTATGTCCGGCTGCTTCTAACTCGGTCGCCAGTGATGAACCAACTCGACCGCAACCCATGATGACTACGTGCACGAGGGATAACTTACACCCATAGGCTTGTATCTATGGCACCACCGAAGCAATCAAAGCTCAATATTGGAGATTTAGTAGCGGTCACTATTGAAAAGGTGGCACATGGGGGACATTTCATTGCCCGCCATGGCGGTGCGGTGATCTTCATCCGCCATGCTATTCCAGGTGAAGTATGTACCGTTGAAATTACCAGTACTGGCGCAACTTTTAATCGCGCCGATGTGGTATCGGTACAAAGCCCATCAGAGTTTCGGGTAACGCCACCTTGTTCTTTTTCACATCGAGGTGGTTGTGGCGGGTGCGACTTTCAACATATCTCCGATTCCCATCAACGCACTTTGAAATCACAAGTAATCACTGAACAATTTGCCCGAATCGCAAAAATGGAGCTGGTAGTTGAGGTGGAAAAAGTGGGGGAGAGTTCAAATTGGCGCACCCGCGCGATTGCCACCACAAATCACGACGGAAAGTTAGGGTTTTATCAGGCGCGCTCGCACACTGTTTTTCCAGTGACCGACTGCCTGATTTGCGCCGAAGAGATCAATTTTCCTGAGTTAGCGCAAAGATCGCTCAAAGGCGATCTTCGGCTAGAGGTTAGCGCCTCTAATACCGGGGAGCGGGCAATTGCTGCTGCCCCAACGCGCGGGGAGGAAAAAGCGCGGCTAACTGAAGGCCCGGCCCGGCTACATGAAAAAGTTTTGGGAAAAACGCTAGAAGTAAGTCAAGCATCTTTTTGGCAAAGCCATAAAGCTGCACCAACAATCCTCACCCAAGTAGTACTTGAATTCGGCCAATTCAAAAAAGGGGATCACCTTTTAGATCTTTACGGTGGCGTTGGTTTATTTTCGGCCGCCATTATCGATCAAGTTGGCGAAACGGGCCAGATCGATTTAATTGAAGGTAGCAAAATCGCAACCGCCGATGCAACTAGAAATTTTAAAGACCAGCCAAACATCAAAATCGTAACTGGCGATGTCGCTAAACACTTGCCGCGAATCTCTCGCGCCGATGTCGTAGTTTTAGATCCACCCCGCGATGGCGCCGGCAAGGAAGTTGTTACGCAAATTGCAAGATTGCAACCCCGCACAATTGTTTATGTGGCATGCGATCCCGCCGCCTTGGCGCGCGATACCAGATATCTTGCAGATTACGGTTATTCACTCGTAAAAATACGTGCTTTTGATCTCTTTCCAATGACACATCACATCGAGTGTGTTGCCCAGTACTCGCGGGCTAAGGTAGATTAAGCACTAGTTAAGACTTAAACGAGGGGCGCAAAATATGAGTAAAAACTCTTTCAACGCAAAGAAAAATCTAGTGGTTGCGGGCAAGAGTTTTGAAATATTCGATATCTCCAATATCGAAGGCGCCGCCACTTTGCCATTTAGTTTAAAAGTGCTACTTGAAAATTTATTACGCACCGAAGATGGCGCAAATATCACTGCCAATCACATTAAGGCACTTGCTAACTGGGATCCAACGACTGAGCCCGACACCGAAATTCAATTTACGCCAGCTCGGGTAATAATGCAGGATTTCACCGGCGTTCCTTGCATCGTTGATCTAGCCACCATGCGCGAGGCGATTGTTGAACTCGGGGGAGATCCGGCCAAAGTAAATCCACTGGCACCAGCTGAGTTAGTAATCGATCACTCCGTGATCGCCGATAAATTTGGTACTAAAGATGCCTTCCAGCAAAACACCGACATTGAGTACCAGCGCAATCAAGAGCGTTACCGATTCTTGCGTTGGGGCCAAAGCGCCTTTGCCGAATTCAAGGTTGTACCCCCTGGCACCGGCATCGTGCACCAAGTAAATATTGAGTACTTAGCCCGCGTTGTCATGACCCGCACCGTCGACGGCGTTTTGCGCGCCTACCCAGACACGGTAGTCGGCACCGATTCCCACACAACGATGGTTAACGGCTTAGGAGTTCTGGGTTGGGGCGTCGGCGGCATTGAAGCCGAGGCCGCCTTACTTGGCCAGCCAGTCTCGATGCTGATTCCACGCGTGGTAGGTTTCAAATTAATTGGTGAGCTACCCCTTGGCACCACCGCCACCGATATGGCCCTGACCATTACTGAAATTTTGCGAAAGGTAGGAGTTGTCGGAAAGTTTGTTGAGTTCTTTGGCCCTGGCGTTGCATCGGTGCTGATGGCTAATCGCACCACTATTGGAAACATGAGTCCGGAGTACGGATCAACCTGTGCCATCTTCCCAATTGATGAGGAAACTCTGCGCTACTTAAGACTCACCGGTCGCAGCGAAGATCAAATTGAACTAGTTGAAAAATATGCAAAAAGCCAAGGAATGTGGCATGACCCAACTAAGGAGCCACGTTTCTCACAAATTGTTGAGCTGGACCTTTCCACCGTGGTCCCATCTATCTCTGGACCTAAGCGGCCACAAGATCGCATCTCACTTACCGATTCCAAAAACGCTTTTGCAGAAATTCTGCCAACCTACATCGGTGAGAAAACAAATAAAGGCGAGGTCGCAGCAGGTGCTACCCGAGTAAAAAATGGCGATGTAGTTATCGCCTCCATTACCTCTTGCACAAATACCTCAAACCCATCGGTGATGATCGGTGCCGCACTGCTTGCTAAAAAAGCTGTACAAAAAGGTCTCAACTCAAAGCCCTGGGTAAAAACATCTTTAGCGCCAGGATCAAAAGTCGTTACTGATTACTATGATCGCGCTGATTTAACCCAATACTTGCAAGCACTCGGCTTCCACTTAGTTGGTTATGGCTGCACAACATGTATCGGTAACTCTGGTCCGCTACCTATTGAAATCAGCAATGCGGTACATGAAGGCGATTTAGCGGTAACTGCAGTTCTCTCTGGAAACCGCAACTTTGAAGGTCGCATTCACTCCGAAGTAAAAATGAACTACCTGGCATCACCGCCATTAGTAGTTGCCTACGCCATCGCCGGCACCATGGACCATGACTTTGCCACCGATTCCTTAGGCAAGGACCTATCTGGAAACGATGTCTATTTAAAGGATATTTGGCCAACACCACAAGAGATCCAGAGCGTGATTGATTCCTCGATCTCATCTGAGATGTTTAAAAAAGATTACGCCACCGTCTTTGATGGCGACCACCGCTGGAACTCCCTTGCCACACCGACTGGAAAAACTTTTGAGTGGGATGCCAAATCAACCTATGTGCGCAAGCCCCCTTACTTTGCGGGCATGCCCAAGCAACCAACACCGGTAACTGACATAAGCGGCGCCCGGGTATTAGCGGTGCTGGGGGATTCGGTAACAACTGATCACATCTCACCCGCCGGTAACATCAAAGCTGATTCACCCGCCGGTAAGTACTTGACCGAACACGGAATCGAACGCGCAGATTTCAACTCTTATGGATCACGACGTGGAAATCACGAAGTTATGATTCGTGGAACCTTTGCCAATATCCGTTTGAAGAACTTACTGCTTGCCGGAGTTGAAGGTGGCTTCACCCGCAATTTCTTAAACAACGGTGAACAAACCACAATTTATGATGCATCCGTTGCCTACCAAGCCGCCGGCGTTCCCTTAGTAATTCTTGCCGGCAAAGAGTACGGCTCCGGTTCCTCCCGCGACTGGGCAGCAAAGGGAACCGCACTTCTCGGCGTTCGCGCAGTAATTGTCGAAAGCTTTGAGCGCATTCACCGCTCCAATTTGATCGGCATGGGAGTGCTTCCATTGCAGTTCAAAGATGGCGAGACTCCAGCCACACTTGGTTTAACCGGAAGCGAAACCTTTTCCATCACCGGCATAATTGCACTCAACACCGGCGGCGTTCCAAAAGAGTTAACCGTAACTGCCGGTGACAAATCTTTTACTGCAACTGTTCGCATCGATACCCCAGGTGAAGCCGATTACTATCGACACGGCGGAATCATGCAGTACGTGTTGCGCTCACTTTTGTAAATCTGAGCACTTTCCGTTGATTTGATCATGATAAATTTTGAATTTCCTGAGGATCGGAAGTATTTTGCAGATCTCCTGACAAATGGAGATGTAGACAAGTTAGAAAATAACTTTTCTGACAAAGAGCTATATGAAAGACTTTTAAACAATAGTTGAAGTCTAAAAAGGCAATTACTAAAACTTATACACACGTAGGAGTTGGAAAGTGGCTTTATGACTTCGGAACAAATGATTTATTTCTGTAGGCCTTAAGTGAAATTTACCCGCTTAGACTCTTCGGGAAGCATCCAACCAATTTATCTGATCTTCAATATTTTTCAGAGACGAATCCTAAAGCTTTATGAGTACACGTGGAATTCTGATGGCATTATCGACCACATCACGGCAAACTAGGGGAAACTCCCTGAAGAGATAAGAGCAACTTTGCGGCTGAAGCAAATCTGGACAACTTTTCCTAGCATCGACATTTGAGTCGATTTTCAGCTTTAGGGAGGAGCTAAGTCAGATCAGGCACATATAATCACTTCATGGATGTACGCGTGGAAATCGGCTCTGAATTGTACGAGTGGGCCAGCGAGCGGTCTCGCATTGACCCCGAAGACCTTGCGCGACGTTTCCCCAAGTTACCGAATTGGCGAGCGGGAGACAGCAACCCAACCCTGAAACAACTGCAGGCCTTTGCCGATGCCACTCATACTCCGATCGGAATGCTATTGCTCTCTGTGCCTCCTGTTGAAGAAATGCCTCTACCCGATTTTCGAACAATCGGTGATGTTGCTAGATCTCAACCAAGTGCAGATCTGCTTGATGTCATATATATGTGCCAAAGACGGCAGGAATGGTACAAGGAATTCTTAGAAGAGAATGATGAACGTCAACTGGAATCCGTGGGAAGCGCAACGCTCACAGATAAGGTCGTCGAAGTTGCCGAGAAAATGCGTGCTGTTCTTGCATTTGATGTTGAAAACCGAGGATCAACATGGAGTGATGCATTTGGGCGTCTCGCCGAACAGGCTGAAGAAATTGGCATACTCGTTATGGTTAGCGGCATTGTAGGAAGCAATACGCATCGCAAACTTAATCCAGAAGAATTTCGCGGATTCGCCATGACAGATCCGGTCGCCCCGCTCGTATTTATCAACGGTGCGGATACAAAAGCAGCGCAAACTTTCACGCTCGCCCATGAATTGGTTCATATCTGGTTGGGACAGTCCGCGGTGTCCGAAACAAACCTTGCGGAGCATTCTGAAAATCGAATCGAGCGATGGTGTAATGAGGTAGCAGCCGAGTTTCTCGTCCCGCTCGCGCGCATCCGAGACAATCAGAATTCGGGCCGAGTGACGGAGGCCGAACTAGACAGGCTCGCACGCATGTTCAAGGTCAGCACCCTTGTTGTTCTTCGTCGTATTTTTGATACGGACCGTCTATCGTGGGAAGAATACCAAGGTGCATATGCCACAGAGCGGGCTCGAGTTATGGGCTTTGTTGCTGACCGCGCCAGCGGTGGTGGAGACTTTTATAATACCCAGCCCGTGCGTGTTAGTAAGCGATTTGCACGCGCGCTTATTATCAACACAGTTGAAGGTCGGACTATGTATCATGATGCTTTTCGAATGCTCGGGTTCAGCAAACTCTCGACTTTTCATAAGCTTGGACAACGAATGGGAATCCTCTGATGAGGTATCTGCTCGATGCAAACGTGTTCATCCAAGCGAAAAATTTTCATTATGGCTTTGATTTCTGTCCGGCATTTTGGGATTGGGTCGATCGTGAATGCAATTCCGGCAAAATTTTCAGTGTTGAGAAAGTAGGGGACGAACTTCGCGCGGGAAATGATGAACTTGCTGACTGGGCTAAAGATCGCGTCGGTACTTTCTTTCTTACGCCTGACGCACTGACTTCCTCTAATATGCGGACAGCCAGCATATGGGCTACAAGTCATGGGTACGGCCAATTTGCTGTAAATGAGTTTCTCCAGAGTGCCGACTTCTACCTAGTTGCTCACGCGCTGGCTCATGGAGACGTTGTTGTATCACAAGAGAAATTAATTCAGTCGATGAAGAAAATCCAAATCCCTAATGCTTGCCGAGGGTTAGATATCGAATGTATAACCATCTTTGACCTACTGCGACTCGAGCAACCACGATTCACACTCACATAAACAAAAACAGTTATATTTTCCTGTGAGGATCCAACGTGTGTTGATTTCGCTTACAACCTATCCAATAACAAATCTATGGCCATGAAGACAGTCGTATTGATTTCATGCGTCAAAACGAAACTGAAAGAGCCAGCAAAAGTAGAGGACATATACATCAGCGACTGGTTTAAGAGCGCACTGATATTCGCCAAATTTTTGAAACCCGATGTAATTTATGTGCTCTCTGCCAAGCATGGGCTGTTGGCATTGAATGACGTAATCGAACCATATGAATTAACGTTAAAAACCATGAAATCGAGAGATATCAAGGCTTGGGCTATCGGAGTAGTTGAGAAGCTCAACTTGGTATCGGACCTGCAGCATGATCGTTTCGTGATTCTCGCGGGGGAAAAATACCGCAAATTTCTCGTTTCGCACCTGGTGCATCACGAAGTGCCTATGGCTGGCCTGACATCTGGGAAGCAACTGCAATTTCTTAAAAACCAATTATGAACGAGATCTGTGCTCGGTTGCATCTACTACTCCGAGAATTAAAAACTCACAGATTTCCATACAAAGTTGAACACATTCCGTCAAACGGCATTTATGTTTTGTTTGAGAAAGGGGAAACTGGTCACAATGGCAAACGCATCGTGCGAATCGGCACTCATACGGGGGATGGAAATTTACGTTCTCGGCTCAAAGAGCACTTCTTAGTCGCCAATAAAGACCGCAGTATTTTTCGTAAGAACATTGGACGCGCATTGTTGAATCGTGATAAAGATCCATTCCTTGCGCAGTGGGAGTTCGATCTTACAACGAGAGCGGCAAAGAGGAAGATCGCTCCTCTGGTCGACTATTTGAAGCAAGATGAGGTGGAACAAGAGGTGTCTGCCTACATCCGAGATCAATTCGAATTCGTAGTCATTTCTGAACCGGAGAAGGCATCGCGAATTGTATTAGAGGCCAGAATTATCTCTACTGTTTCGTTGTGCACTGACTGCGCAGCTTCTCAAGATTGGCTCGGCTCGTCATCGACCAAAGACAAAATTCGCATCAGTGGCCTGTGGCAAGTCAATGGACTTTACGGAACCGGCTTATCGCCTTCGGATCTAGTTTCCTTCTCTTCCAAATTGGTTCACCAATAGCGTGATGTTAGAGAATTTGAAGTGTGTGCAACTGGCTGACATCTTTAACAATAGTGTCTGCGCAAGATGTCCGATCAACTTGATAAAAATTTCCCGGGGGCACTGATCTATCAACCCATACTGATGAAAAACTTGACGCCATTGCCGAAGAATTCAACAACCACCCTAGACAAACACCGATCTGGATGACATCCTTAGAAATACTTGCGCAGGTATTGCAACGATGGGCTGAAAACACGGTAATCACCTGGCGGCCAAAAAGGGGTAGGCTTGAAAAAATATTTCCGCTTGATGTTGGGTGAGGCAAGCAAATACAGTCAAGAATGCTTTGATGGTTCCTTTGTCGGAATGGATTTCGATTTCTTGGAAGATTTACGCCCATACCTAAATGGCTCTTGGGGAGAGCATAAGTCAGCGTTAAAAGCGCAGGTACTTAAATATAATCCAGACAAAACCCCGGTGGGACTGGGATTGGCGGCGGGAATGCTTTCTAGTTTTGGACGTTGGTTGGAAATTGGAGACATACTCCTGTGTCCAGATAAAGCAGGTCTGATTCATGCCGCTGAAGTGGCATCCGATTACGTGTATGTGTCAGGTGGAATTCTTCCTCACAGGCGTTCGGTCAGGTGGCTTCCGGTGACCTTTCAAAAATCTGAGATGTCTGACAACCTGCGGTCTTCGGCCATTGGCGGGGTCACTATGACCGACATTAGCAAGTATGCCGATGAAATCGAACAGTTGCTTGGTAACAAGGCGCCGCAGACCATCGTTTCTACAGACCCAGAAATTGAAGACCCAACAGCTTTTGCTTTGGAGAAACATCTCGAAGATTTTCTGATTTTCAATTGGGCCGCAACGGATTTGGGAAAGAAATATGACCTTGTTACAGATGATGGAAAGGTGGTGGCCCAGCAGTTTCCGAGTGATACGGGACCCATCGATATATTAGCCATTAGTAAAGATAAAGCCGAATATTTGGTTATCGAACTTAAAAAGGGTAAGGCTTCAGATGTGGTCGTAGGTCAAATCCTTCGCTACATGGGTTTTGTTAAACAGGATCTAGCAATCAAAAACGAATCGGTGCGTGGAATCGTGATTGCCTTGGAAAATGATTTACGACTAAGGAACGCACTTTCCATGGTGCCAAATGTAAGTTTCTATCGGTATCAGATTGAGTTCAAGCTACATGAAGGGCAAGAAGCAAAAGATGGGAAGGGATCATGAGTAAATATTCTGGAATCGCCGAATACTTGAAGCGAAGAGACAAAGAATTGACGCTTACATTCGAGGACATTGCAGTCCTTGTTGACGGCGGCCTTCCTTCTAGCGCATTTGAGTACAACGCATGGTGGGCAAATGATCCGAGCCATGTTCAAGCCAAAGTTTGGCTAGACGCGGGTTGGGAGACGAGAGCACTGAACTTGATTAGTAGAAGGATTACTTTCGTACCTCGTTAGGTTTAACCGGAAACAAAGCCTTTACTATCACCTGTGAATTTGAGTTTTGAGAAACAAAAAAGAACCCGAAGTAATTTCGAGTTCTTTTTGCCGTCAATCAGTCAGTAAAAAACTGTAGCAGGAATCAATCTCACGCAAAGTGAGATTGCTCAGCTGGTAATTGCAGGGAGCGTTGCAAGGAAGGCATTTCGGGCGGAACTGTTTTCTATGATGTATTATTGTTTAGGGCTCTAAAACATGATATATTATGGGTTTGAGGAGGTTTGGAATGCGAAAAGCACACTCATATACGCCACAAACAACCGCGCTTACCAGCGTTCTCGGGTTGGAAATTGCAAGAGCCCGGCGCTCCCGGCGATGGAACCAGAAGGAATTGGCTCAAAGGGCAGGAATCTCAGCGCTGACATTGAGCAGTATCGAACGCGGGTCCACAACAGTAGCAATCGGAACCGTTTTCGAAATAGCTCACCTTGTTGGACTTGATCTTCTTGGGGCAAAAGCCGATGACCTACCAGACCTTCTTTCTCGTAGCCAAGACCGATTAGCACTGCTGCCCGTCCGTGTCAGGAACCGATCATCCGATGAGATTGATGACAACTTCTAAACAAACACAAACTGCAGGCAGCGCTCTGGACACCAAAGAAATTAACACTGCTTATGTTTGGGTCTGGTTACCGGGGGCCACAGAGCCAGTCGTGGCCGGAGCAGTAAAGCAAGTTGGAGATCTTCTTGTCTTTAATTACGGTAGAAGTTACCTATCACGTGGTGATGCAATCCCACTTTATCTGCCAGAACTTCCCTTGGTCTCAGGCAGAATCAACCCTCCGAGCGGAATGAAGGTAGCGGGTGCTATCCGCGATGGCGCACCTGACTCGTGGGGTCAGCGCGTTATTCTCGCCCATCGGATGGGCAAACTTACCAATTCGAGCGATACCGGTGATCTGCCGCTCCTAACATATCTACTCGAGTCGGGTAGTAACCGGATCGGGGCCCTTGATTTTCAAGCCAGCTCGACTAAATATGTACCACGCAGCAGCAGCGCAACTTTGTCTGAAATGCAGTCCGCGGCAGAAAAGCTGCTGAATGGGGAAACCTTGTCGCCTTCATTGGATTCCGCACTTCTTCATGGCAGCTCGATCGGTGGAGCACGACCCAAAGTGGCGCTAAGCGAACATGCTGCAAACGAACCCAGCAGAGAATTGATCGCGAAACTCTCCCTTACGACTGACCCCTACCCGGTTGTTAAGGCTGAGGCGGTGGCGATGGAGCTGGCCCGACGTGTGGGTTTAAATGTTGCTCATACTCAACTGATTAGCTCTCTTGGTCGTCATGTCCTATTGGTTGATCGTTTTGATCGTCCAGGCAATGTTGGATCCGATCCAGGAACTCCTGGAGAGCGCCGCCTCGTTGTATCAGCGCTGACTCTCCTTAAACTTGATGAAATGTTTGGCAGGTACGCCACCTATCCAAATTTCGCCGACGTAATCCGCGCTCGGTTTACCAACCCAGACCAAACTTTGCGTGAGCTCTTTAGCAGAATTGTGTTCAATATTAACGTCGGAAACATAGACGATCAAGCTCGCAACCACGCCGCCTTCTGGGATGGCGAGCAACTCACTTTGACGCCAGCTTATGATCTCTGCCCTCAGCTTCGATCTGGTGAGAGCGCCGACCAAGCAATGGCTATCGGACGAGATGGCCAACGTAGTTCGCGACTCTGCGTCGCTCTCGCCGCCGCTGAAATTTACCACCTCACTCGTGCCCAAGCTCAAGAGATCATCGATCACCAGATCGGCATTATTACCGCTGAGTGGAACGCTGCTGCCGACCAGGCACAGCTCACAGCTCTTGAAAGAAAGCAATTATGGGGCCGTCAAATACTGAATCCTTCAATTCACTATCTACAGTAGCGACAACTTATTAGGTATTCGTACTCCTAGTGAATGTATTCCCCAGCATCACCGGCATAACTGCACTCAACACCGGGGGAGTTCCAAAAGAGTTAACAGTTACCGCAGGAGACAAAACATTTACCGCAATTGTTCGCATCGATACCCCAGGTGAAGCCGATTACTACCGCCATGGCGGAATCATGCAGTACGTATTGCGCTCACTCTTGTAAATCTGGTTACTCTTAATTTCTTGGCACAGCAGGTGACAACGCGAGAATATGAAATAGCACATGAAGTCGTTGCTAAGGAACTGCTTGTTGCATGAAACTGCCAGCATCCGTCAACTGAACCGACAGCACCGCCTTCTGTGTGCCGGAAAGGATGAAACAGGGGACTTAGAATCAATCTCGTTTCCCCTTTGATCCTTCTGGCCTTCGAAGTAGCGACGCTCAAAATATCGATTCTTTTCAAGCCTGCGAGTCCGTGAATTTCCCACCTAGTTATTGTATTCGGGTGTAATTTCGCGCTCGCGGGTCGTATGGGTGTAGGCTCCTTGTTCAAAGGCGACGGGGGAATAAAGTTGTGAATACAACATTTGAACTACCAACTCGAAAAAACTCGTTAGTCGAAGCATACGAAGAATCGAAAGAATCCAGAGAGACGCCTGTAGAACAGGACCTTAACGAACTTTATGTGCAACATTTTATTTCCACAGTTCCACCGATCACTGAGCGGCCTCCAAGATTTGATTATGTCTCCTTAGCAAATCCAGCAATCAGAACTGTGTTGCAGTCAAATACCACGATTGCATAGCGATGCCAGGTTGGGAAAACGTTCTCGAAGAAATTGGTGAGCAACAAAAAAAGGGGCTGCAGGCTGTTGATCTAGTTCGACGCAAGTACCTTGCTGAATTGCACTCCCACACTAAAAGAAATGTTATCGCTTATTACTCGGGGTGGCTTAATAGACCTATAGGAACTCCAAATGTTCAGTTGGGTGACGATGACATGAACGCCTTTATGGCGGCCGTTCATAAACTCGACCGCACAAAAGGCCTTGATTTAATTCTTCATACGCCAGGTGGAGACATTGCCGCTACAGAAGCGTTGGTTCGGTACTTATGGAATATTTTTGAAAAAGACATACGAGTAATCGTTCCTCAGTTAGCTATGTCAGCGGGAACAATGATCGCTTGTTCAGCGAAAGAAATTGTTATGGGCAATCAATCAAGTTTGGGGCCGATAGACCCTCAAATTTTTGGGATGCCTGCACAAGCCGTTTTGGACGAGTTTGATATGGCATTAAAGAATATTAAGAGAGACCCAGCAAGTATTCCACTATGGCAACAAAT
Source organism: Actinomycetes bacterium (assembly GCA_043776875.1). Classification (GTDB taxonomy): domain Bacteria; phylum Actinomycetota; class Actinomycetes; order Nanopelagicales; family Nanopelagicaceae; genus Planktophila. The sequence goes on from JAYVQU010000036.1 coordinate 38,812, forward strand.
CGTGTCGCGCTATCACCCGTCATTCCTCGTCGAATGTGTACAAGCAATATCTTGGTCAAAAACAATGGTCGGTGAATGGCTATTGGAAAATATGTTCAAAGACGAAGACTCTAAGGAAGAAATTGTTACAAGTATAATCTCGCGGCTATCTGATCATGCGGAAACTGCTACACATGCCCGCCATCTGTCTTTACAAACGTGTCAGGAGTTGAAACTCAAGATCGTGAAACTTGAAGATGACAACGTATTTCAGGATCTTGTTCTGACTGTTCACCATGCCTACATGCACACTTTTTCTATGTCGACAGCAATTAAGATAACAGAGAATCACTTGGGAGTGGCAACTGTCCTTACGGGAAACTTTCAACAACCCATGCAAATCGCCCCGAGATAAGACGAAATCAAATAAGTATTGAGCTAGTAATAACGAACGATAATTGCGAATTTATTTCTCATTTATCGTTCGTTATTACACAGTCATCTTTATCGTATGGTGCTGTTGTCGGTTTAGTTGATAGGCGTATGTAGTTTCACGGAGCAAGTAATTCTTTGTCAACGAATTCATGTGTCATCTCGTATTCAACTGGCGGCATTCCAAAAGAGTTAACAGTTACCGCAGGAGACAAAACATTTACCGCAATTGTTCGCATCGATACCCCAGGTGAAGCCGATTACTATCGCCATGGCGGAATCATGCAGTACGTATTGCGTTCACTTTTGTAAATTCGGTGGCTATCAATTATCAAGAGCGAGACAATTTTACCCTCACGACTTACTAGGACCAAGCTCAGGTTATGGTAAACTCGAACGTTGAACAACTTTGTAATTCGAAAAGAGTGATTGCGAATGTATCTAATCAGATGTGTTTGCTGTAAATTGAGTATGAATTTGTAAAATAAATTTTATGGATTCTGCTTTGGTGGTCGCCTATGTTGTAATGAATTGAAGATATAGAAAGCACTAAAACCTATGGCAATCAAAAAAGTAATCAAAGTAAAATTACGATAATCCGGCGAAGTTGGAACTGGTCTCCTCGTCATGAAAAATGTAGGTACCACTATCCCAAAGAGAGTCAAAGTCGTTATTGCCGCATGGAACCAATGCAACTTTACCATCAACGTTCGCACTTTAATGTCTGCCTCGAGTGTTGACTGTTCTATTAATAATTTACCCAGTGACTCATTGGCTTCCTTCTCCTGAATTGGATCGTGGCTACCATTGTAGAACAAGGAATCAATAGCGAATCGACTCTCATACCATTCTGTGAGGGCGTTCGTATTCACTCCCAGTAATGGTCTGTCTCCCAGAAATTGAGACCTCTTAGCGCGAATTTCCTTGAGCACAAATAGATAGACGACTTTTTCTTCAGGACTTAAATTGAGTCCGAGACGTTCAAGCTGCGATTCATCTATCTGAGGAATTTCGTAAATATGAAGTTTCGGCGGAATGATGCTCCTAGCCGTATCCAAATTGCCACGCATTTTTGACAGAATTTCATTAATTTCGTTTTCGGTTAATTTCACATTACCGTCTTCGAACGAACCATTAATTTCTGAGTCGCTTGCTGAAGGATTTTGCTCCAAATATTCCAAAGCCCCCAATAAATATTTTGGAGCTTCCTCGCCAATTCGTCGCATTTCTGCTTGTAACTTTACTTTTTCGACACGAGCTATTTCAGGTCCTACTATTGCGAGGCGAAAAATATCACGATCTATCTCAGAACGATTTGCTGTGATCCGAGTGATGGTGAATCCTGCCAAAATTGCGACAAAAGCTGCAGACGCTTGAACAATTGTTGAATAGAGCCAATTGGGATCTGGAATCATGTAACCAATTGTACTTGCTCTCACCGCAAATAAGTAAAAGTCAAAACTAAACACTCCCAATTTCAAATTAAGTTTATCCAGGACTTTCAAATTTACAATTATTCCACGTCACTCAAGACTTTCTATACCAATTTTTAAGGGTTTCTCAATGTGAATCTATTCATCTTTCACATGAGAGTTCAGTTTCGTAACCAAAAAATTGGCAACTAAAGTTTGCTTAGTTGCGCGCTTGAAGCCATTCTTCCGTCAATGATTCAGCTTGACGAATTACGGTTTCGATTGCCATATTAGAGAAATCTGGCGGGTACCCGTATTTATCCAGTAAATCACGAACCATCACTCGAAGGGCGGCTTGGGTAGATTCGCGGACCGACCAATCGACCTTAATGTTTTCACGCACCTTTCGCGTTAATTCCTGAGCAAGGCGAACTAGGTCTTCATGCTTCATGTCGCGCACCGCCGCCTCATTTGCTTCAAGCGCGTCATAGAAAGCAACTTCATAATCCGTGAGGCCATCGGCGTTGCCAGCTTTGATTTGGTCATTGAGTTTCTTAGCTAGTTCAATGAGCTCTTCAATTAATTGAGCAGTCTCGATACTTCGATTCCGATACTTAGAAAGTGCCGCTTCCAATAACTCTGAGTACTGGGAATTCTTTACAACATTTGTTTTAAAGCGTGCCTTAATCTCACCCTTGAGTAATCTACTAAGGGCTTCCACTGCAAGGTTTCGTTCTTTCATCGCGCGAATTTCACGCAAGAATTCCTCAGAGAGAAGTCCAATATTTGGTCGATCTAATCCTGCAACGCTAAAGACATCGATAATTCCCTCAGGAACAATGCCGCGAGATAGCGCTTGGCGAATAAGCAGTTCGCGTTCGGCATCTGTTTGTTTCTTTCCAGTGGCTTCACCCTTAGTCAGCATCACACGAATCGCTTGATACAGCGCAACCTCTTCGCGGTGGATAATTGCAGAAGTCTGACTATTTACCAACGAATATGCCTTAGATAGAGCAGAGGATGCATCGGCAAAACGTTTTGCCCCATCTTCTAGTCCGTAGATAGAGTCAGCAATTACTGGGATAATTGCATGGGGTTTATCTTTGAAACCATCAATGGATGTGCCATGCAATAAGTCACGCACAATAGTGAGCTTTTCAAAGAAGACTCCCAATGCCTCTTCGATAAATTCAACCGGGGGAGTTTTCTTCTTACCCTTTGTGTATGTAGCAAGTGCTTCTTTGAGTTCGGTGGCGATTCCGATGTAGTCAACTACTAAACCACCCTGCTTGTCTTTAAATACTCGGTTAACGCGAGCTATCGCCTGCATCAGGTTGTGACCCTTCATTGGCTTATCTACATACATCGTGTGACAAGGTGGTGAGTCATAACCCGTAAGCCACATATCGCGAACAATGACTATTTTTAGCGGGTCTTTCTCATCCCTAAATCTGTCAGCTAGCTCGCGCTTTTGTGGCTCTGTGTAGGCATGCGGCCTTAATTTTTCATTATCTGAGGCAGATGAGTGGAAGACAATTTTTATTGTGCCCTTGCGGTGGTCGCTGTCGTGCCATTCGGGACGCATCTTAATTATCTGATCGTACAAATCAACACAAATGTTACGACTCATCCCAACAATCATTGCCTTTCCATCTACAAGCTCTGGCGACTTACAACGATTTTCAAAGTGGGTGATGATATCCATGGCGATCTTTTCCAACCGTGGTTCAGAACCAACAATTTGTTCAAGCTCTGCCCAGCGTTTTTTAAGCCCGGCCTGGATATTCTCTTCTTCATCTTCTATGAGGTCTTCAGCTAATTCATCTAGCTCTTTCTTGGCTTCATCAGGAAGCTCAAGTGCAACAAGACGACCCTCGTAATAAATAGGAACGGTCGCTCCATCCTCATTAGCTTGTGCCATGTCATAGATATCAATTTCATCTCCAAAAACCAGGCGGGTATCTCTATCGGCTTCGGCAACAGGGGTGCCAGTAAATGCGACAAAGGTTGCCTTTGGTAGAGCATCTCGCAGATGCTGGGCGTACCCGACTTTAAATTTATTATCTTTATCAATACGAGCGCTAAATCCGTACTGTGAACGATGGGCTTCATCCGTAAAGACAAAGACATTTCGGCGCTCAGTTAGGGCTGGGAACTTAGTCTCAATACCTTCTGGGGCAAATTTCTGAATAGTTGTAAAGATAACTCCACCTACAGGCCTCGTAGCAATCTTTTCCCGCAAATCTTCCCGTGAATCTGCATTCTCAGGCAGTTGGCGCATAAGTGCCTTTGCATCTACAAAGATGTCAAAGAGTTGGGTGTCCAAATTCTTTCTATCTGTCACAACAACAATAGTTGGATTCTTTAGCGCCTTACTTGTTGCCAACATTCCCGCAAGGCAAGCCATCTCAAAACTCTTACCCGAACCTTGGGTATGCCACATGAGCCCGCCACGACCATCACCATTATCTGCGCTAGCTTTTAGCGCACGTGAATATGCTTTTTTGACTGAATAGAACTGGTGATAGGCAGGAAGCATTTTGATAGTTTTCTGACCGCCAACAAATACCGTGAAATGCTGAATGATGTCTAATACATGCCGTTTATTAAATAGCCCCTCTATCAACGTTTGGGTGTGACCAAAGGCTCCGTATGGGTCGCGCACCTCTCCATCCACGGAGCGCCACTTTAAGAACCGCTCTCTTTCTGAGGTCAAGCTGCCCATGCGAGCGTCTGCGCCATCGGCGATAACTAATACCGAGTTGTAATAGAAGAGCTTTGAGATTTGTTCTTTATAGGTATGAAGCTGGTTATACGCCTGCCAGATATCAGCATCTTCTACTGCCGGGCTTTTTAACTCCAGAACGCTAATTGGGATTCCATTGAGGAATAAAACAATGTCTGGTCTGCGAGTTCCAGCATCACTATCGACCTGGACCGAGTACTGATTCACAGCTAACCAATCGTTATTATCAATATTCTCAAAATCTATAAGCCACAGTAACTTTGTGGTTTCTTCACCAGATTCCTCCCGCACCTTTGCAGGAAATCCCTCAGTGATCCACTGATGAATCTGCTTATTAGCCTTTAATACATCAGTTTCACCCGGTGATTCCAAAGTTTGTCTTACTTTGCGAATAACATCTTTAGGTGTGCCTGGGTTGATACGGGAAAGCGCATCTTCAACCCTGCTGGCTAACAAAATATCTTTGTGAGAAGTGCGCTCAGGCATCATTCCGTCATGTGCAATTTCAGGTCCCTTTGCCCAAGTCCAACCAATAGCTTGTAGCCAATCTAGACATTGGAGCTCGTAGGCATCCTCGTTAAAAGCAACCATCATGAGGTCAACATTTCTTCAGGTATTTGCAGTTCTCCAGATATCAGTCGTGGAAGCAAGGAGTCGCGCGTATACCCAAGCAACTTATTCTGGCGTTCCAAACAACCTATTTCATTAAAAAGCGGCGCTACTACAGTCTCGAATTTCAGCCTTAAATCAGTCGAACTCGGAGTGCAAAATTTCAAGCGCATCAAGTCTGATGGATATATATGTGGTTGCGCGCCACCTTGCTGCTTTGAAAAAATTAGCTCTTGGTTTCTCGACAAGAAGAGATACCAAAAATATACAGTTTCCGATATTTCAGAACTTATAAAAGAACAATCGGATGCCCAGATATCCTCGAGATATAAGCGAACAAAGCCTGCGTTTGCACCTGAAGCACTAATTGTGACTACAGGGTGCAAAACGTTAGGTTGATTATGAAAATAGGCCGGTTGCAAGCCACCAGCGACAACGGGAACATCACCGTCAATGCAGGTTGCTTTCGTTATGGTTTTGCCCTTCTTGGGGGTAATCAATTCACCAAGAAGACTGACTACCCATCCCTTAGGTATCAAACCAAGCTCTGAATCCTCCATGGAGTCAGGGAAAAGCGCAGCAGTCACAGCATCCATACCGGCTGGCTTCCCCCCAGCCATCTTTGCCTTTACTGGGTCGAAATCAATGAACCATGATTTGAAGATTGTTTGTGCGATGTCTTCTAGGGTCTTTGAGAGTTGCTTGTTTGCTGCAATTTTTTCATCAAGTACTCGCAGTGCTGTACCTATGGCTTTCTGGTGATTGAAGTCCTGAAATTCCAATTCAAATTTACTAACCCAATTCCAGTTAGCTCGAGGCATTCTTCCGCCCTCAGAGCCAGTAGTTGACTTTGCGATAAATTCCTCCGAAGCCATCCAATAGAAAATAAAGTTTCTATCAATGCCCTCTCTTGGTTTCACAACCCATATATCCGTTGAACATATACCGTCAAAGGGAGCAATCACGACCTTTCTAAAATATGGCCGAAGCTTTCCAAATAAAATATCACCTTCATAAAACTTCTGCTTTAGTGAATCAACATCTGCACCTAAGCCATGACCCGAAAGGGCTAAAGACTGCTGTTCTATGTGTTCTAGACCAATATAGTTGGCAGACAAAGCATCTCTGGGGTTCACCTTCTCACTCCTGAGCTTTGCACATTCTCCAAACTTCAATTTAAAATTCATAACCCAGGCCTTTTAATTGCTTAGCAATTTGTAATTCAAGTCGATGAGATTCCTCAAGTTGACTAAAAAGTTGAGACGTCAAGCCATCCATCTTAGTTTGAAAATCTTCATCACTATCTGACAAATCTTCTTCGGTTCCTATATACCGACCAGGAGATAGCGAGTTGCCGTTAATTGCTATCTCGTCACGACCAACAGAACTGCAAAAACCTTCAATATCCACGTAAATACCTGAAGTCCAGTTATTGAAAGTATCAGAAAGGCAATTAATTTCGAATTCACTGAGCTCTATTTGTTTTCTTGAAATCCGGGTGCCCATTTTGCGAGCATCGATAAAGAGAACTTGACTATCGCGCTTGTTTTTCCACTTCGTCTTATCTTTATTAAAGAACCACAGCGAGCATGGAATTGGCGTATTGAAGAAGAGCTGGCCTGGTAGGTCCACTATGCACTCAATAACATCATCATCAAGAAATGCTTTGCGGATAGTGTCATCCCCACCTTGAGAAGAGGTAAACGCTCCGCGAGGCATGACTATCCCTGCACGGCCCTTAGGTGCTAGGTGGTGAACTGCGTGGCTCATCCATGCATAGTTTGCTGGGCGCTCACGTGGGATACCGTACTTTTTCCAACGAACGTCACTTAAGAGTTGTTGCTTTGGATAGCTAGCCTCCTTACCAAAAGGGGGATTCATCAAGATGAAGTCAAAACGCTTATCTGGATGTTGATTCTCTAGAAATGTATCGCCATGAGATTTACCAAGGTCGAAATCAATACCGCGGATAGCAAGGTTCATAGCGCAGAGGCGTCGAGTCGTTGGGTTTGATTCCTGGCCATAGATTGCAATATCGCCGAGCTTGCCACCGTGTGCTTTAAGGAATCGTTCGCTCTGTACAAACATTCCACCAGAGCCACACGCAGGGTCATAAACGCGGCCAGATGTTGGCTGGAGTATCTCAACCAAAGTTCTCACAACAGAAGGAGTTGTATAAAACTGCCCACCAAGCTTTCCTTCGGCCGATGCGAACATTCCGAGGAAGTATTCATAAACCTGACCTAGAACATCGGAGGCTTCATGGCGGCCGTTTCCAAAACTGATAGAGCCAATGAGGTCGATAACTGCGCCTAAGTCAGATGCTGGAAGCTTTGCGTCGGCATAGCGTCGCTCAACAATTCCTTCGAGCTTTGGGTTTTCTCTTTCAATTTCATAAAGCGCGTTATCTACTTTAGACGCGATGTCTGCCTGTCTGGCACCGTCTTGGATTTCTTCCCAACGAGAGGATTCAGGCACCCAGAAGACGTTTACCTCTTTGTAGTAGTTGTGGTCATCGAGGGCTGCCTTAAGGCGCTTGGCATCTGGCTTATATCTATCGCTCTTGGGGTCAGAGAAGGCGGCGTTGAGTTCTTCGCGGCGTTCGGAAAAAGAGTCAGAAACATACTTAAGGAAGACAAGGCCAAGGACAATGTGTTTGTACTCGGCGGCATCAAGATTTTTGCGCAGGACGTTTGCGGTATCCCAGTACTTCTTCAGCTGGTCGCTGGTCAATGCCATGTCTGACTCCTATGGGTACTTATTGCCTAACTATCGGATACCCAAGGTAGCCGCCGGGTCTGACTTTAACGAATGTCAGCGCCACAATAAAGACTTATTTAGTGAGTTTTCATCGCGATCCTTCATACATCGGCGCCACATATCCAATGTCAGCCCAATAGGATTTAATACGGGAGTCAACGCGTAGGAAAAGGGGCAAAATGAGTGTCGGTACATTTGGCATCGAAAAAGAGGGATTAGAAGAGCTCCTTAAGGAAGCAGCGTGTGGAAAGTCGCAGCTTCCTGAGTTTCAACGTGGATGGGTGTGGCCCGACAGAAATATAGCTTCCTTAATTGCTTCAATTTCTCTTGGATATCCCGTAGGAACTTTGATGATGTTAAAGACTGGTGGAAGCATCAAATTTAAAGAACGACCTGTTGAAGGAGCCAAGTTTGATTCGACAGTGAGGGCCGAGAGGTTAGTTCTAGATGGTCAGCAGCGAATTACATCCCTGTACCGCGCGTTGATGCACCAAGGGCCAATTGAAACTCAGGACATACGCAAAAAACGCGTAACTGGTTGGTTCTATATTGATATCGAGGCGGCATTACTTGATGACGACAACCGAGAAGACACAATTAAATTACTTACTGAAGATAAAAAGACGCGTACTTTTGGTGGGGAACTTGAGGGCGATTACTCAACTCCGGCGAATGAATATCAGCATCGAATGTTTCCCTTGAACAAGGTATTTGATTGGCACGATTGGTACCAGGAATACATGCAGTATTGGGAACACGGCAAAGACGCAAGCAAGATTTTCTTAAAATTTCAAGCTGAAATATTAGATCGTTTCAATAAATATCAAGTTCCAGTTATCGAACTTCCCAACGAAACCGCGAAAGATGCAGTCTGCCAAGTTTTTGAAAAGGTCAATACCGGCGGCGTCACCCTTACCGTTTTTGAATTGCTAACAGCAACTTATGCTGCCGATGAGTACGATCTGAGAGAAGATTGGGAGAAAAAGAAAAAGAAGTGGGCTGCCTCCTCGCACGAAGTTGTTTCGAATTTCTCGAATACCGACTTACTGCAGGCCATCTGTTTGCTTTCGACAAGAGAAAGGCGACAATCTTTCTTGGAGGTTTCAGATGAAGCTGAACGGGCGCCAAGAATTGGCTGTAAACGTACTGACATGCTCGCGCTTACGCTTGAAGATTACAAAAAGCACGGTGGCTCAGTCGTCGATGGTCTAATCGAAGCTTCAAAGTTCCTTCACGAGATCTACATTTTTGATGCCAAATTCCTTCCCTACGGGGCTCAATTGATTCCACTTTCTGCGATTTTCTCGATTTTGGGAAATGAAGCTGAAAATCATGAGGTACGCCGAAAAATTTCCCAGTGGTTCTGGTGCGGGATCTTTGGCGAGTTATACGGTGGGACTACCGAAACTCGTTTTGCATTCGACTTGGTGGAAGTAGTTAATTGGGCCAGGGGTTCTGCTGAAATTCCAAGAACTATCCAAGAAGCACAATTTATGAAGGCTCGTCTTTGGACATTGCGTTCGAGGAATAGTGCGGCATATAAGGGTCTGTACTCATTGCTGTTGGCCCACGATGCCAAGGACTGGTTATCTGGAAAGTCCATTACACAGCTGACATATTTTGACGACTCTATAGATGTGCACCACATTTTTCCTAAAGATTGGTGCGAAACCGTTGGCATACCGCCTCAGAAATATAATTCAATATTAAATAAAACCCCGCTTAGTGCCCGAACTAATCGTATAATTGGTGCGAAAGCTCCATCAATCTACATTGCTGCACTCTCTGACAAGGTTGGTGGGGATAGCGAAATCGTAATAAAGGCGATAGCTTCACACAGAGTCGATTCAAATAACCTCCTTCAAGACAATTTCGAATCGCATATGTCATTTAGAGCGAACGAATTACTGTCCCAGGTTAATAATGCTATGGGCAAAATTTCGGTCGAAGGCTCAAATAGTTATGTAGCCGATGATGATGACTTACAGGACGACGGACAATGAAATGGTTTCACAAATACTATATTTCCGAATTTGTTATAATTGTTTAATATTTGATGAATGGTGTATCCGCGAAGAAATAACGCTAAAGTTCAATAAATAAATTTAAAATTTGTTATTCCACAGAAGATTGCTAAAGTTTGAAATTGTGCTACGTACTGAAACTTATCACCTCAAATCGAGTGGAAATAATTCTCCAAAAGCACTATTAGAGAAAACTGAAGAATTAAAAAGCTAGCGGAAAATTTAAGTAATTCAATACAATCTGCATAAATAACATCAATTCTGACCTTTAAGTCAACGAACTAATCACGCCTGGCGAACCGCAAAATAGAAGGAGTCACAATTTATAAGATTAACGATTATCACGGTTTTGGCTGATTTCTATGCGTTTTAATAGGTTTAATCAAATAAGAGTGAACCGAATGTTTGATAATCATTTAATACGAAAAAATGGCTGCCAATTAATTAATTCTATCAATAATAGAACGAAGCTCTTTGGAATTCTTATTTCCATTATCTAATAGAAAGTTTGCAAGTTGAGAGTTGCAGAACTTTATTATTTTGTTAAGAACTTCTTTACCTTTAGGTATCTCTAGGTAATCTTCCAATTCACCGTTTTTTAGTATGAAAATGTTCTCCAGATACTTTTGTTCAATATCCGTGGACAAATTAGTATGACTAGATTTAAATCTCGATATTGATTCAGCAGTCTTCAAACTATACGCCTTCTCTCCGTAGATTAGTTCAAAAGCATTATCTAAATCGCAAATGTAATATACCGTCAGGCCAAATGCCTCAAAAAAGTTCTTCCACTCAAGATATTTTGGCTTCCCGCCTATGTCCAAAAAAGCAATCTGTTGATCCGTCTCTGATTTGTAAGCTTGAATCATTGACTTAAAAAAATACCTATCCGTTTCTCCTTCGAGCAACACAACTTTTTTTGCAAAAAAGGCATATGTAGAGCGAGTATTGTCGAGAATTTTTACCAGAAGGCTTTGGCTATCAGTTAGCTCCGGGTTTTTAATATCCGTATAATTTTCATTATCCAAGGCAAATCTTTTGACCTTATGAATCGTAGCAGAATTGATAAGCGATTCCGAATGGGTTACAAGCACGTATTGACATCCCTGATCTCTATTTATGTCTTGAATCACTTTCAGATATTCATTTTGAAATTGGTAGTGAAGGTGTATCTCTGGTTCATCTATTATGACCAAACCACCTTTCAAGTCACCACGGCCATAAGCTTCAAAAACAAGGTGGATAATCGCCTTCTGACCCGCGCTTAAACTATTGATATCACTCAGTGGCTTTTGCCGCTTAACGTCGAAGAACTGAAAGGAATAACTCCAATTCTGTTTACTTGTAAATTGAATTTTCACCTCAAGATTTACTAATTTTAATTTCTGATTTATTTTAAACAGAAAAGGTTCTTTATTTGCTTCTACTTCAGCCGCATGATCAAGGAGCGTGTTTCCATAAATTTGATGGTGTTTTCCGGCGATACGGAGTCTCACTATATTGAAAATTACTGGTTCGGATTGGTCGTTGGCATTTAAACTTCTCGAATACTCTTGTGTCTGTATGTCTTGCATTTGCTGTACTGCTGAAGCAGACTGTAGAGAAACGAATGGATTGAAGGAATGATAATTTCTATATCCACCAATTAATGTGAATGATTCGTACAAAGCATCAATTTGATTTTGCGGATTCTCAAGATTGTAAAGACTGATTAATTCTTTATAGTAATTATAATTTACCAGATATAAGTAGCCTGGATCGGAACTATTTGGTGAAATTCTAGTTGTAAAGTCTGATTGGATTTTATTTAAAACAATGTCAATTATATAAGTATTTTGTTCTGTGTTGCTTAAAGGCACAGTGTAATTTGTATAAGATGAAATCAGGGATTGAATTTTTACTGCGTTATTTACGAGATTATCTACATTGGCGATATCGATGGCATCAAGTTCGATTGTCATTTGAATTTTTTGAGATTCATTCTCTGTATTCCAATTCGGCTCAAGCCTAAAGCTAGAATAAGTAGCATGATTAGTTTGTGTTATTATTTGTTTTTTGTCTGTGAAATTCAATTTATCTCGTTTTGAGTAAAGGTCTTGGTTGACATTAAATTGCGTGAATAACACTCTCTTAAAAATGAAATTTATCACTTCCAAAGCCGTTGATTTTCCTGATCCATTTTCTCCTATGAATATATTTAAATTATTGTCGAAAGTAATTTTTGTTGCATCTTCGATATTCTCATGGTGCTTGAAACTTAGAATATTTGAAATTTTGAGTTCTTTGATTTTCATGATTTCTTGATATCCTTTAGGCCGGACATAAAGTATGAAATTAGTTGGTTCATGATTACCAATCATTTAAGTGGGGATTCAAGCTAATGGATAGATTACTAAATTGTCATGCCACCACCAGTTACTTGTCAACAATTTATCGTGAAATCCCAGGTTCTCTGAATCCAGAACGTAGTTTTGCTGAAGTATTCGGAGCGAATCCATAAGAGTGCACTACTTCCAACAGAAGTTTATCTGTTGCAAGGCGTTTTACCGTTCACCCTAAATCCAATCCTTTTCATGGAAATAGATTGTTTGAAAATTGCCTTTATCAAATTTTATTGAGAATCAAGCAGGAAGTTGAGCAACTCCTCTTTTATGGAAGCGCTTACCAGTTGTTGATTCGCTGATTCTTTCGCGATCAAGGTAAGGCAATATGTTGCCAAGATGTATGGGCCAACCGGCGCCCATCAACATGCATAAATCGATTTCAGCTAGTGTTGGAGGTGGCCTCACCCGCAATTTCTTAAACAACGTTGAACAAACCACAATTTATGTTGCACCTGCTATAAAGGGAAGTTAGTAAGTTTTGTAAGTTTTGGCTCTTAAAATCTTACCTTTGTCAGAATTCTTCTCTAGGCTTTAGTTGTGCCAAAAGAAATAGACAAATGAGCTTGATTGAGAAGGAGTTGCTGCATCGCCTGGATATTTTGGCGAAGGCACAAGCTCTTGAATCATGGCCGTTACTCTCCCCGGGTGAAGTTCGAGATCTCGGTGTTTATGGTGGTGCATCCGGTGTGTGGGTTGACAAGACTCGCACCCAAGAGTTTGCGAGGGAGGGCGTGGCAGTCGGTTTGCTTCATACCGGGCGGCACTATGACGATGACATTAATGAGAGTGGAGTTCTTTACCATTACCCCACCACTCAACGTCCTGAGTCGCGTGACAAAAACGAGATTCAATCGATTAAGAACGCGAAATCACTCCAGCTTCCGATATTTATGATTCGAAACGTAGGCGCTCGCAAGAAGATCGATCTGGCTTGGTTGAATGATTTCGATGATCAATTGCGCATCAGTGTGTGCTGACATTTCACGGAGTTAATCCAGAGGCGAATGCCTATCGGTCGCTACAGGAGATGTCAACACTTCCACTATTTGCTTCAAGGAAGAAATCGATGGTGGAAGTATTACGCGCAGAACGTGATCCGCTCTTCAAGTTCAATATCCTCAAACGTTTTCAAGGAGTTTGTTTAATTACCGAGATTAATGTGACCGAAATGCTTGATGCGGCACATATCATTCCGGTCGCAAGTGGTGGCACTGAGAGTAGTGAGAATGGGATGCTGTTATCAGCTAGCGCTCATCGAGCGCTGGATTCTGGTTTATGGGCGGTGAATCCTTCTACGTTGCAGATCGAGACCAAGAAGGACGGTCCTTCCGCCCCGAGAATGAAACTTTTGATTACTGATTTATCTCATCAAGTAGGTAAGTTAAATCTGGAAGCACTTGCGTATCGATACGAAAAACTGTTTTTAAAGGGGGTTACTAAACAAGGGATTAAGAAGATTTAGCTTACATTCGGCGAGAATTCTGTCCTAATTATTCGTGCTTTAGATGTTAAGTATAAGCCGATAGGCTTCAACATTATCACGCATCTTGTAAAGGAGGATTCGATGGCCGAACAAACTCGTGAGCGGTTGGCACAATATGAAATATCCATCTTAAAAATTTTGCTCAAAGTCCCAGATGGGATACATGTAAACGAAGTCCTTAAAGCTTTAAATGAGGTCTTGCCAGCAACTGATTTTGAATTGGGTACCTATGCAAGTGGTGGAATTCGCAGACCTAAGATTGCTCGGTTTGCAACAATTGGACTTGTAAAAGCAGGCTGGATGCTTAAAGAAAATGGAATCTGGACAATCACCGCTGAGGGCAAAAAGGCATTATTGGACTTTCCGAATGCAATGGACCTTAGAAAAGAAGTTTCCCGTCTCTATCAAAATTGGAAGAGAAACCGAGTTGACGTTCCAACAGATGAGAGAAACGAAATTGAAGACGAAGCCGTTGAATTAGCTGTTTCTGTTGAAGATGCTGAAACTACCGCTTTGGAATTAGTAAAGAATTTCCTTGGCGTGATGAATCCATATGTTTTTCAAGACCTGGTGCGCGCTTTGTTAGAAGGAATGGGCTATCACGTTTCCTGGGTTGCGCCACCCGGCAAAGATGGTGGAATTGATCTTGTTGCATTTCAAGATCATTTTGGAACACAAGGTCCACGAATCAAAGTTCAAGTTAAACGACAAGTTGTCTCTGCTGGCGTTGAATCTATTAGGTCATTTCTTGGCGTGTTGAGTGATCGCGATGACATTGGTCTTTTCATTTGTCTTGGTGGTTTTTCCGGTGATGCGGAAAAGGAAGCTCGCACCCATGCCAGCAAGCGACTAACTTTGATCGATGCAAAACGACTATACGACTTATGGATCGAGCACTACGACAAACTCTCTGAAACGAATCGCTCTCTATTGCCTTTGAAGCCAATATATTATCTGGATTTGGATACCTAGTACATAGGATCAAGGGCACTTCTTTGATTTCAGTTTGATGAACTTTGGGGGAGCCATGGAGTGATAATAGGGATAGTGGTTTTTAAACTTATTCGCCATTGTTGTTCGTGATAGTCCTTTGAGATTCGCTCATCGCCTCCAGTAAGCAGTGCGTGTCCCCATCTTTCCTGCAACTATTAATCACTAGGTCGACAGGATGAGTTCAATTCAACTTATTCGAATCAAACTGGAAGTGAAGCGACTCCCTTTTCATGGAAGCGCTTACCAGTTGCTGATTCGCTGATTTATCCGCGATCAAGGTGGCGGAATATGCCGCCAAGATGCATTGGCCAACCAGCGCCCATCAACATGCGCAAGTCCATTTCAGGGATTCCACTTAATTGAACAGCCTGAAGCCGTGCCAATTGGGCTGCGATCTCTGCCATCCAGTAGAAGGCGGCAGGGGCCGGCGCCATCTAGCAGCCGCTGGGCTGGCGCGATGCTTATTCAAGATGCTATAGTGAATTTACTATAGGAGGATAAATGGGTTCATCGATTCTAGAAGCTGCTCGCAAATCACGGAGTGTCTCGCAGGTGCAGTTGGCACGGCGTGCGCACACTTTTCAGGCCAATATTTCCTCCATCGAAAGCGGTAAAACAGACCCTGGGATATCCACAATTGAGCAATGTTTGTCACCGCTTGGTTTTACCTTGATTGCAATACCAACAAACAAACCATCGGTTGCGGAGTTTGCATTGAGAGTAGGTAAAGCGATTCAAGAAAAAAAGGAATCAAAGGCATTTCGGCTTGTCATTCAATTAAGTGACAATTTAAGGGTGGTGGAGCCAGAAATTTGCTTGGCCTTATGCGTTAGCCCGGCTCCATCAACTGGTAGTGCACAACATGATGCTTTGTTAGCAGCTGTAGTTGAGTACTCACTGGACCAAAGGAAGTTGCCAATTCCAAAATGGGTCGCTGAGGATTTCAGAGTGTTACGTGAACGCTGGGTAGTTGATGGATTTGAAAGAGATTTAAAGGCTCTTGCGAAGGTAACGCCGAAGGCATTTCGCCGACACAACATTCTAATTAATAAACGAGAGTTCGAAAGTATCTAATGGATCTCTTCGAACAAGAGGTTGCTAGGGGGTCAACAAAGACCAAGGCAAGGCTTACTGTAAGTAACAATAGGAGCTTCTAGCGCATTGGAAAAGTGCGGCAATGTTGCGTGCAAAACTCCTTAACAACACGGTCAGAAGTTTCAAGAGACTTACCCTGCGTCAAAAGGCAAAAAAGTAGCCCCGCGCGACGAACTGCGGGGCTACTTGATGTGCGTGCCACTGGTACGATTCGAACTTACGACAATCTCGGGAGTCAATCGAGTGCTCTATCCGCTGAGCTACAGCGGCACGCATAGCGGAATTTATATGTGCGTGACCGCAATAAATTTTTTTGTATTTCCCCTGGGGATATCTAGTAGGTGCTACTCTTTTAACACTTCGTCGGTGAGTTGCTTGATATTGAGTTACAGAGAAAGTCCTGCAGTTTGATAACTGCAGGACTTTTTTATTTCATTCCATTATCACCTTTGGGTAAAATGCAAGGCTATGGCATAAAGATTCTGCCCTAAAAAGTCAAAGAATTCCGAGATACTCAGAGCTCTGTCGCCGATCGAGAATTCCCGATCCATCAAATAAAAGGTAGCACCAGATTGGAATCAAGCTGGAAGTGAAGCGACTCCTTTTTCATGAAAGCGCTTACCTGTTACTGATTCGCTAATTCCTTCGCGATCAAGGTAGGGCAATATGCCGCCAAGATGCATTGGCCAACCGGCACCCATCAACATGCATAAATCTATTTCAGCTGGTGTTGAAGGTGGCTTCACCCGCAATTTCCTAAACAACGGAGAACAAACCACAATTTATGATGCATCCGTTGCCTACCGCGCCGCCGGCGTTCCCTTAGTAATTCTGGCCGGTAAAGAGTACGGCTCTGGTTCATCGCTCTTCGCGCATCTGTTCCACGGGGTGTAGCTTTTCTGCCCTATCAAATATGGGTTGCAATAGCGGCGCTACTTAGTTGGGCTCATTTCCGGCTAAATTATGTGCAGAATCAAATGCTCTGGGATTTATGAACGCTTAAACATGTCAGCAATTCACCAGCGGTGCGCTTTCGATTATGTCGACAGCGGCATTGATCTTAAAATTGACTACGAGTAGCATTTAACCTCAGGAGATTCTTAGGTGGGGGTATTTAGTGCTCGGTTTTAGGGAAAATTTAGAGAATCTACTCAAAGCCCGCTTCCCTCTCATTTATATAGAGTCATATGAAGAGCAACGCGTGCTTGCTGAAATTACCGCGGTGGTTGCGGACAAGGATCGCCTCAGGACTCCCAGAAGATTGATGGTCTGGTCAGCGACTGAGGGTTTAACTCTTCCTGGCGGACAAGGACCGGCCAATTCCAAAGCGGCTGCCGATGCGCTCGCCATGGCGCAAGCTACAACTGAGCCAACAGTTTTTGTTTTCAAGGACTTGCACACAACTTTTGGGGACAATGGAAAACCGGCAGATCAAATAGTAATCAGAAGATTGAGAGATATTGCTTATTCATTTAAGAATGGTTCGTCTTTGCTGACGCTCATCATTGTTGCTCCTGTCCTAAAACTGCCTACTGATTTAGATAAAGAGATCACAATTTTGGACTTCCCGCTACCGGTTGAGGCGGAGATCCTGAAGGTCTTAGAAAATATGGTGGAGACTAATAAAGCCGATGGCAGAATCGTTTTTGAAATAACCGAAGGAGGTAAAGAGAAGCTAGCAAAGGCTGCCATGGGGCTAACTTTGAATGAGGCTGAAAATGCTTTTGCACGGGCTATGGTTGAAGATGGAAAACTATCCGATTCAGATGTAGATACGGTTCTCGATGAGAAGCGTCAAACAATTAAGAAATCTGGAATTCTAGAATTTATTAATGTAGATGTCGCTCTCGAAGATGTTGGGGGTCTGCAAAACTTAAAGCGTTGGCTGTTAAAGAGAAATGAATCTTGGTTAGATGAAGCAAAGTCATATGGCCTCCCCGCCCCTAAGGGAATTCTGATCACTGGTGTCCCTGGTTGCGGAAAATCGCTTACCGCAAAGGCGATCGGCGCTGCTTGGCAATTGCCTCTACTCCGGCTAGATATCGGCAAGATCTTTGCAGGGTTGGTCGGTAGTAGTGAGCAGAATATGAGAACTGCCATAAAAACTGCTGAAGCTATTGCGCCTTGCATTATGTGGATTGATGAAATTGAAAAAGGATTTGCAGGTTCTAGCGGATCGGGCGATTCAGGAACTTCCGCACGCGTCTTCGGTTCATTCCTAACCTGGATGCAGGAGAAAAAAGAATCAGTTTTTGTGATCGCGACGGCAAATAATATTGACAAATTACCTCCTGAATTCCTTCGCAAGGGACGCTTTGATGAAATTTTCTTTGTAGATCTCCCAACATTGTCTGAACGCAAATTGATCTGGGATTTGCATCTCAATAAGCGTCTCAAGAGTAAAGATGTACTGGGCACAACGACGCTTGACGACTCCCTCTATACGCATTTGGCTGAACTCACTGAGGGCTATTCGGGTGCTGAGATTGAGCAAGCCGTTGTTATTGGGCTTTTCGATGCTTTTTCAGAAAAGCGTGCGATTACCCCAGATGATTTATCAAAATCTGTTCAAAACATGGTTCCACTTAGCATTACCCAGGCTGAAGCAATCGAAACAATTAGAGAATGGGCAAATGTTCGCGCTGTAGCCGCCACGGCTAAGGAAGATATGGCAGACATAAAACCTATGAAGAAGCCTGAACCTCAAAAAACTTCTGCACCTGCAGCGCCAGTACGTGGCGGAAGAACAGTGGATTTCTGATGAGTTTAGAAATCCTTTTAATTCCGATGGCGATTGCCCTTGTCACTAAGGTGCATTCCAAAGTGAATGAAAATACTCCGAATGCATCGTCACGCCAAGTTGCGGTTGAAACACGTATGAAGAATCAGGATTTACTGCAGAACGCGATGAAAAGTATTGGATGCACTACCAATATGGTAAAAAATGAGATAACTGCATCACTTAATTCAAATTATTTCACTTTTAAGAAAAATTCTGAGGGAATTTGGGCAGCAAATTTTGTAGCAGGCACTTCAGTGGATGTAGCCGAAAAAATTATTGGACAAATAGATAAGGCTTATGGAATAGAAGTGCAAGCCGAGGTCCTTAGAAAAATAAAGGAGCGCGCCCCACAAACTGGAATGACGCTAGAGTCAGAGACCATTAATGAAGATTCGAGTGTGACCCTGATTTTGGCAGTGAATCAAGCATGACTCAGAAAAAGCTGTCAATTAATGTTGATCCAGACGGCAACATCAAGGCTGAAACCCTAGGAATCCATGGTTCTAAATGTCTAGACTACGTTTCAGTTCTAGAGGATTTACTAGATGCACAATCGATCGAAAGTAAATTCACTGCGGATTATTTAAAAGTTGAGTCTGAAATAATTACTGGTCAGGGGGTGGGCAATGAGTCTTGAATTGAGTCCTGAAGCGCATGCGCGATTGAATGATAAAAAATGGCGCAGATCTCAATCTAAATGGATGTTATGGATTTATCTCTCTACAAGCATGCTAGGAGTTGTGGGCTTTGCTCGTTTAGCAATTAAAACAAAGGATGCAACTTTAAAAAATTATGCTTATATTTTAACTGGATTTATGTTTATAATTTTTTTACTGGTGAGCTTAGATGATTCCACGACTACGCAGGTTGATGGTAAAGCAGTCACAGAAGCGGGAACAATTGGAAACATTGCAGGCGCTGTAATTTTTATGAACTATGGTTTGCAAATTTTTCTCTCATTTAAGGCGAATAAAATTTGGCTTGTATTTCAGGCACAAGACAATAGTATGACTTGGGCCGCCAAAAATTTGAATATTCAGGAAGTTGCACATAGGGCTTTTACTGCCCCACGAGATCTCGTGAAAGATACTCTTGGGATTGAGCGAAATGACTTTTACACAACCCCCGCAACTCCTTTAGCTGAAAAGGTAATGCCACCGCCGGTACAAAAGAAGACTCCGCCTCCGCCACCATCTGCTGAAAGCAGGAGGGTTTCCGGGGGCGTAGTAAGAATCGACTTAAATTCTGCGAGTGTTGAAATTTTGATGCAGGATGCTGGCTTCGACCCGGTGCTGGCCGCAAACACAGTTGTGCAACGAGAAAAGAGAGGTGGCTTTTCATCCTTTGAAGATTTTGCAAATGATCTTAAATTACAGCCGCATCAAGTTGCCAAACTAAAACCAATACTCAATATTGAAAAACAGAGTGATCCGGGCCGTAGTTCAGGGAGAATTCTGGATATCTAGTGCAATTGAATAAAAGGTTACTTCAAATAGCTGCAACTCGGGAAACTTCGTTATGTGAAGGACCGGGAGTTAGATTCGTAGTATGGGTTCAGGGTTGCACCTTAAAGTGCAAGGGCTGCTTCAATCCGCACTTTTGGGGTCAAATTGGAGGCTCGGTCAGAGATGTTGAGTCAGTCTTTGAAGAGATAATTGCTGCAAAGTTGGAGAATCCTAAGATTGAAGGAGTGACTTTCCTGGGTGGAGAGCCATTTGAGCAAGCCACACCTTTAGCCTTTCTGGCAAGGATGCTTCAAAATAGAGATTTTTCAATAATGGTTTTCTCTGGATACACCATGGACGAATTGAAGGACCCGACTTCTAGCGAATTCAAAGAACGCGATGACTTTATCACCTCAATTGATTTACTTGTTGACGGTCGATACCAAGAAGATAATTTAGATCAAGTTCGTCCATGGGTTGGTTCCAAGAATCAGAATTTTCATTTCTTAACCGACAGATATTCACCTGATTCCCTTTTTGAGAATGTGAGAGACGGTCTAGAAATTACAGTCTTTAAATCGGGTGAGTTGCGATTAAATGGTTGGGCCACCAACACTCAACTTGAAAATCTATTAGAACACTTATAAAGGCTTCTCTGTAACCTCACCCGAATTTGAAACGTATTCGGTCCATTCTATTCCGTTCCAAAATCTATGTTCGTCAACGCCGAGGGGATCGGAATACCAATCCGCATCAGGTAATTCAGATGGATCCGCAGTCAGCCCTTCGACTTCTTGGTTTTGTAAGTCCTTGCTGGACAGCTGAGGACCATGGTCTAGTGCAGAAAGAATCAGTTTAACCCCTTCATCATTTGGGTTCTCTGCCATAATTTTTTCTATTTCTTTTAAAGCTAAAGCCCTCTTCCCGCCAGACATATAAGTAATGGCTCGCTCTGCATGACCTCTATGGCGAATCGTTATGTTTCTTTTTTTGCTCTTCAGCGCCTCCTTAAGTGCCTCGTTTGCAGCATCTTTAAAACCAGTTTCTCTAAAAGCTATTCCACGGTAGATCATTAAGAGACAAGTAGCGTCATCTACATTTTTGACGCCATTAGTTACATCAATTACATCTTTCCATCGAGTCGCAGTGACATAAAGATCGGCAAGACTAAGCGCTGTCATCTGAGTTGGGTATAGATCTTCAACTACTTCTATTGCCGCATCTAACTGACCTTGGCTTTGAAGAGTTTCGGCAAATAACAAACCTACGGCATCCCGGTTCAAATTTAATTGTGCTAGCACGCCCTCTGCGATCCCAACTTCAAATGGCTTCGAACCGAGGTACTTTCGAAATAATGGATCTGAGTCAATTCTCTTGTTCAAAGTCCAAAGGGTTTCGAGAACTTGTCGGGCTAGCGGGTATTCCTTTAACTCAATAAATTTAAGTGCGAGCATGAATGATCCGGCAACCGCAGCCTCAGAGTAAAGAGTGATCAATCGTTGGTATTCCTGAACAGTGTCCAGTTTTTTGGCCTTAAAAAAATCTTTTTCGTATGAAGAGGAAAAAATATTCGGTGCCACTTTAGGAACAGAAACAAATGTCTGACTTGAGATTCTTCTGCTGGCGCCTCTTGCACTTCGAATGGTTTCTGTATGGGAAATTCCTGTTCCCGGTAAGCCAAGAGTGCGAGTAATTCGTCCACCTGATCCTCTTGTTACTCTTGCTCCCCTGACTCCAATGGAAGTACTGACACCGCTAGGGCTGAAAGTCATGCGGACACCAGGCATTATCTTGATGCTTTTTCTAACTCTAAATCCCATTCAATGACGCCAACCCTCTTGAGTGGTTGAAAGTCTCTCAGTAATTCATAATCTTTTCAATGCCGAAATTTTCGCGCATGGATAATCGGTCGATCGGAGTTACAATGCAATCGTGGCGTGTGACAGGCCTCTAAATTCGCATAAACATTTCTTGTATTGCGTCAGTTTTGCTTTGTAGTCCTTACCTACTTTTGTGGGAATCAAGCAGGAAGTGAAGCGACTCCTTTTTCATGGAAGCGTTTGCCCGTTACTGATTCACTAATTCCTTCGCGATCAAGGTAGGGCAATATGCCGCCAAGATGCATTGGCCAACCGGCGCCCATCAGCATGCACAAATCAATTTCATGGATACCATTTATTTGAGCAGCCTGAAGCCGTGCCAGTTGGGCTGCGATCTCAGCATTCCAGTAGAAGGCGGCAGGGCCTGCGCGATCTAACAGCTGCTGGGTTTGATTTGATGCGGGAGTACTTCATTCCTGCCGGTGTACTGGTTTGATTTAGTTTTTGCAGTTGGCTCCTGGCTTTTCTGCAGAGGTTGCTATGGGTCAACAAAGACCAAGGCAAGGGTTACTGTAAGTAACATTAGGAACTTCTAGCGCATTGGATAAGTGCGGAGATGTTGCGAGCAAAACTCCCTAACAATATGGTCAAAAGTTTCAAAGACTCACGGCTCGTTAAGAGGCAAAAAAGTAGCCCCGCGCGACGAACTGCGGGGCTACTTGATGTGCGTGCCACTGGTACGATTCGAACGTACGACAACCTCGTTAGTCAATCGAGTGCTCTATCCGCTGAGCTAC
>JAYVQU010000037.1:0-23454 GCA_043776875.1 Actinomycetes bacterium
GCGACGAACTGCGGGGCTACTTGATGTGCGTGCCACTGGTACGATTCGAACGTACGACAACCTCGTTAGTCAATCGAGTGCTCTATCCGCTGAGCTACAACGGCACGCGTAGCGGAATTTATATGTGCGTGGCCGCAAAAAAATTTCTTTTATTTCTCCTGTGGATCGACGCGTATTCACCAATGGACCGAACATTGGACACCATTTGGCGTGATTACTACTAAAATGACATATCAACCTTCAATTCCCGTGATGAAGCCAGAGGTAGGCTAAAATTTGTTGGCTCAGATTTAGCTAATAAATATAAAATTGGCAAATGTGATTTAGAGTTCTTTCTCAAAGTATTCAGCGATTTTAGTTAAGTAACTTTGTTCATCCATTTTCAAGTGGGTTTGAATCGCCTCCGACCAAGTTAAACCCTTTGTTATTGATTCCAAGAACATATGCATTTGCTCAATGGAATAGTTCAGGTAGGTCCATTCCAAGGCAAACCACCCAAGGGAGTAACCAAGCTCATTTTTGAAACAGAAATCTGAATTTGAACCACTCTTTAAGTCAGTGAGAACTTTGAGCCATTCTGCTTGTGAGTACCCGGAACCCCCAGAATAAACTTTGAGCAAGCGTGATATTTCGAATTTGCGATGCACTGTTGGAACGCCTTTGGTCGAAATTGGCATTCCGAATAGATTAGCTTGACCTTCAATAAACCAACAGGCAATTGTGTTTTTCTTGGAGGTCGCATAATTATCAGACATTAATTGCATCTAATAGATGTGAACCGTTTCATGATGCACGGTCATTGGCGTAGGTGGCTGGGAGTAGTTGCTACCCATCAGGTTGTATTGAGCGAATACTCCGTTATCGCGGACGCCGGTTCCATAACCGCAAAATGAGTTGGCTCCAACTGAGCAATGTCCGAGAATCTCAGTGGACTTATTCCATACGGTTCGATCGGCATTTGCGCCTTCGAAGTCAAGGGTCTTTGCGTACCAGCAATCCCAATCTTTTTCACTCACCTAAAGCCAATTCACTTTGGCTTTAGGTGTATAGTTCTCACTCCAGAAAGAGTAGGCATTCTTGTAGGCGGTCATAGTCAGGTCAGCCATATCTTTATTGACACTTGGGCAAAGCACAAAATTAAAGTGAGGCGAAGTCGTGTTGCTAGATTTTAGGTAGCGCTCATAAATGTCTTGATTTAGTTTTTCTAGCGGTGTCAAATTTTTTGGTGTGGGTGAGGGAGTCGGTGAAGCTGTTGGTGTGGATGAACCAGAAACTGATGGAGTTGGCGATGTTGATGGTGCAGCAGACGGTTTTGGTGTTGCGGTAGGGGTTGGAGATGGAGAGCGCGCAGTAATGCCTTTACTCCATACCAGTTTCTTGCCCAATTTGATGCAGGTGAACTTCATTCCTTGGTAAGTTTTAGTTTGCTTGAATGCCTTACAATTTTGCCCAGTTTTGATCGGGGAAGCCGAGAAAGCAAGATTGAATAAAGTAATCGTGAAGAGGAACACAAGTGAAATTGAGATAAATCTATAATTGCTCCGATTTCGCACCCTTGGAGGATTGGTAAAAACAATGAATTTACAAAGCACCAAAGTGGATTTAAATAGCCATTTCTGAGTCCTTATAGATTTATAGCATCCAGACTCGAAATCAGTGGAAATGACGGAATACGAGAAACTTGGTAAATGAATCAAATTCGTTATTTCTCGAATTAATGCCAAATGCAAATCGAATATTGAAATCATGGAGAACGGTCGGCAACCAAAATTACGATATTTCTTGAACTTGATGGATTCTTTTGTCGAGATCAATTAATTCCTACTACAAAGTAAGATAGATTAAGTTCTAACAAACCTCTATACAATTAAATGGTTCACGATTACAGTTCAGCCATGACGACAATTAAGGCGATATGGGCGAAATTTCTCTCGCTAAAGCGATGGCAGCAAGTGGTGCTGGTTTTTATTGCAATTAGCCTTATTTCATCCGCAACTTCCAGCAATCCATCGGACGAAAATTCCAAAACTATGGAACAAAGTCAATTAAAAAATGTGACAGAGCCTACGGAGTCACCTACTCCGACAGCTATGGCCACCGAAAGCCCTACTCCGACAGCTATGGCCATCGAAAGCCCTACACCGACGTCAACTCTGACAGCTATGGCCACCGAGAGTCCTACACCGACGCCTACGCCCGATTCACCATTGGAATTTAGAATGTCGGTCTTGCGCGATCTATCAGACATGCGCACAGGAGTAAGTAGAGCAAGGACCGCAATTAGCGAAGAAGGAATTGGGCAACTTAACTGGAACATATTAAAGATAGTATTCAATTTGGCCCAACTAACTGTGAGAGTGCCAGAACCTGTCTACGCAAAAGAATGGGAATCGCGGTATGCCAAATTAGATGCGGCAGTAAGTGATTTAAGTGATAATTCTGATTCTCTGACTATTTCTACAGCGCGAGCGAAATTAAATAGTATCGATAAAGCAATTTCCGCACTTGAGACCTTTGCAAGAACTATCGGAAATTAGTTTTAGTCGCATTCTAAATTTCACTTAAATTCCGAATTTATTATTTGAACATTCATTCCAACGATAATAAAGTGAATATGTTCCATATGAATTATTTCTATAATAAGAATTCAAGCTGATTCTCTTTCAGTATTCTTCCATGAAGTCAGGTAGCGCCAGTGTTTTAATTGGGAAAGCTTCTAAAATTCGACGAGCAAAAAAATAAAAGTGATTTAGTAGCATAGAAATTCCAAAAAAAGCAACAAAAAATTGCATTAATTAAAGGATTTACGCGAAATAAAAATAAAAAAAGCTTAATAAGATCGCAAAAGTGAAGCCGATAAATAAAAAAATGAAGTAATTTGATTGACGTGTAAATTCAAACGGAGTCAATTGCTAAATCAAAAATTTACAAAAAAGTAGCAATTTTAAATTAAAAACTTTATGAAAAAAATTGGCCTGTGAGCCATATTATTCAACTTTAAAAATAAACCTGAAGCAGTGGGACTTTTGGAAGTGTTTCCAAAACCTAGTACTCATTCTCTTTAGCAACTACCCACCTTTTTGAATTGTTTCAGTCCAAAGAAAGGGACGGAAGTCTTTCCGCCGAAAGTTGTGTATGTATAACCACCCAGAACGGTTGCTTTTGCAATGAAGGCAGACTTCTCGCCAAGAGCTAGTAGTTGTTTGGCTGAACCAGTGAACATCGAATTTACGCCATCTGAATAGTAGAATTGGGTTTGAACCGGAGATGCGTAACCCCGGAATCTGGACCCGCCTGTATTTGCGTCAAATTGGGATACGCAGGCAAAAATTATGTAGTTTTTTCCCTTTTGAGAATTTGGCATTCTTGTTAAGGAATTCCACGCTGTGTCACTTGGAACTACAAAATTCACTTTTTTATATCCAGATGGGCAGGCGATTCCTGCAGAAACTATTTTTGATGCACTTCCTTTTGCGCAATAGTCTCCAAGCGTATTGGCAACTGCTTCCGTTTCATCTTTCTTTGAAGCTAACGGAAAATCAATTTTGTCGCCTAAGGCAAGCTTTCCAGTGTTTGACTTAAAAATGATTGCCGTTGTAAATGAATATGGCGAAACAGTACTACTTAGAGAATAAGGGCAAAGTTGAATTTCATCCTTTTGTAATCCACTTTCAATTAAAAAAGAAGTTGACGTTCCAACTTTTTTTCCGGATGAATCTACAATTGCAAATTCAATAGTTGAAACTTCACTGTAAGGATCATTGACGGTGAACTGAAATTCGATTTCTTTGCAATCCTGAGGAAATGAAATGGAAGTAAAAGAAGTAATAAGCGATACATAGTCGCGGGCGGTAATTAGGCGCTTGGGGAAGGTGCTTACAGGAATTGTAAAGACTATCGTTGCATTTTTGAATGCAGAACCATATCCGCGAGTAACTTGAATTGTGGCTGTAAATGAGCGATTTAAATCAACACCTGAGAAGTCGGAGCCTCTTATATAATCATAAAATTCAAGAAATCCATTTTCACCACTTGAGTAAGCGGAGTCATTTAGTAACTCTTTTCCACCCCCATCCTTCAAAATAATTGTTGCTGAATCATTTGATCCAATAGCGTTTCCGAGGGATGCTTTGAGGATGAAGTTCCATTTCTGATCCAAGAGCGCCTGGGCGAAGTCAGGGTAATCAAGAACCCAACCTGGGGTAATCACATTACCGCGAGCAAAGTCATTTCGAACTTCACTTGTAGATGGGAGTGCCGATGCGGGTGTGTATGCAATAACTGATAGTGCTATCAAGATTGCAAGAAGTTTCCCACGCATGGAATGTGACCTTTCGTCGATTTAATCAAATTACTGTCGATCATTCTTGACCTACATTGAGCGGGTTTGAGTGCATAGTTTCACGCAAAGAGTAATTCTTTGTCAATGGTGTTTTTCGAATTTTGTCTTCCATGAGAAGGAATAGAGATATTTTTGCAGTTTACTTCAGCGCTCAGCCACCAAATTCGATTGTGGAGTGTTCCTTATTTTCAAAATTTCATGCGAAGCAAATTCGCTGCGCAACTTGTTTCGCACAGATACATTTTTCTCATGATTCCAGGCAGCAGATTATTAGCTCGGAGCACCCAGTTCGCGTTTCTTAAATGCGACAACTCCAGATTAATCTTGTTTTTAATTTGGAGTTGAATCAGGCAGGAAGTGAAGCGACTCCCTTTTCATGGAAGCGCTTACCAGTTACTGATTCGCTAATTCCTTCGCGATCAAGGTAGGGCAATATGCCGCCAAGATGCATTGGCCAACCAGCGCCCATCAACATGCATAAATCTATTTCAGCAGGTGTTGCAACCACGCCTTCATCAAGCATTGCTCGAGCCTCTTCGGCTAAAGCTTTCAAAGCACGAGCACGTACTTGTTCTGCAGTCGATGGTGATGTGCCTTTTTCAACTAATGCTAGGGCTGCTGGATTTGCGGAAACGGTGCCATCATCATTTTTGGTGTAGAAGTAACGAACGCCTTCTTTTACCATGCGTTGCATAGTTGGTGAGATTCGATAGCGCGGGCCGAGGTTTTCATGCAATGTTTCCGAGACATGCAATGCAACTCCAGGGCCAACTAGGTCAAGGAGTTGGAAGGGTGACATTGGGAAGCCAATCTCCATCATGGCCGAATCTGCCACCGCTGGTGGCGTGCCTTCATCAACGGCATCGGTTATTTCGCCCATGAAGCGGGTAAGCAGGCGATTGACCACAAAACCTGGGGCATCTTTACAAATGATCATGGTCTTTTTTAATTCTTTACCAACTGCAATTGCGGTAGCTGTGGTGGCATCATCTGTGGTCGATGTGCGAGCAACTTCTAGCAATGGCATTACCGCAACTGGATTGAAGAAGTGAAAGCCAACAACGCGCTCTGGATTTTTTAGGCCTTGCGTCATTTTCTCAACGGTTAGGGAGGAGGTGTTAGTGGCAAGAACACATTCGGGGGAGATGATGGTTTCTAATTTTTTGAATAGCTCTTGCTTCAAACTGAGTTCTTCAAAGATTGCTTCGATGATGAAATCACAGCCCGCGAAAGTATTTTGATCGGCCGAACCAGAGATTAAAAGTGAAAGCCGGCCGGCAGATTCTGCGCTCATGCGCTTTTTTTCTACTAACTTGGTTAATTCATTTTTGACCCAAGCAACACCTTTGTCTGCGCGTTCTTGGTCGATATCGGTCATGACAACTGGGCACTTGAGATTTCTAACCAAAAGCAGCGCCAATTGCGATGCCATTAACCCGGCGCCAACGACGCCAACTTTGAATACTTTGCGGGCTAAGGCTGGTTTTGGTGCGCCTTCAACTTTTTTGCGCTTTTTTTGGATCAAGTTAAAGGCGTATAAAGAGGCTCTTAGCGGGTCGGCCATGGTGAGATCGGCGAGAGCTTGATCTTCGGCATCAAAGCCTTCAGAGAGGGTGTTGGTTCTGGCGGCGGCGATTAGCTCTAGCGCTTTAGTGGGGGCGGCGATGTGGGCACCGCCGTACTTTTTTAAGGCCGCGGCTTTACCGGTGGCAAGGGCTGCATCCCAATTCGGATCGTTGGCGTAGTCGGTGCGCTCGATCTTGGTGGTGCCGTCTAAAACGCTGACGGCAAAGGAGATGGAGCGTTCTAGAAAATCTGCTGGTTCAAAGACCGCATCAGTTACGCCGAGTTTTAGCGCATCTTTTGCTTTCATCATGGTGTTGTTATTTAGCGCGTTCAGCATGATCACTTGCACGGCGCGTTCTGGTCCGATTAGTTTTGGCAAAATCGTGGCTCCGCCCCAACCTGGAACTAAACCTAGGAAAACTTCTGGCAGTGCGGTGAAGGCGGTTGATGCAAGGGTTCGGTAATGACAATGCAAACCAACCTCTAAACCTCCACCGAGTGCTAGGCCGTTAATAAAAGCAAAGGTTGGAATCGTGCTCTCACCTAAGCGACGGAAAACATCGTGACCTAATTTTCCAATGGCGAGAGATTGCACGCGGTCAGTTAAAAAGGAGAGGGCTGAAAGATCGGCACCGGCAGCAAAAATAAATGGCTTACCGATAATTGCAATTGCGGTTGGGTTTCGTCCGGTGGCATCGGTGATTGCAGCAGCTAATGCATTCACAGATTGTGGACCAAAAGTATTTGGGCGATTGTGATCTTGACCGTTATCTAATGTGATTAAAGCCAGCGAGCCTTTTGTGCCAAAAGCTGAAAGATCAACATCTCGAACTAAGGCATGTGTTACTACCTCTTCCGGGGCACCAGCGGGTAGTGTGATTTCGGCGTTCATGGCTACTTTGCTCCTTTAAAGTGTGGGTTCTCCCAAATGACAGTGCCGCCCATACCCAGACCAATGCACATAGTGGTAATTCCATAACGAACATCAGGTTTTTCTTCAAAGGTACGGGCAAGATTTAGCAGCAGTCGAACACCGGATGAGGCAAGTGGGTGACCAACAGCGATAGCGCCACCATATGGATTTATCCGGGGATCATCATCGGCAATGCCAAAGTGATCTAAGAATGCAATTACTTGAACGGCAAAGGCTTCATTAATTTCGATGGCACCAATATCGGCAATCGTTAAACCTGCTTGTTTTAGCGCTTTATGTGTGGCCGGTACCGGTCCATAGCCCATGATCTCTGGTTCTACGCCGGCAAAGGCAAAGGTCACTAACTTGGCTTTTATGGTGAGACCGAGCTCTATTGCTTTTTCTTCGCTAGCAAGTAGGGCAGCGGTTGCGCCATCATTTAGACCAGATGAGTTACCTGCAGTTACCCGACCTGCTGGACGAAATGGAGTTTTAAGTCCAGCTAAACCTTCCATCGTTGTTTGTGGACGCGGTCCTTCATCAACAGTGGCAACAGTCCAACCAAGTTCGGCGCTTCGGGCCGCGGTCGGAATTAAATCTCGTTGAATTTTACCTTCGCTATATGCCTTTGCAGTTTTTAATTGCGAGTTGAAGGCATAGCGATCGGCGCGCTCTTTTGTTAATTGCGGAAAGCGATCATGCAAACGTTCTGCCGTTGCTCCCATGGCGAGTGCATCTTGTTCCACAATTTTCTCTGCTAGATATCTTGGATTTGGATCGAAGTCATCACCGATTGGGTGATTGCCCATATGTTCAACGCCGCCGGCAATTGCAATCTCATTGGCACCCATTGCGATCGCACCAGCAATTGTTGTCACCGCAGTTAGCGCACCGGCGCACCAGCGATCAATTGAATATCCAGGAACAGTATTTGGTAAACCAGAAAGCAGCGCCACACTTCGACCAATGTTCATTCCCTGATCACCAGTTTGGGTGGCAGCAGCGATTGCCACATCATCAATAGTTACCGGATCCACCTTTGGATTGCGTTCTAATAATCCGCGAATAGCACGAACCATCAAATCATCGGCGCGGGTGCCGGCGTACATGCTGCCAGCTTTTCCAAATGGAGTGCGGACGGCATCAACTAGAACTACGGTGCGAGACATGAAAGATCCTTTGCTAGCGGTATGCGATAAAGGTTACTCGCCAGTAAGGATTTAGGAAAGTAGCAAATTTACGCGTTGGTTAACTTCTTGCTCTTCGGTTTGGAAAGGTAGGGGACCAAGACTGCGATTAGGAAGGTAGACCAGACCAGCAGTTGCACCCACGAGGTGCTGGCATCAAAGCCAATGGTTCCAGAGAGCAATGCCGATACCAATGAGTCCTTAGGAATTACCGAAGTTACATCCCAGACAAAGGCATCGGGGCCGGGCAAAAGCCCTAACTCTTGGAACTCGTGGACGCCATAGGAAAGGACGCCGGCGGCCACAACGATGAGGGCGATTCCGGTGTATTGGAAAAACTTAGCCAGGTTTAACTTGATCGAACTCTGATAGATCAAATACCCGAGCCCAATTGCAATGGCAAAGCCAATGATCAACCCGATGGCAGAACTGGCCGGGTCGGCCACGGTTTGAAAGTTTGAGTAGACAAAGAGTGAGGTTTCTAGACCTTCGCGCAAAACCGCAAAGAAGGCGGCACCGGCGATTGCGATTGGCCCGGTTGAGATTGCATCCTCCACCTTACTCTCTAGTTCACGTTTTAAGTTGAGTGCGGTGCGCTTCATCCAGAAAACCATCCAGGTAACAAACCCCACGGCAATAAAGGAGGTGATGCCAGCAAAGTACTCTTGGCCGTGCTCGCTAAGGGAGACCGAGGTGAAACTAAGGAAAGCTCCAAGTCCAAGGCTAAGGATGATCGCCCCGGCCACCCCCAGCCATAAAGGCTTGAGATAGGCAGGCCGGTTGGTCTTGTAAATGTAGGCGACCAAAATTCCGACGATCAGCGCGGCTTCTAGCCCCTCGCGCAGGGCAATTATAAATGAACTTAGCATGGGCAAAATTTAGGACTATTTGCCGAATTAATCAACCCTTATGTTGCGTAATTCATAGCTCTGCCGGTGTGATTTCGGTAACGGCTACCGGTACTGGCTCCTTTTCTAGTAGCGCCGCAGCTAAAGCCGGCGCTACTAAATCAATTTGCCACTGGCGGGTGCCTAAGGCAGTTAGCGCCGCGGCCACATCTGCAAGTGCCAGTTCTGCGGTTGAACCCGGCGGCGGACTCCAGCACAAGCGCCGCACATGTTCGGGGGTTATTAAATTTTCAATCGGAATATTGTTTTCGGTGGCGATGAGTTCTAAAGCAGCCCGCGCATGCGAAAGCGGGGCAAACTTTTCCGGAAACTTATCCCGCCAAAATTTAATGGGCGGCAAAGTGTCCGCTGAAGCTCGCATTTGTGGCCATTGATCCTCCGGCAAAGCAACGGCTTGGGCAATGCCTGCTAGCCACAGTGGCAAATTTTCTAACCATTTTGCACGAAACCCTAAGGGGCGGAGTGCTTTTTCAAACTCTCTTTTAGTCACCGGTGCCGCAATAGCTAACTCAACAATTGCGTTGTCGTTTAGTAATTTTCCAGCGGCGATATCTCGCGCCAATGCAATTTGATCGCGGGCGATCCATAAAGATTTGATAATGGCTAATTGATCGCGGCGTTTGACTTTATGCATGCCTGAAGTGCGCCGCCACGGATCGATACGAGGTGGCGCAGGTGGCGCTTTTAGAATTGATGCGAACTCTTGCAACGCCCAAGGAAGTTTTTTTGTCTCCTGTAAAATTTGATAGATACGATCTCGTAGCTCTACGAGTAGCTCCACATCTAGTGCGGCATAGGTCAGCCACTCTTGCGGTAATGGGCGGACTGACCAGTCGGCGGCGCTGTGTTCTTTGGCCAGTGATACCCCCAATAAGGACTCAAGTAGTGGCCCCAAACCAACACGGGGCAGGCCAGCGATTCGTCCGGCTAGCTCGGTATCAAATAAATTAATCGGGTTAATACCGAGCTCGCGCAAACACGGTAAATCTTGGGTACTCGCGTGTAAAATAACCTCATCGGTATTCATTAAATCATTAAGTTTTGCAAACAAAGGATGGTTTACGCCAAAGGCTATTGGATCGATCAGATGCAATCCGCCCTGCTTTCGCTTTATTTGAATTAGATAAGCACGCGCGCTGTAGCGAAAACCCGATGCCCGTTCGGCATCAACGGCAAACGGCCCATTACCGCCAGCTAGTTCATCGATAGCCGCTAGAAAATCTGACTCAGTTTCTATCACCAGGGGAGTTCCGCTTGCGGGCACTAAAAGTGGAACTACTATTAATTCTTCGCTCATTTTTAATTACGACGAGCTGATGAAATCGCTGAAACACCCTCGGGGACTGGCGGCAAACCAGCTACTTCACAAATCAAATTGCACCAACTTTCGATGTGATTAATTAGCATATTGGGCCGCTCAACAACTGGCGTCCACGAGGCACGAATTTCAATCTCAGCCTCATCTATTCGGGGCGACAATTTTCCAAAGGAGGAACTTGTTAATCGAGTAACTGTTCCGCTGGGTGCGTTAAAAGCGCAGTTGTTGGTCGCTAAAGATTCTAGAAACCAGCTCCAGCCAACCTCTGGCAGTAGCGGATCCTCCTGCATAATGGGATCTAGATCGGCGCTAACAAAGGTGACACATCGAAACTCGCCATCCCAAGTTGCTTGTCCACCCGGTTCATGCAAAAGCACAAAACGCCCATTTGCGATTTCATCCTCTTCATCTCCCAACAATCCATTAGATAGATCAGCTGAAAAAGCAAAGGCGAAGGTTGCAAGTTTTTGTGGCGCCGGAACTTCGCTCAAAATAAGTTCAGCACGCGGGGTATAGGTGCGCAGATCTTCGATTAGCCGCGCAAATCCATTGGTATCCACCTACTAAGGATAAAGATGGGCAGTACCTTTTTCGGGGAGGCGGGGCGGTACCCTCAACCATGGCAGCACTCCTGGCACTTTTGTCTAGCGCAATGTGGGGCACCTCAGATTTCTTTGCTGGTCGCTTAAGTAAAAAGCACCATCCATTTGCAGTTTTGGGTTTTTCCCAAGTTATTGGATTATTTGTTGGCCTAGCATTTGTCGTAATTTCTGGTGATTGGCATGGAAAAGTTTTCGGCTTTGATGGATTTTTGATCCCCGGCGCCTTGGCTGGTTTAGCCGGCTATGTTGGTCTGGCCTGTCTCTATGAAGGGCTTTCGACCGGGCGGATGGGAGTAGTTTCGCCAATCAGCTCCATGAGCGCGGTAGTTCCACTGGCATACGCGCTTATCACTGGCGATGTGCTTTCTATGGTTACTGCAATTGGAGTGGTGATTGCGCTAGTTGGTGTTTTTTGCGCAAGTGGGCCGGAACTATCACAAGGTCTGCCGATGAAGCCGCTGTTACTGGCACTGGGAGCTGCGGCCGGATTTGGTTTAGCATTGACATTTATTGCAATCGGTTCGGAAACAAGCGCATTGTTAACAATGGTTTCTATGCGAGCAGCATCATTTTTTGTTACCATCTCTTTGGCAATTAAGTTTAGAACGACCGGAAAGTTTTCTAAAGCAGATTTACCAGTTTTGATATTTATCGGCACTGCAGATTTTCTTGCCAATCTTTTACTTGGCGTAGCAACTACTAAGGGCTTAGTTTCAATTGCGATGGTATTTGGTTCGATGTACCCGATCGCGACCGCCTTATTAGCCTTTAAATTTCTGCACGAACGTTTGCATAAAGTTCAATATATTGGCATAGCCATGGCAGTATGTGGCGTTTCTATCATTTCAGCTTTCTAGTTACTAGCGGAATAGAATTGGGTTCCATCGGCTTCCTGCATCTGCAAAGTTTTAAACTTAGCAAGCAACGCTCTCCAATCAATCCGGTTCTCACCGCCAGTAGCTGACGTAACACTAAGTTCAAGCTGATCCAGCACATTGTTTTCGATCAAGTTAATGATGATTGATACTCCACCTTCGATCAAAATATTTTCGCCGAAAAGTTTGCGCGCCTTTTCTACCGCTTGAACTGGCGAACAGTTCCAAAGGTGTGCCAAGTGATTTCCTGGTACTGGATTAACCAATGACCTAGAGATAATCACCAAAGGCACAGGAGTTTTTTGGTAAGGCTCGCTTCTAGCGGTATTGCCGCCGATGATGATGACATCAACTAGCCGCCGACGAGCTAGAAAAAGTTTTCGGTCAGCGGGGGAGCTAACGCCGGCAGATCGTAAATTTCTTACGGTCGAGCCATCACTTCCAACAACAAGGGAGGCAACGATGCTCATGCCGCAATTATTGCTCGCCTAGGCAAATTCACTCCCCTTTTGGGGTGATTGTGGTTGAGAGCTGGTTTTGGCGCGGTTAGCCTTGTGCCCATGTCCTATGCAGGTGTGGTCGGTAGCAAGCCCTTGGTTGGAGCTCGCCGTGTCTAAGAGGGTGCTATTCGTAACCAATGATTTTGGTCCGCGCGCAGGTGGAATCGAAACTTTTATCATTGGCTTAATTGAGCGTCGGCCATTTGGGAGCACCATTGTCTACACATCGGCGCAGGCTGACACCCTTGTTTATGATCAAAAATGGCTTACGGATCATGGTGTTCGCATCATTCGAGATAAATCAAAAATACTCCTACCTACGCCACAAGTCGCCCGCAAAATTGCAACCATTATTAAAGCTGAAGGAGTAAAGAGTGCAGCTTTTGGGGCGGCTGCTCCGCTGGGGCTGCTATCTGCTTCAATGAAAAGGGCTGGGGTAGTGCGGACCGTTGCCTTAACGCATGGACATGAGGTCTGGTGGGCCAAAGTGTTCCCATTCAATTTGCTGCTGCGTCGAATTGGCGCAACTGTTGATGTGCTCACATACTTAGGCGATTTCACAAAGCGTGCGATCTCAAAGGCGCTAACTCCGAACGCGCAAAGGGCAATGGTAAAAATCGCTCCTGGTATTGATGTGAAACATTTTGCACCGCAGGACGCTAGCATTTTGCGAGAATCACTTGGTTTGTCCAATAAGAAAGTAATTGTCTCAGTGGGTCGACTTGTTCATCGCAAAGGTCAGGACCACCTCATCGAAGCTATGCCGCAAATTTTAAAATCAGTTCCAAATGTTCACCTGGTTCTGGTGGGTCAAGGTCCTTACCGCGATGATTTAGTTAAGCGGGTGCAAAAATTAAAATTAGAAAATCAGGTAACTTTCATTGGTCGCATCCAGTATGAGGAGTTGCCACAATACCTTTGTCTTGGCGACATATTTGCTATGCCCTCTCGTTCCAGGTTGATGGGACTTGAAGTCGAAGGTTTAGGAATTGTGTATTTGGAAGCCAGCGCATGTGGGCTACCAGTGATTGCGGGCTCATCTGGCGGAGCCCCTGATGCTGTCGTTGCTGGCAAGAGTGGGGTGGTAGTTAATGGAGTTGATAACACGCAGATTGCCGAGTCGGCCATAGCTCTTCTCAATAATCCGGATAAAGCTAAAGAGATGGGAGTCTTTGGACGGCAATGGATCATTGATAATTGGAGCTGGGAAATTTGGTCAAGCGAGTTTGAGAATTTACTTAACCAGTAAACCTTTTTGTCGGGCGTAGTTGATTGCGCTCACCCGATTTTCTACATTTAATTTACGAAAGATCGCCGAAATATGTGACTTAACAGTCGATTGACTAAGAAACAATTCCTGTGCGATGGCTTGGTTACTCAAGCCCATAGCCAGTTTAGTTAGGACATCAAATTCACGTGCAGTTAATTGGTTTTCCAGTGGTTGATTGAGCGCAGTAAGACCTTCGGCGGTAAAACTTTTGGGGGAGGCAATGCAATGATCAATGGCGGCAATCAACTGTGGCAGCGGAGCACTCTTTAGGACAAAGCCATTTGCGCCGGAGTTGATGGCTGCTCGCAGAAATTCTGGACCAGAATTGAGGGTAAGAATCACGATACCCATCTCCTTTGATATGGAACGAATCCAAAGCACCACTTCGAAACCGGAACCATCTGGCAGGTTGAGATCTAATACTACGACATCGGGATTAGTCCGTGCTATTTGCGCAATCGCTTCGGCAACCGTTGCCGCCATCGCAACCACTTCATAGTTGCAACATTTGAGGGCATGAGACAAACCTTCACGAACCACGGCATGGTCATCTACTATTAAAACTTTTGTCATTTTCTGTCCAATGGAATGTTTAGCACAATCTTTGTCCCAGTCTCGTTGGATTCAATCAGGGTTTCCCCATTGAGATTTGCAATCCGTTCTTGTATGCCCGCAATACCAAATGAGCCAACTTTTTCCTGTACGCCTCCTATTCCATTGTCGGTGATGGAAATCAGAAGGCGCGTCGCTTGTGAGTGTCTTTCGATGTTTCGAATTATCTCGGCAAAGACTCGTTGCATCTCGTAGGAAAAATCACCCGTTGCATCAGAGTTGATTGGGTCGGTGCCAGCTCTTAGTTGGTGAATTTCTAACCGAACTTTCTCGATCAGCTCAGTTATTGTGAATCGAATTACTCGTAGCTCCGATTTTACGCTCTCACTTGCCGATGCGGCGATGATCCCATCAATGGAAAAGCCCAGGGCAACTAAGTCCTGGGCAATGCCATCATGTAACTCTTGTGCCAAAGTTACCAGTTCATTTTTCACTGCGTGAATAACGCGTCGATTTCTTTAGCAAACTCCTTCGCTATCACATGTCGCTTGATTGAAAATTTTGGCGTCAGATGTCCAGCTGCGATTGTAAAATCAATCGGCAAAATAGTGAATTTGCGAATTGATTCAGCACGACTAACCGCCTTGTTGGAATCATCGACCGCGGTCTGAATCACTGCGATCAGATCTGGATCATTCACCAGATCAATAATTGAGGCACCATCCTTTTTATGATTTACCACCCAGGCTTTTAGCGCATCTTGATCAATTGTTATAAGTGCTGCGATAAATGGCTGGTTATCTCCGACAACCATGCACTGACTTACTAGTGGGTGAGCGCGAAGCCGATCTTCCAGCACGGCGGGAGCAACATTTTTTCCACCTGCGGTAACAATGATCTCCTTCTTGCGACCGACGATGTAAAGGAATCCTTGCTCGTCAAGTTTTCCCAGATCGCCCGTTTTAAACCATCGTTCTGAATCAAATGCTTCAGCGTTGGCCGCTTCATTTTTCCAATAACCTTCCATCACGATTGCGCCGCGAATTAGCACCTCACCATCATCGGCGATTTTGATAGATGTTCCAGGAATTGGGCGACCAACAGAACCGACTCGGTGGGCACCATAAAGATTAAGGGTTGCCCCTGCGGTAGTTTCAGTTAAACCGTATCCTTCAAGAACTGTTATTCCAGCGCCCCGGTAGAAGTGACCTAGACGGGTGCCAAGCGGTGCGCCACCCGAGATTGCCGCTTCAACCCGTCCGCCCATACCTGCCCGAATTTTGCTAAACACCAATTTATCAAAGAGCCCATGCTTGATCTTGAGCATTGGCGAGATCGCTTTTTTGTCTAACGCTTCAGAGTAAGCAATAGCAACTGCGGCGGCCTTTCGGAAAATCTTTCCCTTGCCGGCGGCTTCGGCCCGGGCTTCGGCACCATTGTAAATTTTTTCGAAGATGCGAGGAACCGCCAAAATAAATGTTGGCTTAAAGGATGCTAAATCCATCGGAAGTCGGCCAACTGGATCACCGCAATGTGCCATGTGGAGTCCGGCCGAGATGGATCCGATTTGTACCATCCGACCAAATACATGTGCCACCGGAAGAAAGAGCAGGGTTGAGCCACCAGGTTTTAAAAATAAATCACTCGCGCCTTGCACAACATTGCCGCACTCCGCCAAGAAGTTGCCATGAGTTAACTGAACGCCTTTAGGTTTGCCGGTCGTACCCGAAGTGTAAATGAGAGTCGCCAGCGTGCTTGGTAATAGAAGATTACGCCGGCGATCGATCTCATCATCACCAATGTTCTTTCCAGCTTCGCGCAGTAATGCAAGTACATCATCGGTCATCGTCCACACGTTCTTGGTATGTGAAGGAAGTACGGTTGCAACTAATTCGCGAAGTGCTGGAGTCTCAACAATGATTCCTACCGAATGTGAGTCATTAAGGATCCAATCGATCTGTTCGGCAGATGAAGTATCAAAAATTGGAACCACCACTGCACCGGCAAACCAAGTCGCGAAATCTAGAATTGTCCATTCGTAACGAGTTCTGGCCATGATCGCTACTCGATCACCTATTTGAATACCAGCTGCAATTAATCCCTTTGCGGTTGCCCGAATCTCCTCTTCGACTTCGCGTGCAGTTACCGGTTGCCAACCCTCGCCCAGTGGGCGAGACATTGTGATGCGCTCAGGTTCAAACCAGGCGCGTTCTGCGATCAAATTAGTTAGATTCCCGGCGGTTGCTGCGGGCACGAGCGGCTGGATTGTTATTTCATTCATGGATTAACGCTAGCGTGAGCGCAGACAAAAGGGGAAGAGGCTAGAGTTGCCTAATGAGCGAATTAAGCAAATCCGTAATCACCATCGATGCCCCGGTAGCCGATGTCCAGGCCGCCCTTTTCGCACTCGACAAGTACTCAGAGTGGTCTAGCCAAATTAA
Organism: Actinomycetes bacterium; assembly: GCA_043776875.1. Classification (GTDB taxonomy): domain Bacteria; phylum Actinomycetota; class Actinomycetes; order Nanopelagicales; family Nanopelagicaceae; genus Planktophila. The sequence continues at coordinate 16,475 of JAYVQU010000037.1, forward strand.
ATCCTCCGAGGCCATCACTCGCGATGATCAAGGTCGAATTACCAAGGCAAAGATGAGCATCGATGCTGGAATGATGAAGGATCGAGTCACCCTTGATTACGACTGGAGTAGTGCACCTAACAAACTGGCTTTTACTCTCGATGATGCCGATCTACTCACCGGTATGGATGGCGCTTACACCTTGAAGAGCATTGATGAAGATACAACCGAGGTCACTTACGAGTTAGGGGTTTCGCTCTCGATGCCGATTCCGGCAATGATGCGACAGAAAGCCGAGAAGGCCACCATTGAAACCGCCCTTGCTCAACTCAAATCACATCTAGAAAAATAAATTAGTGAGCCTGTCAATTGGTATCGATGTCGGTGGAACAAAGATACTCGGCGGCGTAGTTGATGAAAATGGAAAAGTTTTGGCTCGGGTCCGAAAGGAGACGCCACCTCAAGGTGGCGCAGCCTTAACTCAAAGTATTGCCGAAACTGCCATTGCGTTAATGGCGATTCATGAGGTTACTTCGGTGGGTGTTAGCGCAGCAGGTTTTGTTTCCTCAGATCGTCAGACCATGTTGGCAACTCCAAACATCGCTGATTGGAATGGTGTCAATCTTGATTATGAATTGACGAATTTGATTGGCTTGTCAGTTGTTATTGAAAATGATGCAAATGCTGCTGCATGGGGTGAAGCAAAGTTTGGCGCCGGTCGCAACCAAGATCACATGATCATGCTCACCATCGGAACTGGAATTGGCGGCGGAATTATTATTGATGGTGCCCTCTATCGCGGAGCTTTTGGAATTGCGGCTGAGTTTGGGCATTTACGGGTAGTTCCGGAAGGGCATTTGTGTGGCTGCGGGGCACGAGGATGTTTTGAACAGTACGCATCAGGAAAAGCACTACTGCGCTATGCCCGTGAAGCGATTAATGCATCTCCGGAAAGCGGACGAAATTTATTGGCGCGAGGTGATGGCACGGTAGCGGGGTTAACCGGTCAGGCGATTACGCAAGCCGCGCGCGAAGGTGATCCAGTTGCATTGGTCGCATTTAACACAACCGGTCAATGGCTTGGCGCTGGTATTGCATCTTTATCGGTGTTGCTTGATCCAGCCTGTGTCGTTATCGGCGGTGGCGTAATTGATGCCGGCGAAATTTTGCTCAAACCCACTCGGGAATCATTGGTGCGAACCATGCCTTTTGCTGGCAAACATCCTTACCCAACACTGATCGGCGCTGTCTTAGGAAATGAAGCTGGTTTGGTTGGAGTTGCCGACTTAGCCAGAATTTAAGTTTCAAAAGGGTAGGTAAATCCTATTTTTCCACGCACCACATCAAGGGTTTGCGAACCAAGGGCACCAAGAAAAATTACTCATAACTTTGCCCCATCATCCTCGTGGTGGCCGCGATGTAGCCAACGCACAATCGCTGACCTGGCAGATTGAATAAAACCCTGGCCGGAGTGTCGTGGGGGATTAGGTGGAGTGAATCCGGCTTGATCGATGCGATCTAAATCATCTAAAAAAGTGTTGGGGGATGACTCATCCAGGGATAACCCAGAAACCATGGATTCAAACTCTGAGCGGATCAGCTCCTCTTCATCAAAATCTTCTGGCTCTTTGCCTAGTTTACTCACTCTCAGATAGTGTCATACTCGTCAATAGCCACTAAATTAAGCCCGTGCTCAACAACCTGCCTTATGGAACTTTGCGCGCTTTCCTGACCCCATTTCTTATGCTCGCCTTTCGCCCCAAGGTGAAAGGCTTGCGAAATGTTCCAGCAAAGGGTCCAGTGATCATCGCTTCAAACCACCTTTCCTTTAGTGATTCAATTTTTATGCCGTTAGTTATTCCGCGCAAAGTTACCTTTTTGGCAAAGAGCGAGTACTTTACCTCGCCGGGTCCGAAGGGAATACTAAAAAAGTTGACATTAATAGCACTTGGTCAAGTTCCAGTAGACCGATCAGGTGGTCGGCGCAGTGAAGCTGCGCTAATCACTGGATTAAAGATACTGGCCGATGGTTCCTGTCTTGGAATATATCCAGAAGGCACACGTTCACCTGATGGACGTCTTTACAAAGGTAGAACAGGAATAGCCCGTTTAGCAATTGAATCTGGCGCCGCTGTGATTCCAGTGGCGATGTCTAATACCGACAAGATTCAACCAACTGGAAAACTCATCCCAAATGTTAAACGAGTTGGCATGAGCTTTGGTGCGCCCATGTACTTCGATGGCGACTCCACCGATCTACAATATTTACGAGATGTAACAGATCAGATTATGAATGCGATCCATGCGATGTCTGGCCAAGAGTACATAGACATTTATTCACCTAAAAAAATTAAGTTAGCTGAGATTGCGGAAGAGGATTAATCCAAGGCGTTACGAGCAACGAGGTAGTTACAGGTTTGACACTCTGGGCCAGCAGCAGGAAGATCTCCTTCAAGTATCGAAATAAACTCACCGATAACTTTTAGAAAGTTTGTTTGGTCCCGCTCCACCGGAACATACTTTTGGAGGACGCCAAATCCGTAATCAGCAATTGATCTTCCGATTGCGGTGGTGGGCTTCCAGACGAGTAATCCCATTGAAGCAACGGTTTGTCCCTTGCCCGCTGCCGGATTTTCCAGGGCATATGCATATGCCTCAAGTTGGGGAGAGTAGAACTGGCCACTATCGCGTTGACTATCTGAAACCTTGCAATCGATTAAACCAATTGTTGCGTCCTCATTGGTAGCGACCAGGTCGTACTTTCCGAGAATTTTCCAGCGCGTTTCTGTTCCATTTACAACAAGGGCTTTGCTTTTAACCCATTCGCCCCATTTGGTAACTTTTCCTGGACGAAGAGTTGGATCTATTGTTGGCATAGCTGCGCCTTGAAAGTGCGCCTCTTGCAGGGCAGCCATAGTTCCAACCAATGGAAATGCGCCGGGCATGGTGAGTTTGAACCAATACTTGATCCAGAGACACCTCTTGCAGGTGGTGAGAGCAAAGGTGAGATCGGAAGGTGAGATATTTTCGCGAGCCGGTTTTGCAGGTTTGATCATGTGCCAATTGTGGAGTTAACCACTGACAATTGCGGCATATAAAACGGAGAGCCCTAAAGCAATCATGATAAATCCGCCAGTGGCACGCAATTTTTCCAGTCGCAATGGATCGGTGGCCAACCATTGCCGAGCGGTGCCGGCCAGTAAGCCCCAACTGCCATCACAGATAAAAGCAAGAATACAAAAAATTGTACCCAGAAAAATCAATTGCATAGTGATGTTTCCGCGCTCACGATCTATAAATTGTGGCAAAACCGCGGCGTAAAAAACAGTCGCTTTGGGATTGAGTGCGCCCACCCAAAATCCATCGCGGATAGATCGGCGCACACTAGGTGCGATATCGCCTTGGTTACTCATATCTGCGCCTTGTATTCGACGGTAGGCGATTGCAGCAACTCCCAAATACATTAGGTAAAGGCCGCCAGCCCATTGCACTGCCGCAAAAGCTAGATCTGAGCGTTGCAAGATCGGCCCCAAACCAATTGCAACGAAGAGAGCTAAAACAAAAGAGCCAGTTACATTTCCGGCAACGGTAAAGAGGGCAACTTTGCGACCCCACGCAATGGCCCGAGCGATTACAAACAATACGCTCGGGCCAGGCGCCAAGATAATTATCAACGCCGCAATGATGTACTCAGCAAGCTGCGATGGAATAATCACATATTGATTTTACTAATTACCCCGCGCGCTGGCAATTGAGTGAAGAATTCGGTATCCAAGAATTGCCACCAAAGTTGCGTTGATGATTCCGTTGAAGGTGTAATCACCGCGAGTCCAGGACATATCTGCAATTCCAATGATCAATGCAGATGCAGCGATTATCAAGTTAGTTGAGTTAGCAAAATCAACTTTTCCTTCAATCCAAATTCGTGCACCCAGAACACCAATCATGCCAAAGAGCGCAACGCCGACGCCACCAAGTGCACCGACCGGGGTTGCACTAAGCACAGCGCCAAACTTTGGTGACAGTGATAGGCCAATTGCGCCGACGCCAGCAATCCAATACGCCGCCGTTGAATAGACGCGAGTTGCCGCCATAACTCCAATATTTTCAGCGTAAGTTGTCGTACCAGAGCCACCACCAAAACCAGCAAGGGTAGTAGCTACACCATCTGCCATAAGTGCATTTCCCATTTGATCATCCAGATCTTTTCCAGTCATGGCAGCCACAGCTTTAACGTGACCAACATTCTCGGCTATTAAAACTAGAACGACTGGCAGGAAGAGAATGATTACTTTGCCATCAAAAGTAGGGTTGGTAAATGTTGGCAGGGCAAACCATTTCGCCGCCAAAATCCCATCGGTATTAACATCGCCTTGGATATAAGCAACTAGGTAACCGATTACTAAGCCGGCAAAGATGCTGATGCGACTTAAGAAGCCGCGAGAGCTGGCGGCAATTAGCGCTATGGAAGCCAAAGTAATGATGCCAATTACTGGACCTGCCGCAAAATTATTTTTCGCAGCACCGGCTAGATTTAAACCAATGACCATGACAATCGTTCCAGTCACAATAGGCGGCAACATCCAGTTGATCCAATTAATGCCGGCTGCCCGAACAATGAGTCCGACAATGGCCAGGATTACGCCGGCAACTACCACGCCACCTAGCGCTGCGCCCATTCCACCACTTGTTTTTGCCGCAGCAATCGGTGCAATAAAGGCAAAGGATGAGCCAAGATAGCTTGGCACTTTGTTTTTAGTTAATACCAAAAATAGAAGTGTTCCAATTCCAGAAAAGAATAAGGTTGTAGTTGGTGGAAAGCCGGTAATGATAGGAACTAAAAATGTTGCGCCAAACATCGCGGCAATGTGCTGCAGGCCGACACCTATGGTGCGCGGCCAGGTAAGACGTTCATCCGTTGAAACAACCTCATTTGAACTCATTGATTTACCGTTTCCATGGAGTTTCCACGAGAGTAGAGACATTTAATACTTCCCTTCGCTAGTAGCCCAGATTCAGGCCAGACCCGACAACTGGGCGCTAGAAAAGGGTAAGTCGCACCTGTGGGCTACCTGTGTGTACGCCACACCTTCACATCGGTGAATATGAATGCCACCAGCACCTGCAAGTTGCACTGGACGGCTATATCCGATTAGATTAGCTTTCGATGTATCGAATCGATACATCATATGGAATAGAAATCTTACCTAGTGATAGAGAGGCGGGAGGTTACAGTGCGCTCGCGCTCAGAATCCCTTGAATTCGCCCTCCTGGGCTTACTAGCCCAGACCCCGCTGCATGGTTACGAGCTGCGCAAGCGCATGGGCGCCATCTTTGGACCCTTTCGCGCCCTTTCCTTCTCAGTTCTATATCCAAAACTGCGTCGCATGATGGAGGCTGGATTAATTGCCGAATCTGTCGATGATATGAGTTCGCGCCGTTCCCGAATCGTGTACGCGATTACCGAAAAAGGCACCGACAAATTTGAATCCTTAACTGAATCTGTAACACCCGAGACTTGGGAGGATGAAGGCTTTGAAATTCGTTTTGCCTTCTTTAGCCCAACCTCTGCAAAAAACCGAGTAAGAATTCTTGAGGGACGCCATCGTCGCCTTAAGGAGAAAGCCGAAATCCTACGTGGTGAACTCGAGAAGTCACCCGTTGGAATCGACAAATATCTGGAGGAGTGGCGACGTCATTCACTGGAGTCAGCTGATCGAGAGATCGCTTGGCTGGAAGACATGATCAAAACCGAGAGGAAATAGAGTGAACATCACAACCGGTAAGGGCGACATTCGTGTTGCAATTGTTGGCGTTGGAAACTGCGCAAACTCATTAGTGCAAGGCGTTACTTATTACGAGAACGCTGTTGTTGATCAAGACATCCCAGGTCTAATGCATGCTGTCGTCGGGGGATACCACATCTCGAATATTAAGTTTGTGGCAGCTTTCGATGTAGATGCAAAGAAGGTTGGCCTTGACTTAGCCGATGCAATATGGGCAAGTGAAAACAACACAATTAAATTTAGTGATGTGGCACAAACTGGAGTTCCAGTTTTGCGTGGCGTTACACATGATGGTCTCGGAAAGTATTACAAAGAGACGATCACCGAATCTGAGGCTCCAGCCGTTGATGTGGTACAGGTTTTAAAGGAGGAAGCGGTCGATGTGTTGATCTGCTACCTGCCGGTAGGTTCGGAAGTAGCTGCGAAGTACTACGCTCAATGTGCCATTGATGCCGGTTGCGCATTTGTAAATGCCCTTCCAGTATTTATTGCATCAGACCCAGAATGGGAAAAGAAGTTTGCTGATGCCGGACTTCCAATTGTTGGAGATGACATTAAAAGCCAAGTTGGTGCGACCATCACTCACCGCATCATGGCAAAGTTGTTCCAAGATCGTGGAGTTCACTTAGATCGCACTTACCAGCTAAACGTTGGCGGAAATATGGATTTCAAGAACATGCTCGAGCGTGATCGGCTGGAATCGAAAAAAATATCGAAGACTAATTCGGTAACATCCCAGTTAGATCATGATATGGGAGCAAAGAATGTCCACATCGGACCATCTGATTACATTCCATGGTTAGATGATCGCAAGTGGGCCTATGTTCGCCTTGAAGGCCGGGCATTTGGAGATGTACCGCTGAACCTTGAATACAAGTTGGAAGTTTGGGATTCACCAAACTCTGCTGGTGTAATCATCGATGCACTTCGTTGTGCAAAAATTGGTTTAGATCGAAAGATTGGTGGTGCATTATTATCACCTTCGAGCTACTTCATGAAGACTCCACCAACTCAGTACACAGATGAGGCAGCCCATAATAAGGTTGAGGATTTCATTGCTGGAAAGCTGGATCGATAACCGTTCGATTATTTTTTAAAGGAAAGGGCCCCCGGGAAAATGAACTGAACCCCGAAAGTTGGACTCGTAATAGAGAGTCCTAACAGGAGGGTTTAAGTTCAATGGACGGACGCATCAAGCATCGAATCGAAACCCGC
>JAYVQU010000038.1:0-6032 GCA_043776875.1 Actinomycetes bacterium
CGGGTATTAAAGATGAAAACTATGCGGGGCGGGAGAGAGCGGAGACGGCGAGATTTGAACTCGCGAAGGCGATTAAACCTTACCTCGTTAGCAGTGAGGTGCAGGTAAAGATTACAGCCCTACAGTTTGAATAGTTCACCTAATGCATGAAGTGCATAGGTAGGTCTTACAGATTGATCAGATTCAGCCAACATTTCTGCCGTTGTTTCACCAGTGAACACGAGAGCTGAATCCATGCCTGCTGCATGCCCCATGGCAATATCTGTGTAAAGACGGTCTCCAACAATGATGCATTCTTGTGCCTTGAGATCTTTTAGTTTAAAGACGAGTTCAGCCATCAATTTATTGGGTTTTCCAACATTCGCTTCACATTTGACTCCCGTACACGATTCAAGGGCGGCAATGACTGGACCTGCGTCGACTTCGCCTCGTCCTCCAGGTAATGGGCAGAATTGGTCAGGATTTGTTGCCACAAGGCGCGCCCGTTTGTAAAACCAAAGTGCATCGAATGCTATCTGAAATTTTTTCCAGTGAAAGTCTCGGTCATAGGAGGCAATTACTACATCTATTTCTTCTGGGTTCTCTGTATATTCAAAGCCAGCCTCTTTTATGGCGTTGATAAGAGGCTGCTCAGCAATCGCAAAAATTTTCTTGCCTTTTGCATTTTCTTTTAGCCATAAAACCATTGCAGTTACGGTATTGATTACATCAGACGATTCCGTTGGAATGCCCAGTCGAGTCAATTTTTCTGCATACATCTGAGCATTCTTTGTAGGATTGTTGCTCAGAAATATTACCTGCTTCTCATTTCGCCGCAGAGCTTCGATTAAATCCTTAGCTCCAGGTAAAAGATGATCATCAAGGTAGATCGTTCCATCTAAATCAAAAATGTAACCTTTGTACTCTTTAATTACTTCTTTACTCATGATTTAGCTAAAGCGCTACTAATAGCTGGGAACACGGTGCGTAAAGCCGGGTAAATCATTCGATATGCGTCGTAAAGATCTTGGTAGACACCGATGCGCTTCGGGTCAGGCTCAAAAACTGAAGAGACCCCGCTCATTGATCGAGCAGCAGTTTCAATATCTTTATGTATCCCGACTGCAGTAAAGGCCAACATTCCAGTTCCGAGACAGGTAGATTCTGATTCGCGAACTACCTTCACAGGTTGTTGCATTACGTCAGCGATAATTTGGCACCAAACTTTACTTCGCGACCCACCACCCAAAGCGATGATCTCTGATGCTCTGGTGTTGGTTGCCTTTTCAGCACCTTCTGTGAGAAATCTTTGTTCGAAGGCGATCCCCTCGAGCATCGCCCGGTAGACATGGGACTTGCCATGCCGACTGGTTAATCCGATGAGCGCACCACGAGCATGGTGATCCCAGAATGGAGTTAGTGCACCTGTCCAATATGGAAGGGCCATCAAACCCTCCGCTCCCGGCTTCAACTGAGCAGCAGCTGTTTCCAAAATCTGCTCGGGGGTGAGTTCTAGTCCAAGTGCAGTCGTATCAACACCTGCAAACTTTTCAATGAACCACTGCAAATTTAAAGTTCCACCACCAATAAAAGTTTCAAATGTGTATTTCTGTGGAATCCCTGATGATAAAACTCTAAATGCTTTATCAAATGCGTACTTATCAGAGATAGTTCCAGATACAACACCGCTTCCTAGATTGAGATAATAAGTACCTGGAAAGATTCCCCCTGTCCCAAGTTGAGCGCTTTGACCATCTCCCAGACCTGCCACGACTGGAAGATTTTTTGGCAGACCTAACTCTTCTGCCACGGCATCCCTGACGGTTCCAATTATTTCACCAGGCGCTGCAAGCCGTGGAAATTGTTCTCGGGTCAGTTGAGCAAGATTGAGTAATTCATCACTGTAGTCAAAAGTTTTCATATCAATAATTCCGAGTGGATCGGCAGATCCATAGGATGTGACCCAGTCACCGGTGAGCCTGTTCACAATAAATCCTTGTACATCAGTTACGCGTGAAGTGCGCTCCAGAGTTTCGGGTTCATTCTTCTGAAGCCACAATAATTTGTACCAAGCAGGAGTGGGATTTACTGGCTTCCCGGTAATTTCATGAACACGATCAGAGCCGAATTCTTCAACCTGATCAATTGCCCGTGAATCAAGCCACAGCATTGCGGGCCGCAAAGGATTGCTTTCCCGATCAACACAGACAAAAGTTTCGCGTTGATGGGTAATTGAAATGGCGGCAATTCGCGATGTGTCTACGGTTTGGGCTGCACGACGGACTGAATTCGCTGTTGCTGCCCACCAATCTTCAGCATTCTGTTCGCCCCAACCAGGCTGTGGAGTACTCAACGGATATGTGGACTTAGCCTGCGAAAGTGGCGTTCCTTCACTATTCCAAATGACGGCTTTTGCGCCAGTCGTTGATGCATCGACACCAATTACTAAATCTCCAGTCATTGCGATTCGCTCACCTTCTCGATTGCTTTCAAAGCACGGCTAAAGACCCAATCAATTTCGGTATCAGTCCAAACTCCCAGAAATTCGAGTAGGTCCACCCCGACAAATCGGTTACGCATTAAGTGGCAATTTGCTATTGCCCAGCGAGCGGTCGTGCCATCAATGAACGGTTCAAGGTTATCGAATGAAACAACGGACCCTGATATAGCTAGGCCTTGTGCGATTTCTTCAGGAGTCTTTATTAACCCACGCAATTCATTGGCATGGGTGGCCCAATTATCAAAAAATGTCTGGATTGATTTTTGGTTCATTTCCCAGAATTGAATCTTCCTTTGGAAATCATTCCAGCATTCCCCACCGAGATTATCTGAGGTATCCAAATTGTGAAAAGCCGCGATTACCTTTCTTTTTAGAAATTTTGCATCGGGTAGAGGTGGCAATTGGATTTTAGGTCCGGAAAATTTATAAAAAATAAGTTCCCAAACTGCTGCAGCGAATATCGAACCGACTCCAACTTGCGCACCGTGTTGACCAACAGGATTATTTGTTGCTGACTGATGCATATCAATCATGTGCGAAATCAAATGTTCTATCCCTGAAAGACATGCAGTTGTATCTGCAACCCCGGTCACAATACCTCTAACTGCGAGTGCCTCCACAAGTTTTTCAATTGACTTGGCATCTGAAGTGCGCAATCCCGGTGCCCACTCTTCGATTCCTTCACCTACCCCACGCAAAAGCTCTATCGGCCCCCAGTGAAATTTTTTTTCTGACCCTAAAAGTGCCGCGAGCCGCCAGTCGGCTGGTGCAGTGAACATCGAATTTATCTCTCCGTAGCCGGCGCGATTCATCAATTTTGGGGCTTCAGCGATCAGAGTGGTGTCTGCGATGACTGCTTCCGGCCAACGAGAGGGCACTGTCCTTTTGACTCCTTTAATCAGAATTACCGAAACATTGTCGGTATAGCCATCAACTGATGCTGCACTCTGAACAGCGATATGTGGAATCCCTCCAAGCGCAACTGAAGTCATTTTCCCGATGTCAGTAATTGTTCCCCCACCTACTGTGACTATTCCACCAACTCCTTTGCAACGGTCAGCACAATTTGCAATTACATCTTCAGAGGCGTGGAGCTCGGAATGTCCATCGTCAAGTTCAATCATGCGAACAGAAAATTGAGAAGCCAATAACCCTAAAATTATTTTCTTGGCTTCTAAATTCCGGCGCAATATAACGGTTTTATCGACAACGATAGCAATCTCCGAATTAGTAGAGACAAACTCTTTAACTACATTAGCGATAGAAGGCAAAACATCGGGACCAATTTCAATTCTCCTAATACCGCAAGCAGGAAGTGTCCTCTGAGGATCGACCTTCTCAATGAGCTCATAGGCTCGTTCTAAAGCACCCACTATGCAAGTGCCGATTCGCGATTTTCAACTAAATCATTGAGCGATAAATCAACCTCAAGTATTTCAAAATGATCACGGAGAGTGGAGTTCAGCGCGCTAAAGACATCCTCAACTGAAATCTCTGAATTAAATTGATTTAAAGCAGCGACTGTGCCTGAATCCATGTCAAGCTCGAGCGCTCTATATACATGGCTTAATACCTCACGAACCGGGGCAGCGCTACGCACAATCACAGAAGCTCCGACTAGCCATCCTCCAGGCATAACTCTTTGCGCTGTACCGACCAGCTTTACGCTCCCGCTAATAACTGAATACTTGCCTGGACAAAATTCACGTGGGAGTTGACCAAGGTGGGAATCAATTCCTAATTTCTGGAAGGTTTCGATAAAAAGTTTTCCTACTGCCTCAAATCTTTCCTTCGTGAAACGGTGCGGGTCAGGGTCATGTGAGAGAAGATCAAAAACTATTGACTCTTCGTGATATGCAACAGCACGGCCTCCAGGTGAGCGCAAAACTCCCGTAAAACCAAGATTTTCCGCTTGGATGAGGGCGTTCTCGTATCCAACTGACGATTTATCACGACTGGTCAGCGCCACTGTGCGTTGCGGGCGGTAAATCCGAGCAAAGGTCCCAGCCGATTTACTGATGGAGTATTTCAGAAGCTTTGGTGCTATGGAAATATCAACTTCCGGTTCTAAAAAATTAGGCCCATTGATAAGTTTCATTTGTCCATACGGTGAGAGAAACTTTCCAAGGTTCATTTGACTATTTTTCTTGAGCTTCTAGGATCATGCGTAGAGTTGCAAGAAATTTTGCTCCCGTTGCTCCGTCAATCGCCCGGTGATCACATGTCAATGTGAAGTTCGCAACTTTTCTAATGAGAATATTTCCCGCCTCGATAACGGGTAATTCCCGAGTGGAGCCGATCGCCAGGATCGCTACCTGAGGTGGATTTACAATCGCATCAAAACTATCTATACCCAACATTCCAAGATTGGAAATAGTGAAAGTCGCTCCTTCGATATCAGGCATTTTTAATTTACCATCTCGCGCCTTATTGACAATCACTCTCCGATTTTCAGCTATTTCAGTTATTTCGATATCCGCAACTCCGTGCAGAACGGGAACCATTAATCCAGCCTGCGTAGCTACTGCAATACCTATATTTATTTCTGAATAAATCGTGACTACTTCTTCCGAAAAATGGGCATTAATTTCTGGATTGGATTTGAGGGCCTTTGCAACAGCTGAGATCAAAACATCGGTAACCGTCGTGCCTAATTGCGCTTTTGCAAGCGATAACACCTGCTCCATTTTGATATCACTTGAGAGGTGAAAGACCGGCGCTTGCCAAGCTTGAACCATTCGCCGCGCCGCAACTTTACGTATCCCTTTTAGTGGCGAAGCTACCCCAGAAGAAAGTAGCGTCGTATCGTCACCTACCATTTACGGCCACCGTTTATTGAGAATTTCTCCAAGGTTCCAGATTTACCTACTGATCCGAATAGCTTCATTTTCGCTACAGTAGTGGTAATCATGTAGTCACGACCATTAGACATGGCTACCTCGAGTTGAGCATCGCCTTGAGCCCACACATCCTCTATCCCTTTGCGAAAGGCAAGTCGAAGGTCGGTGTCGGCATTAATTTTGCTTACTCCAGCGGCAATCACCGCAGTAATCTCATTATCAGGCACACCTGATGCACCATGCATCACAAGTGGAATCGAGACAACTGCGCGAATCTTACGGACGATATCAATCGCGAGTGGTTCAGGTTCAATGTTTGACATTACGCCATGCACAATTCCACAAGAAATTGCAAGTGAGTCAATCCCGGTCTCATGTGCGTACCTCTCCGCTTCATTAACATCAGTATAAAAATCTTTCCAGTTGACCTTCTGGCCAACATCTGGGATGCGACCTAACTCCGCTTCAACATAAACATTATTATCATGGCACCGTTTTACAATTTCACGTGTGACTTTGATATTTTCTTCAAATGGATAATGCGCTCCATCAAACATTATTGATTTGAACCCAAGATTGATTGCTTCAATAACTTCCTCTTCGGTCCCATGATCGAGATGAATAATGAAAGCAGCATCTGATTCATCGGTGATGCACTTAGTCATCTCAAATGCTGCCTTAAGTCCCATATGAGGGATAATCGCCCGCCCTAC
>JAYVQU010000039.1:0-120419 GCA_043776875.1 Actinomycetes bacterium
GACTAATTAACTAGGAAGTGGTGGAGGTAGTTTTACTTGGCCAAGTCCAGGCGTAGTAAACGATGCCTGTTAGTAGTCCAATTTCGAGCGCGCTGCCGAGAATGTAGTAGCTCCACTCACCGATTGCACCAGCGATGATGGTGAATGAGTAGATAACGCTAAATGCGATGTTGAGGATTCGGTTGAGTGAGGGACGAAGGATAAGCGCGCAGAACACCATGAGAGATGGAATGACAATGTACAGCGTGGTACTTAACAGGAAGCCCTCTCGATTTGTTAGTAGGCGAATCAGAACCTCTGCTGGCTGATCCCATTCAAGGAGTCGAGTGTAATAGCCTCCTATATCCCCATTTCATTTGAAGTTCTTGCGTACATGATGTACATGACGTACAGTTCTTAAATGAGCCAAGTCTTAAGATACGCCAACATCAGTGATGCGCGTGATAACTTCAAATTGATTTACGACTCCGCCGCGGCTCACATTTGTGCAGTTATTCAACGAAAAGAGGATGAGCCTGTAGCGGTAGTCAATCAACATGATTTTTTGCGAGCGCTACGGGCGTTAAGCCCACTTAATGCACAAGTCCGCTTCGCTAAAGATGGGAGTGCCAGCATTTGGATTGTGGGTTTTCCGATCTCTAGCGAGGGTCCGGATTTCGAGGCAGCGGGTAAGGAGCTTATCCAAGCTTTGCGTGACTACTCACTTACCTGGGTTGAAGATTTGAGAAGGTACCCCAATCATGAAAACAATTGGGGGCTGGTCAATTTGGTATTGCTTAGTACTAATGAGGAGCTGCTTGAACATATTTTCGGCGAACAGTAGTGCGACTTCCCACTTATAGGGAGTTAAGAAAGTTTGTCGAGGTCGAGGGTTGGGAGAACAAAGACAAACTTTCCCACAAAAGCGGCGGTGACCACAGACGATATGTCTTTACAACACCAACCGGAGAGAGACTGTTCACTCGAATTTCCCACGGAATTGGTGAGTATAAAGATCCGGACTTGTTTCAACAGTTTTTGCGGGAGCAACTACAAATTGGCGAAACTGCGTTTTGGAATGCAGTCGATCGCGGCCAGATTCCGGTGCGTCCAGTTTCACCACCCAAAATTGAAACCGGAGTATCAATTGATGCCAAGTTGGCAAAAAATTTAATTCAGAAAGTAAAACTCACGCCTACACAATTAGTTGGCATGACGCAGGAACAGGCAGTTGAACATTGGCAGAAATGGTTGAGCAAACCGCCAGTTAATTAACCCTTTTTCTTATCGGACTTTTCCTGTTTTTTGATGCGCTTTTCCTTAAGTGACAACTTTGGTTCTTTTTTAGCATTCGCGTTGCCCTTTTGTTCCTTGTTAGCCATGATCTTTTTCCATTCTGTAAGAGTGCGTTGGTTTATGAATTCTGTTTTTTAAGTAGATCACGAATCTCTTTCAGGAGTTCGATATCCTCGGGCGTAGCCACTGGCGCGGCGGCTGTGACTTCAGTTTTCTGACGACGTAGATTGATTTTATTCATTGGAGTCACAATAAAGAAGTAAAGAACTGCGGCAACAATCAAGAAATTGATAATAGCATTGAGAAAAGCTGCCCAGTCGAAGGCCACTCCATTTACCATAAATGCACCGCCGGCAATTCCGCCACCACCAAAGATTTTAATCAGTGGCTCAATGAAAGACTTAGTTAATTGACTGACAATGCCGGTAAATGCGACCCCAATGACGACTGCGATTGCCAAATCGATCACGTTTCCACGCATAATGAAGTCGCGAAATCCCTTTATCATTTATCCCTCGGTCCCATTCCAATTTTTACTAGGTTCCTAGTCCAATAAGCATAGAGTCCGCTTGAGTTCGAAGGTGGACAAAACTCCCAAAATACTTGATTCAAGCGGCAAAAGTGCCACCTAATTCGCAGGTTACATCCGAGACATCATTGGCAACGAGAACATGCCGATATTGATTACCATGAACATTGCGATGGTTAGCAGGAATGGTGCGGCTAGCGGCTTCCAGGAACGGTTGATCTTTACCGCGTTTAACCTTGCGATTCGATAGACGGCATAAAGGGAAGCGATTGTTCCCAGAACTACGATTGCGTACTGAAGAACTTGAATAATTGGCGTAGCTACTAAAGCCGCGGAAGCGCCTTCCGCGGCACTCTTACCGAAGAATGGCATGGCGGTAAACCAAACCGCCTTGCCTTCTCCTAAAAGATGGAAAAGGTTGTGGGCAACATGGCCGGCGATATCCAAAGGAATCATGGCGTAGCCAAAGGTGGCAAACCATTTACGCCAATCATCGCCGAAGCGATCTGCCGTGAATTTGGCGGCAAAGATCAGAGTCAGGACTGGGAACACAACTGCACCAATGAATACGGTGGTGAACAGGAAGGTGAAGTTATTGACCCCAGTGAGGTTGCCAATTCCATCGAGCGCTTTTTGCCAGATATCGAGCATGGTGAGGTTTTGTACCAAAACGATTCCCATAATCGCCATGGCCAAAAAAGATTCGGCAAGTTTTGGTTTGCGGATTGACCAAAGTTCCCGGGTGGGCGTACCAACTTGCAGTGAAATGGAGTCATTAGGGCAGTTTTTAATGCATCGTGCGCATAGATTGCAGTCGACCCCACTTTCCATGGTGCGGGGAAATTGTCCTAGTGGACATTCTGGGGCTTTTTCGCCGCCGTTGAAACAGACCGCCTTTGCGGTGCAGGTCAGACAAATATCAGTGTTGGCACGCAGAGTTACGATTCCAGTACGAGCGTAGTTACCGGACATGCCACCGATTGGGCATAGGTATCGGCAAAAGGTGCGTCGCTGGAAGAGGGCTCCGGAAGCGATGACTGCCGTTGTTAGGAGCAGAAGGAGTACTCCAGAACCCAACGGAGATTCTACGATTCCGAAAACATGGTCTGCCCAAGTGATCAGTATGAAGAGCGCGTCAATAATCCAGATCCCGTAATTTTTTAGGAATGCTGGCGGTGCCATACGCGCCCCCGTGAATTTCTGTACCAAATCATTCAAAGTTCCAAAAGGGCAAATGGCGCACCAGAATCGACCGAGTATGACAAAGATTATTGGAATTAATGGCCACCAGAGGACCCACATCAGAGCCGTTCCAAAATTATCATGCGCATTGGCGGGACCAACCAATAACTCAAAGGCAATCAAAACGAACCCGGCGGCCACAAGTGATTGAAAGACACCCGGATAGAGCCGACTTCGCATGGTTCGTGCGACCCAAGGCGTATTCATAAGGTTTTTCCTGGAGGCTTGAATCTGGGTTGGTGTAACTCTGGAAATCTTTACATCGATAGGCTGTTGAATTGGAGTCATTTTGTACTACCTTCGAATTTCGCCATTGGTGCTGGGAGGTCGAGCACGGCTTTTCTTTTTTGTTTTATCTTTTTGAAAATTAGGGCCGAGATTATTAGGGCGAGGTTGATACCGAGAAAAGTCAAAAGCAGCTTGGTTGGCGAATTATCTGCTGGCGTTTTTTCCATTTCATGGGTAGCAACTTCTTCGGTTCCATGGGCAGACATATCCATTCCAGGCATCTCCGCGCCGGGCATCTCCGCGCCGGGCTCGCCCTGCGATTCACCTGCGGATGAGGATTCATGGTCAGATCCAAGAGTTCCGGTACTTGCTGGTTGCAGGAATAGGAAGGCGCCAAACCCAAATCCAATTAATAGAATTAGGGGTAGGCCAACATTTGCCGGCAATCTAGATTTGTGAGCTGCCACCTTTAAATCTCCTCATAAAGTTATTTCTCAATGACCTTAGTGTGGCAATAATTAGTATTTATTTGATTTGGGAATTATGAAGATAAGATCAAGATTCTTAGCTTCAGATCGCTTGCCTAGGTATGAGAGTTAAGTCTCAAGGCATTAGTGATTACCGATGCTGAACTAAGACTCATGGCAAGGGCGGCAATCATTGGGGATAGCAGCAATCCAGTGATCGGATAAAGTAGGCCCGCAGCAATCGGAATTCCAAGTGTGTTGTAAACAAAGGCGAAGAGCAAGTTCTGTTTCATATTTCTAACGGTTGCATTCGATAGCGATACCGCCCCGGATATATTACGCAAATCACCCTTTACCAAAGTGATCTGACCAGTGTTCATTGCCACATCGGTTCCAGTGCCCATTGCAATTCCAACATTTGCTTGCGCTAAGGCTGGTGCATCATTGATGCCATCACCAGCCATGCCAACGAACAACCCTTCTTGTTGAAACCTTTCTACCAATTTCAATTTCTTCTCAGGCGTCACTTCTCCGTAAAACTCCGAAATCCCTAACTTCTGGGCAACTGATTTAGCTGTTGTAGTCGAATCACCTGTGGCCATCACAATTCGGATGCCATCGGCCTGCAAATCTTTGAGAGCTTGCAGCGTTGTTGGCTTAATCGGATCGGCAACTGCAATTAATCCGGCAAAGGCGCCATTAATTGCAACTTGCATAACGCTGGCCCCTTCTTGTCGCAGTGCTTCACCTGGCAGAGCCAGTGAGTCAGTTTGGATTTGGTTTGTATCCATTAGCAACTGGTTGCCGACCAATATCTTTTTGCCCTCAATTTCACCGCTTACTCCCATTCCAGAATGGGAAAGGAAGTTGATTGGCTCCGGCAGTACCATCGCTTTTCCTCGGGCTGCCGCAACAATGGCAGTTGCCAGTGGATGTTCGCTGGCTTGATCCAGTGCCGCGGTGAGGCGAAGAACTTCTTCTTCAGTAAAGTTAGGCGCAGCGATTGCGCTGTGATATTTAGGTTTGCCTTCAGTAAGTGTTCCGGTTTTATCTACAAGTAAGAGCTTAACTTTGCGAAGATTTTCGATGGCACTGGCATCGCGAAATAAAATACCGCGCGCGGCGCCTTTGCCGGAGGCGACCATGACCGACATCGGAGTTGCTAGACCAAGTGCGCAAGGGCAAGCGATGATTAGGACGGCAACCGCATTCACCAATCCATTTGCCCATCTTGGATCCGGCCCAAAAAATCCCCAAATAATAAGGGTCAGCAACGAGATCGCAACTACAACGGTGACAAAATATCCAGCAACTAAGTCAGCCATTCGTTGCATCGGGGCTTTGGATCGTTGCGCCTGTGCGACCAGTTCAACGATTCGAGAAAGCAAAGTTTCGGCGCCGATTTTCTCGGCCCTAATAACCAGCGCGCCATTAGCGTTGAGGGAGCCACCAATTACTTTATCGCCGATCTCTTTGGTGACCGGAATCGGTTCACCAGTAAGCATTGATTCATCAACTGAACTGCTACCAGTTTCGACAACCCCATCAATTGGAACTTTTTCACCTGGACGCACGCGCAGTAGATCGCCGACCACAATCTGATCTAATGCAATATCAATTTCAGAACCGTCGGCCAAAATCTTCTTCGCAGTTTTTGGAGCTAGCCCTAGAAGTGATTTAATTGCCAATGAAGTTTGGGAGCGCGCTTTTAACTCAAGGATTTGCCCAACGATGGTGAGCGAGATAATTACAGCGGCTACTTCAAAGTAGAGTGGGATCCGACCATCTTGCAAGAAGGTATCGGGGAAAATTCCAGGAGCAATGAGTGCAACTGTGCTGTACAAAAATGCGGCACCAGTACCAAGGCTGATCAGCGTCCACATATTTGGTGCCCGATGAATAATTGATTGCCAACCTCTAATAAAGAAGGAGTCAGCCGTCCAAACCATGATCGGAATTGTTAGTCCCAGCTGGATCCAGCCAAGGGTGGTGGCATCAACGAAAGAAATTTTGGATTCAAAAAAGTAAATCAGTACCGTCGAAACTGTCATTGGAAGTGTCCACCAAAATCGACGCCGGAATCCGATTAGCTCGAAATTTTCTTCCTCCTCGATTGAAGGCAATATCGGCTCAAGCGACATGCCACAGATTGGGCAACTTCCTGGTTTGTCCCGCACAATTTCAGGGTGCATAGGACAGGTATAGATTGTGGCCATTTTCGCTTCTCCTAATTTTCGCCTGTCAGAGATGTAATCCATGGGTGGGCAAATTGGTGGGCAGGGCGGTGGTATTTTACTCCAACTTTATTAATGACCAGCGACTTCGCGAATTCTTTCTTTAAAGCTGACGCCGGCATCGGTTGAGTAGTAAATAGTGGTGCCAGCCAAAATTGCAATTTGGTCACCTTTTACCGTAAGCGCCAATGGTTCACCCAGTAACGTGGCCAGTTTCTGCCAAGTTGATCCCATGTCAAGTGATTGGTAAAGCACACCGACTGGTGTTACACCAACAAGTCGAGCCTTGTCCCAACTCAAAAGCGAGACAATGGGCGAGTTGGGAATAGCTGTGAAACTCTTTCCGGCATCGATACTCAAAAGCGGCCCACTCTGAGTAGTGCCGATGATCATTTTGGAGTTGGTGGGATTCATCGCAATGTCATATAGTCCTGGGTTGGCAAGTGTTGCCCAAGTTTTGCCGGCGTCCTCAGATCGCATCATGGCACCGTCGCTAGCTGAAATTCCCATAGCGGTACTGCCAGCGGCGATCAGGCGGTGAAAATCAACCATGCCAAGTAGCGAGATGTTATCCCACGACATCCCACTGTTCATGGACATTCGAAAGCCCAGGTTATTTTCCTTTTCCTCGCCAGCACCTGGGTGACCAGAGGCGACCAGCATCCCATTCATCATCGCAAGGCCCATCACGTCAAAACGCGAACTGCCGACCCGGGTGGCTTTTTCCTCGATCATTTGCGACCAAAGACCTTGGTGGGAGCCAATAAGTAATTCATTGTCCGTCAATATCAAATTGTGAATATGCTGCATCCCCATATCAGCCTTGACCGAGTTAAATTCGGAGGAGTTGTCCATCATTGTCGAACCATTGCTTGACTTGGGATTGGTCGTGGTCAATGCCAAGGTACTACCGAGCACCAAAATTGCAACCACCGCAATAACCAGGATTACGCCCTTTGACCTACTCATAAGATGAACTGCCTTTCCTCGGTGAACTTATAGGTAAGACTATTTCGCAGCAATCTCTCATTTCCGGCAATTTTTGATCAAGTTTTGATAAAGAAATGAAAAAGCCCTAAAAATTCCCCCAAAAAAGACCAAATATCTATCAAAATCTGCTTTACCCAGCGCAAATCGAGGGCTAATCTAAGGCGTTCCTTCCTCTTGCCGACTTCACGTGATTGGCAAGCGGTGGGAACTTCTCTTAAGTGCGACTTAAGAGGTACCTGCAAAAATATAGGAGGCCGAACCAAGTGAAATTTAATAAAGTTACGACGGTTTCGATAGTTGCAACGCTTTCTCTTGCGCTATCGATGCCAATGATGACAAGTGCGACTGCAGCCAAAACTGACTACTCAAAAATCACAACCGCCTCACAAGGCGGCGGTATGGGACGGTTAATTGCCGCATGCCAAGCGGAGGGTCAACTAAACGTTATCGCCCTTCCACATTATTGGGCTGATTACGCCACAATGCTTGCCGGCTTTAAAACAACTTACGGTGTAAAAATTGATGAAGCAAACCCAGAAGCTGGTTCACAAGATGAAATTAATGCCGCCCTTACAAATAAGGGCACGAAGCGTTCACCCGATGTATTCGATATCGGTGTAGCCGTTGCCGCAAAATATAAAGGCACCGGCACCTTTGCTCCATACCGAACTAAATTATGGCAATACTTAGATAATTCTGCTTCTGGTGGCGGAGAATACACACCCAACTACACAGGTATTTTGACCATTGGGTATAATGCAGGAAAATTTGGAACAGTTACTAAACTTGATGATTTCTTTGATCCAAAGTTTAAGGGCGCTGTTTCTCTCAATGGAAGTCCACTAATCTCTAGTACTGCATTGAACGGTATTTTTATGATCAATAAAGCACTCGGTGGAACATTCAACGATCTCTCAAAAGGTGTTGCCTGGTTTAAGAAGTTAAAGGATCTCGGAAACTTCGTCAATGTAGATGCAAATGCAGCCACAATTGAATCAGGACAGACGCCAGTCGTAATTGATAATGGTTATCTTCAAGTTGGCGTACAGAAGAAGTTTGCTGCCGCTGGAGTTGATTGGAAGCTCTTCACACCATCATCTGTTGGTTCTACATATAACAGCGCAGTATCTGCTTGGGCACCAAACCCAGCATGTGCTCGGCTATGGATGGAGTACACACTAGGTGAAATTGGCGCGAATGTTTGGGCAGGTGGTGGCGCAAGCCCAACGTTGTACCAACATTTGCTAAGGACTGGTCGCGCATCTGCTGCCGCAAAGGCCCAAATTGGTACCAGCAAAATCAAGGCTGAAAAAGCAACGCCTGATCAAGCAAAAGCTGCCGTCGTATATCTCAAAGATGCATGGCCGGCAGCTGTAGGCACCAGATAAAGTTATAATCAATAAATGAGGCAAGTTCAGTACTCGAGAACCGGTTCTGCAAATCGCAGGGCCGGTTCTCGGTATTGGCGCAGTAAATCGGCTTATTTAGGGGTAATTCCTTTTTTCCTATTTACCTCGCTTTTTCTTTTTTATCCGACCTTAAATGTTGTAAATGGGGCATTTAGGGATCAACAAAATAAATTTAGCACCGAAATTCTTTTCGGACTTTTAAAATCCGATAGAGCGCGCCAGACATTTTTTAATTCTCTGGAAATTTCAATGATAACTGCTATCGCAGGGGCCATCTTAGGCGCCCTTTTTGCTTGGGCATTAGTTACTGGAAAGCCGGGCGGAATTTTTTATCGCATCTCTGTAGCCCTTAGTTCCGTACTCGCCCAATTTGGTGGCGTCATGCTCGCCTTCGCTTTCCTCGCCACTTTTGGTTTTAATGGCGTGGTATCTACTCTTGCGCTCAACATTTTGCCAAATTCTTTCTTAGCAAACTCTGCTTGGCTCTATGAAATGAAGGGAATGATTGTTGTTTATACTTTTTTCCAAATTCCATTAATGGTGCTCGTTTTCTTACCGACACTCGAAAATTTGCGACCACAGTGGCGGGAAGCCTCTGATTCTCTAGGTGGTAAGCCTTTGGAATATTGGCTGCGCATTGGAATTCCAGTCTTAACGCCATCATTTGTTGGTGCTGCGCTCTTGCTATTTGTGAACTCTTTTTCAGCTTATGCCACGGCGGCAAATTTAATTAATCTGGCTGATTTCTTAATCCCGCTGCAGATTGCAGCGTCGCTTTCAAGTGAGGTTGGTGGCGCCAACCCGACTGAAGCAAAAGCGCTCGCTCTTTATATGGTAATAGTTGTAACTATTGTTATGACTTTATATGCCATGTTACGTCGCCGTGTTAGTAAATGGGAGCAAACGCGATGAAACGCACTTGGAAAGTCCAATTGTGGCGCAGATTTATCATTGCAATTGTGGCGTTTTACCTACTACTTCCATTGTATTCGATGCTTGATTTTTCAACTAAACCTTTCGGTTTAGGTGATTCGGGTCGCACACTTGATTCATGGAAAATCATTCCCAACCAACCTGATTTACTCCTATCGATAACCAGATCTTTGATTACCGCAGGAATTGTTATGCTTTTAATATTTTTTCTAATCGTGCCAACTGTTCTATGGGTGCACTTAAAGTTGCCTGCACTTCGTCGACCACTTGAATTAATCTGTTTGATCCCATTAGCGATTCCAGCAATCGTAGTAGTTGTTGGAATCGCACCACTTTATCGCTGGATCTCTATTAATTTAACGGAATCTCCTATTTCACTGTCAGCCGTGTATTCAATGTTAATTTTGCCTTACACATACCGATCGCTATCAGCAGCCCTAGATGCAGTAGATATTCATACTCTGGCCGAAGCGGCTAAAACGCTGGGTGCTTCTACTTTTAGAATGATGACTGGCGTTATTATGCCAACCGTTCGCACCGGAATTCTGAATGGATCTTTCATCGCAATTGCTTTGGTACTTGGTGAATTTACAATTTCTAATATTCTAAATTACAAAGCTTTCCAAGTAGTGGTCGCGCAAATTGGTCGCACAAATGGACATGTTGCAGTGGCAGTATCGTTGACATCGATAATATTTGTTCTGCTTTTATTGCTAATGGTCCCTTCTAAAAAACGTCAAAAAGAAGTACTAGATGTTGATATCGACTAACCGAAAGGAAAAAACGTGAGCGCCTCGGCATACGTACAGCTAGTTGACTTGTCCAAGCATTTTGGAAAAGTGAAAGCCCTCGATGGCTTAACTCTTGATATCGCTCAAGGTGAACTAGTGGCCCTGCTTGGTCCATCAGGGTGCGGCAAAACAACGGCGCTGCGCTCATTGGCTGGGCTGCAGGAATTAGATCGGGGACAAGTAATTGTCGATGGTAAAAATATTACTTTTCAAAACGCCAGCAAGCGCGGAATGGGAATGGTTTTTCAGGCATACTCGCTCTTTCCGCACATGAGTGCTCGCGAAAATGTTGAATACGGTCTGAAATTACGTGCCCACAAGACTGCAGCCGTTACTCGTAAATCACGCTCTGGCGAATTACTAGAGCTGGTAGGACTTTCAACACATGCCAACCATTACCCGCATCAGCTATCTGGCGGACAGCAACAACGTATAGCGCTGGCGCGCGCACTTGCGATTTCGCCAAAAGTTTTATTACTCGATGAACCATTATCTGCCCTAGATGCCAAAGTTCGTACCCAACTTCGGGAAGAGATTCGGCGAATCCAATTAGAACTGGGTACAACAACGCTATTTGTGACTCACGATCAAGAGGAAGCACTCGGAATTGCAGATCGTGTTGGAGTTATGCAAAACGGAGTGTTAGACCAAATAGCAACTCCGGCCGAACTTTATGACTTCCCCAAGACCGCCTTTGTTGCCGAATTCGTCGGACTTACCAACCAATTGAAAGTAAGTGTTGTCGGTGGCAGTTTTGAAATTCTAGGTTCAAAAGTTAAAACACTTGCCGGTTCAATTGGCGCTGGTAGTGGCATAGCTTTGATTCGACCAGAATCTTTTGATGTAAAGGCGAACAAGAATGGAAATGCGAAGATTATTTCGATTAGTTTTCTTGGTGCACTTTGCCGCCTCACTATCAATCTCAATGACGCGACTCGAATTATTGCCCAACTACCGAGCGCTGATTGCAGCGAATTTACCCCCGGTTCATCGGTTGCGGTCTCGTTAAGAGCCAATAGTGTTTTTGTTAAAGGAATTTAGCACGAGCACTAATTTTTAATATGGTATTGCGCTCATGGATTTCACCAAGTGCCCAATCTGCCGGCACTTTTGCACCAAGGCTGTCGCGTTTCTGCCAGACATTTGCGCTCAATAAACGGGCAAGGGCGGCCATCTCCACTGGGGTTTTTGCTGCGCCATATTTGTTTGTTCCGGCATGATCAACGACTGTTAAACCAATATAAATATCTCCATCATCACCACGGACAAATTCCACAGTGCGGCTCTGTTGCGGCCAATCAATATGTGATGAAGTTTCAATATGCCAAAAACCAACTTCTTCAACTTTCGGTCCTACCCATTCAACATGGTGTCGGTGCTCGTGTCCGGCAAGCCAAGCGATGACTTGTGGGTACTTAATTAGCATTGCTGCTAACTCTTCTCGGCAGATACGGCGACTAATAGGTGAGTAATCATTAAACATTGTTATTAATGGGTGATGTGAGGCTAAGACCACTAATTGTGTTGAATCCTTAATTTCATTTTCCAGCCAGACGAATTGTGCTTCATCAAGGGAACCTTGCCAGCCGCCAAATTGATTTACAGTATCCATTACGATTAATCTAATTTCGCCAATTACCGCCGAATAATACATAGTCTTATCCGCAACATTTTTTGGCGAAAAACCATGACCTTTAGGCAATCCTGGCGCAGTTAAATGTTTCACCACATATTCGCCGCGCTCTACTGCGCGCCGTTGGGGATCTGCACTAACTGTGACAAATTTTGCATCAGATGCTTCGGGATATACCGCCGGGCCTATTTCGTTGAAAGCCGAAAGAGTTTCCTGCAGTGTCATTGAACTTGGCAGTCCTTCATAGCGTTTATCACTCATCATCGCAATTTGGGTATCTGCAGTTGGGGTTACCGTGCCTTGCAAAAGGGCATCATGATTACCATGAACAGCAAACCAAGGAAATTTCAGTCCGGTCGCTCGAAAAGGCGCGCGGCATGAATTCAGAAGGTTTGGAACTATTGGGAAGCCATACTTTGCGCGCGCATCATCATCAGTTTTACCCGCAGGGGTGCCATGTGGATGCCAATATTTAACATCATAATGTTCAGCACCATCGTCGATAACACCTTCATATTTATCATAGGAACCCGAATCAGGACAAATATCTAAGCCATCTAGGAGGGCCAAATACCAATCAACTTCATTTTTTTGAGCGTTATCTGTTGTATCGCCAGTAATAATCGCGCCATTAATTGAATGCCCCGATAGCGGGCCAACGTTCACCTTATTGAGTGAGATAACCATTGCTTCAACAATATGTGGTGCGAGCATAGTTTGTGGGCGATAACAACCAATGGTTCCGACCGCATCACGGATTGGGCTATCTGGATCGGCCCAGCGATCTAAAAATTCTGGACGAATTGGTGATTGAGAATCACAGACATGTAAATCAGATAGATGGTGCAGCAACATCAGTGGCTTGCTTATGGGCGGGAAAGTTGCACCAACATGTTTTGCGTCAGCAATTATTTCTAGCTCCGACCAACCTTGTGCGTTGGGGGTACTCCGTTTAAAAGCCATGGCCTAAGCAGAATTAATATCGACAAAGTTGCAAAAAGAAGTAAGAAATCCAACAGCTAAAACAACGATGGACTCCATTTATCAATTATAGGAGGTAAAGGTAGAACTTCTGGCATGGCTCAGCTAGTGGAGATCCTTAGGTTGTCCAACAGAATGGGTCTACTTCAGAAATCTTGATCATTTCTTTACTCTTACTCAGTTTAACCCATACAAAGTAGGCGCACAATCTGCTTGCAAGTTAGAAAGGGAGTATGACAATGATGGATTGGAATAATGGTTGGAGCGGTTCCGGATCTAATTGGTTTTTGATGGGCGGAATGATGCTCTTCTGGATAGCGGTGATTGCCATTGGAATATGGCTGGTATTACGAGTTACTGATCGAGATCGCAATGAAACAAGGAGCATCGACACACCTAGGGCGATCTTAGATCGGCGATTGGCTAGTGGCGAAATATCGGTAGAACAGTATGCTGAGGCCAGGAAACAGCTGGCGGCACATGACCCATCCGCCGGTTGATCGCCAATACTTAGGCGGCATAACCCTAGAATTGCGAAATGACCCGATCTAGTCGAGTGCTCGTCGTAGATGACGAGGTAGCCCTAGCGCAAATTATTTCAAGTTATTTTAAGAGGGACGGATTTGAGGTCCTGACAGCACATGATGGTTTAGACGCGGTGAAAGTTGCGCGAGATTTTGAGCCAGATTTCATCGTGCTCGACCTAATGTTGCCAGGTCTAGATGGCGTCGAAGTATGCAAAGAGATTCGCAAGTTTTCTGATGCATACATAATCATGCTTACTGCTCGTGACGATGAGGTAGACAAAATTGTCGGGTTAGCAGTTGG
Source organism: Actinomycetes bacterium (assembly GCA_043776875.1). Classification (GTDB taxonomy): domain Bacteria; phylum Actinomycetota; class Actinomycetes; order Nanopelagicales; family Nanopelagicaceae; genus Planktophila. The sequence continues at coordinate 13,541 of JAYVQU010000039.1, forward strand.
CGCAGATGATTACATGGTGAAGCCATTCTCTACCAAAGAACTGATCGCTCGAGCCCATGCCATGTTACGTCGGCCGCGAATTGCGAAAAATGATATTGCAACCGAGAGCCTGATATTAGGTGAGTTAGTCATCGATGCCGATACTCGATCGGTGCAAATCAACGGCCAACTAGTTGCGCTGACGCGGACTGAATTTGATCTCTTGCTAGTGATGGCCCGCCGACCAAAGGTTGCCTTCTCGCGGCGCCAATTAATAAATGCGGTTTGGGATGAGAGTTGGTTTGGCGATGACCATGTCGTGGATGTACACGTTGGACACCTACGCAAAAAAATGGAAGAAATTGTGCGTGGCAAAAGTTATGTCCATACAGTTCGAGGTGTTGGATACTCAGTTTATGAACTGACTTTATGAAAAGTCTTCGACTTGCCACAAAACTTCTGATTGCCCAACTTGTCATACTTGGGGTTGGTGCCATAACTCTTTCCATCACCGCATATCTGGTGGCCCCCGGATTATTTAGTCGGCACTTGGCGCAATTAGGGGAGGATTCGCCGATGCTGCGAATTCATACTCAGGAAGCATTTAGCTCGGCAATGACTCGTTCTTTGGTATTTGCAGGTATCGCTTCATTGATTGCCACCACGTTGCTTGGTTGGGTATTCGTTCGACGGGTCGCCGATCCGATTGAACAGTTAGCCAATGCTGCTGATGGGTTGGCCGACCGGGTGTATCCGATTGAAATACCCGCAGGCGGATTTAGTCGGGAAATGCGCAAGCTCAATGATGCTTTCGAGCGGATGTCAAGTGATCTACAACTCTCAGAGGAACGTCAGATCAACATGCTGGCAGATTTGGCCCACGAGCTGCGTACGCCATTGGCGACAATTAATGCATACATCGATGGCTTGGAAGATGGAGTGGTACCGGCAGCTGCCCAATCGTGGGCAGTTCTCAGGCTGCAAATATCGCGTTTGAGTCGGTTGATTGAAGATCTAAAAGCAGCATCAGCTACTGAAGAGCGCTCGCTATCAATGAGCTTTGTTCCGGTAGATCTTGATGAGTTAATAACTTCTGCCATTTCAATTTTTGCAGCGCGCTGTGAAGTCGAGGCGAAGCAACTTCGTTACCACAAATCCCCAGAAAAATTTCTGGTCAGAGCAGATGTGGAACGGTTCGGCCAGGTGCTGAGCAACTTATTAGAAAATGCCTGTCGCCATACATCGGCGGGCGGAATTGTCGAGATCAGCGTCGCTGATGTCGGGCCGGAGATTGCCATTGAGGTCGCTGACAATGGCACTGGAATCAGCCAAGATTCGCTGGAGCGCGTCTTTGAGCGGTTCTTTCGGGAAGATCTCTCTCGAAAAGTTAATAACACGGGAAGCGGACTTGGGTTAACAATCGTACGCAATATTGTGGAACTTCATGGAGGAACTATTAGTGCAACCAGCCCAGGGCGTTTGGGTGGAGCAAGCTTTGAGATTTTGCTGCCTAAGTTCAGCTAGCTAGATGTTGCTTATCAAGGGAAGGTAAAGAATGCTTCCGCGGTACTCCATCGGGCAATTTGACAACCATCAGTTCGGCTAAATGTGGCGTTGATTTTTCGTCCCTTAACAGTGCCGATAATCTTTGCCGTCTCAGGGCCACCGTAAATCTGGCTACACATACTGCCCGCCGGAACCGGTGCGAAGAGGCGAATTCCTTGCTTAGCAATTGCAGCGCAAATTGCCTTTTTGTTCGGATGCGTTCCAGCGGCTGAATAAGCCTGACAGGAAACTCTAAATATGGTCTGACTGCTAGGACTCGGGCGGTAAGACACGGTCAATTTGCTAATTGAGTTGGTGGTTTGCTTTGATGCAACGGCCTGATCACTTAGTACCAGCTGGCCGCCGACAAACGCGCTGGTAATAATAATTACTCCAGCAACTAGCTTCCGACCAATTGTGCTAATGGCTAACATCGCAACTCTCACCTCGTTAAACTTCAGATTATTAATGAGGAGAGTATCAGTCCAAAACTCAAAATGCCGGTGAAATTAGGTAGAGATCAACCCGAGCAGGCTGTGAATTTACCAGCGCTCGACCAGGAGAAGAACAATGCCGAGAGTGATCACTTATTTACCTTTCTGATTGTTGTGGGAAGGAAAAGGAACTACTCAACGACGGGTGCAACTTCAGTTGGACCCGTCGAACTCGATTTGGGCATGAAATTTAGCGTAATTGACTCGACCAATTATTCAGTATAATCACCATGTTGTTTCCGGGGTCGGTGTAATCCCGAACCGGCGGTGAAAGTCCGCGACCCGATAGCCGCCAGCTATCGGTTGACTCAGTGAAATTCTGAGACCGACGGTTAAAGTCCGGATGAGAGGAAACCAACAAGTGGTAGGCCCTGTCCTACCCGCTTTGTGCATTCCTGTTTTATTAACAGTTGCACGCACCCCGGTGACTCGTTTCCAGAGTTAGGGGGAAGTTGATGGATTACAAAGTTGCAATGCAACGTGCCATTGAGTTGTCCCGAAAAGGTTTAGGAAGGACCGCACCCAATCCAATTGTCGGCGCAGTGATTATTGATTCATTTGGCGCGATTATCGCGGAAGGTTTTCATGATCGAATGAATTCGCCAGAGCATGCCGAAGTTGTGGCTCTGAAGCTGGCCGGAAATAAAGCAAGTGGAGCAACCATGGTTGTCACGCTGGAACCTTGTAATCACATCGGCACAACTGGTTCTTGTGCGGCAGCAATAATTGAAGCCGGAATTACAACTGTTATTTTTGCAACCCAAGACCCAAATGAAAAGGCAGCCGGGGGAGCACAAACTTTGCGAGCTGCTGGAATCACCGTAGTAAGTGGCGTATTAGAAGCAGCAGCTAACTTTGCTAACCGGGCTTGGTTATTAAAGATAAGAAAGAACCGCCCATTTTTTACTTGGAAAATTGCAGCTACATTAGATGGCAAAATTGCGGCAAGTGATGGAACTTCCAAATGGATTACAAGTGAAGCAGCTCGCGCCGATGTGCAACTTTTGCGCAGACAAGCTGATGCAATTTTAGTCGGTACCAGCACGGTAATTACAGATGATCCACACTTAGTTCCACGTGGTGAGTTCGTTGGCTACTCGAAGAATCCGTTACGGGTTGTGTGTGGGGAACAAGAGTTACCCGTGGCTGCCAAAATCTTTGATGCCGCGGCGCCAACGCTGGTTGTGAAATCAAAGGATTTAAATCTCTTGCTGGAAAAACTCAATGGAATCGGGGTTAATCAGGTACTAGTTGAGGCCGGCCCAACCCTGGCAACTGCAATGCTAGATGCAGGCCTAATGGATGAACTCGTGATCTATCAGGCACCTTCTATTTTGGGAGCCGGCAAGGCTTTTGTGACAGATCTTGGTGCAATTTCAATTGATCAACGTTTAGTCATGCATCATGTCAGTACGCGAGTAATTGCCGGCGACATTAAATCGGTTTATCAAATAAAGGGCGGCGATTAATGTTTACTGGACTAATTTCAGACCTTGGAACCGTTACCGCAATTTCGCGCGGCCAGGATTCCGCTATTTTCACAATAGATGCACCGCACTTAATAGCAGATATAAAATTGGGCGATTCAGTCAGCGTCAACGGTGTTTGTCTTACTGCGGTATCGGTTGCCGGTACCACCTTTAGCGCAGATGTCATGATTCAAACCCTGAATTTAACTAGCCTTTCCGTTATTGGAGTCGGTTCTCGGGTGAATCTTGAACTTGCTGCCCAGTTAAATGCTCGCATGGGCGGTCATCTAGTTCAAGGCCATGTCGATGGTGTGGCACATGTTGTTGAGCTGATGCCAGAAGATAAATGGACTCGCTTTGAGTTAACAATTCCGGAAAAACTTACCAAGTACATTGTAAATCAAGGTTCCATTGCACTAGATGGTGTCTCACTGACCGTTGGTGAGATTAATGATGCTAACAATCAAGTTACCGTTTGGTTGATTCCAGAAACACTAACGCGCACAACTTTGTCGGATAAAAAACCAGGGGAGCCAGTAAATGTGGAGGTTGATGTGCTAGCAAAGTATGTAGAGCGGTTATTGAATAAAGGTGAGATCAATGAGTAATTTGCAAGCCGCCCTTGATGCCTTTGTCCTTGGTGAAATGATCATCGTTGTTGATGATGAAAACCGAGAAAACGAAGGAGACTTGATGTTGCTAGCTGAAAAAGCAACGGCAGAGTCAGTTGGCTTTATGGTGCGCCATACCACCGGAATTTTATGTGTCGCAATTAATGAAGATCGGGCACGCGCATTGCGACTTCCGCTAATGGTGGAAGATAGCCAGGATTCCAAAAAGACTGCATTCACGATAAGTATCGATGTGCGAAAGGAGATTACTTCCGGAGTAAGTGGGCAAGAACGTGCCAACACCGTTGTCGCACTTGCAAATCCGTTATCTGTTGCCACTGACTTCATTCGCCCGGGTCATGTGTTTCCGCTAATTGGCGCCGCAGGAGGGCTATCAGAGCGGCGTGGTCATACCGAAGCTGGGTTGGCCCTTGCGAAATTAGTAAATGCGCAACCGGCATGTTTGTTATCGGAAATAGTCAATGATGATGGATCTATGGCTCGGGGGCAAGTTCTGCAAGACTTTGCTGACCGCTACGGGTTGCATACCGTTTCCATCGAGCAACTTTCCCAGTTACCAATCCAATACCTGGCAGGTGGTGAAGATAGATTTGAATTTGAATGGGCCGCCTTACCCTTGCGTAATAAGCAATGGCAGATCGCAACATTTCCGACTTTGGCCCATCGCGAACATGCGATAATTAAATTTGGGACTGGCGGTAAAACGGCGTTGGTGCGGATTCATAGCGAATGTTTTACCGGAGATGTGCTTCATTCCCAGCGTTGTGATTGCGGTGAACAGTTGGAGCAATCAATAACTTTAATTGAAAAATCAGGTTATGGTTTTATTATTTATTTGCGTAACCACGAAGGCCGTGGAATTGGTTTAAGCGAAAAGATCAAGGCTTATCAACTTCAAGATCAGGGGTTAGACACGGTTCAAGCAAATATCCAATTGGGTCACCAAATTGATGCCCGGCAGTGGAGTGATGCCACCGCAATAGTTGAAAGCCTTGGTCTAACAGAAATTCAATTGCTAACAAATAATCCAGATAAGGTAACGGCTATGAAAGATGCTGGAATAGCCTGCAAGCAACAATCTTTAGTGATCGCAAGTAATAAATTTAATGAAAAGTACCTGGCTACAAAAGAACTTAAATTAGGTCATCTTCGGGGAGGTAAGTAAATGGCAGGTGCGACACCAGATATCGAGATTATGCCGCTTCCGAATGCGAAGGTAGCAATCATCTCCTCCTCTTGGCATTTAGATATTTGCAACGATTTAATCGCTGGTGCACAACGTGCATTGGCAGCCGCACAACTCTCTCAGGTAAAAGTCGTTATGGTGCCGGGCTCGTTTGAGATTCCACTAGCTGCGCAATACGCATTCGAGCAAGGCTTTGATGGTGTGGTTGCAATTGGCTTGGTTTTAAAGGGAGAAACACCGCATTTTGATTATGTCTGCCAAGGAGTCACTAAAGGCGTAATTGATGTGTCATTGAAATACGGCAAACCGATTGGTTACGGAGTTTTAATGTGCAACGACCTAGCGCAAGCGATTGCACGTTCTGGAATCGCTGGTAGCAAAGAGGACAAGGGTTTCGATAGTGCAAATGCAGTCATCGAACTTCTTCACCTACGCAACAAGAATTGATCGCTTCGATAAACCCATAAAGTAGCCAGAAATTAATGTTTCAACTGGTGCCTCTGTTTTTTGTGCTGCGCCTAATGTGATAAATAGTGGAGTGAAGTGCTCCACAGTTGGATGTGCGTAAGGCATGCCAGGAGCTACCGACTTGAAATTGGCTAAGGTTTCGACATCACCTTTAGCTAGCGCTTGGGCTGCCCAGGCATCAAACTCGCTCGACCAGGTTGGCGCCTTTGCATCAGCACTCCGGTCACGTAGGTAAGGAAGTCCGTGCGTCATAAACCCGCTGCCAATTATTAGCACACCTAATTCGCGTAGCGGTTGTAAGTGTTTTCCAAGTTCAAGTAAACGTGCCGGATCACTTGTTGGCATCGACATTTGAAGTACCGGAATATCGGCATCGGGGTACATCACCTTAAGCGGAACCCAGGCGCCGTGATCTAGCCCGCGATTACTTTGGAAAACCTGTTCATTGTCTGGCAGCATCGATACAACTAAGTTCATGAGCTCGGTTGCATCAGGAGTTTCATAAGTCATCTCGAAAAACTTGCGGGCAAATCCAGTGAAGTCATAAACCAGGGGAGTGCCGGCAATTGGGCTACTTAAGGTCACTGGCGCTGACTCCCAGTGCGCGCTAACAATGAGAATCGCCTTTGGTTTTTCAATGCCGCTAGCTATCTGTTGCAACTGTGATCTCCACAACTCATCATCTAGCAACATTGGTGCGCCATGACCGATGTAAAGCGCTGGTAATTTCGCCATAACATAATCCTACCTCAAGGTAGTTGAATCTTCAACTACTTAGCGAGTTTGATAGACCCATTCCGGTAGTTACACTCAAGCACGTGAGCACAATCAGCGCAGGTGCTGCCTTTAAAAAGGCGCTTCTTGAAGAATCCCCGCTTCAAATTGTTGGAACCATCAACGCCAATCACGCCCTGCTTGCCCAACGCGGTGGATACCGAGCGATTTATTTATCAGGTGGCGGTGTTGCAGCCGGTTCGATGGGAATTCCAGATTTAGGAATCACGACATTGGATGATCTCTTAACTGATGTTCGACGCATCACCAATGTGTGCGACACGCCCTTGTTGGTAGATGCCGACACCGGTTTTGGCGCATCAGCTTTCAATATTGCTCGGACCGTAAAAGATTTAATCAAAGCCGGAGCAGCTGCGATGCATATCGAAGACCAGGCGGGTGCCAAGCGTTGTGGTCATCGCCCCAACAAAGAGATTGTTACAAAAGAGGAAATGGTGGATCGCATTAAGGCGGCAGTTGATGCCCGCACCGATGATGATTTTTCAATCATGGCCCGTACTGATGCGATTGCAAATGAAGGTATCGAATCTGCCCTAGATCGGGTGCAGGCATATATCGAAGCTGGTGCAGATTTAATCTTCCCGGAAGCTATTTCTACCTTGGAAGATTACAAAACCTTTAGCTCGGCGGTTTCAAAGCCGATCTTGGCCAACATCACTGAATTTGGAATGACTCCACTATTTACCCGCGCCGAACTTGGCGCCAGTGGTGTAGCCATGATTTTGTACCCGTTGTCAGCCTTTCGCGCGATGAATAAGGCTGCCGAAAATGTCTATACCGCGATCAGGCGCGATGGCACCCAGGCAAATGTGATCGACACCATGCAAACGCGGGAAGCGTTATACCAAAGTATTAATTACTATGAATATGAAAAAACGCTGGACAACACACTAGGCAAAGACAACGGGTAGGAAATCATGAGTGAATTCAAGGCAAAAAAATCGGTAGCACTATCGGGTGTGCCAGCGGGGAATACCGCCCTTAGCGCGGTCGGCGGATCCGACCTGCACTACCGCGGATATTCCATCAAAGACTTGGCCACCCATTGTCAGTTTGAAGAGGTTGCCCACCTGCTTGTCCATGGTGTTCTTCCAACTCAGTTACAGCTCGATACTTACAAAACAAAGCTCAAGGGTTTGCGCGGACTTTCACCTGCGGTCAAAACAGTTCTTGAGCAAATTCCAGCATCAGCGCATGCGATGGATGTTTTACGTACCGCATTTTCAGCCCTTGGCGCAGTGACACCTGAATCAAGTAAACATACTGAAGGCGAAGCACGCGACATCGCAGATTCAATGCTTGCCAAAACTGGTTCAGTCCTTAGCTACTGGCATCACTTTGTAAACAATGGAGTGCGAATTGAAGTAGAAACCGATGACAACTCAATTGGTGCTCACTTCTTGCACCTACTGCACGGCCAAAAGCCAAGTGAATTGTGGGAAAAGGCGATGCACGCCTCACTAGTTCTATATGCGGAGCATGAATTCAATGCTTCAACATTTACCGGTCGTGTGATTGCCGGAACCGGCGCCGATATTTACTCCTGTGTAACAGGAGCAATCGGAGCACTGAGTGGCCCAAAGCATGGCGGTGCAAATGAGGTTGCACTTGAAATTCAGCTTCGCTATGCAACCCCTGATGAGGCGGAAGCCGATATCCGTAAGCGGGTTGAAAATAAAGAGGTTGTCATTGGTTTCGGACACCCGGTGTACACAGTCTCAGATCCGCGTAATGAAATCGTCAAGGTAATTACAAAGGAGCTGGCAATCGATGCCGGTAAAGAAAATCTTTATAATATTGCCGGGCGGATCGAGTCAGTAATGTGGGAAGTCAAGAAAATGTTCCCTAATGTGGATTGGTTCTCGGCGGTTGCTTACGATTCGATGAAGATTCCGGTGAATTATTTCACGCCGCTATTTGTGATGGCACGAATTTCAGGTTGGACCTCCCACGTAATCGAACAGCGCCTTGATGGAAAAATTATTCGTCCAACAGCCACATATATTGGTCCAGCAGATCTAACTTTTGTTCCAATCGAAAAGCGCTAAGTATGTCGGCTCAGGCAGCTAAGAGCGTTCAGCCTTATGATCAAGAGATAGTAGATATTGTTGATTACGCGCTTAACTACCAGATCACATCCCCACTTGCTTATGAAACCGCATGGAGCTGCCTGTTAGACACCATAGGTTGTGGACTAGAAGCGCTGGAATACGATGCCTGCACAAAATTATTGGGTCCCGTTGTTCCAGGGCTCACCGTTGCTAATGGCGTGAAAGTTCCTGGCACCAAATTTGTTTTAGATCCAGTACAAGGTGCATTCAACATTGGCGCGATGATTCGTTGGCTCGATTTCAATGACACATGGCTAGCTGCCGAATGGGGACATCCATCTGACAACCTAGGTGCAATTCTTGCCACCGCAGATTGGTTGGCTCGCACAACTAAGAAAAAGTTCACCATCAAAGATGTGCTAACCGCGATGATCAAAGCCCATGAAATTCAAGGATGTATTGCACTTGAAAACTCCTTTAACAAGGTCGGGCTGGACCATGTTGTGTTAGTCAAGGTTGCATCAACTGCAGTAGTTGCACAGATGATGGGTTTAACTCGCGAGCAAACCCTTGCGGCAGTTTCGCTAGCCTGGGTTGATGGGCAATCACTTCGTACTTATCGTCACTTTCCAAATGCTGGCTCACGTAAATCATGGGCAGCAGGAGATGCAACATCTCGTGCAGTGCGGCTTGCTTTGATCGCGCAGACCGGTGAGATGGGTTATCCATCAGCACTAACTGCAAAAACTTGGGGCTTCTACGATGTTTCATTTAAGGGCAATGCCTTTAAATCCCAACGCGCTTACGGCTCGTATGTGATGGAAAATGTTTTATTCAAGATCTCATTCCCGGCTGAATTCCATTCCCAAACTGGGGTTGAAGCAGCGATGACAATTTATGGACAGATGCAAGCTGCGGGCAAGACCCAAGCCGATATCAAGCAGGTAACTATTCGCACCCACGAGGCGTGTATTCGAATCATTGATAAAAAGGGTCCATTAAATAATCCAGCAGATCGCGACCACTGTATTCAGTACATGGTTGCGGTCCCGCTAATTTTCGGACGATTAACCGCGCGTGATTACGAGGAAGATGTCGCTGCAGATCCACGAATCGATGCGCTGCGCCAGAAGATTGTGTGCGTTGAGGATCCTGGCTACACCGCTGATTACCACGATCCTAAGAAGCGCTCGATCGCCAATGCGATCACCGTTGAATTCAATGACGGCACTTCATTTGATGAAGTTGCAGTTGAATACCCAATCGGACATGCACTTCGCCGTGCCGAAGGTATTCCACTGCTGATCGAAAAGTACAAAACTAATTTGGCACGTATTTACGATGCAGAAAAGCAAAAGCAGATTCTTGATCTTTGTCTTGATTACGACAAGTTAGCCGCAACGCCAATAAATGAGTTTATGGATTTGCTGGCGCTTTAATGAGTGATATGTCAGCAAAAGTGCGCAATGCACTCGATGTTGCCGTAGCAGCAATTGGTGGTTCAGCGCGCGAGGGCCAAATTGAAATGGCAGAGGCTGTTGCCAATGCCTTAACAAATCGCCATCATTTAATGGTTCAGGCCGGTACTGGTACCGGTAAAACTCTTGCCTACCTGGTGCCAGGCATAGTGCATGGGCGAAAGGTTTTGGTGGCAACGGCAACCCTGGCATTGCAGCGACAGTTAATAGATCGAGATTTGCCGGCTGTTGTGCCAGCGCTGGAAAAAGAACTGGGTCGAGAAATTAGTTATGCCATTTATAAGGGTGTCGGCAATTATGTATGCCTCCAAAAAATGAATAGCGATGAGGTTGACCCCGATGGTGCATTGGTGATGGATGTATCATCGTTGGAAAAGGATGCCAAACGATTAATCGCCTGGGCTAAAACACCTGGCGTTAGTGGAGATCGCGATGATGCTCCCGAGGTTGATCGCAGAGTCTGGGCGGCCAATAGTGTCTCAGGTCGGGAATGTGTCGGTGCGGACAAGTGTGCCTTTGGTTGGCAATGTTTTGCGGCCAATGCAAAGGCAAGGGCGCAGACCGCTGATATTGTTGTAACTAACCACACCTTACTGGCAATTGAAATTGTTGAGTCGCACCCGATCTTGCCAGAGCGTGATTGCGTTATCCTAGATGAAGCCCACGAATTTATGGATCGCGCAACCCAAGCGGTAACCGATGAACTTACCTCAAATCGAGTTTTGCGGGCTGCAGCAATGGCTCGAAAGTTCATGCCGGGCAAGCTTTCCGATGGTTTGCATAAAGCGGCTAATGATTTTCACGAAGCAATGGTTGATTATGGTGAATCCATAAAGGGTGATCTCACTTCGCAGGGTCGATTGCTAGAAATTCCGCAATCGCTGGCATCGCCAATTCGAAAGGTGCTGGAAAGTGCCAAAGCGATCACGCAAATTCTTTCCGCCGATGATGAAATTATTGACACCAATGTTTTGGCCGAACGCGCTCGGGTAAAGGGTGCGGTGAATGAGATTGCAACAACTGCCGCAACTTTATTAAAACTCGGTGACGGCTTAGTGCTGTGGTATGAACCGACCTTTTCCACTTTGTACTTAGCCCCACTTTCAGTTTCCGATGTTTTACGGGAAAACTTACTTACCAAAACACCCGTTATAGCTACATCGGCGACACTTACAGTTGGCAAAGGCTTTGATTCAATGGCCAAGAGCATTGGATTCCTCATTGGGGAAGAGATGAATGCGGAATTAGCTGAGAATGAGATTGATCCGGCAAATCTGCAGTTGCTCGATGTTGGTTCACCCTTTGATTTTGCAAATCAAGGTGTTTTATATATGCCAAAGCATCTACCTGAACCAGGCCGTGATGGACCAAGCCGAGAGGCGTTAACTGAGCTAGGTGAGTTAATTGATGCCGCAGGCGGGCGCACCTTGGCCTTATTTTCTTCCTGGCGCGGAGTCGAAGCGGCGGATGCGCATTTGCGAAAGGTACTTGCCGAACTTCCGATAAAGATTATTACCCAAAAACGTGGTGATGCGGTTGGGCCGTTAGTTGCCCGTTTTGCCAAGGATGAAACATCGATTCTTCTTGGCACTATCTCTTTGTGGCAAGGCGTCGATGTTCCGGGCAATAGTTGTATTTTGGTGGCCATTGATCGGATTCCATTTCCACGCCCGGATGAGCCGGTCATGAGCGCCCGCGCCGCCCAAGCGGATGCGGCAGGTGGCAGTGGTTTTATGCAGGTTTCCTTGCCCAGAGCGGCCCTGTTGTTGGCACAGGGAACTGGACGATTGATTAGAAGCGTGGATGATCGGGGCGTCGTTGCCATCCTGGATTCGCGGATAGTTACCAAGAGGTACGGAAGCCTCTTGCTTAACTCTATGCCCCCGCTTTGGCGAACCTCAGATTCAGCGGTTGTGCGCGACTCATTACGTAGACTTTCTGAGAGCATGAAAGAATAAAGGTATGCCGCGCATCGAAACCGAAACCCTGGCACAACACCGCGATTGGCGGCGCATCCAATTAATCGATGCTGCTGCAAGTATTGCGCTGGAGTCAGGTGGCGCTGCGATAACAGTTGCCGCCGTTGCCCAACGTGCCGGACTTTCGCGAACTTCAGTGTATGAATACTTTGGCAGTAGCGCAGATTTAGTTGCCGATCTAGTAATAGACGAGTTAGACAACTTTGCAAAATACTTGGCTGCCCAAGTCGAACAAAGTACGGATCCAAGTAACTGCATCGAATTATGGATTGAGGCCGCACTTACCTATATCGCCGATGGCCGCCATCTACTTGCCAAAGCTTTGAACTCAACGACACTTCCGCAAGGTCGTTCCAATCAAATTAGAACCGCGCACCAGGCTTTGCTTGCGCCATTGGTGCAAGCACTCGAGGCACTGAAAATAGCTGAGATTCCAAGAGCGCTCGCCTTTATCCAAGCGGTAACTGATGTTTCGACAAAGCGAATAGAGGCTGGCCACGAAACAAAGGCTGAAATCAAATCAGTAACTGCCTTTTGCATCAGAGGCCTAACCACTATTTAATTATTTTCCGCTATTTAGATAGCTAATCTTTGGCAGCCGGTAGCTAGGAAGCTGAATTAACGTGGGCCGATAAAGTTATTAAGTAGTTTTTTTAATTCTTGCCAAGAGTTTCCAAAACTTGGATGAAGTGTCAGTTCTTCAACCTGTGCTATCGCTACCCAGCGAACTTCATGTGACTCATCATTGACTTCATGGGCAATTAATCCAGCTGCTGCCCGGGCGATAACGGTTTCATATCTCCAATTGCCATGTTCGTCGCAATAGGTGTGAAGTGGCGTCAGCAACTCGGTATCAATTCCGGTCTCCTCCACCGCTTCCCGAAAAGCACCTTCAATTGTTGACTCATGCGAGTCTCTGGCGCCACCTGGAATTCCCCAAGTATCGCCGTTGTGAACCCAAGGCGCGCGATGCTGCAGCAAGATCTCATCTCCACGCAGAATCAATAGACCGGCCGCACCATTTAGACCCCAATGTCTATTGCCACAGGCGCATTCAACCCAACCATCGCCATCGCGTGCGCTCATGTTCCTAGCCTGTCACATCTATCCACAGTTGGCGCTGTGATTATCGAAATGGTCACGACCGACATTTATCGTGCCTGACATGAAGTTTTTTCTTATTGGCATAATGTTGTTTGGCCTCTCTCCGCAATCAGCTTTCGCTGACCAATGCCAAAAGTCGGCCTGCATCAATGTCTATACCGATGACAATCAGATAATTATCGAAGCACGAAAAGGTAAGGCAACGGTAACCAAAAAGGTTTCGCAGTCACCGAAGAAGAAACCAGTGATTGCAGTGCCAAAGCCAAAAGCGGTGCCTTTATTTTTCCCACCCAAAGTTGCAACTAAGCAAGTAATTAAAAAGCCAGCGGTCAAGCGCGGTTACAAGCTTCGCGTGAAAAAAACGGTGACTAAAGTCAATTTAAGCGATCGACTTACCAAGATGGTTCCCACCGCTGGCGTTGCCTATCAACCCGAATTTGAGCCGCTTACAAATGTTCCAGTTTATTTTTGGTGCGATCTACCAACACTTTTTCAAAGCCGAGTCGACATCATTGGTGAAGTCGTAGATGTTGCATTACGCCCATCTTTTGTATGGAGCTTTGGCGATGGTGGCATCTATGCAACAACTGACAATGGTGGTCCATATCCAAAGGGCATTGTGCATCATGCATATACAAAGCCGGGTACTTATTTAGTAACTCTTTTAACAACTTGGAACGGCACTTATACCAACAACGCCAAAACACGGGCGGTAAGTGGCACCGTTAAAAAGATTTCGGTGGCGACGATCACCGTAGTAGCAGCCCCAACTACCTTCAAAGGATGAGAATCAATGACAACTGAAAACACTTATGTAAATATCGCATCACTTCCGCAATCAGTGAATCCTGAATTCGTTGAATCAGTAAACACTTTTGCGTTAGATCCCGAAAGTATGGATTTGAATCTGTTGCAGCGCGATGGGGCAACCGCAATTATTGATCTAGCAATGCAGTTTGCCGACCGAGGCTATAACTGCGATGTCGAACTAATCTCACAGGTAATCGGTCGGCTCTCTGATGTTCAAGTTCGTGATTTTGCATTGGGTTCTCACAACGAAAAGAGCTTTGATGCCTATTGGAATATGTGGCTGTATTTAGTGCGGATCGCACCTGCTGGATTTGTTGCACCAGTAGCCTGCTTATTTGCCACATTGGCTTATGAGCGAGGCGAGCATGAACTTGCAAACCGGGCGTTAGATCGGGCAACCCTTGATCAGCCTAAGTACTCCTTGACTATTTTGCTGCGAAGAGTCTTTAGTTCAGGCTGGCCAGCTAACGCATTTGCGGTAATGCGCACCGAACTGCACCCTAAGGTTACAGCTGGGATATTTCAACAGTAGTCGCTAGAATTGACCCGTTCACGAGTCCTACGTATCAGCCCCGGCTTAGTAGGCGGCAACCCTCCACCGCGGCGGGGTGCTCCGGGTGACGAACAGGCTAGGTAACTAGCAAGTGCGTGAAGGATAAATCTATTTTATGAAAAGTAAGTTGGACATGAAATGTAACCGGCTATGACAACAGGTGCCTGGCTAGAAAGCCATGATCGCGGTGAGCGAAAATTTACTGAGATTGGTTCGCTGCTGCTTGAAAATGGCGAAACTTTGCCGGATGTCACCATTGCTTATCAGAGTTGGGGCAATTTGAACGCTGCCCAGGATAATGCGATTTTAGTAAATCATGCGATGACCGGTTGGTCTGATGTACCTGCTTGGTGGCCATCGATGGTTGGACCTGGCTTGCCTTTTGACACCAACCAGTACTTTGTGGTCTGCCCTAATGTGATTGGTGGCTGCCAAGGATCTACCGGCCCTTCCTCAGTTGCACCCGATGGAAGGCGTTGGGGTTCACGTTTTCCAGCACTCACAATTCGCGACATGGTTGCAGCAGAGGTTGCATTTTCAGATGCAATTGGAATTAAAAAGTACAAGTTAGCCGTTGGCCCTTCCCTTGGTGGCATGCGGGCATTGGAATGGGCGGTGCAGCATCCAGATCGGGTTGGTGCAATCTGCACGATAGGTTCATCGGCGGTAGCAACAGGTGATCAGATTGGAACTGCATCAATTCAGATTCATGCCATTAAAAGTGATCCAAATTTTAATGGGGGCGATTACTATGAGCAGGACAAGGGTGCGGAAGTGGGAATGGGAATCGCGCGTCGAATCGCACATCTGACATATCGAACTGAAGCCGAGATGGATATTCGGTTTGGGCGACAATTGCAGGGAGATGACACAGGTCGTTACGCCGTTGAGTCCTATCTTGATCATCAAGCGAGCAAACTTGCCAAGCGCTTTGATGCAAATACCTATATCGCCCTGACTGAGGCGATGAATAGCCACGATATTGGTCGAGATCGAGGGGGAGTAGCTGCCGCACTTGGCACAATCAAGATTCCAGTGGTCGCAGTCGCAATTGATACCGATCGGCTCTTTCCGGTACGCCTACAGGCTGAGATCGCTGAATTAGCCCCGGCAGGTGCTCCACTCGTGACCATTTCCAGCCCATTTGGCCATGATGGCTTCCTGGTTGAGGTGGAAAGCGTGGGAAATGTGATCCGAACGGCGCTAAAACTGGCCAGATAGTGGTTTTGGATGTGCATTTACCCCTGTGGATAAATTATAATATACTCATCGCTTCAGCGGATTCGCTGGAAAAACCAAAGGACAATTGTGGCTGTATTTAGTGCGCGCAAAAACAAGGTGAAGCCCAAAGCTTCTGCAACTAAGAGTATGGCAAAGAAGGCTCCTGCAAAAAACTCCGCGGTTGTTAAAAAAACTACCCCAGTAAAGCGGGCAGCAACAAAAAAGGCAGTAGCAGTTAAGAAAGCAGCAGTTAAGAAAGCAGCGCCCGTTAAAAAGGCGGTAGCAAAGAAGGCGGTAGCAAAAAAAGCTGCACCTGCAAAGAAAATAGAACTTAAAAAAGATTTAACTGCCAGAGATGTTCAGAAAATAGTTGATACAAAGAACGCAGTCCTGCGCCAAAATGAAGTTCTCGCTGAATTAGAAACACGCGGAGTAACATCGATCAACCGCATTCCTAAAAAAGTCGATAAGGATTTAGTTGATGAAGCTCGCGCGCTTGCCAAAGAAGTGCCAACTATGGTTGAAAAACTTCGCAAGAGCGGACTTGGTTCACCCTCACGTGTTTTGAAAAAAGCCCAGTACGAGTTAATTGTACCTAAACCAAAGCTAATAAAAAATGAAGCGCCCCAGGTTGATGCAAAGACCGGGAAAGCGGTAGTCACCAAAATTGATGGGGAAGATGTCGAACTAGAAGAAGTTGAATTAGAAGATGTTGAAACCCTAATCAAGGAAGTTGTCGAAATTATTGACAGCGAGAGCGAAGATAAGGGCAATCAACCACGTGTTGTAGATCTTGCAGATGAGACAACTCAGGGTAAAGAAGAGGATGCATTTACCTTAAAGGCATCAGAAGAAGATGATGCCCCAGTACAAACCGTTATGACTGCGGGTGCTACTGCTGATCCAGTAAAGGATTACTTAAAGCAGATTGGCCGGGTTGCATTATTGAACGCAGAACTCGAAGTTGAGCTTGCAACACGCGTAGAAGTTGGCCTTTTTGCGGAAGAAAAATTGAAGCATGAAAAGAAGTTGGAAAAGAAGTTTAAGCGCGAGCTTGAATGGTTAGTTGAAGATGGAAAGCGTGCTAAAAATCACTTACTGGAAGCAAACCTTCGTCTGGTTGTATCTCTTGCAAAGCGTTACACCGGTCGTGGAATGTTGTTCTTGGACTTAATTCAAGAAGGTAACCTGGGACTTATCCGCGCAGTTGAAAAATTTGACTACACAAAGGGTTACAAGTTTTCTACTTATGCAACCTGGTGGATTCGCCAAGCGATTACACGTGCGATGGCTGACCAGGCTCGCACAATCCGTATCCCTGTTCATATGGTTGAAGTTATTAACAAGTTGGCACGTGTACAACGTCAGATGTTACAAGACCTTGGTCGGGAACCGACTCCAGAAGAGTTAGCTAAAGAGCTTGATATGACCCCAGAAAAAGTGGTGGAAGTTCAAAAGTATGGGCGTGAGCCAATTTCACTTCACACACCACTTGGTGAAGAAGGAGATTCTGAATTTGGTGATTTGATTGAAGACTCAGAAGCAGTTGTTCCAGCAGATGCAGTCTCATTTACATTGTTGCAAGAGCAGTTGCACTCAGTGCTGGACACTTTGTCAGATCGCGAAGCCGGTGTAGTTGCAATGCGATTTGGTTTAACTGATGGACAGCCAAAGACACTTGATGAGATCGGAAAAGTTTACGGCGTTACTCGTGAACGTATTCGTCAGATCGAATCAAAGACAATGTCAAAGCTTCGTCACCCATCACGTAGCCAAGTGTTGCGCGATTATCTGGATTAAAAGATTCGGGGACAAGGTTGAGCGACAACGCAAAAGTCTTTATTAACCCGGTGAGTGGCTCAATTCGCATTACTGGGGTGATTGACATTGTTGATTCGCAAGGCAATGTCACACAGACAATTGAAAACCCAAAGTTTTGCGGCTGTGGCCACTCACAAGAAAAGCCCTTCTGCGACGGATCACATAAGGGCTTGCTTGAAGAAAAGTAGGATCAGTTTTTAACTTCAATTAGCTTTTCTGATTCATCCTGAATCTTTGCGGCAATAGTCTTGAGCTTTTCCGCATATTCTTTACCGTGGTGAGCACAAAACATCAGTTCGCCACCATTGAGAAGTACTGCTCGGACATAAGCTTGGGCGCCGCAACGATCGCAACGATCAAGGGCGTTAAGAGGTACTGTTCCAAGCAACAACTGTTCGGTCATATCCCTCTCCGTTTCCGTGTCTTCTGAGTCTATCTGTCTATCTGAGTACTTCTATGGAACAGGAAACCACAGTTATTTATTCCCCGCTCGTTGTATTAAAAGAATTTTGCTTAATTAAGATTGAGTTAGTGCTGAGAATCATGATTTTCCACTATCTGAGATAAATTCGGCGCGCTTCCCTCAGATTTGGGGGTGAGGCGGTTAATCTTTCGCCCCATGGCTGAAAAAGATGTAACTGCGAGCACTTTGCAAGATAGCTATACCGCGAAGGACCTAGCTGTACTCGAAGGCTTAGATGCAGTTCGCAAACGTCCAGGTATGTATGTAGGTTCTACCGATTCACGTGGTCTGATGCACTGCCTATGGGAGATCATCGATAACTCAGTGGACGAGTCCTTGGCCGGACACTGTAAGAAAATTGAAATTAATCTGGAATCAGATGGGTCAGTTGAAGTTCATGATGATGGCCGCGGTATTCCAGTAGATAAAGAGCCAAAGACCGGTTTAACGGGTGTGGAAGTTGTGCTCACCAAATTGCACGCAGGCGGAAAGTTTGGTGGCGGCTCATACGCAGCCTCTGGCGGCTTACATGGTGTTGGTGCATCAGTTGTAAATGCACTTGCTTCCCGGCTTGATGTTGAAGTCGATCGCGATGGCAAGATTTATTGGATGTCATTTCAGCGCGGAACCGCTGGAATTTTTGATGGCGAAGGACCAAAAGCGCCTTTTGAAGCAAAATCAGGGTTGCGCATAATTGGAAAGATTTCTGCCAAAGTCACTGGAACACGCATTAAGTGGTGGAGTGATCGGCAGATCTTTTTAAAAGAGGCCGAACTTGATTTGGTAGATGTTTACGATCGCGCCCGACAAACTTCATACCTGGTGCCAGGATTAACCCTGATTGTTACTGACAATCGAAGTAAAACTAAGACCACCGAAACCTTCTTCCATAAGAGCGGAATTACTGAGTACTGCAATTTTTTGCAACCAGATGAAGCCGTTGGCGATGTTATTCGTATTTACGGAACCGGCCATTATCAAGAAACGGTCCCGGTTCTTGATGACAAGGGCCATCTGGTCTCTACCGAAGTAGAGCGCGATATGGAGGTAGATATCGCGATGAAATGGGGCAATGGCTTTGAGACCACCCAGCGCTCCTTCGTTAACATAATTGCCACACCAAAGGGTGGAACACATGTGCTTGGTTTCGAACGTGCCTTAATTAAGGTTGTTAATGAGGCGCTTCGATCTACTAGGACGTTGGCCAACAAAGAGGCAGATGTAATTAAGGATGATGTAGTTGAAGGCCTGACAGCGGTGGTAACAGTTCGCATGTCTGAGCCACAGTTTGAAGGCCAGACAAAAGAAGTTCTAGGAACGGCTGCCGCAACTCGCATTGTTTCGGCAGTGGTTGCCGAAAAATTGAAGGAGTATTTCAACACTACTAAGCGAATCGATAAAGCGAATGGCCGTCTTGTCCTAGAAAAGATCGCAGCAGCATCGCGCACCCGCATTAGTGCGCGCGCCCACAAGGACCTGCAACGTCGTAAAAACGCACTGGAATCATCTTCGCTTCCTACAAAGCTCTCAGATTGCCGTTCAGAGGATGTAACGCGCACCGAGTTATTTATCGTAGAAGGCGATTCTGCACTAGGTACTACCAAGGCCGCACGCAATAGCGAGTTCCAAGCAATTTTGCCGATCCGTGGAAAGATTTTGAATGTGCAAAAGGCATCCCTTTCCCAGATGCTAGAAGATAAAGAGTGCGGATCAATCATTCAAGTAATTGGCGCAGGTTCTGGAAAATCCTTTGATTTAGCTGAAGCCCGGTATGGCCGCATAATCTTGATGTCAGATGCTGATGTCGACGGTGCCCACATTCGCTGTTTGTTGTTAACGCTTATGTATCGTTACATGCGACCTTTAATTGATTCAGGTCGGGTATTTGCGGCTATTCCACCGCTACACCGGATTGAAGTAATGGGTGGGGCTGGCAAGAAGGGCGATTACATTTATACCTACTCTGATGATGAAATGAAGAAGCTCACCGCTGATTTAAAGCAGCGCGGCAAGCGTTGGAAAGAGCCAATTCAGCGCTACAAAGGTCTTGGTGAAATGGATGCTGATCAGCTGCGTGAAACCACAATGGATCCAAATGCACGCACTTTGCGTCGCATCACGGTCTCGGATGCAACCGCAGCCGAAGCAATGTTTGAGTTATTGATGGGGAGCGATGTTGCCCCGCGGAAAGAGTTTATTGCTAACGCTGAAATCGATCGCACGCATATCGACCTTTAACCAGACTGGCAAATAGCAAGCTAGTCGATTGCAACTAAGTCCAAGTACTCATCCTTCCAAAAATCCTCATCGCCATCTGGCAACAAGATAACTCGCTCTGGCTTTAACGCTTGCACCGCGCCCTCATCATGCGAAACCATGATCACTGAACCTTGATACTCAGCTAAAGCGCCAAGAATCTGCGCACGAGATGCCGGGTCTAAGTTGTTAGTTGGTTCATCCAGCAGCAAAACATTTGCGGCAGAAACAACCAATACAGCAAGTGCTAAACGGGTTCGCTCGCCACCGGATAATACCTTTACTGGCTTATGAACATCATCGCCGACAAACAAAAATGATCCCAAAGTATTTCGAGCTTCAGGTTCGCGAAGATCTGGGGTAGCCGACATCATGTTTTCCAAAACCGAACGTTCGAAATCAAGTGATTCGTGTTCTTGGGCGTAGTAACCAATTTTTAAACCATGGCCATGTTCAACTTTTCCGGTATCTGATTCAAGTTCACCGGCAAGGATTCGAAGCAGGGTCGTTTTGCCGGCACCATTGAGTCCCAGAATTACCACCCGTGAACCTTTATCGATAACGCAGGAAACATCGGTAAAGATTTCCAGCGAACCATAGTTCTTAGAAAGCTCTTCCCCAGATAGTGGCGTCTTTCCACATGGAGCTGGGGTAGGAAAGCGAAGTTTTGCAACTTTGTCGGCAATTCGAACATCATCTAGGCCACTACGAAGCTTTTCTGCACGACGCAACATACCTTGTGCCGCGGTCGCCTTAGATGCCTTCGCCCGCATCTTCTCGCCCTGCTTTTGTAAAATCTCGGCGCGTTTTTCCGCGTTAGCCCGCTCTTTCTTGCGGCGATGCTCATCTTGCTCGCGCTGCAACAGATATGCTTTCCACCCTAAGTTGTAGACATCAATAACATTGCGATTGGCATCAAGGTAAAACACCTTGTTTACGACAGTTTCAATTAATTTAACATCGTGAGAAATAATTACTAAGCCACCAGAATGTTTGGATAAGAATTCGCGCAGCCAAATGACGGAGTCTGCATCCAAGTGGTTTGTTGGCTCATCTAGCAGTAAAGTTTCGGCGCCACTAAATAGAATCCGGGCAAGCTCGATGCGGCGACGTTGCCCGCCAGAAAGAGTCGATAGTTCATTTGCAAAAACCGCCTCGGATACTCCAAGCGAGGTAGCTATTGCCTCGGCTTCAGCAGTTGCTGCGTACCCACCAGCAGCTGAAAACTCGGCCTCAACCCGGGTGTAGCGATCCATCGCCTTTTCTAACGCCTCATCTTGGGCAGTTGCCATTTCTTCCTCAACAGAGCGCATCCGAGCTGCAATCTGATCTAAATCACGAGCGGACAAAATTCGATCAATCACGGTGCCGGGTTCATCTCCAGTACGAGGATCTTGTGGAAGATAGCCAATTTTTCCGGTGCGATTTACTACACCACCGGCTGGCATCGTTTCACCTGCTAAAACTTTGGCCAGAGTTGATTTTCCAGCACCATTGCGGCCCACAAAACCGATGCGATCACCGTTATTGATGCGAACAGTGACGCCTTTAACTAAAAGCCGGGGACCGGCTCTTAGTTCTAGTGCTTGCGTAGAAATCACAGTTAAGTCTAGCTAGTTGGATTAAGCAGCACCAATTCGGGTACGACGAGGTGCAGCAAATGACTTACCAACCGTAGTTAGTTCAGCAGATACCTGCGTTTTAATCGCCTCTTCACTCTTGAGTAGTTTTGTTAACTCAGCGATCAAACTTACGAGTTCCTTTTGCTCGCTTTCAAGTTCAATCTTGCTCATCTTAGTCAAACGGCGAAGCGGCATATCCAAGATATAAGTTGCTTGTTCCTCATTTAATGTTAACTCCTTAATCAACTTGTCTTTAGCTTGCGCTGTGTCATCACTTCCGCGAATTATCTTGATAACCTTATCGATATTTATAATTGCTTTTAATAATCCATCCACCAAGCCAAGACGTGCTTGTGCTCTGGCTTTGCGAAACTCAGAACGTCGGCGCACAACTTCAATGCGGTGATCGATAAATACTTTAAGTAACTCTTTCAAACCAAGTGTTTGTGGCCTGCCCTTAACTAAAGCAACAGCATTGATAGCAAATGTATCCTCCATTGGAGTCAATGCATATAGTTTTTCAAGAACCTCTTCTGGTTCAAAGCCATTTTTGATTTCAATAACAACATTTGTGCCGGTTTGGCCATCGGTTAAGTCAATGATGTCGCTGATGCCTTGAATCTTCTTGTTTTTCACTAAGGCTGCAATTCGCTCGACCACCTTTTCTGGTCCAATTGTGAACGGAAGTTCTTTAATGATTATTCCCATCTTGCGGGAGGTAACTTTTCCAATTTCAACAGTTGCACGAACCTTAAATGATCCCTTGCCAGTTGCATAAGCCTCGCGGACTCCATCTAGTCCAACTATTTCTCCACCTGTTGGAAAATCTGGACCTGGCATAAATTTCATCAACTGCTTAACAGTCGCAGTTGGGTTCGCAATTAAGAACTTTGTGGCGGCTATAACTTCGGCCAAATTATGCGGAGCCATATTTGTGGCCATTCCAACTGCAATTCCGGAACCACCATTAACAAGCAGGTTTGGATATGCCGCAGGTAAAACAATTGGCTCCGAAAGTTGACCATCATAGTTGGGACCAAAATCAACGGTGTCTTCATCGGATTCTGCGACCATTGACATTGCAGCTGGGGCTAACCGGGCTTCGGTGTAGCGCATAGCAGCCGGACCCGCATCTAAAGAACCGAAGTTTCCGTGACCATCAATTAATGGCAACCCCATTGAAAAACTTTGCGCCATACGAACAAGTGCGTCATAAATCGCACCATCACCGTGTGGGTGCAACTTACCCATAACTTCACCGACAACACGCGCACTCTTTACATGTCCACGTTCTGGACGCAAACCCATATCGGCCATCTGATGAAGGATGCGACGGTGAACTGGTTTTAAGCCATCGCGAGCATCAGGTAAAGCACGTGAATAAATCACTGAGTATGCATATTCAAGAAAAGATTCAGAAACCTCTTTGGAAACATCGATGTCAACGATCTTTCCCGGATATTCACCAGGTTTTGGGCCGGCTGGTTTCTTACCTTTAGTCGCAGTTTTTGCGGGAGTCTTCGCAGTTGCCATGAGCGCATTCTGCCAAGAGAGTTGATTAATTCAGGGGAGGGCGCGCCCCAACGGATGAAACACACTTAGCAGCAAGGGCTGCACCTGCAGTTAGGGCTTGCGTTAAATCATTTGTTTCTAGCCACTTAGGAATAAAACCTGCCGCAAATGAATCACCAGCCCCAGTTGTATCGACCACATTTGTTGTGACCGCCGAAACCTTTGCCGAGACCCCATCCTTAATGGCCATGGCACCTTTGGAACCTAATTTAATAACCACAAGTGGTACGAACTTTAACAAATTATGTTCAGCGGTTTCCACATCGGCGGCGCCGCCAAGATATAAAGCCTCTTCACTATTTAATAAGATGCCATCCATCAGTGCGACCCATGATAAAACTTCATCCCTAGATACGATCTTCATCGCACCCGTAGTGGTTGGATCAAAAAAGATTGGTTTTCCGGACACTTTGATCTTCTTAATCATTGCTAAAACTGCATCACGGCTGCGGAAATCAAGGAGTGCATATCCACTGATGTAGACACCATCGATGTCATCAAGTGGTGGAAGATCGCTAGCCTCTAAATCGGCATTTGCCCCATTATCTGGAAACATCGTGCGCTCACCATTTGCATCAACGAGGATAACAACTACGCCAGTTGGCCGACCGGAGTGCATCAAATTTAAATGCGCTACACCGTATTTATCGAGGTCAGAGATAAGTGCAAAGCCAACTGGATCGTTGCCGGTGCGAGCAACCAAATGGGCTTTTGAGTTTGTGCGAGTAATCCAGGTTGCTACGTTGGCTGCTTGCCCACCCGGATGGCTGGAAATTTTACTTGCAGTATCATTGCCGTAATTAATTGGTTCCTTTAGTTGGGAAATGACATCGAGGGCTAAATCGCCAATGCACAGGATCTTTTTCATAGTAGCGCAACCGCAATCTCTGTCGCCAAGGCGCAGTTTGATTTTATGATTTCAGTATTTATAATTAGCGATTCACCCTTGGATGCGATGTGAAAATACTCCAATAAATAAGGCGTAACAGCCTTGCCTGTAATTCCATCTCGCTTTGCACTCGCCAAGCCACTTGTCAAAATTTCATCGTGGCGCGCCTTCGGCATCTCTTTTACTACCGGATTTGCAACTATTAATGATTTTAATTGAGTGGCAACGGCGGTACGCGCTTTAATGATTGCGGCAATATCTGCTGCATTTTCAACTCGATGTTCGATCGTGAATCCAGAATCGGTCAGGTAAAAACCTGGGAAAGCGTTGGTCCTATAACCGACTAGTCCAATAGCCAATGTTTCTAACCGTTCCAGAGTTGCGTGAACATCCAAAATTGACTTTACCCCTGCACACACAACAGTCATATCTAATTGTGATAGTGCGGTCAGATCTGCTGACTCATCGTATGAATCGGATGCACCGCGGTGAACTCCGCCTAAACCACCAGTAGCAAAAACTTTTATGCCAGCGGTAGCCGCAATGTGAGCGGTAGCCGCAACAGTTGTCGCTGCGCTTTTGCCCTGCGCAACTATTATCGCCAAGTCTCGAATAGATGCTTTAGCAATGTCATCGCGGTTGGCGATTTCTGCCAGCTCTTGATGTTCCAGGCCGATCAAAATCTTTCCATCTAGCAATGCAATCGTTGCCGGAATGGCCCCACCAACTCGAACAATGCGCTCACACTCCAGCGCAACCTCAAGATTTGAAGGGCGTGGCAAACCATGGCTAATAATCGTAGATTCAAGAGCAACTATTGGTTTCCCAGTTTCTAACGCTGCCGCAACTTCACGTGAATACTTGATTGGATTGACCATGGACAAACTCTAGTACACAGTCGTGGGAAGATAAGCAGGTGCATTTATCCCAAATAACTCCTTCCATCTTTTCATCGCTCGGGCTGGAAAGTGCGGTTGATCACTTAGGAGTTGGGCAATCGCCAATGGGCCGGGAGCTCCTATTTTTAATTGACGGTTTCGGCTTTGACATCCTAGACAAGTATGCGCAGCAGATGCCAACAATTGCACGGATGTTTAATCACGGAGTAATTGAAACTGCATTTCCATCAACAACGGCAACATCACTTGCAACTTTAACAACTGGAGTAATGCCCGGTGTGCATGGAATGTTGGGCTACACAGTTCAGGTTCCGCGTAGCGGTGGTCGATTATTAAATGCATTGAAATGGGATGAACGGGTTGATCCAGAAAACTGGCAACCAGTACAAACTTTGTTCGAGCGGGCAACTCTTGCCGGGATTAGTGTCAGCCATATCGCTGCTAAGAGATATGAGAACTCTGGCTTTACCCGCGCGGTTTTTCGTGGTGCCAATTACAAGAGCGCAAATGTAGTTGCTGATTTAGTAAATGAAACAAGAACTGCACTTCAAAAGACCCCATCTTTTGTTTATCTCTATGTAAATGATTTAGATTCTTCCGGCCATTCCGATGGGGTAGGCAGCGATAAATGGTTAACCGCGTTGGCAATGATTGATCAATTGGTTTTACAGTTAATGAAGGATGTCCCTAAGGGGACTAGAGTTTGGATCACATCAGATCACGGAATGATCAATGTGGAAGAGAAAGTCATAATTGGACAAGGCAACGCCTTGCTAGAAGGGGTCAGTGTAATTGCAGGTGAGCCACGAGCACGACATATTTACTTGCATACCGATACTCCATCAGCTCGAGGTGATGTTGCATCTTTGTGGCAAGAGTATTTGGCAGACCGAGCATTGGTTTTGACCCGCGAGCAAGCAATATCTAGCAATCTTTTTGGTACCGAAATCACTGCTGATGCACTTGATCGAATGGGTGAGGTGATTGCAATTGCTCGTGGTGGAGTTGTTTTACTAGATCCGCAACGCGCCGTCAAAGAAAGCGCAATGGTGGGTCACCACGGCGGTGATAGCGAGATTGAATCTCAAGTTGGATTATTAACAACTACCTTGAGTTGAATAGTTGTTGTTACTTCTACTCCTCGGGTTTAATCCCAAACATAATTTCATCCCAACTTGGAACCTTTGCGCGAGCCGTAATGCCATCCCGGGCTGCTTCATCATCTGGCTCTTCCCGAATAATGGCAAGGCGTGGTACTTGTGGTGCAACTATTTTAGATTCAACTTCTGGTTCCTCTTTTCGGGATTCGCTATAAACATTAATAATACGTCGTCCTGAAGGATGAGTTGACTCGATTGGTACTAACCCAGCAGTTGGCAGCTGGCGAGGTGCAGGTTCATCACCCATCATCCAGCGTGCATTTTCATCCATTGCGGTAATTGTGCGAAGCAGAGAATCAAAACACCATTGCGCAATTCCAACACCGCTGCTATTTGGATAGTGCAGTTTGATGGTCCAGCTCCCATCCTCTAACCGCCATGTGTCCCATGACAGCTCTGCCGAATCTATGTTGCGTGGTGCCAGCCGTGAAATTACAACTGCGAGCAAACTCACGGCATCACGACCACCTTCTTTACGTACCGCGATCTGTTGTGCTTGATCAATGATGTAGATGCGTTCAGATAGAATCGGTCCCGCGAAACGTTCGATCTTTTCAAAAGAAATATTGTTATCACGAGTTATCTGTTCGGTGGTTTGCCCGGCACGAAGTAAACGTTGAATCTCTTTGATTGACACAGTTGCTTCATGACTTTGCGGAACGACAACTAAACGCTGTTGATTTACCGTTGCTCGCAGAGTGTCGCTGACTCGAACTGTGTATGCAGTGCCTTCGTTATCCTGCAATAAAAGATACAGACCATCCTCGGTCTTTCCATTTAGGCGTAACTCACTCACGAGCACGAGAGTAGCCGATGAGGGCCTTATATGTACTGAAGTAAGGCAGTGTGGCTGCACATGCCGCGATCATGAAACCGAGTGGGACCCAATATGCAAATTCGGAACCAAAGCGGTCGATGAGTTGCCCAGCTAAAGCAGTAGCGAGGGCGCCTCCAATTGGCATTCCAGCGATAACCCAAGTCAAGGTTTCGGTGATTTGAGCCGGGGGCACGGCGCTTTCTGCCACCGCATAAGCATTAATCAACAGTGGAGCGATGACCAAGCCGTTAAAGAAGAGGGCAACGCCAAGCCAGAAAATTGAATGCACAAACAGCATGGGAATCGAAAGCAAAGTAAGTAGAGACAAGAAAATCAAAAATCTGGTAGCGCTAGTTAGCTTCCATTTAATAACGCCGTTGATAATTGCAGCTACTGCACTTCCACCAGCCCAAATTGCTAACAAGACTCCTATTTTATCTGCTTGGCCCCTACTTTGCGAAAAAGCCACGGTCACAATGGTGATCGAACCAAAGAATCCACCTAACAATGTCACTGGAAGTACCACGGCTTGCACCTGCTTTTTCCGGATGACCGCAGGATGCGGGTCAATGATCCGCTTAGGAGATGCCGGCGGCTCGGTAGATTTCTGCATTACAAGAAGCGGAACGCCGATAGCCACGAAGGCAATGCCGACAATGATTCCAGCAGCTGGAGCAATCGATGTTGCACATACGGTAGCGATGATCGGGCCCAGGATGAAAACAACCTCATCCATCAAAGCTTCAAATGAGTAAGCGGTATTTACGATGTGCCGATCTCTTCCAGCTTCTGCCGTTGAAGTTTTGTCGGGGCTAAGAATGTGCAGCCAACGTCGACGCACTAAGCCACCGGTATTTACTGAAAAACTTTCCGCAAAAATTATTGAAGCAAACCAGCTCCAGGTTGGAGCTTCCTGTAAAACTAAGAAGGTAAACAGTGAAAGTCCAGCAATTTTGGCTGGAATAACTCTAACTAACATGGCACTTTGCCCCATACGATCTGCAACGCGAGACCAATGTGGAGTTGCCAGCGCCATAACGACTGAAGTCGTTGCACTCACTGCACCAGCTAAAGCGTATGAATCGCTGACCGAAACAACTATGAAAACAAGTGCAAGTGAATCCATTGCAATAGGCATGCGGGCAATAACACCGGGAATTGAAAATTTTAGGGTTCCGGGTATACGAAACAAGGTTTGGTAAGCCGAGAACATAGGTCGGAGTCTACTCCGCGGCTACACTGCAACCATGACTGATACCGGCCAATTACTTGAACTCGCGCTTAAGATTGCACGACAAGCAGGAGATCTATTGGTAGATCGCCCTGCATCATGGGATCTGACCATAAAATCCACGGCAATTGATATTGCAACTCAAATGGATCTTGCCAGCGAAAAATTTATAGTTGATGCGATTTTGGCAGTGCGTCCTGATGATGGAATTATCGGCGAGGAAGGTGCTGCCAGGGAAAGTAAGAGTGGTGTTACCTGGGTGATTGATCCAGTTGATGGAACCGTAAATTATTTTTACGGACTCCCTGGTTGGTCGATCAGCATCGCAGTTAAGGATAAAGATGGAACTCTGGTAGGTGTGGTGCACTCGCCAACAGTTCATTCGACCTGGCATGCAGCAAAGGGTGGGGGAGCATTCCTCAACAATGTAAAGATCGCCTGCAACGAGCCGGTCGAATTAGATCGTGCGCTGTTGTCCTCGGGCTTTGCTTATAATGTAAGGGATCGAGTGGAACAGCTAAAGATTGTCAATATGTTGTTGCCCCATATTCGAGACCTTCGACGCATCGGTTCAGCGGCTGCAGATATTTGTCATGTGGCTACCGGCCTAGTTGATGGATACTTTGAGACCAGTTTAAATGAGTGGGATCTAGCCGCAGCTCAACTGATTGCGCAAGAGGCGGGGGCAATTGTTAGCACCCGCCCATGGCATGGGCTCAACCTCACCCTGGCCGCAGGTCCGCACCTGTATCAGGTGCTCAACGCTCAAATTCCCGAATAAGAGGCAATCTCACTCCCGATTTACGCTTACGAGCCTCGCTATGGCACAATACGCATTCTGCACCGCCAAAGCGCGTGCTTAATTGAAATCACAAAAGGATCGCACATATGAACACTCTTGACGCCGTAGATGCAGCATCGCTGCGCAAAGACATCCCTCAGTTTCGCGCCGGCGATGAGCTCAAGATCCATGTTCGGGTAATCGAAGGCAGCAAGAGCCGACTTCAGATTTTCCAGGGAATCGTTATTCGTCGCCAAGGCGATGGCGTTCGCGAAACTTTTACAATCCGTAAAGTTTCTTATGGCGTAGGTGTTGAGCGTACCTTCCCAGTCCACACCCCAGTTATTGAAAAAATCGAACTAGTGAAGAAGGGCGAAGTTCGTCGCGCCAAGCTTTACTACCTACGCGATCTTCGCGGTAAGGCGGCAAAGATTCGCGAAAAGCGCGATGGCATTGAAGGTTACGGTGATGGAATTCTTTCAACTCCAATACCAGCGGCAATTGTTGTGTCCGAGCCAACAGTTAACGAAGCTGTGTCCGAGGTTCCAGCGCAAGTTGAAACTGCAGATGTCGTGGTTGAAACTGAAGCACCTGCTCCAAAAGCTGAGTAACTTCTTAAATGCGCAGTAAGGGATCGCTCGTTAAGGAGCTCCCAGTCTTAGTAGTTGTTGCACTTGTTGTTTCGCTACTTATCAAAACTTTTTTAGTTCAGTTTTTCTATATTCCTTCGGGATCGATGGAAAACACCTTGCAAATTAAGGATCGGGTAGCAGTTAACAAGGTTCCATTTATTTCAAAGAATATAAACCGTGGTGATGTCGTTGTTTTTCGTGACCCAAATAATTGGTTGCCGGAAAATATTGATTACTCTACAAACAAGTATGTTGCAAAAGCCAAGAGCCTGCTTGTCACGGTTGGAGTTTTACCCAATCCGGCAAAGCAGTATTTGGTCAAACGTGTAGTTGGTGTGGCTGGTGATCGAATTGTTTGTTGCACCAAAAATAAAAAACTTTCAATTAATGGTGTTGAAGTGAGTGAACCATATATTTATGCTGGGAATGAGCCATCTGAAATGAAGTTTGATGTCACTGTTCCCATGGGCAAGTTGTGGGTAATGGGTGATCACCGTGGGGCAAGTGCTGATTCACGTTACCACCAAGAGGACATCAACAATGGTTTTGTCCCGCTCAGCAAGGTGGCTGGACGTGTAGTTGCGGTTATCTGGCCGTTCAAGCACATTACCTACATTCCAAAAATAGACGTGCTCAAGTAAGCTTCTTATGAAGGTGATCGAGCAACTGCTTTTCAACGCAGGAATTGCTCCGATCGCCGGCGTCGATGAGGCGGGTCGCGGTGCTTGTGCCGGGCCGTTAGTCATTGCTTGCGTAATTCTGCGAGATCCTTTTGCACCAGAACTTTCACCTGTGCGTGATTCGAAAGAGATTGCCGAAAATAAACGTGATGCTGTGTTTGACTTGATTTACTCGAATTCCGAGTCAGTCAGTGTTGTCATTGTTCCAGCCGCACAAGTTGATGCTCGTGGCGTCCATGCCGCAAATCTTGACGGAATGCGTCGTGCTGTTCAGGGATTAAGTATTGAACCAGCGTATGTATTAACTGATGGGTATGCAATTGCAGGTTTGGGTCTGCCAAACCTTGCCGTTTGGAAAGGCGACCAAGTCGTACTCTCAATAAGTGCTGCATCAATTATCGCCAAAGTCACTCGAGATCGCATCATGCGCGAAATGGATACCCGGTTTCCACAGTATGGATTTGCCGGCCACAAGGGGTATATCACCGCTGCTCATGCAAAAGCCTTAATTGAACATGGACCATGCGTTGAACATAGAACTTCATTTTCCAATGTGGCTGCACTAATCCACAAGTAAATCACCTCAAGAAATAGCACCACCTGTGGGTACCTATCGTTCCCAACCATGCAGAGTAAATCTAAAGATAATCAATCCAACATTCGAACCGGCGCTTTTGGTGAACAAGCGGTTAGGCAATTTCTAATTAATAACAATTTAGAAATCGTTGATTGTAATTGGCGGGTGCGCGAAGGTGAGATAGATATAGTTGCCCGCAATCCTTCTGGGATTTTTTCCTTTATTGAGGTCAAGACCCGTCGCTCAATCGCCTTTGGCCATCCTTTTGAGGCGATAAATAAGGAAAAGGCCTATCGCATGCAGCGATTGGCACTGGCATGGCTGGCCACCCATGGCTGTTTTGGGTGTGATTATCAAATTGATGCGGCAGCGGTTTTGGTCGCAGTTGATGGCTCACACACAATTGAGTATCGGAGCAACTTATTATGAGTTTAGCCCAGACCCATTCAGTTGCAATACTTGGCTTAGCTGGTCATGTGGTAACGGTCGAGGCAGATATTGCAGATGGCTTACCAGGCTATGCCTTACTGGGATTACCCGATGCAGCTTTGTCTGAATCTCGCGATCGGGTGCGCAGTGCAATTGTTAACTGTGGGGAAATTTGGCCAAATCGCAAAGTTACGGTTTCACTTTCACCTGCTTGGTTACCAAAGAGCGGACCTAGTTTTGATCTAGCTATCTGCATTGCATTGCTATCTGCCCATGAAACTATTCCAAAGGAGCGAATTGAGAAGCTAGTCTTCCTGGGCGAACTTTCACTTGCTGGTCGTTTACGTTCAGTTCGTGGAGTTTTACCCGCTCTAATGGCGGCCTATAAATCTGGCGTAACTACTGCGATAGTTCCAGCAGCAAATGCAAGAGAAGCACAGTTGATGCAAGCAATGACAATTATTCCGATGGAGCATTTAAAGCAGGTACTTCGATGGCTACGGACCGGCGAGCGAGACATCGTGCAAGAAATTGATTTGCAATGGGAACAAAGTGATGACCGATTGGACTTTGCCGATGTTGCCGGACAACCAGCAGCTCGTTTAGCAGCAGAAATCGCCGCAGTGGGCGGGCATCACATTATTTTGATTGGGCCACCAGGTGCTGGTAAAACCATGATCGCCGAAAGAATTCCTACGATTATGCCTGCGTTATCAATTCCACAAGCACTAGAAGTAACAGCGGTGCATTCCGTAGCTGGAACGCTAACTCAACGTTCCCCATTGTCATTACTTGCCCCTATTGTTTCTCCCCATCACACGACAACTCGAGTTGCCATGGTGGGCGGTGGTACGCACTCGATAAAGCCGGGTGCTTGCTCATTGGCCCATTACGGTGTCTTGTTCATTGATGAAGCACCGGAATGTGGCCCAGGTGTTCTAGATTCATTGCGACAACCGTTGGAATCAGGCACCATAACTATTGCCCGAAGTATTGGCAACCTTACTTTTCCAGCGCAATTCCTATTGGTTTTAGCTGCTAATCCGTGCCCTTGTGGCAAGTTCACTGGGCGCGGGCGCAATTGCACCTGCTCCTCGCAGCAAGTGCGCCGGTACTTAGGAAAATTATCTGGCCCATTAATGGATCGAATTGATTTACGGGTGCAGGTTGAGCCGGTTGGTCGGGTAGATATGGCAAAGCGTGAACTAGGCGAGAGCAGCGCGGTTATCCGGGAACGCGTTATCAAGGCACGCGCAATTGCTGCACATCGTTTTGCTGGAATGAGTTGGAATGTAAACTCGCAGATTCCAGCTCGCGCGCTTCGAACATTGTTTGCGCCAGAACGCGCCGCAATGAATTTTCTACATGATGAGTTAGACAAAGAACAAATAACAGCGCGCGGCCTACACAAAATTATTCGAACATCGTGGAGCTTTGCCGATATACATGAAAATAAGGTGCCAACTATGGATGATGTTTTAGCGGCGCATTTGCTGCGCGGAAAAATTGAAGCATGAGTGAACTACTTGCACGAGCTGCCTTATTTAGCGCAGTTGAAGGTGGGCACACCTTTTGGTCGCGGGAAATCCATGATTTTGGTGCATTGCATGTGTATCAGAAACTGATGAATGCCGGATATGACTCGATCAAATATGAAAAATTGATATCTGAATTGAGAGAAATGCAGGGGGATCAGGTAATTGAAAAAGTTGTCCAATGTGGAGCTCGCTTACTGACCCCACTAGATGATGATTGGCCAGTACAGGTAAATGATTTAGCCAACCCGCCTATAGCTTTGATTGTTAAGGGAAATACCAGTACTTTGAATATCTCCTCCCTAGCAATAGTGGGAACTCGTAATCCAACAAGTTATGGCGCGCGAATCGCTGGTGATTTTGCTGCTGGCTTTGTCGATCGCGAATGGGCGGTAATTAGCGGTGGTGCATATGGAATTGATTCATATGCGCATAAGGGAGCATTAATTGCTGAAGGAATAACCATTGCAGTTGTTGCATCTGGAATTGATATTAATTATCCGGCTGGAAACACCCGACTTTTTGCCGAAATATGCGAAAGTGGAGCGATGGTTACCGAGTTCATGCCAGGGCTTAAGGCCTTACCGAATCGATTTTTAACTCGCAATCGATTAATTGCGGCGCTATCTAGAGCAACCTTAGTTGTAGAAGCCGCCTTTCGCAGTGGTTCGCTTCGAACAGCCAGAGATGCAGCTGAAATTTTTCGGCCAGTAATGGCAATACCAGGGCCTATCAATTCACCTACAAGCGAAGGGTGTCATCGTTTAATTGGAGAACGTGCCGCTGAGATAGTTACATCTGTGGCAGATGCGGTGGAGTTTGTTGGCGTTAATCAATGAGAGAATAGGGTCATGAGTGATTTTCATTCCGGCTTTGTCGCAATTGTTGGCCGCCCAAATGTTGGGAAGTCAACTCTGATTAATGCGTTAGTTGGCAGCAAGATCGCAATTACATCGCATCACCCAAATACCACCCGATCTGCGATTCGTGGAATTGTTCATCGCCCAGATTTTCAAGCAGTGCTAGTCGATACTCCAGGCGTACACAAGCCTAAAACTTTGTTGGGTAAGCGTTTAAATCAAGTTGTCGACCAAAGTATGGATTCAGTCGATATCGTCATTATGTGTATACCAGCAAATGAAACTTCAGGTGCCGGCGATACCTACATCGCGCATGAAATCGCTAAGCACCCGAAAGCTAAGAAATTTGCTGTAATTACTAAGACTGATTTATTATCAAAGGAAAAACTGGCCTTGCGTTTACTTGGAATTATGGGAATTGCACAAGAATTTATTTGGGATGAAATTATTCCCGTTTCTGCGGCAATTCATGATCAAGTCGATCTATTAAACGAACTAATTGGCAAGAACTTGCCGCAGGGACCTCAGTATTACCCAGATGGCACAACAAGTGACCAAGCTATTGAGCAGTTAATCTGTGAGTTTATCCGGGAAGCTGCGCTGCAAGATGTTCAAGAGGAACTACCTCACTCCATTGTCGTGACAATCGACGAGTTTGGTGAGCGCGAAGAAAAAGGGTCACGCCCTTTTTATGATGTATATGCAACGATTCATGTTGAGCGCGATACCCAACGCGCTATTTTACTTGGTCATCAAGGTTCACGACTAAAAGAAATTGGCATCCGTGCTCGCGGGGACATTGAGCACGCATTAGCTGCAAAAATATTTCTGGGACTTCACATAAAGGTTTCAAAGGAATGGCAGAAAGATCCAAAACTGCTAGAGCGTTTAGGATTTGGCGAAAAGGGTTGACTCTCTTTTTCGGCTGGCCAAATAAGATCCAATTAGCACAAATGGAAGGCCTACAAGAATTCCTATGGTCAGCGGTTCCCGCAAAATAATGACACCCAATATAACTGCCACCGCGGTGTTGAGATAGGTAACTAGCGAGCCGCGGGCCGGACCAATTTCGTCCATCAACCTAAAGAAGTAGATAAAGGCCAAAGCGGTACTAAATACCCCTAAAGCTAAAAGCGAAAGCAACGAGTTCAGCGAAATTTGGGAAGGCCATTGCACAATTGCAAATGGTGTCCAGAAAATAGTTGTGATGGCCATCGCTAATCCGTTAATTGCGATTCCATCAACTAATGGCAAGTTACTGGTTATCATAATGACCGCGTAGGAATATCCAAGTGCTGCGAGTACAACCATAGCGATTGATTTCGGATCACTATTGCCAAATATACTTTCAATACCAACGACCGCTATCAGTCCGATAAAGCCAATGACAATTCCAAAAATCCGCTTGAACTGCCACACTGAATGGTCACCACGTAGAGAGGTAATGATTGTGGCAAATATAGGAACCGTTGAGACCAATATTGCCGCCAGTCCAGAATCAATCTCCTGCTCTGCGGTGGTAATGAGAATCCATGGGCCAATCATTTCTAGTAATGCATAAAGGGCAACAAATTTGAACCCTAAAACTGCACCTTTAAAAGTTTTTCGATATAGGGCAATTGGGATCAAAATCATGGCACCGATCAATGTTCGTCCAGCCACAACGGTAGCAGGGGGGAAGTCGGCAACAGCAACCTTCATCAGCAAATATGGAATTCCCCATAAAATGCCAACGAGAATAAAGTGGAATAGCGATTTTCGCGTCATTTAGCTAATCACGCGACGGTACAGATCAATAGTAAGGGCGGCAACACCATCCCAGCCGAAAAGTTTTTGGGCACGCGCCCGTCCGGCGGCACCGTATTTTTTAAGAAGTTCAGGTTGTGCCATCAGACGAGTAATAGCTTCGGTAAGCGCTTTTTCAAATGGAGCCGCGGCACCGTTGTAATCTACTAGTTCGCCTGATTGGCTATCGGCAACAACTTCAGGTATTCCACCAACTCGGGAAGCCAGGACTGCCGTTTCACAACTCATCGCCTCTAAGTTAACGATTCCCAAAGGCTCATAAATTGAAGGACAGATAAATAGTTGCGCCTGGGTCAACATTGCAGTTAATTTTTCAGTCGGCAATATATCTTTGATCCACCACACGTTGCGTCTTGTACCTTGTAAATCTGAAATTAGTTGCGCAACCTCATTTCCGATTCCTGCCTCATCGGGACTGCCAGCTGCAAGGACTAATCCATACTCGGAAGGGACATCTTTCCAAGCTCGCAAAAGATGGGCCAAACCTTTTTGACGGGTGATTCGCCCAACGAAGATTGCATATGGTCCACTTATTCCAAAACTTTCAGGTACGGATGAATCGTGATTTGGTGCAAACTTTTTTGTATCTACGCCATTTCGAATAGTTACAACCTTTGCTGGATCAACACCAGGGTAGGCGTTTAGTACATCAGCGCGCATACCATCGCTAACGGCGATGATTGCTGCAGCAGCTTCAAAGGAAGTTTTTTCGGCCCAGGAAGAGATCTGGTATCCGCCACCTAGTTGTTCTGCTTTCCAGGGGCGAAGCGGTTCTAGGGAATGCGCGCTGACAATGTGGGGTATTGCGTACTGCAGGGAAGCAACATGTCCGGCCATATTTGCATACCAAGTATGAGAATGAACTAGATCGACATTTCCAAGATGAGCTGCAATGTCAAGGTCGGTTACTAATGCCTGCAATGCCGGGTTTGCATCCGTGAATTCAGAAGGAGTTGAGTACCCAAAAGCATCTTCGCGTTTTCCGCCGAAACAGTGAACATCAACATGGATATCCTTGATTGCGCGAAGGGCTTGCGTTAATTCAAGAACATGCACACCGGCGCCACCATAAATAGCCGGTGGCCACTCTTTGGTAACCATCCCCACATGTAACTTCGTCATGTTTTGTTAAATCCTCTTCCTAGCCTAAGGGTGGAAGGCTATCGTTAAGCCATGTCCAAACTGCAACTTCCACTAAGCATCGTTCTTGCTGGTGGCGAGGGTAAGCGTCTTATGCCAATGACAGCAGATCGAGCCAAGCCGGCGGTTCCTTTTGGTGGCTCATACCGCTTGGTTGATTTTGTGCTTTCAAATCTGGCAAATGCAAATATGCTCAAGATTGCGGTACTCACACAATACAAGTCGCACTCACTTGATCGCCACATTACGCAAACCTGGCGAATGTCATCTTTGCTTGGAAATTACATAACACCGGTCCCAGCACAACAGCGTTTGGGGCCACGTTGGTATACAGGTAGTGCTGATGCAATTTTACAAAACTTTAATTTGATTCATGATGAGGATCCAAATCATGTTTTAGTTTTTGGTGCAGATCACGTGTATCGGATGGATCCGGGTCAGATGTTTGAACAGCATGTTGAAACTGGCGCAGATATAACAGTTGCCGCGATCCGCATGCCGCGATCGGAAGCGCACGATTTTGGCGTAATTGAGTTAGCCGAGGACGGAAT
The DNA here is from genome assembly GCA_043776875.1 of Actinomycetes bacterium. Lineage (GTDB taxonomy): Bacteria > Actinomycetota > Actinomycetes > Nanopelagicales > Nanopelagicaceae > Planktophila. Next base: position 51,026 of record JAYVQU010000039.1, read on the forward strand.
CACCATTAAGGCATTCCATGAAAAGCCTGCCGACCCTCCTGCAATGCCGGGTCATCCGGATTTGTGTTTGGTTTCTATGGGTAACTACATTTTTAAGCGTAATGCGATGGAAGAATCGCTCATTATTGATGCAAAAGATCTCGAGTCACGTCATGACTTAGGTGGAGATATCATCCCTTATCTAACAAAGATGGGTGCGGCAAAGGTGTACGACTTTGCAAACAACATTGTTCCCGGGGCAACTGATCGCGATAGAGGTTATTGGCGCGATGTAGGTTCGATTGATGCTTACTACGATGCACATATGGATTTAGTTTCAGTACACCCAATATTTAATTTATATAATCGCCAGTGGCCACTTTTAACAAACCCGCCTTCATTGCCTCCTGCCAAATTCAGCGAGGGCGGAACCGCACATGATTCAATTGTGGCAGCAGGGTCGATCGTGGCTGGCGGAATTTTGCACGGGTCTGTTATTTCATACGATGTTGCGGTTGCCAAGGCCGCCATCGTTGAAGGTTCGGTATTAATGCCTTCAGTACGCATTGGCGAGCGAGCAATAGTCCGACACGCTATTTTAGATAAAAATGTAGTTGTTGAACCAGGAGCGCAGATTGGTGTTGATCTTGAACGTGATCGCCAGCGTTTTACGGTCAGCGATGGCGGGGTAGTCGTAGTGGGCAAAGGTGTAGTAGTTAAACCGTAATTACCAGTTCTGGGTATTGCGCTTTAATTCTCGATACCTTTGCATAACAATTGGAGTTGCAACCGCATTGTGATGCTCGATTCTTCCCAAATCCCAAGCAGGCATTTCGCCAAGCAATGCCCAAGCTGCTTGCTTAGCTGCACCATTGGCCACATATTCACCAGCAGGAGGCACCAATACCTCGCGACCAAACAACGCACTAGCAATTAGTGGTACCGCTGGATTTTTTGCTGCACCACCAATTAGAAAAATTCTATTTACGTTTACTCCGAGTGCAACCAAGGCATCCACGGCATCGGCAAGTCCGGCCAACATTCCCTCAACCATTGCCCGCGCGATATCTGCTGGGTTTGAATTATTCAAGTTCATGCCAGCAAAGACGCCGGTTGCGGTGGGTCGATTAGGGGTACGTTCGCCTTCAAAGTACGGCAGTAGCGTTAAACCATTTGCACCCGGTTTGGCTGATAGTGCGAGTTGGGCAACGCCATCGTGAGACTTTCCAAGAATTCTGCCAGCAGCATCCAAAATGCGGGCGGCATTTAAAGTGCACACCAGTGGAAGATAGCGCCCAGTGGCATCAGCAAAACCGGCAACTGTCCCACTTGCATCATGTGTTGGAGTATCAGAAACTGCAAAAGCTGTTCCACTAGTTCCGAGTGAAACTATCACATCACCTGGTTGAGCTTGTAGACCAAGGGCGGCGCCAGCGTTGTCGCCAGCACCGGCCGCAATAGCAACTCCAGCTTGCGTGGTGCCTCCGAATTCTGCCGGCCCAACGATTCGGGGAAGGATTAGCTCTTGATCATGTCGGAGCGCCAAGCGAACAATATCCTCGCGGTAGTGCGAAGTGCTTGGATCAAAATAGCCGGTACCTGAGGCATCGCTGCGATCGGTAAATAGTTTCGAAAAATCTTCGCCACCTTGCAACTGCCAAGAAAGCCAATCGTGTGGCAACGCGACCGATGCCACCTTTAATGCATTTTCTGGTTCGTGATCTGCCAGCCATCGAAGCTTAGCAGCGGTAAAGGAGGCAACTAACTTCGAACCAACTTTGCGTGCCATTTGGGCAGCGCCACCTACTTCGTAGTTGAGATCATCGGCTGCTTTGGCAGAGCGGGTGTCATTCCATAAAAGAGCTTTCCGAATTACGCAACCTTGGCTATCTAATGCAACCATTCCATGTTGTTGCCCGGCAATTGAGATAGCTTCGACATCGGCCAGACCACCAGCTTCGATGATTGCGGTATTTAATCCGTGCAACCAATGGGATGGATCGACTTCGGTGCCGTCGGGGTGAGCCGCACGTGCCTGCCGCACTAATTCCCCGGTATTGGCATCTCGAATAACAATCTTTACTGACTGGGTCGATGAATCCACGCCGGCGATGAGTTGTCGATTATTCATGGCACAAGGCTAGACTGTGCCAGTCAACGTTGACCACAGGTGGCGGGAAATTTTTAGCGCCATTTAATCAAATGAATGAAATTGTGGGAGTTAAAATGCGTATTGGTGTCCTCACTGGCGGCGGCGATTGCCCTGGTCTAAATGCAGTTATTCGTGCCGTAGTTCGCAAGGGTGTCAAAGAGTATGGTCATGAGTTTGTTGGATTCCGTGATGGCTGGAAGGGACCGTTAGATGGTCTAACCATGCCGTTAAATATTGAGACAACCCGCGGGATTTTGCCGCGTGGTGGAACCATTCTTGGTTCATCTCGCACAAACCCATTCAAGATTGAAGGCGGCGTAGAGCGAATCAAGGAAAACTTGGAAAAAGCTGGAATCGATGCCTTAATTGCAATCGGTGGCGAAGACACACTAGGTGTTGCGACAAAGTTAGATGCACTCGGTGTCAAGGTTATTGGTGTTCCGAAGACTATAGACAACGATTTGAATAACACTGATTACACTTTTGGTTTCGATACTGCGGTAAACATTGCCGTTGAAGCAATAGATCGTTTACACACAACTGCCGAATCACACCACCGGGCATTGATCGTTGAAGTTATGGGTCGGCACGCCGGATGGATTGCACTGCACTCAGGCCTTGCGGGTGGGGCTGCTTGCATCTTGATTCCAGAGCAGAAATTCTCAGTAGCCCAAGTCTGCGAATGGGTGGAGTCACGCTTTAAATCACACTATTCGCCAATCATTGTGATCGCCGAAGGTGCAATTCCCCAAGATGGAGATTTAGTGACTAAGGACCAGAGCCTTGACTCCTTTGGTCATGTAAAACTTTCTGGAATTGGCGATTGGCTGGCGGGTCAAATTGAGGCCAGAACCGGTAAGGAAGCCCGTACCTCGGTACTAGGTCACATCCAACGTGGTGGAACCCCATCCGCATTTGACCGCGTTCTTGCTACCCGATTTGGTTTACATGCGATAACGGCTGCCCATGAAGGTGACTGGGGCAAGATGGTTGCACTTCACGGCACCAATATCGCTCGAGTTCCATTGGCATCTGCAACCGAGAAGCTAAAAACTGTTCCGCTTGCGTTATACCAGGAGTCAGAGATCTTCTTCGGATAATTGCAACGCGCGATTAGCTACGAACTCTCTAGACTTTTGTGATGAGCACAAACTTAGACACCTTGTTTACACCTGGACTGGTGGCTGCCCAGCAACCGCAGTGGCCAGATGGAGCAGAAGGTGCCCAAGTGAAAGCTGCGGTCGCCGAACTCAAAGCACTTCCACCCCTGGTTTTTGCGGGTGAATGTGATGAGTTGAAGGCTCGAATTGCTTTGGCCGCAGATGGAAAAGCATTTTGGTTACAAGGAGGAGATTGCGCCGAAACTTTTGCTGCTGCCACTGCGGATTCAATTCGAAATCGTATTAAAACGATTTTGCAGATGGCTGCTGTTTTGCAGTACTACTCGAGCCTGCCAGTTATCAAGGTTGGTCGGATGGCAGGACAGTTTGCTAAGCCACGTTCTAGTGATTTTGAAACTCGTGGAGATGTAACGCTTCCGGCATATCGCGGTGATGCCGTCAACGATATTGAATTCACAGAAAGTTCTCGAACACCAGACCCACATCGTCTGGTTCGGGTATACAACACATCTGCGGCGACGCTTAACTTGGTTCGGGCATTTACCCAAGGTGGTTTTGCAGATCTTCGTCAGGTGCACGAATGGAACAAAGGCTTTATTCGTGATTCAAAGGTTGGCGACCGGTATGAACAAATGGCCAACGAAATTGGCCGTGCCCTGTCCTTTATGAAATCTGCGGGGGTAGACCCAGAAAGTTTTAAGTCGGTAGATTTCTATGCCAGTCATGAGGCGCTAATCATGGAGTACGAGAAAGCTTTAACCCGGATCGACTCACGTACAGGTGACGCTTACGATGTATCAGCTCATTTTGTTTGGATCGGTGAGCGCACCCGTCAGTTAGCTGGTGCACATGTTGATTTCGCAGCTAAAGTTCGTAACCCAATTGGAATCAAACTTGGACCCAAGACAACTGTCACAGATGCATTGGCGCTTATTGACAAGTTAGATCCGAACCGGGAACCAGGTCGTATTACCTTTATTACGCGCATGGGTGCCGGTAAAGTCCGTGAGCTGCTGCCAGCACTTGTTGATGGGGTTACCAAATCTGGTGCCAAGGTTTTGTGGGTATGTGATCCAATGCATGGAAATACTTATGAAGCTCCAACCGGTTACAAGACACGCAGCTTTGATGATGTTATGGATGAGGTAAAGGGATTCTTTGAGGTGCACAAAGCACTGGGCACGCACCCTGGTGGGGTGCATATTGAACTTACCGGCGATGATGTGACCGAGTGCGTGGGCGGGGGAGAAGAGATTTCACACGAGGATCTAGCAACTCGTTATGAGACTGCCTGCGATCCGCGCTTAAATCATGCGCAATCACTTGAACTTGCATTTTTAGTTGCTGAAATGTTGCGTGATCGCTAACTTTGTCCTGTGCCATTTTTAGTAACTTCTCATAAAACTCCGATCGGCACCCTAAACCTATTGGCAGATGATCAGATTCTGATTGGAGCAAACCTTTCCACCATTGCAGCTTTCAAAGCTGGCGCTGATGTCAAGGTAGTTAAGTCAATTCCAGTTATTTCCGATTTGGTTCAGGAATACTTTGCTGGAGATTTGACCGCGCTCAATGGAATCCATGTTCGACAAGTAGGAGCTACATTTTCGCAGGCAGCTTGGAAAGCGATGCGTAAAGTTGCGGCGGGAAAGACATGGACATACTCAGATTTAGCCGAAAAAGCGGGATCACCTGCTGCGGTGCGGGCCGCCGGAACTGCCTGCGCAAATAATGCGATTATGTTAGTAGTTCCATGCCACCGGATAGTTAAAACTGGTGGAGCACTTGGCAATTATGCCTATGGTGTTGAAAAGAAGCGTTGGTTGTTAAGCCACGAGGGCTTTCTTTAGAATTTCAATTGCTTGGGAACATTGCACATCATCAAAATCTAAATGAGTCACAAGACGTGCATACTTTGGTCCAAGTGCGCTAATCAATAAACCTGCATCTTTGCAACGCGTAGCTAATTCGGCTGCGGTAATTGGTAGGGCGGAAAGATCGAGGCCAACAATATTAGTTGCAACAGTTACTGGATCAATGAAGGAAGAGTCAATAGCTGCAATTGCAACAGCTAACTCCTTGGCGCGACGATGATCTTGGGCTAGCAATCCCATGTTGTTATCTAATGCGTAATGAGCACCAGCAGCCAATAATCCGACTTGACGCATGCCAGCCCCATAACGCTTTCGCCAAACCCGTGCTTTACTTACCCGCTCCTTAGTTGAAAGCATAATCGAACCAACTGGTGCGCCTAAACCTTTTGAGAAACAGACGCTAATAGTGTCAAAGTACCGTCCGTATTCGGCAAAGGAGACACCTGATGCAACATGAGCATTCCAAATTCTGGCACCATCTAAATGCAAGGCTAAACCTAATTCATCAGCGCCTTTCCGCAGGGCTGCAATTTCAGTAATTGGCTGCACCGTTCCACCACCAAAGTTGTGGGTGTTTTCAACAGCGATTGCGGTAGTTGAAACTAAGTATGGACCGCTATTTGGTCGGGCCAGCTCAAGCGCAGCCGCTGCCTTTAGTAATCCATTTTTAGCTGGAAAAGTACGGGTGGTAATGCCACTAAAAACAGCTGCCGCACCAAGTTCGGCGCGGACAATATGACTATTGGTTTCAGCAATTAACTCTTCACCTGGGGCAACTAACATGCGGATAGCTAATTGATTGGCAAGAGATCCAGTTGGTGAAAATAAACCAGCTTCTTTACCAAACATGGCGGCAACGCGCTCTTCTAGCGAGTTGACTGTTGGATCATCGCTGTAAACATCATCACCCACTGGCGCAGCTGCGATTGCATCACGCATGCCTTGAGATGGTCGAGTTACCGTGTCGCTGCGAAGATCAATTGCCATGTCGGAAGCCTACTTCTGTTCCTTGAGGACGATCAAATACATAGCAATTATCACCAAGACCCCGCCCAGGGCGATTTGTAGAGTTAGGCTTTCGCCACCAAAAAGAATTGCAAATAGCGCGGCAAAGACTACTTCCATAGTCAAAATTACTGCGACCTTGGTAGCGCTCATGTGTGCCTGCGACCAGGTTTGAACAATAAAGGCAATTGCCGTTGCAAAAACTGCAGTGAATACAACCACGGCCCAGACGCCAGTGTCAGGTGGTAGTAAATAGCCTCCTGGTATAGATGCGATGCCCGACAAAACTGCACATACCGTTAATTGAACGATGGTCATTGCATATGCATCTCGGCCAGCTGACCACTTACTGAGGGCGATGATGTGAGCTCCAAATAAGAAGGCACTTGCAAGCACAAACATTTCTCCGATTCCAACTGAGAAGCCATGGATAGAAAGCAGTCCGAGCCCCACGGTTGCGATGCCGATGCAAAACCAAATGAACTTGGTGATTTTCTCCTTTAAAATAAGTGCAGCCAATAAGGGAGTTACTACAACATAGAGACCTGTGATGAATCCGGTGATAGCCGCGCCGGTTCGCTCAAGTCCTAAAGTTTGAAATATGTAACCCAAACCTAAGAAAATACCGGCCAATCCAGCACGCTGAAGCAGCTCTCTCTTAAATTGCTTAATCACTTGTGGGCGAAGCAGCAACATCACTATTACAGCGCCTGAAAATCGAGTAAAGAGAAAGTTATTGACGCTTTGCCGCTCGATTGCATCCTTCATGACCACAAAGGAGAGGCCCCATGCCGCTGAAACTAAAAGAAGTGCCCAAGGTGCAAGTTTTAACTGCAGTTGATGTGGAACCGGCATTACCCGCGCAACTTTTTTAAAAGTGCAACCTCTTTGGCATGTTCAGGTTCCATGCCAGGGGTTTCGAGAATGAGTGGGGCGTTTGCAACTGCTGGATGAGCTAACAACTCTTTGAAGGGATCGATACCGATGTGGCCGGCACCGATGTTTTGGTGACGATCTTTCAGGGCGCCGCAGAGATCCATCGAGTCATTTGCATGAACAAGCTGGAAACGCTCGATTCCGGCAACTTCAACCAACAGGTCAATCGTTGCGCTCATGCCACCTTTAACAGATATGTCATCTCCGGCCGCAAACACATGGCAGGTGTCAAGACAGATTCCAACCTTTGGGTGATATTCCAGGGCTCTCAAATACATCTCCAGATCATCTAACTTCTTGACCAATGATTGGCCCTGGCCAGCAGTTGGTTCAAGCAAAAGAAATGGCGCATCATCACTTAGCGCATTCAAAATTGGCATCATTCCTTCATGGATCTGCTGCCAAGCTTTTTCAACATGAGCAGCATCAACTGCCGACCCGGTATGAATAACTACACCCAGCGCACCGATTTCGGCTCCGCGTTTGAGTGAGTACTGGGTGGAGGCTAAAGAGTTTTCATATGTGGCAAGTGTTGGCGAGCCCAAATTAATAAGGAAGGGTGCATGTACATAGGTCTCAATATCTAGTTCAGCAGCCCTGATCTTAAAAGCTTCATCTAAATCGGGCTTTGCTTCCGACATCGCCCATGTTCTAGGATTAGATGCGAAGACCTGTATCGCCTCAGCGCCGATTTCTAGGGCGTAACCAATTGATCGCTTTGCCATTCCACCAGTTGTGGGTGTGTGGGCACCGATGCGAGGTTTTTTGAATGTCGTAGGCATTAGCTTACCCTACGGTAATCGTCACCAAGCTGCCACGTTTGACCATTGTGTTTGCTGCTGGTGAAACTCTTTTGACAACCGCTATCTTACTATTTCCAATTGTTACGACTCTTACCTTAAGCCCAAGGGACTCAAGCATCTCTTTACCAGCGATTGCTTCCATCGCGATAATAGTTTGTGGAATATATGTATAGCGAGATCCCCTTGAAATCAAAATAAAAACACTTCCACCCTTATTTGCAGTTGTACCACCGGTTGGTGCTTGCGAAATTACAGCAAGTTCTGGAACCACTTCGCTAAATGCATACCCGGTTTCAACATTAAACCCAGCTTGAGTCAATTCATTGAGGGCTTGTTCACCGCTTAGACCTAGATAAGAAACAAGCGCAACTTGTTCAATTCCCTTTGAAACAATTAGATCAACCTTTGCGGCTCGTTTCACAGATGAGCCAGCAGCAGGGGAGGTTGCAATCACAAATCCTTTTAGAATTTGCGCGTCAAATACTTCGTTAAGTTTGCCAATCACCAGTGGATATTTTGAAAGGGCAGATTGAGCCGCGTCAGGTGTTAAGCCAGTTGTAGTTGGAATTTTGTATCTTTCTGGCCCCTTTGAGATTATTAAATTAACGCTTCCGCTTACTTCCACCTTTCCACCCCCAGGTGGCTGCGATTCAATGACTTTTCCCTTTGGAATCTCTTCATCAAATCTGCTTTCAATAACTGCTGCAGTTAAACCCAAAGGCGCAAAGATCGAAATGGCTTCATTGTAAGTACCGCCTACCGTGGATGGAACAACAACTTGTGAACCTGGACCTACTAATGTCCACCAGCCACCAACCCCGAGTGCAACTGCAAGAATCAAAGCAACCTTGCGGTTTCTGCGCACCCGCTTGCTTGCTTTCCGTTTCTTTTCTTCTCGTCGTTTAATTTCGCGCGTTGACTCTCTTAGTACGAATTCATCTACCTTGACTGGTACCTCCTTAATTTTTTTATGAGCCTTTTCCCGGATTGGTTCAACTGGCAAATCCAAACCAAGATCCATTTGGTTCTTCTTTGGATCTAAATTGATTTGAATCTGCTGCAATTTTTCTAGAAACTCACCAGCTGACCTTGGTCGGGAATCGGGATTTCTCGCCGTGGCACTAGCAATTAACTCATCTAATGATTGTGGGATCTCTTTGCGTTTGCTTCTCAGGCGCGGAATTTCTTCATTGACATGCATGTATGCAATTTGAATTGGCGAGTCCGCTTCAAATGGCTTTTGGCCAGTAAACATTTCATAGGCAACAATTCCTACGGCATAAACGTCGCTACGCGAATCAGCAATTCCTCGCTGAACCTGTTCGGGGGATAGGTAAGACACACTTCCCAAGATCACACTTGATTCGGCGGTCATTGATGAACCGATGAGCGCGCCTCGAGCAAGTCCAAAGTCTGCGACCTTGATTCGACCATCATGTGATATCAAAATATTCTCTGGTTTGATATCTCTATGCACAATTCCCAATGCATGTGCTGCTGCCAGTGCACTAAGAATTGGTGTTAAGTAATTGATTGCATCTTTTATTTCAAACCTGCCGCGTTCCTTCAAATATTGACGTAAAGTATGACCTTCAATGAGTTCCATCACCAAGAAGACGGCCGGAATCCCATTTTGATTCCAGCCCTGATCTTGTACCGCCACGATGTTTGGGTGCGAAAGTGCAGCAGCAGCTTTTGCCTCACAAATAAACCGAGAAACAAAGACCTCATCTTGGGCAAGATGAGGATGCATAATTTTGACCGCAACTTTACGATCTAGGCGGATATCAAGGCCTTCATAAATCGATGCCATGCCTCCATTGGCCATCTGACGCAGTAATTGGTAGCGCCCATCAATGAGTTCACCGGACAGATCGGACATATGCAAATTTTACGGAGTGCACCTGTTGCAGGTGCACAGGGCGCGCCCAAACTCGTTATGAAGTGATTTTATACCCGCAATTTTCGCGGGTTTCATCATTTCGAAAGTGGATAGCTTGATCGATTTGCCATTGCCGCATTAGCTTCGCCAAATGTCCACCATCTCGAGCTAGCACCCGTTGCAAACCTATTTCCGGCTCAACATCTAACCAATAAGTTGTTGCACCGGCTGCTCTAACAATACGCTGGGCCGCACCAACACCTTCCAGAATGAGAACATCAGTTGGTGTTATTACCTGCCTTTGATCAAAGATCATGCTGTTCCAATTAAATTTCTGGACAGTGAACTCTCTTTTTTCTTTATGGGCCGCTAGTATCCTTTTGAGAATTTGCGTCAAATCATCACTGAGCGCATCATCCCAGCCACTGTACAACTCATCCATATGAATGAGTTGTACAGTGGAAAAGCGGGAAAACTGCGCAGCAAACTTTGCTGCCAGGGTGGTCTTGCCGGCGCCGGCGGGACCATCAATAGCTAAGAGAATCACGCCAGCGTTTCCAACCAATTAAGGCCGTAAACAAAGTTGTTGACATAATGATTTCCTTTCCGCATCCGCATTACCGAATGGGTCAATCGGTCGGTCTGGATTTCAGACCCTCTCAGCCGTGGTGGCTCCCGTAACTAGTAGAGTAGCGTTATCCCGTGCTCAAGTTTAGTTATTTGGCAATGATTGTCTTCACAATTGTTGGATCATTCTGGCTAGAATTGTTTTTAAAAGTTAAGGTAATCCAGCGGTACCGGCGTGCTTTTAAGGCAATCTTTCCGGTTTCCTTGATTTTCATTGCCTGGGATGCCTACGCAATCAAAAGTGGGCATTGGCGCTTCGATGAGGCGCAAATTTTAGGAATCTACGGTCCATTTTCTATTCCGCTTGAGGAGTATCTATTTTTCACGGTTGTACCCCTCGCCGCAATTATGACAATAGAAGCGGTTAGTGCAGTTAAAAAGCATTGGCGGATATACAAGTGAGATACACACAGTTGGCAATAGCTGCGGTTTTGATTGCAATGACTGTTGACTTATTCGTTGTTAGGACGGCGTTACTTAAACGCAAAGTGTTCTGGAGTACATACGCGATCATAGTTGGATTTCAATTGCTCACAAATTGGTGGCTCACCTCGCGCAACATTGTCATTTACCGCCCAGATGTAATCATTGGTCTAAGAATTGCTTCGGCCCCGGTAGAAGATTTGCTGTTTGGTTTTGCCCTGGTCTTAGGCGTGCTAGTTAATTGGATACGGCTAGGCGCTTCAGATAAGCAGCGCTAGCCACCCGAATTCGACGGGAAGTTGAAGTTTTTGCTCGCTTGTTGAAAATATCGTAATTGATCTTTTCTACCTCATCAACGATTCCACAATACAAAATACTCGCCGCCTGGATACATGGACGACTAGTCGGCTCTAGCATTTTAATTCCAGGAGCAGCTTCAGCCTGTAATCTTCTAACGCGCGCTATCTGAAACTTTAGCGCTTCGACAATTTCAGGAGTTCGTACTCGCGCTTCCAGCATTTCGCGCGTTACGCCAAATTGCGCAAGCTCTTTGATCGGCAAGTAGACGCGACCTCGGTCAAGATCTTCATTTACATCGCGGACAAAATTGGCTAACTGAAATGCGATACCTAATTTCTTAGCAGCTACAAAGGCATCATTGTGCAACGGTCCAAGTATGGGCACCATTTCAAGACCAATAACTGCAGCCGATCCATGCACATATTCCAATAAATCTTCGTAGCTTTCATACGCCTGAATTGTTAGGTCCATTCTCATCGAATGCAGGAATGCGGCAAAGTGTTCATGTGGGATAGCAAATCGGTTGACAGTATCTATTAGCGCCCGGCCAACGGCATCTTCACTAACTCCACGCTGGAGGTCTGACAAAACTTTGCTGCCCCAAGTATCTAAAACTTCGGTCTTTTCTGCCACCGTAAATTCAGAAGCCAAGTCATCTACGATTTCATCGGCATAGCGGGCAAAACCATACAAGGCATGAACAAAGGGCCGCTTTGCTTTGGGTAGTAAGAGTGTTGCTAGAAAATATGTTTTCCCATGCAAAGCATTGAGTCGTTTGCACTCTTGGTAAGATGCGCGAAGTTCTGGATCGGTTATGCCGGCTGCGGTAAGTTCATCCACCTACTTCACCGGACCCACTATGCGTTCGGCGGCTAATCGTCCGGAAATCAAGACCATCGGTACGCCTACGCCAGGTTGAGTTCCAGAACCAGCGAAGACGACGTTTTCGATTCCGGCTGCCATGTTGCGTGGTCTAAATGGACCAGTCTGGAAAAATGTGTGAGCGCTAGCAAATGGCGCACCAGCTTCCATGCCTTGTGCTTGCCAATCAAGCGGAGTGGTGAGAACTTCAGTCTCGATCGCATCACCAAAACCGGTGTAGCCACGTTGTTCGAGAGTTTCAACCATGTGGTCCCGAAAAGGTTTCCCTTGCTTGGTCCAATCAATATCGGCAGTTAAATTTGGGGTTGGGAAAAGCACATAGTATGAATGTTTTCCAGCAGGCGCTAATGATGGGTCATCCTTTGATGGCAGCGTCACCAATATGCTTGGATCACTCATTAACTTCTTCTTGGTTATGAGTTCAGCAAAAATGCTATTCCAGGATTTACCAAAGTGAATGTTATGGTGGGCGGCAAAATCATATTGTCTCGATGATCCGACCAGCATAGTTACGCACGATGGTGAATAATTTAGTCGTTTGACCGATTTCGGTGTTTTGCCTAATAGATCGCGCCAAGCTACTGGTAAATCTGGATTTAAAATAACGGCATCACATTCGATTCGCTTACCATCTTGCGTCAATACCGCTTTTGCTCGACCGTTTACCACATCAACTTTAGAAACAGTAGTGCTGTACTTAAACTCCACCCCATGCTTTTGGGCAGCGGCAGCCATTGCTCGCGGAACTGCATGCATTCCACCCTTGGGAAAGAAAACCCCGTTTACTGAATCCATGTATGCAATGACGGCATATATTGCTAAAGCTTGCTGTGGGCTTACGCCGGCATACATAGCTTGGAATGAATAGACTTTCTGTAGTCGAGGATCCTTCATGAACTGATTAACTTTTGGAGACAACCGTCGAAAGCCGCCCAGGGCAATTAGCCGGGCCAGGTTTGGTGTCAATAGATTCAAGGGAGAGTCGATATTTCTATCGATGAAATCATTCATTTCATACTTGTATAACTTCGTTACAAAATCGACGTACTTTGCGTAACCAGCGGCTTCTGCCGGACTAATTTTGTCAGCGATCTCAGCTTCCATTTGCGCAGTGTTGGCATGCACATCAATTTGAGATCCATCGTCGTAAAATGCGCGATACAACGGCGAAACCGGCATGAGTTCTAGCCAATCCTTCATATCCTCACCAACACTGTTGAAGGCGTCCTGGATGAGTGAAGGCATAGTCAAAACTGATGGGCCGGTGTCAAAGGAATAGCCATCTTTCTTAAGTACTCCATTTCGTCCACCAGGAACTGATTCGCGTTCAACTACGGTAACTTTGCGGCCAGCTCCTGCCAACCGTAACGCGGCGCTCAAACCAGCTAATCCGGCACCAACTATTACAACATGGTCAGTTGGCCCCTTTACGCGTGCCGGCATTATGTGCTCCGCTGCGTTGCGATGTTTGCAAGTTCAACTAGTAATTCTTTTCCATCATTTGAAATGTAAGGTGATGCAAGCGCGGCAAGAGATTGTTGCGTTAATTTTTCAATCATCGCTTCCAGTTTTGCCTTGGCCCCGGTCTCGGTGATGATTTGCTGAAGCATTGCAATACCATTCGAATCCAAATCAGCTTTCCCAAAGTGCGCTTTGCTTGCTTGGCATTGGGCATCGGTTTGCTGCTCGCGCGAGAGCGCAATTAAAACCGTTTTCTTACCTTCTCGTAAATCATCTCCGGCGGGCTTGCCGGTAACTGATGGATCTCCAAAAACTCCTAACAAATCATCGCGCAACTGAAATGCCTCGCCAAGTGGCAGACCGTAAGCAGATAGTGCCTGGAAAATTTCGCTTTTTGGCGATTGTGCAATTGCTGCGCCAAGATGCAAGGGGCGCTCAATGGTGTATTTGCCTGACTTGTAGCGAGCAATCTTCATGGAACGTTCGGTACTTGTACTTTTTCGAGTTTGTTCATGAATATCTAAAAACTGACCTGCCATTAATTCAACCCGCATTTCGTTGTAGTACGGGAACATCCGCGTTAATTTCTCACTAGTTAAACCGGAAGAGTTGAGCATTTTATCGCACCACACCAATGCTAAGTCGCCAAGTAGGACCGCGGCTGATAAACCATATTGCGGGGCAAAGCCAGCTAATTGATCTTGCACATGGATGGATTCAAAGTGGCGATGGATTGAAGGTTTTCCACGACGAGTATCAGATCCATCCATCAAATCATCATGAATTAATGCGCATGCTTGTAGCAACTCAAGACAAGCCATTGCACGTACTTCTGGTTTGCCAAGAGTTCCTTGTGCGGCAATTAATCCAGCATATGCAAACAATGGGCGAAGACGTTTTCCAGTATCCATCAAAAAAGAGTTAAGCGAATCACATACTGGGGCTAAATCAGCGGAAATCTCTTTCAGATAAGCACTTTCGCGGTTGAGAAATATGCTCAACTCTTCCTCTATGGCAGAGCGAACACTGATTAACTCCGACTTTGGCGCCAAACTCACGTGGTAACGGTACCCTCACTCTGTGGCAGTGCGCACTTCGTATTCATTTGAGTTCTTTCCTCCTAAGGATGTTGCGGGGGAAGAGCGGCTGTGGAATGCCATTGAAGGACTCAGATCAATCGCCCCAGATTTCGTTTCTGTTACCTACGGCGCAGGTGGCTCTACCCGAGATAGCTCAATTAGGATTGCAGGTGACATTAAGCATCGAACCGGAATTTCAACAATTGCCCACCTCACCTGTGTTGGCTCTACCCGAGATGAGTTGATAGAAATTCTTCAAAGTTACAAGGATGCTCAGATTAAGAGCATCTTGGCCCTTCGTGGAGATCCAGTTGGTGGTCCAAGTTCGCCATGGACACCAACTCTCGATGGATTAAATCATGCAGATGAATTAGTCCAACTGGCGGCAGATTTTGGCGGTTTTACTATTGGAGTTGCGGCATTTCCAGATGGACACCCAGCATCCGGTGGCGATTTTGAAGGAGATATTGATGTGTTAATTAGAAAGGAAGAGCTCGGCGCTACTTTTGCAACAACCCAATTCTTTTTTAATGTGGATCAATATCAGAGACTGGTAGATCGCTTAGTTGCTCGTGGATCTTCACTTTCAATCATTCCTGGAATTTTGCCAGTTACTAATGTGAAGTTACTGCATCGAATGGCAGAACTTGGCGGAACACCGATTCCTCCTGATATGGCCGATGCTTTCTCAAAAGTTGAGTCAGATCCACAAGCAGTTCGCCAACTTGGAGTCGAAATTGCCACCACATTGTGTCGGCAACTTTTAGCCGTTGGGGCACCAGGGCTGCACTTCTATACCATGAACAGTTCTACGGCTACCCAAGAAATTTACCGAAAGCTTAATAATGTTAAGTAAGCAAGAGTTCAAAGCTAAGTGGAGCGCACTGCATAGCGATGCCAAGACTGAAGGTATCGTCGGAGCTTGGCTCAACATCTCATACCGCTTTGGTTTGATTTGTACTTTACTTCGAATCTCACCTAACGTATTAACTTTATTGGGCCTACTTGGCGCAGTGGCCACCGCCATCACTTCGCAATCAGTATTGGCAATTTTCTTTTTAATTTTCTCATTATTTTGCGATGGTATCGATGGAAGTGTCGCAATATTCCAGCATAGGGAGAGTGATTGGGGCGCAACTCTTGATTCGGTAGTTGATCGAATTAGCGAAGCCTTTTGGTTCTACGCGTTGTATGCAATTGGGGTTTCGGCATGGATTCCAATCACATTGTGGAGCATTGCCGCTTTCCAAGAGTATGCACGTGCGAAATTAACTTCTTTAAGAGTAAGCGATTTAGGTTTTGTTACCCCGGCAGAACGTCCCATGCGCGCTAGTTTCCTTTTTTTAGCTTTGATTATGAATCAGCTTAATTTTCCAGGAATAACATGGTTATCAATTGCATTTCTGGCTGTGCAGATTTACAGTTTT
Organism: Actinomycetes bacterium; assembly: GCA_043776875.1. GTDB lineage: Bacteria > Actinomycetota > Actinomycetes > Nanopelagicales > Nanopelagicaceae > Planktophila. The sequence continues at coordinate 66,977 of JAYVQU010000039.1, forward strand.
GTCAGTGTCGTGAGTTTTGCTCGTACCCAATTGCTTCGGTAACTAAATCTCCACTGATTCCAACAAGGGGTAAGCCGCCGCCAGGATGTGCTGATCCGCCCACTAAATACAAATCTTTGATCGGGGAACGGTTCTTAGCTCTCATAAATGCAGCCTTAGCGCCATTACTTGAACTCCCATAAATTGCACCACCTGGTGCATTCACTTGCAATTGAAGATCTGCTGGCGTCCGAATGGTCAGTGACTCCAATCTCGCTCTAATGCTGATGCCGCGCGTTTCAATTTGATCGATGATGCGGTTGGCGTACTCATTTGCAATATCGCTATCACTCCAATTAAAAGTGCCATGTGTTGGGGCATTAACTAATACAAACCAACCTTCTAAGTATTCATCTTTACTCATGGCATCATCATTAGGTGCACAGATGTAAATCGTTGGCGCTTCAACTGGCTTGCCCTCACTAAAAATTGCATCAAATTCGGCATCATAGTTTTCCGGAAACAGCACCGTGTGATGATTCATAGGCTGTGTGGGATCTTTGCGCATCCCAAGTAGCAAGCAAAAGCCGGCAACTGATGCATCAGCTTTAGCGATATTGGCACGCGCTCTTTTTAAAAGACGGGTATTGCCCTTAATTAAACTGTTGTAGACCAATGATGCATCAGCATTTGCGACCACTGCATCAGATTGAATTACTGATCCATCGGCCAAAACAACGCCAGTCGCCTTTTTGTCCGCTACTTGGATCATGGCAACAGCAGAATTTAAGTGGAAAGTGACTCCCACCTCAACTGCACGCTGGTGAACAGTTTTCGCAAGATTTCCTAGCCCGCCTTTTACATGCCAGGCACCAAAGCTTTCTTCGACAAAAGCAATGGTCGAAAGCACAGCGGGAGCTTTTCGTGGATCGGAGCCACTATAGGTTGCATATCGATCCATGATGTAGCGAAGGCGCCAATCCTTTAATGTTTCATCGGCATGCGCGCGTAAAGATTTCCAAGGGGCAATGATTATCATGTCACGTAAAAAGGTTTTGCGCTTCAATAAGGAAAGCGGAGATTTAAGTTCTGACTCAATAAATGGCTCACGACTCACATCCCACATCAATTCAGCACGATGCATGATCTGATCCCACTGTGCCGCACTTTCTTCGCCAAAACTATTTGCTATTGCACCGAGTGTTTCTTTGCGCGAAAGATTGACAAATTTCACATTGGTTCCGTCAGTGAATCGGTAGTCAAAAGATGGATTGACCGGCTCAATTGGACATACAAAACCCATGGGCTTGCCGGTTCGTTGGAAGAAATCTCGATAAACTGCGGGTAATGTTAAAAGTGAGGGACCGGTATCAAATGCGACTTTTCCGATCCATTCGGTTCGACATTTACCACCAATTTGATCTGAAGCTTCATAAACAACCACTTCATGTCCACCTCGTGCTAAACGTGCAGCCGCGGTCATCCCACCCATTCCTGCCCCGATCACAACGATCTTCATAAGGCGCGCCCCTTCCAGGTGACTGTGCTTTGTACTGAGTATGAATGAATGATTAGATAGATCAAAGCCATCACAGATAATGGATGAATCAGGCAATCAATAATTCGGCCGTGACTCTTGATTGCGCTAAGCATCCGAGTTGCAACAATTAAGAAAAACCCTAGCCATCCGTATGGATCACCCAATAGACCTAGAATCAATGGCGCTATGCTGGAAAGAAAAAGAAATGTGATAACCAAGATTGTGCCAAAGATTGATCCGAAAGCTTTACTAAGTGATTTCCCATAGCCGGCTTGAATTTCATCCCACGATGAGTACATACGACACTGTGCGATAGCGGCACCATTTATTACGGTTCCAAGTGAGCCACTGCTAATTAAGGCACGCGCCAAAAAAACATCATCTAAGACTGCGTGCTTGATCGAGTTATACCCACCAATCTTTGCTAGAGCTGCACGACGGACAACAAAGAATTGTCCATTTGCTACCGCTAGCGATGTTCGGGCAGAGCCTTCGGCAAATCGCAGTGGAACCGTACTCAGCCAGGACCATTGAAGCAACGGCTGAATAAGGCGCTCACCAAAGGTAACCGCTAACTGGCGAGGATAGGGTGAAATAAAATCAAATCTACCGGCCACCAAACTCGTAATTGCGCTATTAATTGCATCCTTACTTAGACGAACATCCGCATCCAATGACACAATAAACTCTTCCGTTGAATTTTCAAATAACTGCTGCAAAGCCCAGGTCTTGCCAATCCAACCAGGTGCAAGTTCGGCACCCTTTAGTATGGTAAATCGTTGGTCACCTGCAATAAATTGTTGAAGTAGTTGAAAAGTCTCATCCTCAGAGTTGTCATCAAGCAGGTAAAAATGTAGATCACCTTTTTGACCAGAAAGGGTTGCTATCAAGTGTTCCACATTGTCGGCTTCATTTCGCAGCGGCAGAATTACGCCAACTGACTGACTTAATTGCGCGCTCATGATGGGTGTACGAAGCAGAAAGAAGTTGCCAGTTGCTATGACTAGCAAGACAAGAGGAAGTAAATAGACCAAAGACATAAAGTTTTACGGTCTTCCGATCCATCGATTGAAAAAGTAAGGCGCCAGGAGAACTCCCATAACTAGTCCAGCAAATAAGGCGATTCCTGGACGGTTGAAGAAAAAAAGATTTCCGATGGTTCCTGAAAATAAAGTCCAAAACAAAAGTATGTCCACCGCAATCAACGAACCACCATCTTTGCGACGATCACGCGGGGTAGCAAAGTGTAAAATAGTTATTAGTGCCATTCCAGATAACAACCAACCGAAAGCATTTGAGGCTGGGATTTCAGATTGAAATGGAACATGTGAACCTTTAACCACCCAAGTCCAGTGACCAGCAGAAACCATTAGTGGATCAAGAAATAAATCCCACGCCATCATAAGCGCAGCTCCATAAAGGAAGACCCAAGATTTCGCTATTCGCCGGGCAGCCACTAAACAGGGATGCGCGATCATGACCCAAGCAAATGGAACTACTAACGGAACATCAAAGATTTTTGGTCCCAAAGTATCTGAGTAAGTGTATTCACCAAATGGCCAACTAGTTGTTACGCCAAGTTGTTCTATGAAATATCCAAATAGCAAAGCTATGCCAAGCAAACTCCAACCATAGCGCGCACCGTAAGCTGCAACTCCATGAAGAAACATGGCGATGGCAGCGGTATAAACTGAGACAATAGTGACGAATAGCAAGACACTTCCAGTTACCAACGGATACAAAATCTGCATAAAAATACTTAGTCCAAGAAAAATTGACATGATCGCCACTAATTCAGGTGACGCTCCGCCGCGTTGCCTGCGTCGCGGTGTGTAATGGCGGATGGACATAGGTGTAAGTCTGCCCTATAAACCTTTACTTACTTAATTAAACCCCGCAGACCTACTACAGCAAATCGCGCAAATAACTCTTCCGAGTACCAGTTATAACTGGCAGTGTCAGCGATTGCTTTTTGATGTGCGGCGCCGCGGTAAGCGAACTCCTTTACGGCAGAGGCTGATTCCCATAATGAAAAAGTACCCTGAAGACCTATTGGTGCTTCCCCAATTCCAATCGCGGCAATTAATCCTTGAGCTGATTTCAATGAAAGTGTCACCGGTGGTACCGATCTCCAAAAGCGAAGGTTGTGGTTCCATTTGATTCGAGCACGAGTAATTGCTACCACCTGACCACTCCAATCCTTCACCGAAGGGAAAAATGGTTGCTCGCCAGCCCATTGTCCGTGTGAAGAAATCGGAGATAGTACTGCCCGAAACTCAGTCACTGAATTCTTGCGCCAACTTTTGATAACACTAGATGTATCAAAGTCAGCAATGTCAGCTACGGCTGCGATTAACCCCCAACGAAGCGGATTAGCATCATTTGGCGTGAATGTTTCGCCTTTACCCGTTCCCAAAGATTTATAGAAGGCAACGTTTTTATCTAGGGAAAGTTGCAAACGATTTGATCCCATTGCATACATTGCAAATGGAATTCGGGAAGGTTTTATTGTCCAAAAGTAGGCAACGATCATTTATCTCCTACCATCATTGGCATAGCGCCGGTGCACGCAATCAACTCTAAAAATGAGGTTGGGTACACCGCATGTGGGTGACCGGCCGCTGCCCAGACAACTTGATAATCATTTAGCACCTCATCTATAACTATAGTTGCAGGGCAGACCCAACCAATCGGTGCAACTCCACCAATTGAAAAACCTGATTTGTCCTTTACATAGTTAGCATCCACCCGACCAAGTTTTTCAATTCCTAAATTCTTGGCAACTAGGTCGGTATCTACTCGATGCCGGCCACTAGTAATAATCAAAAGCGGCTCTTCATCTGGAAGTTTGAAAATAAGGGATGAAGCAATCTGGCCAACTTCGACACCAAGAGCGCAAGCAGCTGCTTGGGCGGTGCCGGCGCTCTCGGAAAGTACATGGATTTCACCTTGGATGCCATGAGCTAGCAGTGCGGCCAAAACCCGCTTGACCGCTGCTTTTTCCGTTACGCCTTCCATCTCTCCACTTTAATGCGCACAAGGAGTAAGTGAAACGCGATTCCGATTGCCATTCCCCAAATAAGGTCAATTGCCAATGGCAGCGCAACTATCGCAACTGTTATTCCTGCAATTAAATCTGCAGTTATCTCTTTCTGGGTTCTGGAAAACTCATTTAGGCGTGGCCAAAATGAGAAGAACATGCTCAATTGTATGGCTTCATATCGCGCTGTGTCAGTTACCGTTGCCACCCTATGGCAATCGACTTGTATATATTAGGGATGCGAGCCCGCAATGCTTTGTGGGCTTCATTTTTCATACTTGGTTTTTTGGGCCTGGCATGGATCCCACGTATTCCTGAAATAAAGGATGCATTGGGATTAAGTGATGGTCAATTTGGATTGGTGTTGCTAGCAAGTGTCGTTGGAGCTATTCCAGGTGCACAAATAGCTGGACGTGTGGTTCACATGCATTCATCAAAATTGGTTGTGCAGATAGCGGGTATCTTGCTTCCCTTTGGTGTCTTTGTAGTTGGCATGGCAGAGAGCGTTCAAATACTCTTACTTGGGTTATTCATTTGTGGTTTTAATGTTGCCTTTATGGATATTGCAATTAATGGTCAAGCTGTTGAAATTGAAAAACATACTAAAGGTCGGTGGATGTCGAGCTTTCACGGGTTGTGGAGTGTCGGAGCTTTCGCCGCCACTCTAGTTGGTGGAGTAGTAGCTAACTTTCTCACCCCAAGAGAGAATTTAATTGCGATAGCGGTGTTTGGATTATTTGCCTTTCCAGTTACGGCACATTTTTTGCTATCCGCCGACCATGACGGACACTTAGGCGAGCCTGGTGAGAAATCAGCAGGCAAGGTTGCATTACTTGGAAAAGAATCCTTGATCTTGTGGGCACTTGGAATTGGCTTGATGTGTTCCTTAATCCCCGAAGGTGGCGCATACGAATGGAGTGGCATTTTGTTGCAAGACCATATGGGCATCGGTAAAGGCTTAAATGCAGCTGCCGCCACAACCTTTTCGCTAGCGATGATTGCTAGTCGGCTATTGGGTGATCGGGCTTTTGAAAAGTGGGGGCATGTAAACACCGTTAAGTACGGTGGCTTCTTTGGTGGAAGTTTATGGGGAATTGGTTTACTAATTGGAATACCTTTAGCTAAATCTCAACCAACTGCGGGTTTAATTGTTGTTTGCTTAGGTTTTGCGGCGGCAGGTTTTGGAATGGGACCATTTTTTCCAGCTTTTAACTTAGCGGCAGCATCTATTCCAGGTGTAGCACCTTCAGTGGGATTGGCTCGAGTTGGCATAATCGCAATTGCGGCTTACTTTGGTGGGCCAACAATTATTGGTTTAATCGCAGAAATAACTTCTTTGCCGGTTGCATTTGCTTTCCCAGTACTGCTCTATCTGGTGGTGGGGATTCAATCTCGATACCTAAAGGTGCGAGCGATCAGGCTATAGCCCAAGTTTCGATGAGGGTAAAGAGGGCAATTAAATAAAGAAGTGTGGCAAAGGCTTTGCGCAAGAGCGCGGGGTCAACCTGTCCGCTTCTTATGGATGCGATCCGAGCAACTACTACTGCTGCTATTGCCATCGAAACTGGAACCGCCCAATTCACTAAGTGCCAGTTTTGGAAATGCCCAAAGAATGCTGTAATTGAATTGAGGAAAATTATTGCTAGTGATGTTCCAGCAGCTTTGCTGGGCGTATTCTTAAAGAAGAGAACTAGCACGGGGATCGCAAGAAAACCGCCACCAATTCCAAATAATCCAGTCATGGATCCGATTACCAAAGAGATTACTACTAACCAAAAAACTGGAATCTTCTTTTCGCTTCCCAAAATAGGCTTGATTAACATAGCGGTACCGGCGGTAAGCATTACTATTGAAAAACCCGTAATGATTACATTGTCGCTAAGTTTATGCGCGACTAATGATCCACCTAGGTTTGTCACTAGTCCCAGACTCCAGATAACCAAGGCCTCTTTTATCAGCACATCACCGGTTCTTAATTTTGGCAATAAACCTGAAACTGCGGCGAGTAAAACAACTGCCAGGGCGGCAGTTGTCGCAGCTTGCGGAGTGAAGTTGAAGATGTACAAGAGGATTGGTACCGAGAGCATTGCACCGCCAGCGCCGATGAAACCAAGGACTGCGCCAATGAAGGCACCAGCAATTAGCCCAGCGATAATTTCCATGTTGCAATAATGACGCAAAACGCCCGCCAGTAATTAACTGACGGACTCCTTTAGTAGTTGCGGGAAGGTACAAGGGTAATAGTAGTTGAATCTTCAACTACTATTACAGTACGACACGCCTGTGGGCTTGCCATTTGTCGGTAGCGGGGGCTATTTTTCGAACATCTGTTCGGATACCCACAGCTTTGGAAGGTGCCCCTGAAAATGTCAGCCCCGCAGGTCAACTCGCCCGTCGATGTCACTACCGATGGGCCAACAACCCCGATTGAATTCACCTTTAAGGGAAAGCGTTTTCGCATTCATGCGGTGCTCACTAGATGGTGTGAAGCAGGTGGTTGGTGGAATCGCATTGGCGATGGCAAGTACCGTCCGGATGACCAAGCGTGTGCGGTGTGGCGGGTAGAGGCTGCACCTATTGGCGCGCTAACAACCTTTGAACTCGAATGTGACGAGCTAACAGGTCAATGGATTATTCGGAACGTATGAGTTTTATTCATCTCAATGTTGCCAGTGCATACTCATTGAAATACGGAACCACCCAACCTATGGATTTAGTACAACGCGCAGCCCAGTTTGAAATGCCTGCGTTAGCGCTAACAGATCGCGATGGCTTGGCTGGTGCTATCCGTTTTACGCAAAGTTGTGTTGATCATGGCATCGCCCCGATTATCGGAGTCAACTGTGCAATTGATCTTGCCAATGCAAAAGGGCGCATTACATTGCTGGCCCATAGCGACGGGGGATGGCGCTCGCTGTGTAGGTTAATGACATCACTGTCAATGACAAGTGATACTCGCACACCAGTTCTGACCTTAGATTTTCTGCAACGCTTCAGCAGGTACAGCACCAATGTGTATGCAATGCATGGCCCGGAATCACCGATGAGTAGTGCAATCCAAGATCACCGTTTTGACCAAGCCCTATCTATTTTTAATCAAACTCGAGATTTATTTGCAAATAATGCAGTTGAGTGTGTTTCACATTTGGTTGCTGGCAAAGGTTCGCGATCCACCGAGCATGCAGCCCGATCCTTAATCTTTGCACGTGATAATGATATTGATGCTGTTATCACTAACGCGGTTCGCATGCGCGATCGCGCCGATGGTCCAGTTGCCGATGTCTTAGATTGCACTCGCCAGCTAGTGCCACTACATGCTCGCCATATTGAACGCCGCAACGCTGAAGGTTTTTTTAAAACTAGTAATGAAATGATTTCGTTAGCTGCTGAAATTGCGCGAGCTGCCGGAGAGCGAACTCCGCGTGCATTGTTAAAGACAACTCGGGAATGGGCAGAACGCGCTTTGCTATCACCGCAACGAGATATTGGTTTAGGGGGAGCGCATTTACCTGAACCTCAAGTAGTTGGTGCTGAAAATGCCCAAGAAATGCGGGCCTTATTGCGCAGTCGCAGCGAAGCCGGGATTAACTGGAGGTACAGCAACAGCAGCACAATTGCCCAGGCACGTGAGCGTTTAGATGATGAATTAGCAACTGTTGCAACACTTGGTTACGAATCATACTTTTTAACTGTTGCAGATATCGTCAGCATGGCAGGTGCTGCAGATATTCGCGTTGCAGCACGTGGTAGCGGTGCAGGTTCGTTGATTTGTCACTTACTCGGAATCTCAGGCGTCGATCCCATGCAACATGGGTTACTAATGGAACGGTTTTGTTCGCCATTGCGTAAAGCATTACCAGATATTGATATCGATGTTGAATCAGCTAGGCGGCTTGAAATTTATGACATGGTCTTTAAACGCTATGGTGATAAGAATTGGGATTCACCAAGCAACCAATCTCGTTGCGCCGTTGTTGCAATGGTTGACACATACCGAGCCCGCCATGCAATTCGAGATGCGGGTGCAGCCCTGGGTTTACCTGGCATGGAGATCGACCTGCTTGCTAAATCCATGCCACATGTTCGTGCTCGTGACATCTCCAAAACTTTAGCATCCTTACCTGAACTTCAAAAACTAAATGTTTCAGCCCCTCTTATGGCAGCAACAATTGAGATGGCGCAACGCCTCGATGGCCTGCCACGACATTTAGCAATGCATCCTTGCGCAATTGTTTTATCCGATGGAGGTTTTTTAGATCGAGCACCATTAATGGTGAGTGCTGGCAGATACCCCATGGTTGCCTTTGATAAAGATGATGTAGAAGCCGTTGGCCTACTAAAGCTTGATGTATTAGGTGTGCGAATGCAATCGACAATCGCTTATTCGGTTAGAGAGATTGAACGTGTGCATAAAGAAAAAGTTGATATCGATTCGGTACCACTTGATGATCAGGCAACGTACAAGTTAATTCAGTCAACTCGTACCCTAGGAATATTCCAAGTAGAAAGCCCCGGACAACGCGAGTTAGTTGGCAAACTGGCCCCAGCTAACTTCACCGATTTAATTATCGACATCTCCTTGTTTAGACCAGGTCCGGTTAAAAGCGACATGATCACGCCATTTCTTAAGGCACGTCATGGATGGAGCCCAGCGCCGATAATTCACCCTGATTTATCTAAGATTTTGGCCTATACCGAAGGCGTTGTCGTCTTCCATGAACAAGTTATTGCGATCATTGCAACGATAACTGGAGTATCGCTGGCGACAGCTGATGAAAAGCGTAGATCCTTAGGGGAGAAGATCGGGCAGCAAGAAGTTTGTGATTGGTTTTTTCCTGCCGCAACCGCAAAGGGATATGAGTTGCCGATCATTAATAAAATTTGGGATGTACTGCGCGCTTTCGCCTCCTTTGGTTTTTGTAAAGCGCATGCTGCAGCTTTTGCCCTACCTACCTACCAATCAGCATGGCTTAAAACCCACTATCCAGCCGCATTTCTTGCCGGGGTATTAACCCATGACCCTGGCATGTATCCCAAACGTTTAATTGTTGATGAAGCACGGCAAATGGGAATCACTATTGCACCTATCGATGCCAACGCATCAGATTCTGTTTATCGAGTCGAGGATCACGGAAATGCAATTCGCATCGCACTATCAACAGTTAACCGAATTAGCGATGCCGAAGTCAGGTCCATTATTGCCGCTCGCCCATATCTTGATTTAGCAGATTTTGTTCGACGCTCAGGAGCTAGTACACCGATCACTGAAAGTATGATTCTTACCGGCGCATTTGATTCGCTGCACATCAATGTCAACCGTCGCGATCTATTGTTGCACTTTTCTGATCTACAAAAGTCTGCTAGCGCTTCGGTATCTGGGGCACAGATGAATTTGGGGTTTGATCCACCAGCAATCATTAGTAGCGGATTACCTGCCATGAGTAATGCCGAAAGTGTTCGGCATGAAGTAGATCGGCTCGGTATTGATATGTCTCGGCACATGATTGAGTTTTATGGAACATTTCTAAATGCAATAGGTGCTGTTCGTTCTAGTGATCTTTTAAAGCAGCGCTCTCAATCATCGGTGTTGGTTGCAGGGGTTAAAGTTGCAATGCAGACACCACCAGTGCGCTCTGGCAAAAGAGTTATCTTTTTAACACTTGATGATGGTTACGGGTGTAGTGATTCAACCTTCTTCACCGATGTGCAAGGCGACTATGCCAATGTTTTGTATGCAACATCTTTACTACTGGTTAGGGGAGTAACCCGCCGTACCGGCGCCAGGGGCATATCTATTAGAGCCACTGGCGCGTGGGATCTGCGTGCTGCCTGCGAAAGTTGGAGCGCCAAACAAAGTACGCTCGCAATATGAGGTCGATTGATGGACCAACACAGGCGACGATTCTCCATGTTGATATGGATGCTTTCTTTGCCTCAGTTGCCGAACGCGACAACCCCGAATTAAAAGGCAAAGCAGTTGTGATTGGCATGGGAGCACGTGGCGTAGTTTCTGCTGCCAATTATGAAGCACGTAAATTTGGTATTCACTCTGCAATGCCGGTGGGTCAAGCTCGACGGTTAGCACCCCATGCAATCTTTTTGCCGGTTGATATGGCTAGGTATCAAGAGGTATCTGCCCACATCATGGCGATATTTGAAAGCTTCACTCCAAATGTTGAACCCATCTCGGTAGATGAAGCTTTTTTGGATGTGACGGGTGCCAAGAAATTACTGGGAACTGGACGTGAAATTGCAACTGCTATTCGTGCCAAGGTTGAAGCCCAAGAAGGTATTACCTGTTCAGTTGGAATCGCTCCATCAAAGTTCATCGCAAAGCTGGCATCAACACATTGCAAGCCAAATGGAATGTTGGAAATTAAATTAGATTGCATTCTAGAGTTTTTGCACCCACTTCCAATTTCAGCAATGTGGGGAGTAGGTCCAAAAACAGGTGAAGTATTAGAACGTTTGGGATTAAGAACTATTGGAGATATAGCCAATCTGCCCCGCACGACATTAATTCGTGCAGTAGGTGAGGCAGTAGGTGCAACATTGCACGAACTTTCCTGGGGTCGTGATTATCGAGATGTTGCTCCGCAAGATGCTGAAAAAAGTATTAGTGCAGCCGAAACTTTTCCAACTGATCTAGATAACCCGGAGGAGATTTTGCGTGAGTATTTAAGGTTGTGTGAACGTGTAGCAGCGCGACTTCGAGATAAAGGATTGTTTGCAAAGACAATTAGCATCAAGGTTCGCTTTAATGATTTTTCAACAATTAATAGGTCCAAAACTTTGCCGTTACCCATTGATAGCACCCACGATGTGTATGAGATTGTGAAAGGGCTTTACCAAGGGCTGCGAATTGATCGGGCAAGGTTGCGTTTAGTAGGGGTCTCGCTCGAGAATTTAAGTGAGGGAGCGCCTGTTCAAATGATCCTTGGGGAACGGGAGAAAAGCTGGCGCGAGGCTGAGTGGGCGATGGATAAGGCCCACGAGCGCTTTGGGCAGGGTTCGGTCCGGCCGGCCCGATTGGTTAAGCCAATTAAGAAAGGAGAGGAGTAGCGAGCACGGGCAAAATGTTCTATTGTGAGCAAGTGCCATTATCAGATCGGGAAAAGCGCCTGCTAGATGAGATGGAGGCTGCCCTGCTAACCGAGGATCCTCAGCTAGTTTCGACACTTTCCGCCTCACCAAACTCCCCATCAAAAAATCGAGTGCTTACCGGCGTAGCTCTGCTTCTGCTGGGTCTGGCTACCTTGTTGGGCGCGGTGATCGCCCAAGTAGCGCCGGTCGGGATTCTTGGTTTTCTAATCGCATTAGCTGGGGTGATCAGCGTGATTTCTGCCTACTCCGCTGGCTCAAACCCTAAGTTGCGCGGGCCAAAGCAGGCTAAATCACGCTCAAAACTCAGTGATCGCATGGAAAAGCGTTGGGAAGATCGCAATAACCAATAGGTAATAAGCTCTCAGATTTAGCCCCTCCGTTGTGAGGGGCTTTTTCATCTCCCAATTTTCACCGAAAGAGTGGGGAGAGGTGGGGCCAATGGCGATAAAAATGGGGAGAGGTGGTTGAAAAAGGGGAAAAGTGGAGTAAAGTGGAGAATTAAGCGAGCGGTCAAGCTGGCAAGTGAACCGGGGACAACTTTTGGGGAAGGGGCCGCTGATAATGTTTCTAGGCACCCACGAGCCGCGTCTTGATGACAAAGGTCGCTTAATCCTTCCGGCAAAATTTCGAGATGAACTTGCGGCAGGTTTAGTAATTACCAAAGGACAAGAACGTTGTCTATTTGTCTTTCCGGCACAAGAATTTTCAGAAATTACGCAAACGCTAAAACAAGCGCCAGTCACTGCAAAATCAGCACGTGATTACAGCCGTGTGATGTTTGCTGGCGCGCACGATGAAATTCCTGATCGCCAAGGACGGGTAACAATTCCGCAAGCACTTCGAACATATGCAGGTTTAGCAAAAGATTGCGTTGTTATTGGTGCAAATACGCGGGTTGAAATTTGGAACGCAACTTCTTGGAATGAATATTTAATTGATCAAGAAAAGAGTTTTGCAGAAGTTTCTGAGGAGGTCTTCCCAGGTTTGTTCTAACTCTCATTTGTGGCCACTGCCGACCCTTCGAAAGTAGCGACACCTCTTCCCCGGTGGCGTTATAACTTCAGATCCGTCGGCCGGCAGTGACCAGAGATGAGAGCAGAAAGGGATCTTAAGTAGGGCAACAACAACGGCTAGTAAGCCGCTACAGCTAGTGAGTAAAGGGGGGAAGAGATGCCAGGCACAACCGAGCACATATCTGTAATGCGCGACCGATGCATTGAACTACTTTCTCCTGCGATTATTGCAGCTAGTCATCCGGTAGTTGTTGATGCCACATTAGGTCTTGGCGGACACACCGAAGCTCTGTTACAAAAATTTCCACACCTGACAGTCATTGGCATTGATCGCGACCCTGATGCGATTGCCAAAGCAACGGCTCGACTTGCTCCTTACGGTGATCGTTTAAAGATCGCCCATAAAACCTTTGCTGCAATCGGCGATGTTGTAAAAAGTTTTGGGATTAGAAAAATTGATGGCGCATTATTTGATCTTGGTGTCTCGTCGATGCAACTTGATCAACCCGAACGTGGCTTTTCTTATTCGCAAGATGCACCACTAGATATGCGAATGGATCAAACTCAATCGCTGACTGCTGGAGAAATCGTTAACACATACCAGCCAGGACAATTAGTTCGGATTTTACGCACATACGGGGAAGAAAAATTTGCTACCCGGATCGTCGAATCTATAGTGAAAGCGCGTGCGATCGCACCTTTGGATTCAACTGCCCAATTGGCAGCCCTGGTTAAGGAAGCCATCCCGGCGGCAACTCGTCGCACTGGTGGCAATCCGGCAAAGCGCACATTCCAAGCACTTCGTATTGAAACCAATGATGAACTTGGAGCAGTTACCCGGGCTTTGCCAGTTGCCCTTGAATTGCTCAACGTCGGCGCTCGCCTGGTTGTTATGTCATTCCAATCATTAGAGGACCGCATCGTCAAGGGAGTATTCGTCTCCGCTAGTACTTCAGGTACGCCTCGTGAACTACCTGTCGAACTTCCTGAGTTCGCAGCAAAATTTTCATTGGTATTTCGCGGAAGTCAAACTCCAAGTGAGTCAGAAATTGACGAGAACTCACGTTCTCAATCAGTTCGACTTCGTGCCATAGAAAGAGTGGCCGCATAATGGCAATGACTGCCCTTGCGCCGGCACTCACTCGCTCAAAGAAAATTCTCTCGGAAAAGTCTTCGCAAGTAGCACTTAAACTTGTACCAGATCATTCAGATGGGAAACAAGCAGATCGAAAGTTCTTTGCAACATTTGCAACAACTGTTTGTGTTATTGGCCTCATGTTTCTTCTCCTGGTCAATACTTTGCTGGCACAGGATGCTTTTGAACTATCTAATTTAAAGCTGCAAGCAAAGCTTGTAAGTGATCAACAGGAGGCGATCGCGCGCCAAATTGACAATATCTCTTCTCCTGAATCTCTGGCCAAAGCTGCATCCGATCTTGGCATGAAGCCAGCAGAAACCCCAACTTTTTTAGCTTTAGCTAAAATTATTCAAGAGCCTTCGGTCAAAAATGGGTAATTTTTCATTGGCACGTAATCGAATCAGATTATTGATTTTATTCATGGCGTTCATTATGTTCATGTTTGGGGTTCGCTTAGTGCAGGTTCAAGCACTGCAAGCAAATGACTATCGGTCAAAAGCTTTCAATGAAATGGAAAAGGTTAAGACGCTTCAGGCACCTCGAGGAGATATCACAGATATCAATGGTGTTGCATTTGCGCGAAGCGTTGCTGCAACTAGCATTGTGGTAGACCAAACACAGATCACCGATCCAGCGAAGGTTGCAGCTTTTGTAGCGCCAATTCTTGGCATGAAAGTTGTGGATGTGGTGACTGCGATTACGGGTATACGTAAGTGGAGCTTAGTTGCACGTAATGCTAAGCCTGCGACCTGGTTGAAGTTAACTGCTGCAATAGACGCGTACAATTCACCATTAAAAGCAATGAGCCCAGCGCGAATCATTGGCTTTTTTCCAGAACGTAGCTATGTTCGCGAGTATCCATCTGGCGAGTTAATTGCCTCCCTCATTGGATTTGTTAACCGTGAAGGCAATGGTGCAACCGGACTTGAATCTAGTCTGAATTCAATTATCTCGGGCACCAACGGTAAGTATTCATATGCAAACGGATACCAGGCTGAAATTCCAGGATCTCAATCTGAAATTACCCCAGCTCAGGTGGGTACATCGATTCGGCTAACAGTTGATCGTGACATTCAGTGGGTAGCAGCTATGGCAATTGCTGATGCAGTTAAGTCATCAAATGCTATTAGTGGAACCGTAATTGTAATAGATCCTAAAACCGGGCACATCTTGGCCCACGCCACCGCACCTACCTTTGATCCGAACGACACCTCAAAAGTTTCCTTATTTGCGATGCGCAATCCATCAGTCCTGGATGTGTATGAGCCTGGATCAACTGGCAAGGTTATGACTTTAGCCGCGGCCATTGAAGAGAGAAAAATTGTCCCAGAAACAGTTTTTACCGTTCCTTATGCATTGAAGCGTTCCATCAAAACATTTCGCGATCATGAGCCACATCCAACTCAGCGATTAACCGCATCCGGAATTTTGGCAGTTTCAAGTAATACCGGATCAATTAAAATCGGCGAGTTGCTCTCAAATGACACCTTGTATAATTATCTAACTAAGTTTGGAATTGGCACAAAAACGGGTTCGGGTTTACCTGGTGAATCAAACGGAATTTTGCCAAAGGTAGCCAAGTGGTCTGGAACAACGGCACCGACAGTGGCTTTTGGTCAGGGCTATTCACTCACCACTATGCAAGCTACAGCTGTTTTTGCAACGATTGCAAATGATGGCGTCCGGGTATCACCTACTGTAATTGCCGGAACAAGTGATTCGAGTGGAAACTACACACCGGCAAAAGCTGGGGAAAGTATTCAAGTTATCAGTGCAGATACAGCGCAAAAGATGCGAACCATGATGGAAAGTGTGGTTTCGGCAAGCGGAACAGCACCAACAGCTGCAATTGCCGGATATCGAATTGCTGGTAAGACCGGAACCGCACAACGTTTCGATGACAAGTGTGGTTGTTACCGTGGATATACCGCTTCATTTATTGGTTTTGCCCCGGCAGATAAGCCGGCCTATGTCGTAAGCGTTACTATTCAAGATCCAAAGGGACTGCACTGGGGTGGCACACTTGGTGGGCCGGTTTTTAAAAAGGTAATGTCTTTTGTACTGCAGTCAAAGGGAATTGCTCCAACTGGAACCAAAATAGTTCCAGTTGCACTTACTGAAAAGCAGTTAATTGCGGAAAAGAAGGTGGCAAGTGGCAAGACCAATTGAGGAGATTAAGCGGACGGTCGAATCAATTGCAGCCATAGTGAATGCAACATTTCAGGGTGAGGCTTCAGTTGTTGTAAGCGGTTTGTCGCAATCTAGTGTGCAAGTGCAACCAGGAGATCTCTTTATTGCTTTGCCTGGCGATAAATTTCACGGCGCAGATTTTGCAGCTGATGCAATTTCAAAAGGGGCGGTTGCAGTTCTGACTGATCTAGCTGGAGCCACAAAGATCCAGGGCATCCCACTGATTATTTGCAGTAATCCACGGCGAGCTGCCGGTGTAATAAGTGCCTGGTTTTATAACGAACCAATGCGAGATCTTTATAGTGTCGGAGTAACAGGCACAAATGGCAAAACAACGGTAACAACGTTGTTGCACCAGATTATGACTGGTGCAGGACGCGAAAGTGGATTAATTGGAACAGTAGAGACTCGTATCGGTTCAGAAGTTTTAGCAAGCAAGAGGACTACCCCAGAAAGCAGCGATTTACAAGCATTATCAGCGGTAATGCGGGAGCGGCATTTGCGAAATTTAATCATGGAAGTTTCAAGTCATGCGATTGCGCTCGAACGAATTCGGGGAAGCCATTTTGCAGTTGTTGGTTTTACAAATTTGTCGCAAGATCATTTGGATTTTCATAAAACAATGGATGAATATTTCGCAGTAAAGTCGAGGCTATTTACCTTTGAATTTGCTGACCTTGCCGTAATTAATATTGATGATAGTTACGGGCTCAAATTAGCCGCTCAGACCGAACTGCCTGTAATGAGCGTTTCACGTCATGACCACAATGCAACTTGGCACTATGTGGATATCGCGCGTGACTATGTTGGTGCGCATGTTGCAATCCGGGGTAGTGGTGGAATTTTGATTGAGGGCAAAGTTCATCTGCATGGGGGATACAATTTCGACAACTTACTGATGGCAGTTGCAATCGCCACCGAAAGCGGAATCGATCCGATTGATATTGCTGTCTTATTGCCACGCTTAAGTGGAGCGCTCGGTCGGTTGGAATCAATTCGGTTGGGACAAAATTTCACAGCCCTTGTTGATTATGCGCACTCACCTGATGCGGTTGCACGAGTTTTAGAAACTGCACATGAGATTACCGATGGGCGAGTAATTGCCGTGCTGGGCTGTGGTGGCGACAGAGATGCTGCGAAGCGAGCACTCATGGGTAAAGCCCTGCATGATGGGGCAGATGTTGCATTTTTTACCAGCGACAATCCGCGATCTGAAAATCCAGAAGCAATATTGGTTCAAATGACCTTAGGTCTAGCTATTGTGGGACCAAGTGCGGTTATTGCAGATCGAGCTAGCGCAATACGTGCTGCGGTCAATGCCGCCCAAGATGGTGATCTGGTCGTAGTTCTTGGCAAGGGGCATGAAAAAGGTCAGGAAATTGATGGAGTCCTGCATCCATTTGATGATCGCATCGAATTAGCTCGAGCAATCGAGGATAAGAAGTGATCACGTTAACCGCTGGCGAAATCGCGCTTCTACTTGGTGGGGATATTTATTGTGATAGAGATTTATTGGTTTCCAAGGCCCCGGTATTTGATTCTCGGTTAGCCACGCCTGGATCTATTTTCTTGGCACTTAAGGGCGAAAAAGTTGATGGGCATGATTTTGTGGCAGTTGCTTATCGCGCTGGTGCAATGTTTTCACTGACAACACATCGTATCGATGGCCCCTGCATTGTGGTTGATGACGTGATGGAAGCTTTGTCAGTGCTTGCTACATTTGTGCGCAAGCGACTTAATAATTTGACCGTTATAGGAATTACCGGTTCCCAAGGAAAGACAAGTACTAAAGACTTACTTGCTCACATGCTAAGCGCAGTAGGTCCAACCGTTGCTCCAATTGGATCCTTTAACAATAATTTAGGTCTGCCTATTACTTTACTTAAATGTGATGAGCGAACCCGCTTTTGCATTTTAGAGATGGGCGCACGTCACAAAGGTGACATTGCGCGTTTATGTAGGATCGCACAGCCAAATATTGGGGTGGTCCTGACAGTAGGTTCGGCACATGTAGGTGAATTCGGATCCGTGGCTGCAATCGCGGAAACGAAATCAGAACTCATTGCCTCGCTCGAAGTAGATGGCATTGCAATTTTAGGCACTTATGACAGTTATACACCAGCAATGTCCAAACTTCACTCGGGTAAAACCATTTACTTTGGAGACAATCAAGAAGTGCGAGCAGCTGATCTTGAAATTCGCGAAGGATGCCCACATTTTGATTTAGTTACATCTCATGGACGTGAGGCCGTTGGAATGCGGGTAGTGGGCGCACATCAGGTTTCGAATGCATTGGCCGTTGCTGCCGTGGGTACCGCCCTGGAACTTCCAATTGAATTAATTGCGAGCTCACTTTCAACCGGGGAA
The DNA here is from genome assembly GCA_043776875.1 of Actinomycetes bacterium. Lineage (GTDB taxonomy): Bacteria > Actinomycetota > Actinomycetes > Nanopelagicales > Nanopelagicaceae > Planktophila. The sequence continues at coordinate 85,348 of JAYVQU010000039.1, forward strand.
ATTTCAAGCAAGTGGCGGATGGAGATTCATGATTTACCTGATCTTTTACTTATCAACGATTCCTATAATGCTAACCCAGAGTCAATGTCAGCGGCGCTGCACTCATTAACACGATTTGCACAGGAGCGAGGCGGGCAGTCATGGGCTTTTCTAGGAAAAATGCATGAGCTCGGCGAGTCCGGACCAGTTCAACACCAATCAATTGGCACCCTTGCCCAAGAGATTGGCATTGATCACTTAGTGGCTGTTGCCGCACCCGAGTACGGCGATAGCGATGGGCAGATGCTTACGCATCATGTGGCCAACTTTGATGATGCACTTTCATTAGCGCAATATTTGTCAGCAGGGGATGTAGTTTTAGTAAAGGCTTCCCGGTCGGAAGGATTTGAAGTACTTGCACAAAAGTTGGAAAGTTTGTGGTTAGCTAAGGGCGGAGTTGAAAGTTGAGACAGATACTTATCTCGGGTGCATTTGCAATGGTGTTCGCGCTCTTTGGAACGCCGATATTGATTCGCCTCCTGACCAAAAAGGGCTATGGGCAAATAATACGCGATGATGGTCCAAGTGGCCACCACATTAAGCATGGCACCCCAACAATGGGTGGAATTATTTTCATTCTTGCCGCGATACTTGGATATCTGTGCGCCCACTTAGTAACTGGAAATCCGGTTACGGCATCAGCCTTGCTAGTAATTGGATTAGTTCTTGCTTTGGGATTTATTGGTTTTCTAGATGACTGGTTAAAAGTCTCTAAACAAAACTCTCGCGGATTAAAGGGTCGGTATAAACTAGCTGGACAAGCAATTTCAGCGGGTGTTTTTGGATATCTTGGACTTCAGTTTGTTGACCAAGATTCACTAACTCCGATTTCACAATATCTTTCTGGCGTTCGCGAGACAAGTATCTATTTAGGATCTGCCTTAGTTGTAATGTGGATTATTTTGATGGTTATGTCAGCAAGTAATGGCGTAAACCTAACGGATGGTTTAGATGGTTTAGCAATAGGCGCATCGATTATGACATTTCTGGCTTTCGTGCTCATTGGAGTTTGGGAGTTTGGACAAAGCTGTGCAATTAATGCAGCGACAGGTTGTTATGCAGTTCGGGATCCACTTGATTTAGCGGTACTTGCGGCCGCATTTGCCGGAGGTTGCACTGGGTTCCTGTGGTGGAACACCGCGCCAGCAAAAATAATCATGGGCGACACTGGTTCATTAGCACTTGGTGGCGCGATCGCAGCAATAGCGGCAACTTTGAGAGTGCAGCTACTCCTCATTCCACTTGGAGGGTTATTTGTAATAATCACTTTGTCGGTATTATTTCAAACTTTGTATTTCAAAATCAGCGGTGGCAAACGAGTATTTAGAATGGCACCATTGCATCATCACTTTGAATTGAAGGGATGGGCTGAAATCACAGTTGTAATTCGTTTTTGGATAGTCGCTGGCTTGTCAGTAGCACTTGGATTAGGGCTGTTTTATGCCCAGTGGGTTGTTAAATAATTCATGACTATCGACTTTGCCAATCAACGATTCTTAATTTTGGGAGCAGGTGTAACCGGCTTAGCTGTTGCCCGATCCTTAATTTCGAGGTCAGGAAAAGTCACCGTTGTAGATGATAATTCGGTAGATGCAATTAGACCTGAGACGGTTGATCTAAAAAACTTTGATGCAGTAGTTATCTCACCAGGTTGGCGACAAGACCATCCCTTAGTAAAAGCGGCCTTAAACAGTGATCTTGAAATTTTCAATGAGATTGACTTGGCTTGGCAGATACGGTCAGAGGTAGCACCGAAACAAAAGTGGTTGGCATTAACTGGCACAAATGGCAAAACGACAACAGTTGAAATGACGGTCAAGATTTTGCAAAAGGCAGGCTTAAAGGTGGTGGCTTGTGGAAATGTCGGCGACACAGTTATCGATGCGGTAGATCGAGCAGACCCATACGATTATTTAATCTTGGAGCTTTCTAGTTTTCAATTGCACTGGGCTAAGCAAGCACACTTTGTTAGTGCTGCTATTTTAAATATTGCAGATGACCACCTTGATTGGCATGGCAGTTTTGAATCATATGCGCAGGCAAAGTTTTCTATTCTTGAAAATACTGAAATAGGGATCCTAAATGCAGATGACCCGCAAGTCCTTGCTCGTGCTAATCGTTGGCAGGGGCGTAAAGTTTTCTTCTCACTTAATACACCTGGACCAGGTGAAATTGGAGTTGTCGAAGATCTCCTGGTGGATCGTGCATTTGTAGCTGACCCGCAACAGGCGAGCATGATCTGTGAACTTGTTGATGTTAAGCCAACGATTCCACACAACATTTCAAATGCGCTTGCCGCTGCCGCCCTTGCGCGCTCGGTCAACGTCTCCCACGAAATCATTCAAAAGGCGTTGCAGGAATATCACCCAGGACGCCATCGCATTGAAACGATTTTTGAATCTGACTCCATTTCTTGGGTGGATGATTCAAAGGCGACAAATCCTCATGCGGCATCTGCATCTTTGATCTCGCACTTATCAGTTGTCTGGATAGCTGGGGGATTGGCTAAGGGTGCCGATATGCGCGCCCTGATTCAGCGGTGCCAAAAACGAATAAAGGCGGTCATCCTCATAGGTACCGACCGAAATTTGATTGAGCAAGCACTGATTGAATTTGCCCCAGAGATTGTGCGCGTAAAGATTGATCCACCTTCAAATTACATCCGTGGATCAGACTCTAACTCCTTCATGGAGCGGGTAGTTTCGCAAGCTGCAATATTTGCGGTAGCAGGCGACACCGTATTGCTGGCTCCGGCATGTGCTTCCATGGATCAGTTCATTTCCTATGCCGATCGAGGAGATCGCTTTGCGGCGGCGGTTAATAAGTTGGTCGCACATGAAAATTGATCAAAAAGAGAATTTCTTTAATAAACCAGTCAATCTTTACTACATGCTGTTAGGAAGCGCGCTCTCGCTCAGTGTTCTCGGATTGATTATGGTCTTTTCGGCATCTTCAATTCACTCACTTGAATCAAGAGGCTCCACCTTTGCCATTGTTTTACGTCAATTTATTTTTTTGGTATTCTCAATTCCGATGGCTTGGGTACTCTCAAGATTGTCACTAACACAATGGAAAGTCATTGCACCTTTTGGCGTATCGGTTTCGGTAATTCTCTTACTTATTGTGCAGGTTATTGGTAAGAGTGTGAATGGAAACCGAAACTGGATTAGCTTGGGCTTTGTTGATGTTCAGCCGAGCGAGATCGCCAAATTTCTCATGATTTTGTGGGCGGGTTACATACTTGCAAAGCGTGAGCGAGCTGGGGCAATTCAAAGCAATGTAGTTGCACTGATTGGGCCTGCCTTTTTGCTGTGCATGATCCTTGTCATGGCTGGACGTGACTTAGGGACAGCATCAGTCTTTGCCTTTATTGTGGCAGGTTTATTGTGGGTGTCTGGCTTACGATTGGGTATTTTTGGAATTGGCCTGGCTGCAGGATTTGCCACACTTGCTGTTCTCATTCTTACATCACCCTACCGCGTAGAACGCTTTGCCGTCTTTTTAAATCCTTTCGCCGAAGATCAATACAAATTATATGGCTGGCAACCCGCACACAGCTTATTGGGCCTGGCAAGTGGTGGCTTGTTTGGTGTCGGCCTTGGTGCCAGCCGACAAAAATGGGGAAATCTTGCGGAAGCACATACCGACTTTATCTTTGCTGTAATTGGTGAAGAGTTGGGATTATTTGGAACCCTTACAACCTTGTTGTTATTTATTATTTTCTTATTCGCTATCTTTAAACTTGCGTTGCGCGCACATGATCCAATGGTCCGATACGTTTGCGCCGGAATTGGATGTTGGATTGCGATTCAAGCTATCCTTAATATTGGTTCTGCCATTAGTGTTTTGCCTGTGGTTGGCGTGACTTTGCCACTAGTTTCATACGGAGGTTCTGCTTTAGTTGCAACCTACATGGGTATCGGTTTTGTACTGGGTGCAGCTCGTCGAGACCCAATAATCTATAAAGAGTTGCAAGCAACGGGGAGCAAATGGCTACGATAATTTTTGCAGGGGGCGGAACAGCCGGCCATATAGAGCCAGCGTTAGCCGTTGCCAGGCAGTGGAAATTAACAAAACCAACTGATAAATGTATCTTTCTTGGCACAATTTCTGGTTTGGAAAATTCATTAGTTCCTGCGGCTGGTTTTGCTCTTGCTTTGATTCCGAAAGTTAAGATATCGCGCAACCCATCTGGAAGTTGGATACGTATTCCATTCGATTTGATCTCATCGGTGAATGCCTGCCGAAAGGTAATCAAAGGGGCGGATCTTCTTATCGGATTTGGTGGTTATGTCAGCGCTCCGGCATATATCGCCGCAAAAATTGCTAGCGTCCCAATTCTTATTCATGAAGCCAACGCAAAGCCAGGTTGGGCAAATCGTTTAGGGTCAATATTTACCAAGCATTTAGCAGTAGCCCACCAGGTCGAATCGGGCCGATTTTCGAAAGCATTATTGACCGGGTTGCCATTGCGCTTAGATGTGGTCGCTGCCTTCGAGGAAGCAAAAAATGATTGGAGTAAAGCTCGTCGGGAAGCTAAAGTTCGACTGGGATTTAGTGAGGTTTCGCCACTTATTTTTATTTTGGGAGGCTCCCAAGGCTCGGTCGCGCTAAATCAAGTTTTGCAATCCAGTGTTGAATATTTGAATAAACAGGGATATTCGGTACTTCACTCTGTAGGTCGATCAAATCTCTTGCCAGCATCGACTGGACAGTACAAACCAGTGCCCTATGTGGATGCGATGGCAGATGCCTACTTGGCAGCTGATTTGATTATTGGGCGAAGTGGGGCGGTTACCTGCAGCGAATTTCGCGCCCTCGGTCGCTACGCTCTTTTCGTGCCGCTACCTATTGGAAATGGTGAACAATTTGTCAACGCAGCCAGTCTGGTCCAGGATGGGCGGGCAAAAGTTGTTGATCAGAGATTCTTTACTTCAGAGTTTCTGAAAACAAATTTGGCTGGATTACTAAAGGATTCTGCGCAAACTCCAATTGCTGGAAATGGCCAGGATTTAATGGCGACGCAAAAGATTGCGGCATTAGCTGCATTTGCGATGAGCTCATGAAGCCAACACTTGCATCACTCGTTGGCAAGCGTCTTCATTTCATCGGAATTGGCGGCGCCGGCATGAGTGGTTTGGCTCGCATCGCACTGTCTCATGGGATTATTGTGAGCGGTTCAGACACCAAGGATTCTTCAGTACTTGTTGCACTTTCAGCGCTAGGTGCCTCGATTACCACCTTACATGAAGCAGATAATGTTGATGGAGCAGATCTGGTCGTCTTCTCAAATGCAATCTCTGCCACAAATGTAGAACGAGTTCGCGCCCAGGAATTAAATCTGCCAATACTTACTCGCGCGAGAACACTTTCGGTTTTGATGTCAGAATCTAAGAGCATTGCAGTTGCCGGTACCCACGGAAAGACAACTACTTCTTCGATGTTGGCAGTCGCATTACAATCATGTTCGGCAGATCCGTCTTTTGCAATTGGTGGAAATATCACCGCCTCCGGATCCAATGCCCATCACGGTACAGGCAAAATCTTCGTTGCCGAGGCCGATGAATCGGATGGATCCTTTATTGAATACCATCCATTTGCGGCAATTGTTACAAATATTGAACATGATCATGTGGATTTCTTCGCAACTCCAGAATCTGTGGCACAAGCTTTTGCGGATTTTGCTGCAACCATTCAAGAAAATGGATTTTTAACTTATTGTGCTGATGATGTAGGCGCGCAAAGACTTGCAGCTGTTGTGGCAAAAATTGAGCTTGTTTCTTATGGAACTTCGGAATCTTCGCACTTACATATTGATCACATTGAACTACTTGCCATGGGTTCACGTGCGCGCGCTATTTGGCACGGAAAGAGTGTTGGCTACATCGAACTTCAAGTTCCTGGACACCACAATTTATTAAACGCAGCAGCGGTGCTTGCTACCGGCTTAAAGTTGGGCTTTCCGGCATCCCAATTACTTACTGGCCTAAGTGTTTTCAGAGGAACTGGACGTCGCTTTGAACTTATGGGAACTGTGCATGGAGTTCGCGTGATCGATGATTACGGTCATCACCCCACTGAAATTCAAGTAACGCTAGCTGCGGCAAGACGACTGGCAGGCGAAGGTCGCCTAATTGTCATCTTCCAGCCCCACCGTTTCTCCCGAACTCAGGCATTTGCTGCGGGATTTTCTAAAGCGTTAGATAAAGCCGATCGCGTATTCGTTTTAGAAATTTATGCAGCAAGTGAAAAACCTTTGGCAGGCGTTACTTCCAAATTGATTACTTCGCAGATGGCAAGAGGAATGTATACGCCTAATTTTGTTGAGGTTACAGATTTAGTTGTCGCAATGGCACAACCAGGAGATGTAATTATGACGCTAGGTGCCGGAGATGTAAGTTCGCTTGCGCCAATTATCATAGATGGCCTGAATCGACGTTTTGCTTAAATTATGAGACGTAAAATTTTTCTTTTAATCTCGGCAATTGTATTGGTGTTGGCAACCTATATTCTGGGCTACTCCACCTTTTTTACGGTAAGCGGCGTTGAAATTATTGGATCTCGAACAACTTTGAATCCAGGTGTTGTTCCAGGGCAAAAACTTGCCCGAGTGGAGCCAAATGTAATTGCCGCAAAGTTTGAAACACTCAATTGGGTAGAAAATGCAAAGGTTTCTCGTAACTGGATTAGCGGCAAGGTCACAATTGAATTAGTGGAAAGGACCCCGGTGGCAATTTTTAATAATCAAGTCATCGATGCTTCTGGAAAGAGTTTTGTGCTCCAAGGCCCGGCGCCGCCCCAGCTAGTTCAAATACAAGCAGGTGGGATAGAGGCTGCGGTGATGGCAGTTGAATTTATTGCCGTCTTACCCGCCGATCTAAAGCGGTCGCTGAAGATTCTCAAAGTTAGTAGCACTAATGCTCTAGTTCTCAAAGTCGAAGCTGGCTCACGGAAATTAGAAATACGGTGGGGTACCAACACTGAGAACGAGTTGAAATTGAAGGTCTATCAAGCACTCATTGCTCTTTCGGAAAATGCGACAATCGAGCGAATTGATGTATCTGCTCCACATGCACCAATTGTTAAATAAAATTTCAAAAATTGAGAAAAAATTTGAGTGGCACGACACGTTAAACAATTCATGTCGGTGTTTGATAATCGCCCCTGCGCGCTTTAAGTTCGGCTCATCGAAAAGTAATGAATTATAAGGCTCAACTAGAGGTTTATGGTTCATAAGGAGGAATAAAGTGGCTTCACCACAAAATTATTTAGCGGTCATCAAAGTTGTTGGCATTGGTGGCGGTGGAGTTAACGCAATCAATCGAATGATCGATGTCGGTTTAAAAGGCGTTGAGTTCATTGCGATCAATACAGATGCACAACATTTATTAATGAGCGATGCGGATGTAAAACTAGATATCGGTCGCAAGACAACACGAGGTCTTGGTGCCGGCATGGATCCCGAAAAAGGTCGCGAAGCAGCACTTGATCATGTAGATGATATCGAAGAAATATTGCGCGGTGCTGACATGGTATTTGTTACCGCAGGTGAAGGTGGTGGAACCGGAACTGGCGCAGCTCCAGTGGTTGCAAAAATTGCCAAAGAAATCGGAGCGCTGACAATTGGTGTGGTAACTCGGCCATTCTCTTTTGAGGCAAAGCTTCGCGCAACACAAGCCGACGTTGGTATCGAAGCCTTACGTGCAGAAGTGGATACCTTGATTGTTATTCCAAATGATCGCCTACTTGCAATCTCAGATCGACAGATCACTTTGGCCGATGCCTTTAAAAGCGCAGACCAAGTTTTACTCTCTGGCGTTCAGGGAATTACCGAAATAATTACCCAGCCTGGATTAATCAACCTTGATTTTGCAGATGTAAAAGCAGTCATGCTGGGTGCCGGCTCTGCACTGATGGGAATTGGTTCAGCTCGTGGTGAAAACCGGGCGATACGTGCGGCAGAACTTGCGATCTCAAGCCCGTTGCTGGAAGCATCAATTGACGGCGCAATGGGAGTGCTACTTTCAATTTCAGGTGGATCCGACCTTGGCTTATTTGAGGTAAACGAGGCTTGCGAACTGGTTCAATCTGCAGTTCACCCAAATGCTAAGTTTATCTTCGGTACTACCATCGATGATGCGTTAGGGGATGAATTACGTATCACCGTTATCGCGGCAGGATTTGAAGGTGGCGAGCCTAAGAAGGTTTCAACTCCAATATTCGATGCTGCGACCCTAGCCGGTGTGGCAAATCCAATCGCATCCAATGACCCACTTGCGGTTGCCCTTGAATTGGAAAGTGACCCACCAAAGCGACGGGTGACTTTTGAAGAGTTAATCGCAGAGGATGAGATCGACGTCCCTGACTTTATGAAGTAAGGCTTTGCCTCACTTATTCACCAATCGACGCGGGGGTACCAGCCTCGGCGGCTATGAATCATTGAATTTCGGATTTCATGTTGGCGATGACCCAGCATTTGTGTCAGCAAATCGAAAAACTCTTGGCTCAACGCAGTTTATGAATCAAGTTCATGGAGATGAAATCGTACTCCTAACCAATCTGGTAGATGTGGATCCAAGTTGTGATGCCTTGATCACAACAAACCCCGAAATTTCGATAGCAGTTATGGTTGCGGATTGCATTCCATTGTTATTGATTTCGAAGGAGGCGGTCGCTGCGGTTCATGTGGGTCGAGCAGGATTGCTAAATCAGATTGCAATTAAGGCACTCGCAGCAATGCGAAACCTTGGTGCAATTGATATCCATGCAATTTTAGGCCCATCAATTTGTGGAAAGTGTTATGAAGTTCCCTTTGCGCTGCAGCAGGAGGTAATTACCAAGCACCCTAAAGCATATGCAACAACTGGCAAGGGCACACCAGCATTAGATCTTCCAGGTGCTCTCGTTGCAGAACTTGTTGGGCAGGGCATTACCTATGAAGCTTCAACTATCTGCACAATGCAAAGCCCCTTGTACTTTTCGCATCGGCGAGATCAAGCAACTGGACGTTTTGCTGGAGTTGTCAGCATATGAACCGCTTTGATGAGATTGCTACAAATTTAGAAAAGGTAAAAGCAAAAATTGCAGCTGTTGCTAATCATGAAGTTACCTTGATTGCCGTAACCAAAAGCTTTCCGGTAAGTGATGTACAAATCTTGCAGCAATTGGGGGTAAACAATTTTGGCGAGAATCGTGATGGCGAAGGTGCCGAAAAGTCGCAGGCGGTACCTGGTACCTGGCATTTTCAGGGCCAAATTCAAAGCAACAAAGTGAACTCCATTACTTCCTGGGCAGCTGCTATTCATTCACTCGATGCCCGCCGACACTTTGCATTAATCGAAAAGATCGCTCCCCATCGACTCGCTATTTTTTTACAGGTTTCACTAGATGGCGCCCATCACAGAGGAGGAGTACGAGTTGCTGATCTTTATACATTGGCAGCTATGGTTGAAAATTCGGCCACCCACACCCTGTCCGGCTTGATGTCAGTACCTCCTTTGGAGATGGACCAGAAGGAGGCGTACCTGCAATTAGCGCAGATCCATCAGGATTTTAAAAAGGAGTTTCCTACCGCCACATCCCTATCTGCGGGAATGAGTGGTGATTATGAAATGGCAATTTCACATGGTGCGACACATGTACGCGTAGGGTCATCAATCCTCGGTTCTCGCTCACCTCGCATGTAACATTTTACTATGTCTAATGCAATCCGCCGTGTCGCTAATTACCTTGGTTTGATGGATGATCCTGAATTCGATTCTCCGCAATCAGCAAATGTTCCTGCAGTAGTCTCGGCTGGGGATGTTCGAATCAAGACTCGCGAAGCACGCCCTGTGAGCGCCGTGCGTAATAGAACAGTCATCGAAGTAGCTCCACAACTTGATCTCCCAATATTGGATCGAATCATTACCTTGCATCCGCGTTACTACAACGAAGCACGCACCATCGGTGAGCACTTTCGTCAAGGCAACCCAGTAATCATTAACTTAACGGAAATGGATGAGTCGGACCACAAACGCCTGGTTGATTTTGCAAGTGGCCTGGCTTTTGGTTTGCATGGAACAATTGAGCGTGTAACTAAGAAGGTGTTCCTTATCTCGCCGGCAAATATTTCCGTCAGTTCTGAAGATAAATCAACAGCTGCGCAAGCAAGCTTTTTTAATCAGAGCTAATCATGTTGAGCGTCGGCTCGCTGCTAGCCAATATTCTGCAGATATTTCTCTTTGCCTTGCTTGGTCGCCTAATCTTTGATTACGTGCAAATGTTTTCTCGTACCTGGCGCCCGAAAGGCGCGGTGCTTTTCTTGGTAGAAGCGATTTACACGATTACTGACAAGCCAATGAAGTTTGTAGGCCGATTTATACCACCGCTTCGACTTGGCACCGTCAGTCTAGATATGAGTTTTATTGTGCTTTTTTTCGGAACCCAACTTTTAATAGGTTTTGTAAGTCGCCTTTAATCAGCTTTGGCTAATACAACCTCCACGCCAACTTCGATATCAGTAACTGCAATTGATGCATCACGCACCATTGAAATCGCCAGAACTTCATTAGCAATGCGTGATTGATCGCCAGCTATCGCTGCGGCAATAGTTTCGATTGCGTTCCATTTAACAATAATGCGATCTGAAATATCAAAGCCATCGCTCTTGCGACGCTCTTGAACAAATCGAATCACCTCGCGCACATTTCCAGCTGCAATTAAGGCTGGCGTCAGCGCCAGGTCTAGCGCGACGCTTTCACCATCATGAGAAGATACGCTCCAACCAGATTTAGGTGCCTCGGTTATAACTAGATCAGCTAGTGCAATCTCCCATTTAGCTAGGGTTGTAGATCCAACAGAGCGTAAATTCTTTACCAATATTGTGGCATCGGTTGCAGCAATTTCTTTAGCGATCGCTTGCACCGCACCGCCATACTTTGCACCTAATGACTTAAAATTTGCCTTCACGCTGATATCTACCAAGTCACCATCAGCAGTTGCAATATCGGCTAGGTGCATGACATTGAGTTCGTCGGCAATCTGTTCCCGCATTTGCTCTGGCAAGCTTGACCAACCGCTAGCAGCAATTAGGGCGCGGCCCAATGGTTGCCGAATCTTGATGCCAGACTGCGCCCGAGTTGCCCGGCCAAGTTCAACAATGCGCCGAGTCAGTGCAACTTGTGCTCCGAGTTCGGGTTTGATTGCGGTTTCATCCGCGACCGGAAAATTGGAAAGGTGGACAGATATCGGAGTGGATACATCTGTTGCACGCACAAGCTCTTGCCAAACCTGTTCGGTAATGAATGGAACTAGCGGCGCCAGCAATTTTGTTAGCGTGAGGAGACACTCATGGAGTGTCCCAAGCGCTGCTACATCGCCATCCCAGAAACGTCGGCGTGAGCGTCGCACATACCAGTTTGAGAGATCATCAATGAACCGGGCAAGGGCACGACCGGCAATCTGTGAATCAAAATCTGCCAGTGCGGCATCTACTTCCTGAACTAAGAGGTTGAGTTCGGAAATTATCCACTGATCCAACAATGATCGATCAGCAAGAACGGGAGTTTGGGAAATCTCAAACTCAGATGCTTTTGCATACAAGGCATGGAAAGAAACTGTGTTCCAATAAGTTAACAAAGTCTTACGGACAACCTCATTGATGCTTTCATGGCCAACGCGCCGCCCCGCCCATGGTGAACCAGCTGCCAACATGTACCAGCGAACGGCGTCAGCGCCATGTTGATCCATTAGCGCCATTGGCTCCAAAACATTACCCAGGTGCTTGCTCATTTTACGCCCATCTTTATCTAAGATGTGACCTAGGCACAGAACGGTTTTGTAAGAAGATTGATCAAAGACCAATGTGCCAATTGTCATCAGGGTATAAAACCAACCTCTCGTTTGATCAATTGCTTCGCAAATAAAGTCGGCCGGATAAGAGTTTTTAAATTTTTCTGCTGAATCTTCCTGGTGCGGATAACCCCATTGCGCAAAGGGCATTGCACCAGAGTCATACCAACAATCGATTACCTCTGGTACGCGAACCATGGTCAATTGACATTGATTACATGCAAAAGTGATGTCATCTACAAATGGACGGTGTGGATCAAGGTTTGAAAGTTCCTGGCCGGCAAGAGTCCCTAACTCCTTCAGCGAATCAACACAGATTTCATGCTTGTTTTCGCAACGCCAAATTGGCAGTGGCGTACCCCAATAGCGATTTCGGGAGAGTGCCCAATCCACATTGTTATTGAGCCAATCGCCGTAACGGCCGTCTCTAATACTCTGTGGGTGCCAATCGGTTGCCGCATTTTCCCGAAGCAACGCATCCTTAATTGATGTGGTACGGATGTACCAAGATGGCTGCGCGTAGTACATCAATGCTGTATGACAACGCCAGCAATGTGGGTAGGTGTGCTCATATTGCTCGTGCTTATACAAAGCACCACTGGCTTTTAGTTCTTTGACCAATTGCTTATCTGCATCCTTGAAGAAAACGCCGCCCACGACTGGCACATTTTTTAGAAATGTTCCATCTGGTGAAATTGGATTGACTACTGGCAATCCATAACTACGACATACTGCTAAGTCATCGGCACCGAAAGCAGGTGCTTGGTGAACTAAGCCAGTTCCATCTTCGGTTGTCACATAGGTAGCCAAAACTATGAAGTGTGAATCCGGAATTTCGATGTAGTCAAAAGGTCGCTGATAGGTAACCTTTTCCAGTTCTTTACCGAGCATGCTCATGATAATCTTCTTATCGCCCTTGACTGATTCCATCAATGCTTTAGCAATAATAAGCACTTCGGTTTTTTCATCAGCGGTGACTTCAATTGCCACATACTCAACTTCAGGGTGAACAGCTACCGCGGTATTTGATACCAATGTCCATGGGGTAGTGGTCCACACTAGAAGTGAAGCGTGCAAACTCTCCAAATCACCAGATGTAACTGGAAAGCGAACAAAAACCGAAGGATCCACAACAGTCTCATACCCTTGGGCTAATTCGTGATCTGACAAACCTGTTCCGCAGCGCGGACAGTATGGAGCAACCCGATGATCTTGAACCAATAAACCTTTCTTCCAAATTTCTTTTAAGGACCACCACACTGACTCAATATATTCAGGTGACATGGTCCAGTAAGCCTGATCAAAATCAACCCAAAATCCCATCCGGTCTGTCATGTCGGCAAATGCACTTACGTGGCGTTGGACAGATTCTCGACATTTATCATTAAATGCGACAATTCCATATTTTTCGATGTCACCTTTCCCAGCAAAACCAAGCTCTTTTTCTACCGCGATTTCAACTGGTAATCCATGACAATCCCAACCGGCCTTACGTTTTACATACTTCCCTTTCATGGTTTGAAAGCGCGGGAATACATCTTTAAATACTCGTGCTTCAATGTGGTGAGTGCCGGGCATTCCATTGGCAGTTGGCGGACCTTCATAAAATGTCCACACTGGCGCTCCAATTCGAGCGGCTAGGGTTTTCTCAAAGATAGAGTTTTCCCGCCAGAACTTTAAAATTGAATGTTCTACGGCAGGTAGATCTACTGCTGCGGCGATGGCGCGAAATGGCACAAAAAACCTCCAGAAAATTAATCTGGAGGGACGATCGTTGCTGCTGCAACGCTCGCGGTACCACCCGCCTTGCATTCAGATATAGCGAGCTACCTGAGCGCCACTTAAATTCTCGGGTGCTAGTTCTAACTGAGCTTGGTAGCCCATTTCTTCCAGCTGGCTCGTGAGGTGATAGCCCCGTCCACGCCATTTACGCGAGGTTCCAAGTGTAGTAGCTGCTTTGGCCAAAGATTGACCGTGGCGCAATTGGTAACCCAGGGCTATTCGGAATAGGGTTCGCGACATGCCTAAGAAGCCTATTAAAAAAGTTGCCGAAAACAAGGTTACGCCGGTAAAAAAGGCGGCTGCTGTTAAAAAGGTGGCCAAGGCGGCTGCGCCGGTAAAAAAGGCGGCCAAAAAAGCTGCTCCTGCCAAAAAAGCTGCCGTAAAAAGCATTCCAGTTAAAAAAGCGCCAGGAAAACCATTTCCCTCCAAAACCACGCTGACAGTTGATGAAAAATCTCAAACAGTTTCAGTTTCAACAATAATCGCACCAATAGTTGCTCCAGTTATTGAAGAGCGCCGATTGGTTATGCCACCACCGCCACGCCCAGTCAAGAGCGGTAAAAAGATTGCACCATTGAAGCCAATAAAGGTTGCTCCAACTCCAATAGTAGTGGCCGAAACCGAAACTCCTTGGACCGCCGCAGAACTCAAAGCAGTTAGGACTGATATTTCAAAAGAACTTGAGCGGCTGCGCAAGGAGCTGGCACTTGTTGAAGTTGAAATGGATGAATTGATTCAGGAGTCGGGTGAAGGCGCTGGTGATGATCAGGCCGATGCCGGAACAAAAACTTTTGAGCGCGAACATGAAATGTCATTGGTAATTAATGCACGTGACATGGTTTTGCAAACTGAACGCGCACTAGAGCGAATCGATTCTAAGAATTACGGAAATTGCGAGGAGTGTGGGTTGCCAATTGGCAAAGCTCGCCTGCAAGTTTTCCCGCGCGCAACGCTCTGCATGCTGTGTAAGCAGAAGGAAGAACGGCGCTAATAGTGCGCAGATGGCGCACACTTTTTAGTGTTGCCTGGTTTGTTTGGATTCTAGATTTGGCCACCAAACTCTGGGCGGTAAACACCCTTTCCAATCGCTCGGAGATAAAAGTCCTTGGTAATTTTTTTCAACTAACCTTGGTTAGAAATCCAGGTGCCGCATTTTCCTTCGCGCAGGGTGCAACTATTTTCTTAACGCTCTTTGGCATAGTGGTTTTGACAACAATCTTCTACTTTTCCCCCCGAATTACCTCGAAGGGATGGGCGATAGTCCTTGGACTGCTTATGGGTGGAATTCTTGGAAATTTGGTGGATCGCATCTTCCGCGAACCAGGAATGCTGCGTGGTCATGTGATTGACTGGATGCAACTACCTAATTGGCCAGTATTTAACATCGCTGATTCGGCAATTGTCATCGCTGCTGTGATCTCGATGGTTCTGTCTGCGCGTAATATTCCGCCAATAACAAGGGTAAAGTCGCATTCATGAGCAATAGGGAACTTCGTACCTTATCGGTGCCAGAGGGAGTAGCCGGGGAGCGCATCGATAGCGCACTCAGACGAGTACTTGGTTTGTCGCGTACCGCCGTAGTTAAATTGCTGGAAGATGGTGACATCACTACCAATGGCAAGCCGATGCCAAAGTCAGATCGCGTCAGCGCTGGCCAACTGATCGAAGTATTGATGCCGGCACCAATTAACGCCGATCCAATTCCACTAACACCTATTGCTGGTTTGAGCATCATTTACGATGACAGCGATATTGTTGTGATAGATAAGCCGGTTGGCTGTGCCGCACACCCAAGTCCGGGTTGGTCTGGACCAACAGTTGTTGGCGCACTGATGGCAGCTGGGTATTCAATATCGACTTCCGGGCCGGCCGAACGGGCGGGAATTGTTCATCGACTAGATGTTGGAACAAGTGGATTAATGATCGTTGCAAAAAGTGACAAAGCATTTCATCTTCTAAAAGATGCCTTTAGAAATCGAATAGTGGACAAGGTTTATCATGCACTTGTCCAAGGCCACATGGATCCAACAACCGGAACAATCGATGCACCTATTGATCGACATCCAAAAGAAGATCATCGATTTGCAGTTGTGGCAACCGGCAAAGAATCAATTACACATTATGAGGTAATAGAATTTTACCGTGGCGTATCAATGGTTAAAATTGAATTAGAAACAGGACGCACCCACCAAATTCGAGTGCACTTTTCGGCACTTCATCATCCATTGGTTGGGGACACGACATATGCGGCCGATCCAGTCTTGGCCAAGAGTTTAGGAATGTCTCGGCCATGGTTACACGCAACTGAACTGCGCTTTGCTCACCCAATCACCGGCCAGAAACTTGAGTTTCAGGCGCCATACCCAGCCGATCTCACACGCTCATTGGCGTTGCTGTCCGACGCGGTTCTGCCATAACGACTAATCTCGCCAATCATGTCCAAAGATAATTTCGTACACCTTCACGTTCACACCGAATACTCAATGCTCGATGGTGCCGCTCGTGTTACCGATTTGATGGCAGAAGTCAAAGCACAAGGTATGCCAGCTATTGCGATGACAGATCACGGAAATGTATTTGGTGCATTTGATTTTTATAAAGCTGCAAAAAAAGCAAATGTAAAACCAATAATCGGGATCGAGGCTTATGTTGCCCCAGAATCTCGTTTTGATAAAAAACGTGTGAAGTGGGCCGATGGCGGCGAAGATGATGTGTCAGGTGGTGGCGCCTACACCCACATGACGATTTTGGCGGAAAATAATGAAGGCTTGGGAAACCTATTTAGATTGTCTTCCCTTGCCTCACTGGAAGGTTTTTACTATAAGCCCCGCATGGATCGCGAGTTGCTGGCCAAACATGCAAAGGGATTAATCGCAACTACGGGATGTCCAGGTGGAGAAATTCAAACTCGTTTGCGAATGGGTGCATACAACGAAGCAGTCAAAGCCGCAAGTGCATACCGAGATATTTTCGGCAAGGAGAACTTCTTTTTAGAAATAATGGATCACGGAATTGAAATTGAATCTCGAGTTAAGACTGATCTCTTAAAACTTGGCCGAGATTTGGCTCTGCCACTGCTTGCCACAAATGATTTGCACTACACCTTGCAATCAGATGCTGGTACCCACGAAGCGTTGCTATGTGTGCAATCAGGTTCTACTTTGGCAGATCCCAAGCGATTCAAGTTTGATAATGACTCCTTTTATGTCAAAACACCAGCCCAGATGCGCGAACTTTTCAAGGAGCTACCAGAAAGTTGTGACAATACATTGCTAATCGCCGAACGCTGTAATGTCACATTGCGTGAAGGTGAAAACCTTTTACCGCAGTTTGAAGTCCCAGAAGGGGAAACCGAAGGTTCTTGGCTTAAAAAAGAGGCACAACGTGGGCTCAAAGAACGTTTGGGAGTAGGCAGTACGCCCGCGCATGAGCAGCGGCTGGCGTACGAGCTCGGCGTGATGGAGAAAATGGGTTTTCCTGGCTACTTCCTGGTTGTCGCCGACCTAGTAGGACATGCGAAAAAAGTTGGCATACGAGTTGGTCCAGGTCGTGGATCGGCCGCAGGTTCACTAGTTGCTTACTCACTTGGAATTACCGGTCTTGATCCGCTGGAGCATGGTTTGTTGTTTGAGCGTTTCTTAAATCCAGAACGTATTTCAATGCCCGATATTGATTTAGACTTCGATGAACGTCGACGCAGCGAAATGATTCGATATGCAACCAATAAATATGGCGAAGATCGGGTTGCCCAAATCATTACTTACGGCACGATTAAATCGAAACAAGCGATTAAAGATTCAACCCGGGTGCTTGGCTACCCATACGTTGTTGGCGAAAAACTCACTAAAGCATTGCCACCTTCAGTCATGGGTAAAGATATTTCCTTGGCCGGCGTATTTGATCCAAAAGATGACCGATATGGTGAGGCTGGAGAATTCCGTTCGCTGTATGAATCGGATGCCGATTCAAAACGGGTAGTTGACACTGCGCGCGGATTGGAAGGTCTAAAGCGCCAATGGGGCGTGCACGCGGCCGGCGTCATTTTGTCCCGAGAACCGTTACTTGATGTAATTCCGATCCATCGGCGGGAAGCCGATGGCGCCATCATCACCCAATTTGATATGGGTGCATGCGAGGCAACCGGGTTGCTTAAAATGGATTTTTTGGGACTTCGCAATCTTTCTGTTCTTGACGATTGTCTACTTAATATTAAAGCAAATCATGGTATTGATGTAGTTCTTGAAGATTTAACATTGGATGATCCAAAAACTTATCAGCTGCTAAGTCGTGGAGACACATTAGGAGTGTTCCAGCTAGATGGCGGTCCCATGCGCCAATTACTCAAGAGCATGTCACCGGACTCCTTTCAAGATATTTCCGCAGTTATCGCGCTATACCGGCCAGGCCCAATGGGTGAAAATGCGCATAACAACTACGCTGATCGCAAAAATAAACGTAAACCAGTCGAGCCAATTCATCCGGAGTTATCGCAATCTTTGCAGGAGATACTTGGTGACACCTACGGTTTAATTGTTTATCAAGAGCAGGTAATGGCGATTGCCCAAAAAGTTGCCGGCTTCTCACTTGGCCGGGCAGATCTTTTGCGAAAAGCCATGGGCAAGAAGAATAAAGAGATACTTGATAAGGAGTATGTGCCCTTTGAAGCCGGCATGAAGAAAAATGGCTTCTCCACCGCTGCCATTAAACGACTATGGGATACCCTGATTCCATTCTCTGATTACGCCTTTAATCGGGCCCACTCTGCTGGTTATGGCGTCGTTTCTTATTGGACCGGTTATTTGAAGGCAAATTATCCAACTGAGTACATGGCTGCGCTGTTAACATCGGTGCGCGATGATAAAGATAAGTCAGCGCTTTACCTTTCCGAATGTCGACGCATGGGAATTAAAGTCCTATCTCCTGATGTCAATGAATCTGATGCTGAATACACCCCTCGTGGAATCGATATTCGATTTGGTTTAGCTGCAATCCGAAATGTTGGCGAAGGTGTAGTAGCCTCGATTAAAAATTCGCGGGATGCCAAAGGTCGTTTCACATCTTTTGGCGATTTTCTTGCCAAAGTTGATGCACAGGTGTGCAACAAGAAAACGATTGAATCTTTAATTAAAGCTGGAGCATTTGGTTCGCTTGGCTCAACTCGTAAAGGATTAATGGCTGTGTACTTGGAAGCAATTGATTCCGTGATTGAAGCTAAGCGGGCCGAAGCGATTGGTCAATTTGATCTTTTTGGTGGCGAATCCGTGACCGCTGTTTCTGGATTAGAAATTGAAGTCCCAACCGGCGAGTGGGATAAAGCCATGCTCCTCACATTCGAGCGGGAAATGTTGGGTCTTTATGTTTCCGACCATCCATTACGTGGAATCGAACATGTTTTGCGGGCAAACACAGATATGTCTATTAGCGAATTAGTTGATGATGGCGCCCAGCATGAGTCGATTGTGACTATTGGCGGACTGATAACAAGTATTACCCGAAAAGTTTCTAGACAAGGGGCATCGTGGGCGGTGGTAACCGTTGAAGACCTGGAAGGTTCGCTAGAAGTTTTGTTCTTTGCAAATACATACAATCAATACTCAATTTCATTAACGGAAGATCGAATCGTTACTATTCGAGGACGAGTAGATCGTCGCGAAGATGCTTTGCGATTTACCGCCCTAGAAATGTCCATGCCAGAGTTCAATCTCGGTTCAGCCGGCCCCCTTGTAATCTCTTTGCCAATTCAACAGTGCACGCCGCCGGTTGTGGAACGAATTAAAGAGATTTTGCGCTCACATCCAGGCAAGCGGGAAGTACATTTGCAACTCAATGACAATGGAAATAGCACGGTAATGAAGGTTGATGCTTTAATCACCTCATCGCCAAGTTTAAGCGCAGACCTAAAATCTATTTTGGGAGCTAACTGCCTGGCCTAAATTTGCTCGGCAGGCATCGAGGTTGAGCCGATACAATTGCCCAATGATTCGTACCGTTGACCTGCGCGGGCGATCGCTGTCGAAAGCCCAATACAACCTGGAACTCCCACGGGCCAGTCTTGATGTGACCAAGGCGATGGTGCTGATCTGGCCAATCTTGGAGCGGGTTAAAAATGGAAATGAATCAGATTTAATCAAATTAGCCCAAGAGTTCGATGGTGTTACACCGGTAAGTATTCGCGTACCAAAGATTGCACTTGATAATGCGCTGGCCGAACTTGCGCCAGCCATTCGAACCGCACTCGAACTTTCAATCCAAAGGATAAGGCTGGTTCACAACGATCAAGTGCGATCGGAAAAAACCACATTAGTTGTTGATGGGGGAACAGTTATTGAGAAATGGATCCCAGTTGATCGAGTGGGACTTTATGTTCCAGGTGGGCGTGCGGTCTATCCCAGCAGTGTGATGATGAATGTTATTCCGGCACAAATTGCAAAGGTTGCATCAATTGCGATCGCATCACCTCCGCAAAAAGAGTTTGGCGGCTTCCCGCACCCAACAATTCTTGCAACATGTGCCTTGCTTGGAATTACCGAGGTGTATGCAGTTGGTGGGGCACAAGCTATCGCACTCTTTGCCTATGGCATGGAAGGAGT
The DNA here is from genome assembly GCA_043776875.1 of Actinomycetes bacterium. Taxonomy (GTDB): domain Bacteria; phylum Actinomycetota; class Actinomycetes; order Nanopelagicales; family Nanopelagicaceae; genus Planktophila. The sequence goes on from JAYVQU010000039.1 coordinate 105,591, forward strand.
CTGCCAAAAAGCCGACCTTGTTACTGGTCCCGGAAACATTTATGTTGCGGCCGCAAAGCGGGCATTGCGTGGCATTATTGGAATTGATTCAGAGGCGGGTCCAACCGAAATCGTGATTTTGGCTGATTCATCTGCAATCGCGGCAGATGTTGCCGCAGATCTCATTAGCCAGGCTGAACACGATGTGATAGCTGCGGCAATTTTAGTTACCGATTCACCCGAACTTGCCACAGCCGTTGAAGCAGAACTCAAGATTCGGGTAACTTCAACAAAACATGCTGATCGAATTCGCATCGCCTTGTCCGGAGTTCAATCTGCAATCGCTCTTGTAGACAATATCGAACAAGGTTTAGCAGTTGTTAATGCCTATGCTGCCGAGCACTTAGAAATTCAAACGCGCAATGCTCGTTCTGATGCTGCACTAGTTCGCAATGCCGGAGCAGTTTTTATTGGACGTTTCACACCAGTTTCACTTGGCGATTATTCGGCCGGGTCAAACCATGTTTTACCGACAGGTGGTTGTGCGTGTCACTCAAGTGGCTTGTCGGTACAAACTTTTTTACGCGGGCTGCACTTTATTGAGTATGACAAAAAAGCATTCACCGACCTGGTAGATACAGTCGTAACTCTAGCTAATTCGGAGGATCTACCTGCGCACGGTCAGGCAATGACAACCCGATTGGAAAATTTATGATGAGCTGGCCTACCTGGTTGCCGCTTCGTGCAACTTTGCAACCCTTGTCACCTTATGGTGCGCCGCAGGTACCTGCCCAAGCTTGCCTTAATACAAACGAGAATCCATACTCACCGTCACCTGCATTGCAAAAATCGATTACCGAGGCAGTTGCGAAAGTCGTGGGAAATCTAAATCGATATCCCGATCGTGATGCGCTGGTGTTGCGCACGAAATTGGCTAATTATATCAATGAGCAAAGTGGAACTCAGTTTTCTGCGGAAAATATTTGGGCAGCAAATGGAAGTAACGAGATTATTCAATCTCTCTTTTTGGCATTTGGTGGCGGAACGGTCCTTGGGTTCACGCCTTCCTATTCTATGCATTCCCTAATTGCAAAGGTTGCGGGTACGCCTTGGATTGCTGGCCGACGCAACCCTGATTTCTCTTTGAACATGGAAGTGGCGGTTGCTGAAATTAAAAAAAACAAGCCGACACTTACCTTCATCACAACACCGAATAACCCCACTGGCGGATCAGTTTCAATTGCTGCAATTCAAGTGCTAGCCGATGCCGTTAAAACCAACGGCGGATTACTAATTATCGATGAGGCCTATGCCGAGTTTTCGCAAGAGAGATCAGCGGTTACTCTCGTTGCCGATAACCCACATGTTGTTGTAATCCGAACAATGAGTAAAGCTTTCGCATTTGCTGGTGCCCGAATTGGTTATTTGGTGGGGGATGCTGCCATTAAAGATGCGATGATGATTGTGCGTTTGCCCTATCACCTAAGCTCAATAACGCAAGCCGCAGCCCAGGTCGCGATCGATCACAAGTCAGAACTCTTAGCTGGTGTCGCCACGCTGATCGCAGCCCGCGCATCGGTTGTAGCTGAGCTCCATTTGCTGGGCTTGGCCACGATTCCAAGCAGTGCTAACTTTCTTTTGTTCACTGGATTTGGGCAGGAAGCGCCGCAACTGTGGGCCGCACTACTTGAAAAGGGTGTTCTGATTAGGGATGTGGGATTATCGGGTTATCTAAGAGTCACAATCGGCAATGAAGCCGAAAACAAGTTATTTATTGCCGCTCTGAAAGAGCTCACTTTAGGGAGAGATTATGAGAACCGCACGCGTTGAAAGAAGCACCAAAGAGTCACATGTACTTGTTGAACTCAATCTTGATGGGCAAGGAATCATCGATGTCGCGACAGGTGTTCCGTTCTTTGATCACATGATGTCGCAACTGGGCAAGCACTCAGGTTTTGACCTGATGGTAAAGGCCACTGGCGATGTGGATGTGGATTCTCACCACACCGTTGAAGACACCTCACTTGCTTTCGGTCAGGCGCTGCGCGAAGCACTAGGCGATAAAGCCGGCATTCGCCGTTTTGGTGACTCGATGGTGCCACTTGATGAAGTTCTGGTTCAGGCCGCGGTTGATCTTTCTGGTCGGCCATATTTGGTGCATCGTCAGCCTGAGATTGTCGAACTTATCGGAACATTTGATACGACCATGGGAAAGCACATCTGGGAATCAATTGTTGCCGAAGCTCGAATTGCACTGCATATTCGTGTATTAGAAGGTCGCAATGCCCACCATGTTTTCGAAGCGCAGTTCAAAGCTGTTGCGCGCGCTTTGCGTGATGCGGTTTCACTTGATGGCAGAGTCGCTGGCATTCCATCAACAAAAGGTTCTCTTTGATAGCAATTCTTGATTACGGTTCTGGAAATTTACGATCTGCCGAACGCGCCTTTGCAACTGCCGGAAAAGATGTAGTGGTTACATCCGATCGCATGGTTGCATTGCAAGCACAGGGATTAGTAGTTCCAGGTGTTGGTGCATTTGCTTCGTGTATGAGTGGTTTGAACGCAGTTGACGGTGCCGCAATTGTGCGGGAACGTTTAAGCAGCGAACGTCCAGTCTTAGGAATCTGTATTGGCATGCAAATCATGTTTAGCCAAGGTACCGAACATGCTGATGGTGCCCCACATGCCGGAATCGGGATTTGGGATGGTGTTGTTTCACAGTTAGCTGCCCCAATCTTGCCGCACATGGGTTGGAACACTGTCACATCAGATGCAAACTCCATTTTATTTAAAGGCGTAGCAGAAGAATCCTTTTACTTTGTTCACTCATATGCAGCTAAGGCCGCGGTCGGAAAAATGCAGGCATGGAGCAGGCATGGGGAAGAGTTTTTGGCTGCGGTTGAAGATGGGTACATGTGCGCAACCCAGTTTCACCCGGAAAAATCTGGTGTTGCCGGTTTAGCTCTGATTAAGAATTGGGTGGGATCGCTATGAGTTACTTAGAACTTTTGCCAGCAGTTGATGTTAAAGATGGTCGGGCGGTTCGATTACTCCAAGGTGAGCTGGAAAAGGAAAGTATTTATGGGGCACCGCTGGCAGTTGCTTTGGAGTTTCAGGCAGCTGGTGCCGAATGGTTGCACCTAGTAGATCTTGATGCAGCTTTTGGACGTGGCGAAAACTCGGCCTTACTTGCGGAAGTGGTTGGAAAGCTTGATATCAAGGTCGAACTTTCCGGTGGAATTCGCGATGATGAATCGCTCATGCGGGCACTTGCCACCGGATGTCGAAGAGTTAACTTAGGAACTGCAGCCCTGGAAGATCCGGAATGGACCGCTCGGATAATTGCAGCACATGGAGATCGGATTGCAGTAGGTCTAGATGTACGTGGTCACACACTTGCCGCACGTGGCTGGACTAAAGCCGGTGGCGATTTATTTGAAACGATCGAACGCTTGGATCGTGATGGCTGTGCTCGTTATGTTGTTACAGATGTTGTTAAAGATGGAACCTTGACTGGACCAAACTTAGAACTTTTACAAGCGGTCTGCGCTGCGACAAGTGCGCCAGTAATCGCAAGTGGGGGTATCTCATCACTTGCAGACATTGCGGCATTAGCGAGGCTTCGCGCAATTGGCGTTGAGGGTGCAATCGTTGGAAAGGCTTTGTACGCCGGGGCGTTCACACTTGAACAAGCTTTGCGGGTGAGCAGGCAATGACACTTTCCGTTCGCATCATTGCCTGCCTTGATGTAACTGATGGGCGAGTTGTAAAAGGTGTGAACTTTACTAACCTGATAGATGCTGGCGATCCGGTAGCGCTGGCAGCTTTATATGGAATAGAAGGCGCGGATGAGTTAACATTTTTAGATATTTCAGCAAGCTCATCGGGACGGGAAACCACATTAGATGTTGTGCGTCGCACCGCAGCGCAAGTTTTCATTCCATTGACAGTTGGCGGCGGTATTCGCAGCGTAGAAGATGTCGATAGATTATTACGCGCCGGCGCTGACAAAGTTTCTATAAACACAGCCGCAATAGCACGACCAGAATTAATTGCAGAAATAGCAGACAGATTTGGTTCACAAGTGCTGGTCTTATCAGTTGATGCGCGTCGAGCCCGCACGGATTCAGGTTTTGAAGTGACAACACATGGTGGTCGGGAAAGCTCAGGGCTAGATGCACTCGCGTGGGTGGAAAAAGCTTGCGCATTAGGTGTTGGCGAGATCCTGCTAAATTCTATGGATGCCGATGGCACCCGCGCCGGCTATGACATTGGGATGATCACAGCTATTCGAGCCGTAGCCAAAGTGCCACTTATCGCTAGTGGCGGGGCGGGGGCGCTGCAAGATTTCAGTTCAGCTTTGGCTGCCGGCGCCGATGCCTTATTAGCTGCTAGCGTCTTTCACTTTGGAATTCATCGCATTGGTGATGTGAAGTCCTATCTGGCCAAACACAATTATCCGGTACGCAGCAATCACGCTAAATAGGGCAGAATTAGCACATGACAACAATCGATCCGCAAGTTACCGAATTGCTGAAAGATCGAGCCGCGCTGATTCCGGCCATTGTTCAAGATAACGCTTCCCTGGAAGTTTTAATGCTGGCATACATGAACCTGGAATCACTTTCCTTGACGCTTTCAACTGGCAAAGCCACGTATTGGAGTCGCAGCCGCAACGAGCTGTGGGTGAAAGGGGCAACGTCCGGCCATTTTCAGGAGGTTCATTCAGTGACCCTAGATTGTGATGGCGATGCGTTATTGCTGCGCATCACCCAGCTCGGTGCAGCTTGTCATACGGGGGATCGCAGCTGCTTTCACACACCATTGGAATTAAGTGAGTGAAATGAATCTGGAAGAGTTCCGAGCTTATGCAAAAGTTTTTAATGTGATTCCAGTATCGAGGCGTTTGCTGGCTGATGGCGAGACTCCATTAGGTGTCTATCGCAAATTAGCTAAAAACGCGGCAAATACTTTTCTGCTTGAGTCGGCTGAGCATGGTGGCACCTGGTCCCGTTATTCATTTATCGGGGTCCGAAGTGAGGCCACACTGAGTGAAAAAGATGGGGTTGCCTATTGGCAAGGCAGCGCTCCGGCAGGTGCGCCAACTGGAATTGATCCGTTACAAGCACTGCGACTTTCGGCAGCACATTTACGATCACCACAGATTGCCAATCTGCCCCCGCTGACAGGTGGATTAGTTGGTTTCATGGGCTATGACGTTGTACGTCGGCTGGAGCGAATTCCAAATCTGAGCGTTAAAGATATTGCCTTGCCAGAACTCTCATTTATGTTAACAAGTGATCTGGCTGTGCTCGATCACAGCGATGGCACAATTACCTTGATCGCAAATGCAATCAATTGGGATGGTAGCGATGATCTAATTGATGAGGCCTACGATTTGTGTGTAGCTAGATTAGATCGCATGCAAGCCGACCTTTCGACTTCACTTGCCTCAGCTGCGACCCAAATTCCAGATTTCGCATTACCAACCTATGATGCAAATATAACGCCGGAACAATTCAAGACCGGAGTCCGCCAGGTAAAGCAGGAGATTCTTGCTGGCGAAGCTTTTCAAGTAGTTCTATCGCAGCGTTTTGCGATGCCTTGTAATGCAGATGCGATCGATGTCTATCGAATGTTACGTTTAAATAACCCATCTCCGTACATGTACTTATTTAGATTTAACGATGGCATTGAAATTGTCGGCTCAAGTCCAGAGGCATTAGTGAAGGTTAATCAGAAAGATGTAATGATCCATCCCATTGCCGGAACTCGTAAACGTTCTGCAGTTCCGGAAGAGGATCAGCGCTTGGCCGAGGAACTACTGGCAGATCCAAAAGAACGGGCAGAACACTTGATGTTGGTTGACCTTGGGCGCAATGATTTAGGTCGGGTATGCGCACCAGGAAGTGTTGAAGTTATTGATTTTATGCACATTGAACGTTATTCACATGTGATGCACATTGTTTCAACGGTGATTGGAAAGCTCAAAGATAAGGTAACACCGGTTGATGCGCTGTTTTCGGTTTTTCCGGCCGGAACTTTGTCCGGCGCGCCAAAGCCACGGGCAATGGAGCTAATCGAAGAAATTGAAACTACTCGCCGCGGTCTCTATGGTGGCATCGTTGGATATATTGATTTCACCGGCAATCTAGATACTTGTATTGCAATTAGGACAGCTTTGCTACATGGTGGTATCGCCTACGTTCAGGCAGGTGCTGGAGTCGTCGCTGATTCAGATCCAGAAGGTGAAAATCAAGAGTGCCGCAACAAAGCAGCTGCCGTCTTAACTGCGGTGCATGCCGCCAACCGATTGGGTAAAGAGGAATGAGTGATTTATTACCCGTTCTAATTTCAGCAATCATTATCATTGCACTCGTTGTATTTCTAAGTGGAAAATTGAAATTGTCATCCCGTTATGAGCGTAAACCACGTGAACTCAATACCTGGAGCGCCCTTGATCAAGGAATCGATCCAACGGCGGAGAAAAGTTCATGAGCGTGCTGGACTCGATCATCGAAGGTGTCCGGGAAGATTTAGCCCAGCGACGTCTTCCGATGGGGCAGCTTCACGAAGCTATGGAGGTTGCCCCACTTGTTCGGGATGCCTTGCCCGCACTACTCACGCCAGAACTCTCAATCATTGCAGAAGTCAAACGCTCCTCACCAAGTAAAGGTGCACTTGCACCGATTATAGATCCAGCTGGATTAGCCGAGCAGTATCAAGTGGCAGGGGCGGCAGTGGTAAGTGTCTTAACGGAGCAACGCCGATTTGGCGGAACGTTGGCAGATCTGGATGCAGTGCGAAAAGCGATTGAGCTTCCAATTTTGCGAAAAGATTTTATGATCGATGAGTATCAGTTGTATGAAGCACGTGCACATGGGGCAGATGTTGTTTTACTGATAGTTGCCGCACTCAGTCGCAATCAGTTAGCAGATTATTTTCACTTAAGCACCGAGCTAGGGATGCGCGCGCTTATCGAAATTCATACTCCTGATGAACTTGAAAGAGCCTTAGCTATTTCACCAGAGATTATCGGAGTTAACTCCCGAAACTTAAAGAGTTTAGCGATCGATACTCGGGCTTTTGCGCAATTGCTTCCGCAAATTCCATCACACATTGCTAGGATAGCCGAGTCAGGAATTTCAACCCGCGCCGATGTCGAATTGGCCCATAACGCCGGTGCAACCGCAATTCTGGTTGGCGAAGCGTTAGTGCGAGCAGCCACGCCGTCAGTTGCGATCAAGGCGTTGCTCGGTAGGCTTTAACCCATGGAGAGCTTTGATGCACTTGACCAAGTAGGCCATTTTGGTCAATATGGTGGCCGTTTCGTGCCAGAAGCGCTGATTGGCGCTTTAGATGAACTGGAAGCAGTTCACAATCAAACTCAAAAAGATCCTCTCTTCTTGGCCGAACTTGCCGAACTTCATCGCAGCTACACCGGACGACCAAGCATCATCACCGAGGCAAAACGTTTTTCCGCGCATGCAGGCGGGGCAAGAATTTTTCTCAAGCGGGAAGATCTAAATCACACTGGCAGCCACAAGATAAATAATGTTTTGGGGCAAGCGTTGCTGACAAAGCGTATGGGTAAAAAACGGATTATCGCTGAGACCGGTGCTGGTCAGCATGGAGTTGCATCAGCTACCGCTGCAGCGTTAATGGGGCTGGATTGCGTTGTGTACATGGGAGAAGAAGATATTCGCCGACAAGGACTCAACGTTGCTCGGATGAAATTATTGGGCGCAGAAGTAGTTCCCGTTACCTCCGGTTCAAAAACACTCAAGGATGCAATCAATGAAGCAATGCGTGACTGGGTTACAAATGTCGCTGATACCCATTACTTATTAGGAACTGTTGCCGGACCGCATCCTTTTCCAACGATTGTTCGTGACTTTCAAAAAATTATTGGTGAAGAAGCCCGGGAACAAATGCTGGCATTGACCGGGAAACTGCCAACGGCCGTTCTTGCCTGTGTTGGCGGCGGTTCAAATGCAATCGGCATTTTTAATGCCTTTATTCCAGATATTGCAGTTCGCTTAATTGGCTTGGAAGCAGGTGGCGCTGGCCTGGAAACCGGGCGCCATGCGGCAACCATTACCGGTGGCACACCAGGTGTGCTGCATGGAACCCGCACCTATGTGCTCCAAGATGCCAATGGTCAGACGATTGAATCACATTCAATCTCGGCTGGGCTTGATTATCCAGGCGTGGGTCCAGAACATGCCTATCTACATGACATAGGTCGCGGTGAATATCGGGCAATTAACGATGATGCTGCGATGAATGCTTTTGCTTTATTAAGTAGGACCGAAGGAATCATTCCGGCAATAGAGAGTGCACATGCGCTAGCTGGCGCACTTGTGATTGGAAATGAACTCGGCCCTAATGCTAATTTGCTGATCAATCTATCTGGACGCGGCGACAAAGATGTGCAAACGGGCGCGCAATACTTTGGAATTGAGCTTTAATGACCAAACTTGAATCTGTAATGGCTCAGGTGCGATCTGAAAATCGGGCGGCATTAATTGCCTACATTCCGGCTGGATTTCCCTCAAAGGCTGGTTGCCTAAAAGTAATTCAAGCCTTGGCGGCCGCTGGAGTTGATGCCATAGAAATTGGTTTCCCGTATAGCGACCCTGTTATGGACGGTCCAGTTATTCAAGCCGCGGCCGAGCTTTCACTAAAGGGAGGAACCGGCGCTGCCGATGTATTTGCTGCCCTTAAAACTGCATCCCAAACTGGCGTTGCCGCGGTGGTAATGACATATTGGAATCCGATTGAAAAGTTTGGCGCCGATCGTTTTGCAAAAGCGGTTGCCGAAAATGGTGGATCGGGCGTAATCACGCCAGATTTAACTATCGAAGAATCAGCACAATGGTTAGCGGCCACAAAAAAATATGAAATTAATCCAATTTATGTGGTCGCACCCAGCACTAATGATGCCCGTCTTGCCCGAGTAACTTCATTCACTGGTGGTTTTGTTTATGCCGCAAGCTTGATGGGAGTCACCGGTACCCGCAATTCGGTGGCAACAGGGGCAGCTGATTTAGTTGCGCGGATTAGAAAAGTGACCCAACTTCCGATTTGTGTCGGGTTAGGTGTGTCGACTCGCGAACAAGCAAAATCATTAGCAACATATGCCGACGGGGTCATTGTGGGTTCGGCCTTTATCAAACTTTTACTTGAAGCAAAAACAGAACAGGAAGGTCTTGCCGCAATTTCACATCTTGCCACCGAACTAGCATTAGGAGTTCGTGCAGGAGGATGAAAAACTTCAATTTGAAATTTCAACCTTGGATTACACTTTTTGCCCGGCTCACTCTCGGTGGCGTACTCCTTGCCGCTGGCGGCTTGAAGGTAAGCAAACCCACTGAATCTGCTAATGCCACGGCAGCGTACAAAATCCTGCCAACCGATTTTGCGCACCTAGTGGGTTATGCCCTTCCTTGGTTGGAGGTGGCAATCGGGTTGCTGCTCATTATCGGAGTCATGGTTAGGCCGGCAGCTGTTGCCGGCGGCCTGGTAATGCTGGTTTTTATCGGAGCAATCAGCTCGGTTTGGGCTCGTGGCATCTTAATTGACTGTGGTTGCTTTGGTGGCGGGGGAGTATTAGACCCCGCACTTGCCGCGTCGGTGCATAGGAGCTACTTGATAGAGATTATCCGCGATTTAGGTTTGGCCCTGTGTGCCATGTATCTATACTTTTTTCCAGCCGGCAAGTTCGGTATCGAAAAAACATCGACAGGGGAGTAGCAATGGCAAAGCAGCAAGTCAAGAGTGGGAGCAAAACTACTCGTTGGATAGTAATCGCAATGGTTCTATTTGTTGTAGTAACAGGTGTTGTGTTTTCAATGATGGGTCAAAACAACAAAGAAAGCGCATCCCTTGCTGGACTTGATGGAACAACTTTAAAGCCAGCCGTTGTTTCAACTATCGATGTTGCAAACGGATCGGCAATTACTTTCAATGCCGGGGCGCCAACTGTAATTGATATTTGGGAAGATCCGCAGTGTCCGGTTTGCAAGAGCTTTGAAAACGCTCTTGGCGAATATGTCAATTCCTTGATTCGGGAAAAGAAAGCATCGGTTCGTTTTCATGTGCTCTCCTTCCTCGGAGATGAATCAGTGCGTGCAGCTAATGCAGCATTTTGCGCCGCCGATGAAGGTCAATATCTAGATTTCCATAACGCGATTTACACAGTTCAATCGCCGTTGGAGAATTCAGGTTTCTGGAGCAATGAAACATTGGTGAATATCGGCAAAAAAATTGGAATTAACTCCACCAAGTTCGTAGATTGCGTTAGCAAAGGTTCGAAAGTTGATTTTGTGCAAGCTAACGCAGATTCCATGGCTAAATATGGTGTGCAAGGGACTCCAACCATTTTCATTAATGGAAAATTGTGGGAGCGGCAAAACCCAGATTTCAACTTAGCTGAATTTCGGGCAGCCGTCGATGCGGCTTAAAAGTTGAAGCTCGCATTTCCAACGCCGGCGCAATCGGCGTTGGAACTGGGACCACTTACCATTCACTTTTATGCGCTTTGCATTATTGCAGGAGTCGCAATCGCTATTTGGTTAGGCGATAAACGGTTTCGCGCGCAAGCGATAAATGGGGCATCTGTTGTTTCCGAAGTTGCAATTACGGCAGTGCCAGTCGGGGTTGTTGGTGGGCGCATTTATCATGTGATCTCATCACCTACTGCCTACTTTGGTGCAAATGGAACCCCGCTAGATGCTTTCAAAATTTGGGAAGGCGGTTTAGGTATTTGGGGCGCAATTTCTGGTGGATTGCTCGCTGCATTTCTTCGCTACCGATCATTGCAAAAACGGATAGATCTGCCTTCATTTGCAGTGTTCGCCGATGCACTTGCACCAGGGGTTCTATTTGCACAAGCCATTGGCCGATTTGGAAATTGGTTTAATGGCGAACTTTTTGGTCGACCTTTGGATACTTGGTGGGCCTTAGAAGTGCCAATAAAATACCGTCCAATCGGATACCGCCAATTTGAATCCTTTCATCCCACCTTTCTCTATGAAGCAATTTGGTGTGTTTTAATTGCGATCGTTTTAATTGGATTCGGCAAAAGACTTAAACCAGGCCAGATTTTCAGTGCATATGTGTTTTCCTACTGCGTTGGACGTCTGTTTATAGAACTCATACGTATTGACACGGCCAACACCATCGCTGGGGTTCGGGTCAATGTCTGGGTAAGTGCTTTGGTGGCGTTGTTCGCCCTCACCATTTTTGTACGTGCCCCTAAGAACAATTCATAAAGTTCAGGTAGGCTGACAAGTATGAGTTTAGCCGCGGTATACAAGCGCAATTTACAACACCGAACCCATCGTGCTGGTTGGTTACGGGCGGCGGTTTTAGGCGCAAATGATGGTCTGGTATCGATCGCAGCGCTAATGATTGGTGTTGCCGCCGCTGGAAAACAAGATTTTCTAATCACTGCTGGGTTTGCAGGTGTAACCGCTGGTGCCATGTCAATGGCAGTTGGCGAGTATGTCTCGGTACGCTCCCAAAATGATGTGGAAGAGTCAGATCGGCTATTAGAGATTGAACATCTGGCGGCCGACCCGGAAGCTGAATTAATCGAGCTGCAACATATTTATATTGACCGCGGCCTTTCCCCGGAATTAGCGCTGCAAGTTGCGCAAGAGATGCATAAAAGAAATGCACTTGAAGCCCACCTTCGTGATGAACTTGGCCAGTATCCTCATAACAAAGGTCGCCCGATGCAAGCGGCGATCGCATCGGCCATTTCATTTACCGTCGGTGGCGTAATTCCATTTGCTGGCGCTTTTGCCCCGACCCTTGGCGCAAAAGCATGGAGCATCGTTGGCTTTGCGCTGGTCGGCCTGCTCTTAACTGGAATCGCCAGTGCTCGAATCTCAGGCTCCAAAATGTTGGTTCCAACTACTCGCGTCATGTTAGGCGGCGCAATTGGTATGGCGATTACCGCGGGAATCGGCCATCTCGCCAACCTATCTGGCATCTAAGCAACTCACCTATTCGAGGGTGGTGCAACCCCCACTTATTGCTACGATTTCCCACTAAGCAGGTCGGGCCAAGGTTGTCCCGCTATACAAACGGACAATCGGTAGGAGCGCTCATGGTACTTGCATCTAACTATCCACCTGCACAAGGGCTCTATCACCCGGGGCATGAACATGATGCATGTGGCGTTGCCATGGTTGCCACCCTTAATAAAGTTGCAACACATGAGATTGTTGCTAAGGCATTAACGGCGCTTCGTAATTTAGAGCATCGCGGTGCATCAGGGGCTGAGCCAGACAGTGGTGACGGCGCGGGAATTTTAATTCGCATTCCAGATGCGTATTTCCGAGCGGTGGTTGATTTTGTTTTACCGGCGGCAAATGCTTATGCAACTGGAATTGCATTTGTGGCCAAAGGTGCCGAAGCAAAGGCAGATATTCAAAGGATTGCCAGCGAAGAGGGTCTAATTGTTTTAGGCTGGCGCGAAGTGCCGATCAATCCTTCATCGCTAGGCAAAACCGCACTTTCGGTGATGCCAGATTTTCAACAACTCTTCTTAGCTGGCAAGAATGGCGAAACTGGAATTTGGCTAGATCGACTCGCCTTTTGTTTGCGCAAGCGAGCAGAGCATGCATTGGATCTTTACTTTCCCTCATTATCTTCCCAAACAATCGTTTACAAAGGAATGCTTACCACGGGTCAACTGGAGGAATTTTTTCCAGAGTTATCAGATGAAAGAGTTGTCTCACCGCTAGCCATAGTTCACTCTCGTTTTTCGACAAACACATTTCCTTCTTGGCCACTTGCCCACCCATATCGCTTCATCGCACACAATGGTGAAATTAATACCGTTAAGGGAAATCGGAATTGGATGCGCGCGCGCGAATCCTTACTTGCAAGTGAATTAATCCCTGGCGATCTCAAACGGCTCTTTCCGATTGTTGAAATGTCTGGCTCAGACTCTGCATCATTTGATGAGGTGCTGGAACTTCTCTATCTAGGTGGACGTTCGTTGCCTCATGCAGTATTAATGATGATTCCAGAAGCGTGGGAAAATCACGCCTCAATGCCACAAAACCGGCGTGACTTCTATGCCTTCCACGCATCAATGATGGAACCGTGGGATGGCCCTGCGTGTGTGACTTTCACAGATGGGCATCAAGTAGGTGCTGTCCTTGATCGTAACGGTCTTCGCCCATCACGTTTTTGGGTGACAAAAGATGGCTTAGTAGTGCTCGCATCCGAAGTTGGCGTACTTGATATTCCGGCCGAAAATATTAAACGCAAAGGTCGGCTGCAGCCAGGGAAGATGTTCTTAGTTGATATTGAAGCGGGACGCATTATCGAAGATAGCGAAATAAAAGATGGTTTAGCAAATGCTGCCCCATATGGAGATTGGTTGCATGCTGGAATGATTAAGCTCAGCGAACTTCCTTCGCGTGAGCACATTGTGTATCCGCACTCATCGGTAGTTCGTCGCCAACGTGCATTCGGATATACCGAAGAAGATTTACGCATTCTCGTAACACCAATGGCCAAAAATGGGATGGAGCCACTTGGTTCAATGGGAACAGATACTCCAATTGCGGCCTTGTCCGAAAAGCCTCGGTTAATCTTTGACTACTTTTCGCAATTATTTGCCCAAGTTACAAACCCACCGCTAGATGCGATCCGGGAAGAACTTGTCACCAGCCTTGGAACTTCGATGGGGCCAGAGCACAATCTGCTAGATCCCGGCGCAGCTAGCTGTCGCCAGGTCTCACTAGCCTTTCCGGTTATTGATAATGACGAGTTAGCAAAGATCATTCATATAAATGCAGATGGCGATTATCCTGGGTTAACAGCGCATGTTGTTCGCGGATTATTTAGTATTGCCGACGGCGGCGATTCACTTCGTGATCGCCTTAATGAAATTAAAACCGAAGTTTCCCAAGCTATCAATGATGGTGCTCGCATTATCGTGCTTTCAGATCGTGACGGCGATGCCGAAAATGCGCCAATTCCATCATTGCTTCTGACTTCAGCGGTGCACCATCATTTGATTCGGGAAAAAACTCGCACCACGGTTGGACTTGTGGTGGAAGCTGGCGATGTGCGCGAAGTCCACCATGTTGCATTGTTGATAGGTTATGGCGCCGCTTGTGTTAACCCTTACCTTGCTATGGAATCGGCGGAGGATTTAGTGCTACAAGGCGTAATAACTGGAGTAACGCCAGAGAAGGCGGTTAAGAATTTAATTAAGAGCCTTGGTAAAGGTGTTCTTAAAGTCATGTCCAAGATGGGAATTAGTACCATCGCTTCATATACCGGAGCCCAAGTATTTGAAGCAATTGGATTATCTCATGAGGTAGTGGATGAGTTTTTTGCTGGAACTACATCTCGTTTAGGCGGAATTTCACTGGATGTAATTGCTGCGGAAAGTATCGCACGACACCACATCGCCTATCCACCTGGCGGCGAAGTTCCAGGTACCAAGCGGTTACCAATCGGTGGCGAGTATCAGTGGCGCCGAGAAGGCGAACCACACCTATTTGATCCAGAAACGGTATTTACGCTGCAACATTCCACGCGCAATAAACGTTACGATGTTTTTAAGCGTTACACAGATCGGGTCAATGACCAAAGCACGCGATTAATGACTTTGCGCGGTCTTTTTGTGTTTAAAGATGGGGTTTCGTCGGCAATTTCAATTGACGAAGTCGAATCGGTAACGCAGATTATTAGGCGATTTTCAACAGGTGCCATGTCTTATGGATCTATTTCGGCAGAAGCGCATGAAACGCTGGCTATTGCGATGAACCGAATTGGTGGAAAATCAAATACGGGTGAAGGCGGCGAAGAACCAGA